>NZ_JBVIFN010000011.1:97417-117213 GCF_055571305.1 Cellulosimicrobium sp. NPDC030954
CGCGAGGGGTGGTGGCGGGGCTGGGTGGTGGGGGTGGGTGGTGGTGCCGCGTCTACCATCCGCCGCTCGTTCCTCGCGGCTCCCGCCAGGCCCGCCACGACGCGGCACCACCACCCACCCCGCCCCACGGTGTCTCGCTCTGGTCTCCCCTCACTCGGGCGACTGCCCGCGGTTGTCGGTCACGGCGACGAACCGCGGCCGACAACCCGCGGTTCTACCTCGACCCACCAGGGTTCTCCCTCGGTCGGCCAGGGCTCGCCCTCGGCCGACCAGGGGTCTCCCTCGGGCGACCGGGGTTGTCTCTCGGCCCGATGTGCGGCGGGCGTCAAGAGTCTTGATGTCGAGACACATCGAGTACCCTCGCGTCATGGAGCAGCAGCACGAGGACGAGGTCGACCGCATCGTCGCGGCGTGGCAGCGCGAGCGCCCGGACCTCGACGTCGAGCCGCTCACCGTCTTCTCGCGCGTCGACCGCCTTGCCCGGCACCTCGACCGCGCGCGCCGCACGGCGTTCGCGCGCGGGCACCTGGAGACCTGGGAGTTCGACGTCCTGTCCGCGCTGCGGCGGGCCGGCGAGCCGTACCGCCTGTCGCCCGGGGCGCTGGTGACGCAGACGCTCGTGACCAGCGGGACCATGACGAACCGCATCGACCGGCTCGAGGAGCGCGGGCTCGTGCTGCGCCGCCGGTCCCCCGACGACCGTCGCGGCGTGCTCGTGGAGCTCACGCCCGAGGGCCTGGAGCGCGTCGACACGGCGATGACCGACCTGCTCGCGGTGGAGGCTCGCATCCTCGACGCGCTGGAGCCCGGCGGCCGCCCTGCGCTCGCGGCCCTCCTGCGTACAGTCGTAGGACAGTTCGACGACTGACCGACGACCCGGCTGACCGGGCCGCGCGGCGTCGCACGTGCCCGCACCCGGAGGTCACCGCCCGATGCCGCCGTCCCGGCCGCCCCGCCCGACCACGTTCCGCGGCGGGATCGACGGCGTGCTGCTCGTCGCGGTATTGCTGGTCGCGGTCAACCTGCGCGCGCCGCTCACGGCGCTTCCGCCGGTCGTCGCGGACGTCGCGGTGGACCTGCACCTCACCGCGGCGGCCGCGGGCCTGCTCACGGGCATCCCCGTGCTCTGCTTCGCCGTGGCGACGCCCGCGGTCGCCGGGCTCCTGGGGCGGTCGTCGCTGCGGACGGCGATCGCCGTCGCCCTGGCGCTGATCCTCGCCGGCACCCTGCTGCGCTCGGCCGACGTCGCCGTCCTCGGCGCCGCGGGCACGTTCGCCGGGACGGTGCTCCTGGGGCTCGGCATCACGACGGCGAACCTGGCCGTCCCGATGATCGCGCAGCGCGACTTCCCGGGCCACGTCGCGACGGTGACGGGCCTGTACACGGCGGCGATCAACGTGGGGACCGTCGCGACGACGGCGCTCACCGCGCCCCTGGCCGACGCCGTCGGGTGGCGCTGGGCGCTCGCGTCCTGGTCGGTCCTCGCGGTGGTCGCGCTCGTGTGGTGGCTGCGGGCGGTCCCGCGCGAGCCGAGCCGGCCGGGAGGGGCGGCGACCGACCGGGCGAGCGGGACGCCGTCGGGCACGACGGCGCCCGCCGACGGAGCGGGGCGCGCACGGGCCGACGCGGGCGGGCCGGACGACGACGCCGCCCCCGACCCCGGCGACCTCGCCACCGCAGCGGCGGAGGGCGTCACCGGCACCGACCCCGCCGCCGCCCGCGAGCGCCACGTCCTCGCGACGCCGTTCACGTGGTGGCTGTGCGCGATGTTCGCGCTCCAGTCGTCGAGCTTCTACGCGCTCACGGCGTGGCTGCCGCTCATCCTGGAGGACCTGGCGGGGATCCCGCGCGCGGCGTCGGGCGGGGCGGCGTCGCTGTTCCAGGGGTTCGCGATCGTCGGGGGGCTCGCCGTGCCGCTCGCCGTGCGGCGATGGTCGCTGCGGCAGAGCTTCGCCGTGATCGCGGTGCTGTGGCTGACGCTGCCCCTGGGCCTGCTCGTCGCGCCGGGACTGTGGGCGGTGTGGGCGTCGATGGCCGGGATCGCGCAGGCCGCGAACTTCGTCGTCGTCTTCACGCTCGTCGCGCAGCGCTTCCCGACGGTCCGCCGCGGTCGACAGGCGTCGGCGACGGTGCAGTCGGTCGGCTACTGCCTCGCCGCCGTGGCCCCGACGCTCGCCGGCGCCCTGCAGACCGCGACGGGGACCTGGACGACGCCGGTCGCCGTCGTGCTCGGTGCGCTCGTGGTCATGACGGGGATCGGCCTCGTCCTCACGAGCTCCCCCCGCGATCGCGCGAGCTAGCCCCCACGTCCCTACCCCGCGCGACCAGGGCTCTACCTCGGGAGACCAGAGCTCTACCTCGCGCTCGCTCCCTCGGCAGGCACTACGCCCTTGACCCGCGCGTCGACGCGTGTTTATGGTGTACACATTGTTTATGCCATACACGCCAGTGTGCGCCGCACACCGGCCAGCACGTCCGACCGAGAAGGAGAAGGCGATGACCGAACCGATGATCGCCGTGCAGGGGCTCGAGAAGTCCTACGGCGACCACGCCGTGCTGCGCGGCGTCGACCTGACCGTGCGCCGCGGCGAGATCTTCGCGCTGCTCGGGCCCAACGGCGCCGGCAAGACCACGACCGTCAACATCCTCACGACCCTCGTCCGGCCCGACGGCGGCACGGCCCGCGTCGCGGGCGCCGACGTCGTCCACGACGCGGCGCGGGTGCGCGAGACCATCGCGCTCACGGGCCAGTACGCGTCGGTGGACGAGTTCCAGACGGGCCGCGAGAACCTCGTCATGATGGGCGAGCTCGCGCACCTCCCGCGCCGCGCGGTACGCCCGCGGGCGGACGCGCTCCTCGCGCGCTTCGACCTGACGGACGCCGCCGACCGCCGCGTCGGGACGTACTCGGGCGGCATGCGCCGCCGCCTCGACCTCGCGATCAGCCTCGTCGCCGACCCGGCGGTCCTCGTCCTCGACGAGCCGACGACGGGCCTCGACCCCGCCTCGCGCGCCCAGCTCTGGGACGTCGTGCGGAGCCTCGCGACCGACGGCACGACGGTCCTGCTCACGACCCAGTACCTCGAGGAGGCCGACCGCCTCGCCGACACGATCGCCGTCCTGCACGACGGCCGCGTCGCCGCGCGCGGCACGGCCGCCGAGCTCAAGGCGCTCGTCGCGGGCGACCACGTGCGCGTCGCGTTCGACGACCCCGCGAGCCTCGCGGCCGCCGTCGGGCTCGCGCCGGCACTGGGCCTGGCCCGCACGACCACGGACGAGAAGGACCTCTCCCTCACCGCACCGAGCGACGACCCGGTCCGCACCATCCGCGACGTGCTCGCCGCGGCCGACTCCCACGACCTCGCCGTCGTCGGGGTCAGCGTCGTCAAGCCCACGCTCGACGACGTCTTCCTCGCCCTGACCCGGAAGGAGGGCGCCCGATGAGCGCCACGACCGCGACCACCCTGGACCGCCCCCGCCGCGCCACGCCGTCGCGCGCGCGACAGACCCCGGCCACCGCCGCGCGGGACGTGCGCACGATGGTCGCGCGCGAGACGCGCCGCCAGCTCCGCAGCGTCGACGGGCTCATCACGGCGTTCGTGCTGCCCGTGATGATCATGCTCGTGTTCGTCGTCATCTTCGGCGGCGCGATCGGCGGGGACGACTACATCGACTACGTCGTCCCGGGCGTGCTCGTCATGTGCCTCGGGTTCGGCTCGGCGACGGCCGCCGTGGGGGTCGCGCAGGACATGACGTCGGGCACGATCGACCGGTTCAAGACGCTGCCGATCTTCGGGCCGTCCGCGCTGTGGGGGCACGTCGTGGCGAGCGTGGTGCGCAACCTCGCGTCCGCGGTCGTCGTCGTGGCCGTCGCGCTCGCGCTGGGGTTCCGGCCCGACGCCGGGCTCGGCGACTGGGTGGGCCTCGTCGCGTTCGCCGTGGTCGCGGTGCTCACGTTCACCTGGCTGAGCGTCGCGCTCGGGCTGGTCCTGAGCGTCGAGGCGTCGCAGTCGGTGAACTTCCTCTTCCTGTTCGTGCCCTACCTCAGCTCGGGCTTCGTCCCGATCGACACGATGCCCTCGTGGCTGCACGGCTTCGCCGAGAACCAGCCGTTCACGCCGATCATCGAGACGTTCCGCGGCCTCCTCGCGGGATCGCCCGACGCGACGACGGTCCTCACGGCGATCGCGTGGCTCGCGGGATTCCTGGTCGTGAGCTGCGCCGCCGGCTCGTTCCTCTACCGCCGCCGCACGGCCCGCTGACACCCACCCCAACCCCCACCTCGGCCGAGCAGGTGGTCCTGGCGCGTCCTGCCGACCGGACGCGCCACGACCACCTGCTCGGCCGCGAAGAGGGCCTGGTCGGCGACGGTCCGCCGGGACCGGCGCCGGTCGGGGAGGATGAACCCATGACGGACGCACCCGACCTCCCGCCCCGGCTCGCGCTCGCGTGGGGCGTCGCCGAACGGCCCGAGCGCGCGCCCAAGCGCGAGCTGAGCATCGAGCGGATCGTCGAGACCGCCATGGAGATCGCCGACGCGGACGGGCTGGCCGCGGTCTCCATGGCGAAGGTCGCCCAGAGCCTCGGCTTCACGACCATGTCGCTCTACCGGTACGTGACGAGCAAGGACGACCTGCTGCTGCTCATGCAGGAGGCGGCGCTCGACGTCGAGTACCCGCCCGCGCACGAGCCCGCGGACTGGCGCGCGGAGCTGCGCGAGTGGGCGCAGTTCACCATGGCGGTGTTCGCGTCCCACCCGTGGTTCCTCGACATCCCGGTGACCGGCGCGCCCCTCACGCCGAACAACCTGCGTGGGGCGGACAGCGCGCTGCGCGCCCTGCGCTCCACGCCGCTCGACGACGAGGAGAAGATGTCGGTCATCCTCCTCGTGAGCGGCTACGCGCGGAACGCCGCCCGCCTGCAGAGCGACCTCGCCCGTGCGGTCACCGCGGGCGGGGGCGACGAGACCGTCCTGGGCGGCGGCTGGGGCGGCGCGCTGCGCGACCTCGTCGACGAGGTGCGCTTCCCCTACCTGCGCCCGCTCGTGGAGGCGGGGACGTACGCCCAGGAGGGCACGATCGACGACACCGCCTGGGGCCTCGAGCGCGTGCTCGACGGGATCACGGTCTACGTGGACGCCCGGGCGGCCGGAGCCCCGGGCGCGGGGCGCCGCACCCCGGCGCCCGACGACCTGCCGGCCCCGGCCGGCGACGCCGGGGCCGACCCGCGCGACGCCGTCGCCCCGGTGGAGATCGCCGTGCACGTCAAGGACCCGAAGGTGAAGAAGGCGACGCTCAAGCGGCGCGACGCCGAGCGCCGCGTCCGCGAGGCGCAGAAGAAGGTGCGCGAGCTCGAGAAGGCGCTGCGCGAGGCGGAGAAGGCGGAACGCGAGGCGGCCCGGGCGGCGGCGGAGAGGTCTGGCCACTGATCCCGGAGGCCGCACGTGACCCCGAGATAGCGACGCACCACCGAGATAGCGACTCCCGGACGCCGGGGGGTCGCTATCTCGGCGGTGCGTCGCTATCTCGGCGCGTGGGCTCACTCGGCGAGCGCGAAGCCTGTCGTCCAGGACGTCTTCTCCCCCGCGGCGAGGGTGAGCTGGAGGAAGCCGAGCGCCTCGAGCTCGTGCGCGCGCTTCAGCGAGCCGGCGTCGACGACGCGCACTCCGGACACCGCGCCGGCGAGCGCGGCCTTGGCGTCCGCGTCGTCGCCCGCGACGAGGACCGTCGTCGGGAGCGGACCGACCTGCCCGGAGGCGAGGGTCGCGGCGAAGTTCGTGTTGAACGCCTTGAGCACGCGCGCGCCGGGCACGCGCTGCTGGATCTGCGCCGCAGCCGACGAGCCGTCGGGCACGACGAGGGCGTCGAAGGTCGCGAAGTCGAGCGGGTTGGTGATGTCGACGACGACCTTGCCGTCGAGGCGGTCGCCGTAGAGGTCGACGACTTCCGCCACGGCCCCGTACGGGAGGGCGAGGACGACGACGTCGCCCTTGAGCTCGTCGCCGACGGTCCCGGCCGAGACACGAGGATCGAGGTCGGTCGCCTCGCGCGTGAGGACCTGCACCTCGCTGCCCGCGGCGAGCGCGAGCCCGGCGATCGCGGTGCCCATGTTGCCCGCGCCGATGATGGTGATGCTGCTCATGGTGGCTTCCCTTCCTGCGCCGGCCGCCCGGTCGGCTGTTAGTTGTTGCTACAACCATCACCCTACGACGCTAAACTTGTAGCGTCAACTATTACGATGGTCACACCGGAGGAGGCCCGATGACGACAGAACCCCGCTGGCTCGACGACCAGCAGCTCGACGCGTGGAAGCGGCTCGTGGCGGTCGTGGAGCTGCTACCGGGCGTCCTGGACACCCAGCTCCGGCGCGACGCCGACCTCAGCCACTTCGAGTACTACGTGCTCGCCATGCTCTCCGAGGCCCGCGACCGCACGCTGCGCATGACCGACCTCGCGGGCGCCACCAACGCGACGCTCCCCCGCCTCTCCCACGTCGTGGCCCGGCTCGAGAAGCGCGGGCTCGTCGAGCGCGTCCCGTGCCCCGAGGACCGGCGCGCCACCAACGCGCACCTCACCGACGCCGGGTGGGCCAAGGTCGTCGCGACGGCGCCGGGCCACGTCGCCACCGTCCGGGACCACGTGATCGACGCGCTGACCCCCGAGCAGGTCGAGCAGCTCGACGCCATCGCGGGCGCGATCCTCGAGCGCGTGGACCCCGACGACCGCATGGGCTTCCTGCGCCGCTGACCGGCCCGCTGGACCGCTCGCTCGCGCGGGTTCGTCAGCCCGCGACCTCCGCCGCCTCGAGCCACGCCGCCTCGAGCTCGTCCTTCTCGGCCGCGAGCGTGCGCAGCTCGGCGTCGAGCTCGGCGACCGCGGCGAAGTCCGTCGCGTTCGCGGCGATCTTCTCGTGCAGGCGACCCTCCGCCTCGGCGATCTTCGACAGCCTGCGCTCGATGCGGTTGATCTCCTTCTTCGCCACACGCACCTCGGCCGCGCTCGGACCGGCCACGACCGATTCGCTGTCCGCGCCGCCGTCGGCCCCCGACGCGGGCGCGAAGCCGCTCGACGACGCCCCGGCGCCCGCGAGCGCCGCGCGCCGCAGGTCGAGGTACTGCTCGACGCCGCCCGGCAGGTCGCGCACCTGACCGTCTCCGAGCAGCGCGACCTGGCGGTCCGCGACGCGCTCCAGCAGGTAGCGGTCGTGCGAGACGACGACCAGCGTCCCCGGCCAGCCGTCGAGCAGGTCCTCGAGCGCGGCGAGCGTGTCGGTGTCGAGGTCGTTCGTCGGCTCGTCGAGCAGCAGCACGTTGGGCTCGGCGACGAGCAGCCGCAGGAGCTGCAGGCGGCGGCGCTCGCCGCCCGAGAGGTCGCGCACGAGGGTCTGGGACCGCTCGCGCGTGAACCCGAGCCGCTCGACGAGCTGCGAGGCCGTGAGCTCCTTGCCGTCCACGACGACGGACCGCTTCTCGTCCTCGATCACCTGGATGACGCGCGACCCGGCGATGTCGTCGAGCTCGCCGACGTCCTGCGACAGCTCGGCGACGTGGACGGTCTTGCCGCGCTTGACCCGCCCGGAGTCGGGCTCGCGCCGCCCGGCGAGGAGCGCGAGGAGCGTCGTCTTCCCGGCGCCGTTGACCCCGACGACGCCGTACCGGTCGCCGGGCCCGAGGCGCCACGTGACGTCGTCGAGCAGCACGCGCCTGGCCACGTCCGCACCGGCCGCGCCGCGCACGGGGACGGCGACCGTCACGTCCTCGAGGTCGAGCACGTCCTTGCCGAGCCGCTTGGTCGCGGTGCGCGTGAGCTCGAGCGTGTCGCGCGGCGGCGGGACGTCGGCGATGAGCGCGGCGGCGGCGTCGAGCCGGAACTTGGGCTTGGACGTGCGGGCGGGTGCCCCGCGGCGCAGCCACGCGAGCTCCTTGCGCAGCAGGTTGTCGCGCTTCTCCGCGGCGACGGCGGCGGTCCGCTGGCGCTCGGCGCGCGCGAGCACGTAGGCGGCGTAGCCGCCCTCGTACCCCTCGACCGCACCGGAGCCGTCGCCGCGCACCTCCCACATGCGCGAGCAGACGGCGTCGAGGAACCAGCGGTCGTGGGTCACCACGACGAGCGCGCCCCGGGCGCCCGGGCGCGCGAACCGGTCGCCCAGGTGGGCGGCGAGCCACGCGACGCCCTCGACGTCGAGGTGGTTGGTCGGCTCGTCGAGGAACAGCACGTCGTGGTCGGCGACGAGGAGGGCCGCGAGCGCGACGCGGCGCCGCTGCCCGCCCGACAGGGTGTCCGCGGGGGCGTCGAGGTCGAGGTCGGCCAGCAGGCCGGCGTGCACGGTGCGGATGCTCGCGTCCGACGCCCACGCGTGCGTCGCGGCGTCGCCGTGCACGAGGTCGCGGATCGTCGCGCCGGTGCCGACGTCGTCGCGCTGGTCGAGCAGCCCCACCCGCAGCCCGCCCACCCGGGTGACGCGGCCGCCGTCGGGCTGCTGCGTGCCCGCGAGGAGGCGCAGGAGCGTCGACTTGCCGGCGCCGTTGGGGCCGACGATGCCGACGCGGTCGCCGTCGTCGAGGCCGAGAGAGACGTCGTCGAGCAGGGTGCGGGTGCCGACGGTCAGCGAGATGCCGTCGGCGCCGAGAAGATGAGCCACGCCGTCGAGCCTAGCGACCTCGGCGGCGCCCTCGTCCGGGGCGCCGGTGCGCGAGGCCCGACCGCGCGCCTCGCGCCCGATGGGGACTCCTCCCCCTTGCGCCGGGCCGCGTCATGACGAAAGGTGACCGTGACAACCGTCCCCCCTGCCAACAGAGGTTCACCATGTCCTTCTACGGTGCCGACGTCGCCGCGCTGCGCGGGCTCGCCGACACGTTCCAGGGCGAGTCCGCCAGGCTCGAGGCGACGACCTCGGCGCTGCGCGCCGCCGTCACGTCGACCCCGTGGGCAGGTCCGGACGCCGAGGCGCTGCGGGCACGGTGGCACGGCGAGATGGAGGCGGCGCTGCGAGCGGCGTCGACCCTGCTCGACGACGGCGCGCAGAAGCTCCGCGTGCAGGCCGAGCAGCAGGACAGCGCGAGCGCCGTCGACGGCGGCGGGAGCCGTGGCGGCGGTGCTGGTGGCGGTAGCGGCGGGATCCCTGGTCTGCCGGGCGATCACACCCTGCCCGACCTGCCGCCGATGACCGAGCAGCAGGAGCCGCCGACGATCGTCGCGACGGAGCACGTGACGTACGAGCAGGGCATCGGGGTCGGCCCGGGGGAAGGGAGCGCCGGGTTCGAGTACCGCATCGACGAGCTCTCCGACGGGACGTTCCGGGTCACCCAGCTCGCCGGGGGCAGCCTGGGAGTCGGAGAGGGCACCCCGACCCCCTACGTCGAGGGGCACGTGAACGAGCACGGCGTCAACCTCGGCGCGCAGGCGGGCGCCTCGGGCGGGGCGGTGCTGAACGTCGGGAGCGAGTACACCTTCGCGAGCCAGGACGAGGTCGACGCCTTCCTCGCCTACCAGCAGCGCCAGACGATGCACTACATGGGGCCGGAGCTCGGGTCGTACGTGCCGCCGAGGCCCGACGCCACGATCGTCGAGGCGGGCGCCTACGCGACCGGGTCCGCCGGGGGTGCGGTCGTGCCGCTCGCTGGGGGGAGGGCCGAGGTCGAGGTCGAGGGCCTGGTCGGCACCCGCGTGGACAACAACACGGGCACCACGACGGTCTACGTCCGCGGCGACGCCGGCGCAGGCATCGAGGGCACGGGGATCGTCCCGGGCAGCAAGGACGCCGGCGGGCCCGGCGTGTACGCGGTCACGTACGACGCGAGCGGCAACGTCGTGCCCAACCCACCGAGCTCGCTCATCACGACGCCACCCGGCGGTACGGTCGTGAAGGAGCAGGGTGTCGGGTTCTCCGCCGGGACGCCGCTGCCCGTGGTCGGCGGAGGGAGCGTCTCGGTCGGAGGGTCGCGCACCCGCACCGAGTACCCCGAGCAGGGCTGATCGGCGGGCCCTCCTACTTCAGTCCCGTGTGCGCGAGGCCCTGGACGAACTGCTTCTGCGCGACGAGGAACACCGCGAGGACCGGCAGCACCGTCAGCGTCGTCGCCGCGAGCTGCACGTTCCACATGGGACCGCCGTAGGCGTCGACGTACTGCGTGAGCGCCTGCGGGAGCGTGAACCGGTCCTTGCTGGACAGGTACACGATCGGCTCGAGGTACAGGTTCCACGACTTGAGGAACGTGAAGATCGCGACGGCCGAGATCGCGGAGCGGGACAGCGGGAACGCGATCCGCCAGAAGATCCCCCAGCGCCCGAGGCCGTCCATGCGCCCCGCCTCCTCGAGCTCGCCCGGGAGGCCGAGGAAGAACTGGCGCATGATGAACGTCGCGAGCACGCTCGGCGCCCCGAGGATCGGGATGACCACGAGCGGCCAGTGCGTGTCGATGAGCCCGAGCGAGTTGACCATCCGGAACAGCGGGACGATCGTCACCTCCGACGGCACGAGCAGCCCCACGAGCACGAGCAGGAACAGCGCGTTCGCCCCGGGGAACCGGATGCGCGCGAACGCGTACCCGGCCATGGACGACACGAGGATCGTCCCGACGGTCACCAGCGCGGCGATGTAGAGGCTGTTCCAGTACTGCTGCGCGAACGGCTGCAGCCGGAACACGTCCCCGTACGCCGCGAACGACGGGTCCTGCGGCCACAGCGTCGGCACGGCGCGGAGGATCTCGCTCATCGGCTTGAGGCTCGACGTCGCCATCCACCACGTGGGGAACACGAAGGGAACGCTCAGCACGACCAGCAGCGCCACGAGCGCCCAGCGTCCCCACCGGCGCCGGGACCGCGCGGCCCGGTCCCGACGCGCGGGCGCGTGCCGTGGGCGGTCCGCGCCGTCGCCCGTGCCCGACGCCGCGGGCCGGGCCGGGTCACCGTCCGCGCCCGGGAGCGTGGCCGGGCCGGGCATCACGTCAGACTTCATGGAAGACCCACCTCTTGCGCGTCTGCCACTGCACGAGTGTCAGGACGAGGACGATGACGAACAGCAGGACGGAGATCGCGCTCGCGTAGCCGAAGTCGTTGAACCGGAACGCCTGCTGGTACAGGTAGTAGACGAGCACCGTGGTCGAGTTCCCCGGCCCCCCGCCCGTGAGCACGGCGATCTGCGCGAACACCTCGAGCGAGCCGACGATCGTGAGGATCGAGACGAGCAGCACGGTCGGGCTGATGAGCGGGAGCGTGATCGACCGGAAGCGCCGCCACGCGCCGGCCCCGTCGATGCGCGCGGCCTCCTGGACCTCCTCCGGGACGCCCTGCAGCGCCGCGAGGAACAGGATCATGTTGAGGCCGACGTTCTTGAACACCTGGACGACGATCACCGAGATCATGGCCGTCGTCTCGCCCCGCAACCAGTTCGGGCCCTCGACGCCGAGGAGCGACAGGAAGCCGTTGATCCCGCCGTCGGCCTGGAGCAGGAAGCTCCACACGATCGTCCACGCGACGAGCGACACGACCACCGGTGAGAAGAAGAACGTCCGGAACGTCGTGGTGCCCGGGAGCTTCTGGTTGAGCAGCACCGCGAGCAGCAGGGCGAGCGAGATGTTGAGGACCACGAGCCCGACCGAGAACCACAGGCTCGCGAGCAGCGAGTCGCGCAGGCCGGGGTCGGAGAGCATGCGCTCGTAGTTGTCGGCGCCCGCGAACGTGAACGTGTTCGCGAGGACGTTCCACTCGTGCAGCGAGTACCAGACCACGGCGACCAGCGGTGCGACGACGAACGCGAGCGCGCCGAGCACGGCGGGCGCGACCATGGTGTACCCCACGGCCGCGTCCCGTCGTGCGAGTGCGGAGGACGCCACGCTCAGTCCCCGAGCAGGGGCTGGATCGCCGCGCACGTGTCGGCGAGCACGCCCTCGACGTCGGCGTCCGCGGTCCACAGCGCGTCGAGCTGGGCCCGCACCGTGTCCTGCAGCTTCGCGAAGTTCCGGTGCGACGGCTTGGTCACCGCGCCCTGGATGCCGTCGACCACGACCGCCTGGAGCTGGGTCTCGCTGAGCTTCGGGTTCGCCGCGCCGAGCGTCTCCGCGTTCAGGAGCGACTCGCGCGGCGGCGGGAAGTACGCGGCGAGCGTCTCGGCGTTCTCCGGGTTGGTGAACCACGCGAGGAAGTCGGCGGCGACGTCCGGGTGCTCGCCCGCCGCGAAGACGCCGATGCCCGCCTGGCCGATGACGTTCTGCTGACCCGCGGGACCGGCCGGGAGCGGCACGACGTCCCACGCGAACGAGTCGTCGAGCGCGGACGCGCGGCTGATCTGCGTGATCGTCATCGCGGCGTCGCCCGCGAAGAAGTCGGCCGTCGTGCCCGGACCGGGCATCGCCTTGTCCACGAACGTCGCGTCGTGGATCCACGTGAGCGCGTCGACCATCTCCGGGTCGGTGAACGTGCACTGTGTGCCGTCCTCGTTCCACGGCGCCGCGTCCCAGCCGTCCCAGACGGTCGACAGGTTCTCCCACACCTTGAAGTCGAAGTCGCGCACCACGAGGCCCTGCTTGCCCGACGCCGCGGCGGCGGCCGCCGAGATGTCGCGCGCCTGGTCGTAGGTCCAGTCCCCGGAAGCGACGAGGTCGGCCGGGTTCGGCTGGCCCGCGGCGGCGACCTGGTCGGTGTTGACGAACATCGCGAACGGCGAGTTGGAGAACGGGTAGGCGAAGAGGCCGCCGTCCTTCTCCCACAGCGCGAGCGAGGAGTCCAGGAGGTCGTCGTACTCGTACCCCTCGGTCTCCTGGAGCTTCGGGGCGACGTCCACGAGCGCGCCGCTCGCGACGAACTCGGGCGCGTAGCTCTCGAGGATCCACGCGAGGTCCGGGGCGTTGCCGCCCGCGAGCTGCGTCGTGAGCGACGTCGTGTAGTCCTCGAACGGGATCGTCTCGAACGTCACGCCCGAGACGAGGTCGGGGTTGTCCGCGACGTACGCGTCGGCGATATCCTGGAACTGCGCGAGCTGCGTCTCGTCGGCCGTCCAGACGGTCATGCGCAGCTCGACGGGCTCGCTCGGCGTGCTCGGCTCGCCGGCGACGTCGTCGCCGCCGCCGGAGCACGCGGTGAGGACGAGGGCGAGCGCGACGCCGCCTGCGGCCAGGGGTGCGCTCACGAGGCGGTGTCGGATGCGGGCCGGGCGGGGTGCGCGGCGGGGGGTCAGGGGGGTCATCAGTTCTCCTTCGGACTGAGGGTGGCCGTGTCGGTGCGGGCGGGGCCCGCGTCAGTAGGGGTGTGCCTCGGCGGGCCAGCGCAGCTCGACGCCGGCCCGGACGAGCTCGTCCTGGTAGTCGGCGAGCAGGTCGGCCTTGGACTGGACGGCGTGCGGCGTGCGCCCGGTCGCGAGGCAGTGGGCCGCGAGGTGGCCGGCGGCCTCGCCGATGTTCCACTCGACCGGGTGCAGGCGGTAGCAGCCGTTGGTGATGTGCGTCGTGCCGATGTTCTTGTTGGCCGCGAGCAGGTTGGTCACACGCTGCGGGAGGAGCGCGCCGAGGGGGATCTCGAACGGGGTCGACGCGACGTCGATGTACGTGTCGCCGCCGGTCGAGGGGTGCAGGTCGATGCGGTACATGCCGACGCCGACCGAGTCGTCGTAGCGCGTCGCGCCCCGGTCCCCGCGCACGGCGTACGAGACGTCGTTCTCCGTCACCGTCGTCACCGCGCGCAGGCGGCGGGACTCGCGGTGGTAGGCCGCCTGGGCGAGGCCGTCGGCCGAGCCCATGACGTCCGGTCGCAGGCGCAGTCCGGGGAACCCCGTCCCGCCGTCGGGGCGGGGCGCCTCGGTCTGCATCCAGTAGAGCATCGAGAGGCTGAGCTGCCGGGCGTCGGCGATCCGCGCCTCCTCCACGTCGCGCGGCACGTCGAGCACCGGCGCGAGGAAGTAGTCGATGCTCGGCCAGTTCACGAGGCACAGGTCGCTCGCGTAGTGGCCGGGCGCGAACAGGTCGCGCGCCGCGATGCGCCGGAACGTCCACAGGTTGCCGTCGCCCGGGTTCTTCGACTGGTCGGCGTCCACGGCGCGCGCGTCGTCGCCCGGGTTCGGCGTGAAGGACCGCACGTCCATCGCGAGCGTGCGCGGGTTCGGCGCCTCCCACGACAGCATGCGCCGCCCGTTCCACGGGCCCGGGGTGTACGTGCTCCAGAAGTCGTAGCGCTCGGGACGGTCGATCGTGTGGTCGCCGTCGACGTGCTCGACGGCGAAGCACACGCTCAGCGCCTGCACGTTGTCCGGCTGCGCCTCGTCGGGAGCGCTCGGCTCCCCCGTCTCACGGTTCGACTCGAAGCCCGTGACGTACTCCGTGCCCGTCAGGGGCAGGAGGTCGCCCGTCTCGGTCGCGTCGACGATGAACGCGGCGTGGACCGTCACGACCTCGTCGGCGCCCGTACCGTCGCCCGGGCTGACCGGGGTGAGCGTCACGGAGGTGACGCGGTCGCCGTCGGTGGTGGCCGCCGTCGGGCGCACGCGCTCCAGCAGACGGATGCGGCCCGCGGACCGCCACGGGGCGAGCATCTCCTCGAGCACCCCGACCGCGACGCGCGGCTCGTGGCACAGCTTGGAGACCCAGCCGGCGCCAGGGTTGAGGGCGTCCCACGAGCGCGCGGCGTCCGTCAGCGGGTACGAGCGGCGGTACACGTCGCGGATGCCGTCGCGCAGCGCGCGGTAGCGCGCGGTCACGCCGAACCGCTCGACCCACGCGCTCTCGTCCGGCGGCACCGCCTGGGACGTGAGCTGCCCGCCGATCCACGGGTGCTCCTCGGTGAGGACGACGCGGGCGCCCCGCTCCGCGGCCGCGAGCGCGGCGGCGACGCCGCCGAGCCCGCCGCCGACGACGAGGACGTCTGCCTGGAGGTCTGGATGGGTCACGCTGGTTCCGTTTCTCTGGTGCTCTGGTGCTCTGAGGTCTGCAGGGACGGTCCGGCTGCCGGGGGTGGCGCGGGCGGTGGCGCGGCGACGGTCTCGCCGTCGACGTCGACGCACTCGAGGAGCTGGTGCAGCTCGTCCTCGGGGACCCGGGCGGCGCGCGCGGCCTTGCGGTCGGAGCGGCCCGAGCCGGACTCGGCGACGAGCCGCGAGAGCAGGACGAGGGCGCGCGCCCCCATCTCCTCGCGCGGGATCGAGAACCCGGACCACCGGCGCCCGCCCGGACGCCCGTGGTGCGGCTGGCCCAGGAGGAGGAAGGAGACGTCGTCGGGCACGCGGACCCCGCGCCCCTCGAGCTCGTCGACGAGCTCCTCGGGATAGTTCTCCGGGGCGACGACGACGGCCGTGAGGCGCTGGTCGACGATCTCCGCGGCCGTGGCCGGGACGTCGTCGAGCTCGACGAAGCGCACGGTGAGCCCGTGCGCCTTCATCGTGGCGCGGTAGGCGTCGACGCGGTCGAGCGTCGGCTGGTCGGTGCCGCGCGGCCCGACGTAGCCGATGCGCTCGTGGCCGAGCGTGACGAGACGCTCGACCTGGCGCGCCGTCGCCGCGACGTAGTCGGCGCCGACGTAGGGCAGGCGCCCGCCGTCGCTCCCGCGCTTCCCGATGAAGACGAACGGGTAGTTCGTGTCGAGCAGGTGCTGGAGCTCGCCGCGGTCCTCGTGCTGGCCGAGCAGGAGGCAGCCGTCGGCGATCCCGAGGCGCTGCCACCCGTCGCGCGTGAGGCGGCGCCGGCCGTCGACGACGCGGGCGCTCGTGAAGAGCAGGATGTCGATGCCCAGCTTCTCGGCCGCGTGCTCGATGCCGACCAGGAACGGGCCGTAGAAGTCCCGGCCGGCGCGCGGGAACGTCGCCTCGTAGGTGAAGACGCCCAGGATCTGGTTGTGCCCGCCCGCGAGGCGCTGGGCCACGGGGTTCGCCGAGTAGCCGGTGATGCGGATCGCGTCGAGCACGCGCTGACGGGTCTCCTCGCTGATCCGCACCCCGGCGGGCGTGCTGTCGTTCAGCACGAACGAGACCGTCGCCTGGCTGACGCCCGCCATGGCGGCGACGTCGGCCTGGGTGATGCGGTGCCTCGGCATGGATCCTCCTCGATCACGTCGTCGATGACGTGCGAGGAGTCTCGCCAGAGCGGCGCGTGCGGGTCAACGCGGTAATACGCATTATTACGTCGCGAACGCTGGCACTCCGCGCCTCTGTCCGCCGCCGGTGATCCGCATAATCGGCGACGCGACGGTCACCGCCGCCCCGGCGGGCGACTGCCGGAGGATGCACGACGGGCCCAGGGACGCACTCGGAGGTGCATCCCTGGGCCCGCTGTGCCGCGCGTGCGTGCGGCGCTATCCGCAGGTCAGCGCGTCGTAGGTCGCCGAGGTCGAGCCGTGCTGGACACCGTCGGCCCCGGCGACGTCGACCCTCGCCTCCCCGGCCTCGACCGACGTCGCCCGCGTCGCGAAGGACTGGTAGGCGCTGCGCCCGGGCTCGACGTCCGCCACGGTGCGCTCGCCGAACGGCGTCACGAGCCGGACCGTCGTCGCGGCCTCCCCCTCGTTGCGCGCGGTCACCGCGACGTACGCGCGGCCCGCGAGGCAGCGCGTCACGGCCTGCACCTCGACGGCGGGCACGTCGTCGTCGCACGCGGCCGCCTCCTCGGCGGTCGGGGTCCACCGGAACCAGTCGAACGACGCCACGATCTCCGGCGGCGTCGCGGAGCCGCGCATCGCGAACGGCCCGACGCCCGTCGCACCAAGCGCCGCGACGTCCACGGTGCGACCCCAGGGCGCGAACTCGACGCCGTCGACCGACACCGACGCCTGCACGGCGCTCCCGTCGCTCGCGAGGCGCAGCCAGAAGGTCTCACCGAGTCCTGCCGGCGGGACGACCGAGTCGAACCCCGTGTTGCGGTCGGTGCCGTTCTGGCGCCAGATGAACTCGACGCGCGGGCCGAGCGAGCCGTGCACGAGGTCGAGCTTCGCGTAGTTCGCGTCGTCGCGGTACAGGAGCAGGCCGCCCTGCTGGAAGCGCTCGGTCGGGGAGACGGAGACGGCCGTCGTGACCTCCCAGGGCCCGTCGGGGACCGCCTGGAGCGGCAGCGAGGCGCCCGCGACGCCGGTCGGGTACGTCGGGACGCGCAGCGCGCCGTCCACGAGCTCGTGGCGAGCGGTGCCCGCGCGGACGACGGACCACCGCGCCGGGTCGAGCGTCGTGCCGTCGAACTCGTCCGACGCGGCACCGCTGCACTGCTCGCGCAGCGGGTCGGGGTCCTGGCCGGGCTCGGGCGGCCGGACGGCGTCGGGGTCGCGCTGCGCCCACGCGATCGTCGCGCCCAGCCGGTCGCCGGACTCGTAGAAGAGGTAGGTCTCGTCGCCGTCGGTCACGATCTCGGGCGCGGCCACCCGGCCGGTGTCCTCACCGACACCGCTGGCCCTGTGGAGCTCCCACCGCGGTCCGACCTGGGTCATCGTCGGGTCGAGCGTGCGGGCGAACGTGATGCCCGTGGAGCCGTGGTAGACCACGTAGAGCTGGCCCTCCCACTCCCACAGGTTGCCGCCGGACACGTTCGTGCCGGTCGCGGCGTCGGGCACGACGAGCGGGTCGGGCCGCACGTCCCAGGCCTTGCCGTCGACCGACTCGGCCACCTTGATGCGCCGGATGTTGTCGGTCCGGTTCTGCATGTACGTCATCGCGAAGCGGTAGCCCGACGCTGGGTCGGGGTGCTCGACGACGCGCGCGTAGGACGTCTCGGTGGTCCCGGCACCGCCGTCGGCGTTGGTGACCGCGACCCCGGAGTCGTCGAACGTCACGCCGTCGTTCGACGTCGCCCACCGCGTCGTCGAGTTCTCGCCGTGGAAGTACAGCAGCACCTCGTCGGCCGCGTCGTCCCACAGGACGTCGGGCGACGAGACGTGCGAGACGCGCTCGTAGAACGGCAGCCACTCGTCCGCGACGATCGGGTTGTGGGCGTACTCCGTCCACGGGCCCTCGAGCGAGTCGGCGTACATGAGCGAGATCCCGCCCGGGGAGTCGTGCGGGGCGTAGTACAGGTACCACTCCCCCAAAGCGTCGTCGAGGTAGGCGCCCGCGTGGAAGACGCTCGGGAAGATGAACTCGTCCGTCGGGTTGTAGATCATCGACTCCTTGTCGGTGATCACGCCGCGGTACTCGAAGACCGGGAGGTCGGACGCGGACGGGGCGTCGGCCGCCGTCGCGCCCACCGGCGCCGGGGCGAGGGCTGTCGGCGACGGCGCGGCCACGGCGGGGGCGACCGCGCCGGCTGCCACCATCGCGGCCAGGGCGACGACCGCCGCCGTCGCGACGCGGCGTCTCCGGCGGGGTGCTGGTGCTCGGGTTCTCACAGGGGACCTCCATCGGTTCCTCACCGGCGGCCTCGTCGCCGACCGGGCGCCGCGCGCGCGGCGGCGGCTGGTGGCAGTCTCGCCGCACCGGCCCCGCGCGGGTCAAAGGGATGATGCGCATTATTAGCGTGGCCCGGAGCTCTCCTCGCCGGCGCTAGAGTCGTCCCGACCCGACATCGATGTCCGACATCACCCTTGTGCGCCCTCCGGAGGATCGCCACCGTGCCGCTCTTCGACCTGCCCCTCGCCGAGCTCGAGACCTACGCTCCCGCGCTCGACGAGCCCGCCGACCTCGACGCGTTCTGGGCGCGCACCCTCGCCGGGTCACGCGCGGCCGGCGGCGACCTCGCCGAGACCGTCCGGCTCGAGCGCGTCGACGCCGGGCTGGAGACGGTCGTGGTCGACGACGTCACGTTCCCGGGCTTCGACGCCCAGCCGGTCAAGGCCTGGCTCGTGCGGCCCGCCGCAGCCGCGCGCGCGGCGGCCGCCGGGGACGGCCCACCGCTCACCGCCGTGGTCGAGTACCTGGGATACGGGGGCGGCCGCGGCCTGCCCCACGAGCACCTGCTGTGGGCGAGCGCGGGCTACGCGCACCTCGTCGTCGACACGCGCGGACAGGGCAGCGGCTGGGGCGCGGGAGGCGACACGCCCGACCCGGTCGGATCAGGCCCGGCCACACCCGGCTTCCTGACGCGCGGCGTCCTCGACCCGCACGAGCACTACTACCGCCGCGTCATCACCGACGCCGTGCGGGCGGTCGACGCCGTCCGCACGATCGACGGCATCGACGCCGCCCGCGTCGCCGTGACCGGGGTGAGCCAGGGCGGCGGCCTGACGATCGCCGTCGCCGGCCTCACCGAGGGCCTCGTCGCCGCCATGCCCGACGTGCCGTTCCTCACCCACTACCGCCGCGCGGTCGAGATCACCGACCGCCCGCCGTACTCGGAGATCACGCGCTATCTCGCCGTCCATCGCGAGCACGAGGACGCCGTCTTCCGCACCCTCTCCTACCTCGACGGCGCGAGCCTCGCGCGGCGCGCGACCGCGCCCGGCCTGTTCTCCGTGGCGCTCATGGACCCGGTCTGCCCGCCGTCCACCGTGTACGCGGCGTACAACGGCTGGGCCGCGGACGCGGGCGCCGGGGACGTCGCGCGCGCGATCGACGTCTACCGCTTCAACGAGCACGAAGGTGGCCAGGCCTACCGCTTCGCCCGCCAGCTCGCCTGGCTCCGCGAGCACACCCGCTAGCCACGGCCGCGTACCGCCCGATGCCCGACCCGCGCAGCCGCAGCGGGAGAGCCGTGGTCGCGAGGTAGATCCCCGGTAGCACGAGGTAGACCGGCGGCCCGGTCCGGTCCGGTCCGGTCCCATACGGGCGAGCCCGACACCGCGGGTAGTCGCCCGGGTCAGCGACGACCAGGGTGAGACGACGCCGGGCGGGGTGGGTGGTGGTGCCGCGTCGTGGCGGGCCTGGCGGGAGCGACGCGAGGAACGAGCGGCGCGGATGGT
>NZ_JBVIFN010000012.1:0-104021 GCF_055571305.1 Cellulosimicrobium sp. NPDC030954
TTCAACATCCGCGCCAACGTCTGCGCCAGATACGTCTTGCCCGTCCCCGTCGGACCGATCAACAAGATGTTCGACTTCGCCAGCTCCACGTAGTCCGGGTCGTCTGTCGCGGGGGCGTCGCCGGCCTCCTCGGCGGCAGCGGCGGCGCGGACGCGCTTGTAGTGGTTGTGCACCGCGACGGCCAGGGCTCGCTTGGCACCGTCCTGCCCGACGACGTAGCGGCTGAGGTGCGCGAAGATCTCGTGCGGCGTGGGGAGGGGACCGTCGCCGGTCACGACGTCCTGCGACGCGTTCTCGGCCTCGCGGTCCTCCTCGACCATCTCGAGGCACAGGGCCACGCACTCGTCGCAGATGAACACGCCCGCGGGCCCTGCGATGAGCCGCTTCACCTGGCGCTGGGACTTGCCGCAGAACGAGCACGTGAGCGCGTCCGCCGCGCGCGGACCGCGCTGCCCGCGCGTGTCGTCGGTGCCGTCGGTGCGTGCCACCGGGTGCCTCCAGTCCAGTCGGTTGCGGCCGATCGTAGCCGCCGCCCACGACACGCCGGGTCGCTCTCCCGGGTCCGGGCGTGCCGGGTTCAGCCGCGCGGGGCGCCCGCGGGAGGACGAAGACCGTCCTCGGGCGCGGCCAGGAGCTGGAGCCGGCTGGCCGTCCGGAAGGCGTCGGGCCGGTCCGGCATCGTCGTGCGGAAGGTGGCCAGGGCGCGGTGCGACGTGACGACGAGCTCGACGTCGGCGTCCACGAGCACGTCCACGACCGCGATGAACCGCTGCTGGGCCTCGCGGTCCACGTCGGTGAGCAGCGGGACGTCGGTCACGACCCAGCGGCGGAAGCGCGCGGCCCAGTCGAGGTACTCGAGCGTGGACGTGGGCCGGCCCGCCAGGTCGTCGAAGGTCACCCAGAGCTCGCCGTCCGCCCGTGCGGCGGTGACCTCGAACGACCGCGTCCCGGTACGGACGAGCGCCCGCGACCCCTGGGCGGGGGCGACGAGCCCGTGGTCGGCGAGCTGCGCCGTCGTGCCGGGACGGAGCCACGCGCCGCCGGCGAACCCGCCCCGGCCGCGACCCCCGAGCGTCCGGTAGTCGGTCGGGCCGGCGAGCTCGACCACGTCGAGGTGCGCCCGCAGGAGCGCGATGCCCGGCTCGGCGACGTGGTGCCACAGCGGGTTCGGCAGCAGCGTGCCGGGCTCGTAGTTGGAGGTCGCGAGCACGACGACGCCCGCCTCGAACGCCCGGCGCAGGAGCCGGGTGAGCAGGGTCGCGTCGCCGGTGTCGTGCAGGTGGAGCTCGTCGAGGTAGAGCAGCGTGGTCCCGCGCAGGAGGTCGTCGATCGCGGCGTCGACGGTGCCGGGGCGTGGCTCCGCCGACTCCTCCGGCGGCCCGGGCGGCGGAGGCTCCGCGGTCGGCGCGGCCGCGCGGGTGCGCCACCCGCGCGTCGGGCCGCCCTGCCCGACGGCGGGGCGCGGCCCGGCGAGGGCGCTCACCCGCTGGGCGTGGATCGCCGCGTGCAGCGCGCGGAACAGGTCGTACACGTGGACCCGCTTGGCCGCGCCGGCGGGGAGCCCGGCCGCGACGGCCGCGAAGAACGCCCCTGCGAGCCACGACTTCCCGCGCCCCGCGGGCCCCCACACGTACAGCCCGCGGACGGGGCGCCGTCGGGCCCCGGCGAGCTCGTCGCCGAGCCGGGCGAGCCGGTCGAGGAGCGCGGACTGGTCCGGGTCGAGCGCGAACCCCTCGCGTGCGGCCGCCGCCTCGACCGCACGCCGGGTGCGGTCGAGGCGGGAGCGGGTCACCGGGCCAGCCTAGGCACGCGGGCTGCGCAGGGCCTTCACCCAGACGCTGACGACGTCCCAGCCGGTGATGACCAGGGTGCCCGCGATGATCGCGTTCGAGAGCCAGGTGACCGAGTCGCCGCCCGTGACGTCGAGGAACGCCGGGTTGACGAGGCGGTCGGCGCTCGCGAGCCAGACGACGGCGCCGGCGAACAGCGCCCCGACGACGGTGTTGGCGACCGCGAGGCCGACGGTCCACCGGCCGCGCGCGTACACGAGGATCGTGAGCACGATCTCGACCGCGACGAGCGCGACGAGCACGCCGGTCCAGACGGGCCACAGGTCGGGCTGCAGCACGGGGACCGCGGTGCCGTCGGGTCCCCGGTACGTCGCGACGTTCTGGAGGAGGAGCACGGCGGCGACCAGGACGAGCAGGCCGACCGACACGACCGTGTCGGCGAGGGTGACCTCGCGGGGCGCGCGCTCGCTCGGGAGGCGGTCGACCGTCCACGGGCCGGTGAGCTCGTCCTGGCTCCGCGGGGTGCCGTAGCGCTCGAGCAGGACGAAGACGAGCGTCGTCCAGAACGCGATCTGCAGGGCGACCGACGCGGTCGTCCAGATGCCGCTCCAGATGGCCGACCCGACGGCGTCGCCGTCGACGAGGTCCGTCGCGAGCACGATCGCACCGGGGATGAGGCTGACCCAGAGCAGCACCTTGAGGAGGCGCAGCCAGTCGAGGTAGAGCGTCGGGCCGATGAGGTAGAGCGGGCGGCCCGCGAGGTCGGCCGCGAGGCGGTCGGGGTCGCCGAGGTCGTTGAGGACGTCGGTCTCGGCCCGGGCCGGGTCGGTGCCGGCCTCGACCTTGGCCTCGACGGCGTCGGCGACGGACGCGCGCAGCTCCTGCTCGAGGTCGGCGTGCTGGTCCGCGGGGACGCGGCGCAGCGTGGCGGCGACGTAGCGGTCGGTGAGCGTCATGACGTGCCTTCCTGGGAGTCGATGGTCTGCAGGCTGCGCGCGATCGCGAGCCACTCGTCGAGCAGGTCGCGGGCGAAGCGCTCGCCCGCGGGGGAGGTGCGGTAGAACTTGCGCGGCCGCGCCTCGTCGGTGTTCCACTCGCTCGCGAGGAGGCCCTGCTTCTCGAGCCGGCGCAGGAGCGGGTAGAGCGTGTTGGCGTCGACGGGGACGCCCGCCGCGGCGAGCGCCTCGAGGAGCCCGTAGCCGTAGCCGGGCGTGCGCAGCAGCAGCAGGCTCGCGACGACGACGGAGCCTCGGCGCACCTCCTGGCTGTGCCCGGCGAAGATCTCGGGATCGGTCATACCTCACACCATAGTGTGCGGCACACAGTATGCACAACTGGCACATCATCGTGTCGACGCCGGAGCGCTAGACTGGAACGGTTCCAGAGAAGAGTGCGTACCTGCCGCGGGAGGCCGAGTGACCGACCTGATCGACACCACCGAGATGTACCTGAAGTCGATCTACGAGCTGCAGGAGGAGGGGATCCCCCCGCTGCGCGCGCGGATCGCCGAGCGCCTCGGGCACTCGGGGCCGACCGTCTCCCAGACCGTCGCGCGCATGGAGCGCGACGGCCTCGTCGTCGTCGGCGGCGACCGCCAGCTCGAGCTCACGACGCTCGGGCAGCAGACGGCGGTGCGCGTCATGCGCAAGCACCGCCTCGCCGAGCGGCTGCTCACCGACGTCATCAAGCTCGACTGGGAGCAGGTGCACACCGAGGCCTGCCGCTGGGAGCACGTCATGAGCGACCTCGTCGAGCAGCGCCTCGTCGCGCTCCTCGACCACCCCGCGCACGACCCCTACGGCAACCCGATCCCGGGCCTGCGCGAGCTGGGCGAGGACCTGCCGGAGGTCGAGTACCTCGACGGCGTCGTCTCCCTGTCGGCGCACCTCGCCGCGAGCGGCACGACCGACGGGGCCGAGGTGCGCGTCGTGCTCCAGCGCATCGCCGAGCCGGTCCAGGTCGACGTCGACCTCCTCGCGCGCTTCGCCGAGGCGGGCGTCTTCCCGCGCCAGACCCTCGTCGTCGCGGTGAACGACGGCGCCGTCACGGTCTCGGGCGACGGCGCGGAGACGGTCCTCGACCTGCCCGACGACGTAGCGCGCCACCTCTTCGTCACGGCGGACTGACCCGTCGCCCGGCAGGGCGCCGAACACGACATGAGGGTCGTTATCCAGTGGATAACGACCCTCATGTCGTTCTCGCGGGCGGGCGGTGTTGTGCCCGCCCGGGCGGGGCTTGTCCTCGCGGGGGGTTGGTCAGGCGGGGACGATCAGGCCGGCGGTCTGGGTCTTGGCGCGCTGGAGGCGGGCCTCGGCGTCGGACCAGTTGACGAGGTTCCACCAGGCGGTGACGTAGTCGGCGCGCACGTTCTGGTAGTCGAGGTAGTAGGCGTGCTCCCAGACGTCGAGCAGCACGATCGGCGTGAGGCCGAGGGTGAGGTTGCCCTGCTGGTCGTAGAGCTGGACGGTGACGAGCTTGGAGCCGATGGAGTCCCAGGCGAGGATGGCCCAGCCCGAGCCCTGGACGCCGGCGGCGACGGCGGCGAACTGCCTCTTGAAGGCATCGAAGGAGCCGAAGTGCTCGTCGATCGCGGCGCCGATCTCGCCGGTGGGCTCGCCGCCGCCCTCGGGGGAGAGGTTGGTCCAGAAGGCGGAGTGGTTGACGTGGCCGCCGAGGTTGAACGCGAGGTTCTTCTCGTGGAGGTTGATCGCGGCGAAGTCGCCGGTCTCGCGGGCCTCGGCGAGCTTCTCCAGGGCGGTGTTCGCGCCGGTGACGTAGGCCTGGTGGTGCTTGGAGTGGTGCAGCTCCATGATCCGCCCGGAGATGTGCGGCTCGAGCGCACCGTAGTCGTAGGACAGCTCGGGGAGAGAGTAGACAGGCATGGTTCCTCAGGTTCCTTCCGTCGGTATGCAGCCACGCTAGGACCTCGACCACGGTTGAGGTCAAGGTGGGCGCACTGTGATCTTGCAGGTCGGACGGACCGTCCCGCTCGGCGAGCGGTCCGCCGCGGGCCGCGGGACGATTTCCGGATGGGGACCGTCACGGACTACCTGGCCGGCCTCGACGAGCCGGACCGGACGACCCTCGGGCGCGTCGTCCGGGTCGCGCGCGACGTCGCGCCCGACGCCACCGAGGGCACGAGCTACGGCATGCCCGCCCTGCTGCACCGCGGCAAGGCGCTGCTCAGCGCCATGGCGTCGGCGAAGCACCTCGCGGTCTACCCGTTCAGCCCGGCCGCGGTGACCGCCGTCGAGCCGCGGCTCGACGGCTTCTCGCACGCGAAGGGGACCGTCCGGTTCTCCAGCGACCATCCGCTTCCCGACGACGTCGTCCGCGACCTCGTCGCGGCCCGCGTCGCGGAGATCGACGCGCAGCTCGACCGCTGACCGTCGGGCCGTCGCCTGCCCGCGCCCGCGGGGCGCGACCGAATCCCCTGGGCCCCGCGGGCGCCGTCGGGCACCATGGGCGGATGCCCGACGACGCCCGCCCCGGCCTCCGCGTGACGACCACCCTGGTCGTCCCCGAGGCGGAGCTGTCGTGGCGCTTCTCCCGCTCGTCCGGGCCGGGCGGGCAGGGCGTCAACACGACGGACTCGCGCGTCGAGCTGTCGTGGGACGTCGCGCGGTCGGCGGTGCTCACGGAGTCCCAGCGCGCCCGGGTGCTGGACCGGCTGGGACGGCGGGTCGTGGACGGCGTCGTCACCGTCGCGGCCTCGGAGCACCGGGAGCAGCGGCGCAACCGCGAGGCCGCGCGGACGCGGCTCGCCGCCCTGCTGGCCGACGCCGTCGCCCCGCCCGGCCCGCCGCGGCGCGCGACGCGGCCCACGCGCGGTTCGGTGGAGCGCCGGATCGGCGCCAAGAAGCGGCGGACCGAGGTCAAGCGCCTGCGCCGCCCGCCGCAGGACTGACCGGGGCCGTCGCGGCTCGCCGAGCACGACCTCACGCGCGGTCGAGCACGACGTCGCTGTCGTTCTCGGCGCGAGAACGCCGGCAACCCCGTGCTCGGCGGGAGGTCCGCTGATAATGCGGTGCCGCGTGGCCCCGGGGCGTGGCAGGGTCGCGACCATGACCTCTCGCATCTCCCACACCACGTTCGACGCGCGCGACTCCTACGCGCAGTCCGTCTTCTGGGCCCAGGTCCTCGGGTACACCGACGTGCCCGGCGACCCCAACCTCCCCGGCCACGAGGAGTGCATGATCATCCCGCCCGCCGACGCGACGACGCCCGCCGAGAGCCGCGGCCACGTCCTGTTCGTCGAGGTGCCCGACGACAAGGAGCTGAAGAACCGCGTCCACCTCGACCTGCGGCCCACGGACCGCACGCGCGAGGAGGAGGTCGAGCGCGTGCTCGCGCTCGGGGCGACGCAGGTCGCGGACCGGCGTACGCCCGACGGCGGGGGCTGGGTCGTGCTCGCCGACCCGGAGGGCAACGAGTTCTGCATCCTGCGCAGCGACGCGGAGCTGGCGGCGGCGGCCGCGCGCTAGCGGTCCGTGATCCGGATCCAGCCGCGCTGGGCGGCCCGCGCGCCCGCCTCGAACCGGCTCGTCGCGCCGAGCCGGCCCATGAGCCCGGCCGCGTGACGCCGGACCGTCCGCGGCGACACCCCGAGCCGCGCGGCGACGGCGGTGTCGGTCTTGCCCTCGGCGAGGAGCCGCAGCAGCGTGTCCTCGCTCGGGGCCAGCGCGTCGTCGGCCGCCCGCGCCCGGCCCCACTCGGACTCGGCGAGCGCTCGCAGCGCGAGGACGGCGTCCCGGTCGGTCACGGCGCGCGTGCGGTCGGGCCGGGCGACGAGCACGACCGTGTCGTCGAGGGCGACGAGCGACAGGGGCAGCGCCGGCGCCACGCGGTGCTCGACGGCGGGGCCGCCGTCGGGCGCGTCGTCCGGGGCGCTGGGTCCCGGGCGGTGGTCGGCGGCCGGTGGTGCACCGGCGAGCGGTCCGTCGCCGCCGGGACCGTCGTCGAGCCCGTCGTCGGGCGGTGCGTCGTCCGTCGGCCCGACGCGGGGCGGCGCTGCCCGCTCGACCGTCACGACCCGCACGTGCGCCCCGCGGCGGGCGCGGTCGCGCACGCGTGCCCACAGCGGGTCCGGGTCGTCACCGCTGCCGTCGTCGAGGACGAGGACGTCGCGCGCGCGGCGCAGCGCGACGGCCCTCGCGGAGCGCCTGGCGCCGAGCACCGGGTCCCGCTCCGACGACGTCACACGGGGTGACTGTAGTCGACCTCCTCGGGAGTGCCGAGAGCCGTCCCGGCGGTCGGACCCTTGTGACGAACGCGGAGGTCAGCGGGCATTTGTCCTCTTCCGGACACGTCGGATTTGTTTACACCGCGACGTTCCGCTGCCAGGCTTCCCCCGGACCGCCGGGTCGGGCTTCGTGCTGCCCGGCGTCCTACGTGCCGGGACGGTCCCGGCGCCGGTGACGGAGGGGGCCACATGGGCGCGCAGCCGGACGACCTGACCCTCGTGGACCTCGTCCACGAGCATGCACGCGAGCGACCGGACCACGCGGCGGTCGTCGTCGTGCCGGAGGCGGGCGAGCGGCGCACCCTGACCTACGCCGAGCTCGACGCGCAGGCCGCCGCGCTCGCGGCCGACCTCGCGGACCGGTACGAGCAGGGCGACCGCGCCCTCGTGCTCTACTCGGCGACCGCGTCGTTCGTCGTCGGGATCGTGGCCTGCTTCTACGCGGGCCTGATCCCCGTCCCGTCCCCGCTCCCGGGCGGGCAGGCCTACCAGCGCGAGCGCGTGCGCGGCATGCTCGTCGACTGCGACGCCGCCGTCGTGCTCGTCGACCCGACCGCCGCGAGCGAGACCACCGAGTGGGCCGAGCCGCTGCGGCGCGCCGACGGCGGCCCCGTCGTCGTGACCGTGGTCGACGGCGCCACGGACGGACCGGCCCGGCGCGGGCGCCCCGGCCCGCAGGACGTCGCGTTCCTGCAGTACACCTCCGGGTCCACGAGCAGCCCCAAGGGCGTCGTCGTCACGCACGCGAACGTCCTGCACCACCACGAGGCGTTCACGACGACCCTCGGCCTCGTCCCGGAGGACGTCTTCTGCAGCTGGCTGCCGGGGTACCACGACTTCGGGCTCGTCGGGATGCTGCTCGTCCCCCTGGGCCTGGGCGCGACGGCGGTCATCGTCCCCTCCACGTCGTTCCTCAAGCGTCCCGTCCGCTGGCTCTCCGCGATCACCGAGACCGGGGCGACCGTCACGGCGTCACCGAACTTCGGCTACGACCAGTGCGCGCGGCGCGTGCGCGACGACCAGCTCGCCGAGCTCGACCTCACCCGCCTGCGCTGGGCGCTCGGCGGGGCCGAGCCGGTGGACCCCGCCGTCCTGGACGCCTTCACGCGCCGGTTCGAGCCCGTGGGCTTCCGCGGCTCGGCGCACGGCCCGGGGTACGGCCTCGCGGAGGCGACGCTGACGGCGACGTACCCGGACCGCCGGCTCCCGCTCGTCATCACCGCCGACGAGGCGGCGCTCGCCGACGGCCGGCTGGTCGTGCTCGAGGAGGCGTCGTTCCTCTCCGCCCTCCCGGACGCCGCGGCGCAGGGCCGGGGCAGCGTCCCGGGCGCGCGGCTCGTGTGCTGCGGCCTGCCGAGCGGCGTGGAGCTGCGCCTCGTGGACGACCAGGGCGTCGAGGTGCCGGACGGCGCGGTCGGGGAGGTCTGGCTGCGCGGCGGCACGGTCGCGGCCGGGTACTGGGGCGACGCGGCGGCGGGCGCGACGGCCGAGACGTTCGGCGCCGTCGCGGCCGACGGCACCGGCCCGTGGCTGCGGACCGGGGACCTCGGCGCGCTGCACGGCGGCCAGCTGGTCGTCACGGGCCGGATCAAGGAGCTCCTCATCGTCGCGGGGCGCAACCTGTACCCCTACGACCTCGAGCGCGAGCTGCGCCGTCTGCACCCCGGGGCCGAGGGCCGCCCGGGCGCGGTGTTCGAGGCGGAGGGCCTGCCGGGCACGCTGTGCGCGGTCCAGGAGTTCCGGCCCACGCCGGGGGCTCGTCTCGACGGCGCGAGCGCCGAGGACGAGCTCGACGCCGTCGTGCGCCAGATGGCCTCCCACCTGGCCTCGGTCTCGGGCGCCGCGGTGCACGACGTCGTCCTCGTGCGTCCCGGCCAGGTGCCGCGGACCACGAGCGGCAAGATCCAGCGCGGTCGGGCGCGCGACCTGCACGGCGCGGGCGACCTCGCCGCGCTCCACTCCCTGCGCGCGTCCCGCGACCGCGCGCGCACCGAGCTCGCAGGGACCCGCTCATGACCGCACCGCTGCCCGACTCTCTCGACGACCTCGTGCTCCGGCACGTCGCCAGCGCCCTGGGGGTCGCGCCCGCGGACGTCGACCCGGCGGGCGACCTCGCCGGGCTCGGCCTCGGCTCGGTCCAGGTTCTCGCCCTGCTGGGTGACCTGGAGGACGCGCTGGGCGTCGACCTGGACCCGGAGGCGGTCGTCGACAACCCGACGCCGCGGGCGCTCGCCGAGCACCTGCGCAGCGTCGTGGACGTCCCCGGGACCGCGGCATGACGACCCTCGTCGACGTCGGCGCGCACGTTCCCGCGACGCGCGTGCCCATCCGCGACCTCGCGGACGAGCTGGGCCTCGACCACCTCGAGCTGGGCGTGTTCGAGCGGTTCTTCGGGCTGCGCGAGGTGTGCACGGCGCCGGACGAGAGCCTCACCGACCTGCTCGTCGCCGCGGCGCGCGCCGTGCCCGGCCTCGCGGGCAACGAGGACCGCGTGCGGTACGTGCTGGGCGCGCGGACCATCGCGACGGTCGCTCCGGTCGGGGTGAACCCCCTGCACGACGCCGCGGACCGCCTCGGGCTGGACCACGCGGTCGTGTGGACCCTCACCCAGCACGCGTGCGCGTCCGCGCTGCTCGCGGTCGACGTCGCGGGCCGCCTGCTCGCGGCCGACGGAGACCCCGACGCGCTCGCGCTCGTCCTCACCGGGGAGAAGGCGTTCAGCCCCGGGTCCCGCCTCATCGAGGGCACGACGATCATGGGCGAGGGCACGGCGGCAGTCCTCGTCGCGGCGGACGCGACCGGCGGGGTCTCGGCGCGGGAGGGCAGCCCCGTGCTGTCCTACGCGACGCGCACCCTGGGCGAGTACCACCAGGTCCCGCTCCCGGAGGACCTGGCCGCGCCGTTCGGCGTCGCGTACACCGAGGTGCTCGCGGAGGTCGTGGTCGAGGCCGTCGAGCGTGCGGGCCTGACGCTGGACGACCTCGCGCTCGTCCTGCCGCACAACGTGAACCGCGTGTCGTGGCGGCGCCTGTGCTCGCGCCTCGGGCTGCCGATCGCGCGCGTCCGGCTCGACGACGTGCCCGTGACGGGCCACTGCTTCGGCGCCGACTCGTTCATCGGCTACGCCGCCGCGCGCGCCGAGGGCCGGCTGCGCCCCGGCGACCCGTTCCTCATGGTGGCGGTCGGGCTGGGTGCCACGTTCTCCGCCATGGTCCTGCGCTACGCGCCCCACGAGACGGAGGAGCCCGCATGACGGTCGAGCAGGTGGCGGAGGCCGCCACCCCGGACGCTGCCCCGCCGGCCCTGACGGCGACCGGTCGTGAGCCGTTCCTCGCGCGCACCAAGCGCGCGCTCGCGGGCGCCCCCGACGCGCCGCTGGTGCTGCTCGGGAACTTCGAGGTCGAGGACGCGTGGGCGGTCGGGGAGGTCGGCCTGCCCTCGGTCGGGGGCGCGTCGGCGACGGCCGCGCTCGTCAACCGCATGGACGAGCTCGCGCTGCTGCTCGCCGGCCCCGGTGACCACGTCGTGCTCAAGGCCGAGCCCGACCCGGACCACCTCGCCCACCTGGACGCGCTCGGCGTCGGGCTCCCGACCGTGCACGTCGCCGAGTCGAGCGACCCCCTGCGCACCGTCACGCTCGACGCGCTCGACTCGCCCGCGCTGCTCGCGCGCCTGCGCGACCTCGCGGGGGACGGCGTCCGTCTCCTCGCGCACGGGACGTCGGCGGCGGAGGAGGACCTCGCGGCCGCGACCGGTCTGCGCTCGGTGCTCGTCGACGCCGCGACGACCAAGGCCGTCAACAGCAAGGTCTACAGCCGTGGGCTGTGCGACGAGCTCGGGATCGAGCAGGCGCGCGGCTGGGCGTGCCGCACCGTCGAGGACTTCGAGCGCGCGTGCGCCGAGGCGGCCCGGCTCGTCGCGGACGGCGCGACCGTGGGCGTCAAGGACGCGTACGGCGTCTCCGGCAAGGGGATCCTCGTCGTCGACGACCCCCGCCGCCTCGACCAGCTCGTGCGCATGGTCACGCGCCGGGCCGCGCGCTCGGGCGACGACCGCCTCGCCGTCGTCGTGGAGGTCTGGGCCGACAAGGCGACCGACCTCAACTACCACTTCACCGTCGCGCAGGACGGCTCGGTCGCGTTCGACTTCGTCAAGGAGGCGATCACGGAGGGCGGGGTCCACAAGGGCCACCGCATCCCGTCGCGCCTGCCTGCGGCGCAGGTCGACGCGCTGGCCGAGCTCTCGGGCCGGCTCGGCGCGCGCCTCGCGTCCGACGGCTTCCACGGCCTCGTCGGGGTCGACGCGCTCGTGCGCACGGACGGCTCGCTGCTGCCGGTCCTGGAGATCAACGCGCGCAGCAACATGTCCACGTACACCGTCCCCCTGCAGGAGCGGTTCCAGCCGGAGGGCTGGGTCGCGCTCGCGCGGCAGTACCCGCTCGTGCTCGACGCGCCGCTGCCGTTCGCGGCGCTCCACGACGTCCTCGGCGACCTGCTCCCCGGCGCGCCCGGGCAGGCGGGCCTCGTCGTCCAGGGGACCGGCACCGTCAACGCCGGCGCGTCGTCCCCGACCCCGGGCGGCACGTTCGCCGGCCGGCTCCACGGCCTCCTCGTCGCGCCCGACGAGGACGCGCTGACCCGCCTCGACCGCGCCGTGACGGAGCGGCTGGCCGGGCGCACCACCGCAGGACCCACCGCGGACCCGACCGAAGGAGACCCCCGATGACCGCGACGCCGAGCCGGCCGACGCCCGGGAACGCGGACCTCACCGCGGTCGCGGAGGAGTTCGGCACGCCCGTGTACGTGTACGACGGCGACGTGCTCGCCGCGAACTACCGCGCGCTGCGCGAGCGGCTGCACCCCGCGCTGGGGATCTTCTACTCGCTCAAGGCGAACCCCAACGTCAGCATCTGCGGGCTGCTGCACTCGCTCGGGGCGAACGCCGAGGTGTCGTCGCTCACCGAGCTGCGGACGGCGCTCGCGGCGGGGGTCGCCCCGCAGGACATCCTGTTCCTCGGGCCGGGCAAGAGCCGGGACGAGCTCGTCGCGTGCCTCAACTCGGGCGTGCGGGCGATCATCGTCGAGTCGCTGCCGGAGCTCGCGCTGGTGGACGAGCTCGCGCGCGCGACGGGGCGCGCCGCGCGCGTGGTGCTGCGCGTCAACCCGTCGTTCTCCGTCAAGGGCTCCGGGCTCACGATGGGCGGCAAGCCGCGCCAGTTCGGCATCGACGAGCAGCAGCTCCTCGACGCGCCGGACCTGTGCGCCGGGCTCACGACGGCCCGCGTCGTCGGGGTCCAGGTGTACATGGGCACGCGCATCCTCGACGAGGGCACGATCGTCGAGAACACGACGCGCATCTTCGAGCTCGCCGAGCGGCTCGCGGACCGGCTCGGGTTCCCGCTCGAGCTGGTCGACGTCGGCGGCGGGCTCGGCGTGGCGTACTTCGAGCGCGAGCGCGACCTCGACGTCGACGTCCTCACCGCGGCGCTCAACCCGGTGATCGAGGCGTTCGTGCAGCGCCACCCCGCGACCGACCTCGTCATGGAGCTCGGCCGGTACCTCGTGGCGCTGTGCGGCACGTACGTGGCGCGCGTGCGCTACGTCAAGGAGTCGATGGGCGAGCGGTTCGCCGTCGCCGACGGTGGGACGAACCACCACATGGCGGCGGTCGGCATCGGCTCGTTCGTCAAGCGCAACTTCCCGATGCGCAAGATCGGCCCTGTGTCGGGAGCCGAGGACGTGCCGTGGAACGTCACCGGCCCGCTGTGCACGCCCAACGACACGATCGGCAAGGCCGTCCCGCTCCCCGCGGACCTCGCGGCGGGCGACCTCGTCGCCGTCGACCGCTCGGGCGCGTACGGCGCGACCGCGTCGCCCGTGCACTTCCTCAGCCACGGGTATCCCGCGGAGGTGCTGACGCTGGGCGACGACGCGTTCCTCGTCCGGCAGGCGGACACGCCCGACGACCTCCTGGCCCGCCAGGTCTTCCACGACCTCGGCGCGCGCGTCGCCCCGGCCGAGGCCGTCGCCGCCCCCTGACCCGCCGGCCGTCCGGCCGTCACCCGCCACCCGCTCCCGCGGGCGCCTGACCCACCACCCGGAGGAACATCGTGAGCACCAGCACGAACACCGAGTCCCAGGAGGCCCTCGGCCGCGAGCGCGTCGTCGGCGCGGTCGTCGAGGCGCTGTCGAGCGTCCTCGGGCGCCCGCTGCCCGACGTCACGGACGCGACCCGCCTGTTCGACGACCTCGACCTCGACTCGACGAGCGTCCTCGGCCTGCTCATGGCCCTCGAGGACTCGCTCGACATGGAGGTCGACCCGGAGTCGCTCGAGCAGCACCACCTCGAGAGCGTGGGCTCGCTGACGGACTTCGTCGTCGAGCACTCGACGCGGAACTGACGTGACGCTCGGGGGCGGGAGCGGGTCAGCGTCCTGGGCGGAGCCCGGCGGCGCCGTCCTGCGCGTGCGGGGCGCCGTGGACGTCCCGGTCGACGACCTCGTCCCCGTCGGGGACGGCACGCGGCGGTCGGTCGCCGAGGACCTGCGGTACGTGTACGGCGAGGACCAGCCGACGGACTGGCTCGAGGCCGGGCCGGGCCGCGACTACCCGACGATGATCCGCGCGGCGCGCGCCGCGCTGGGCGACCGGGGCCTGCTCGACGACGTGCGCCTCGTCGTCCTCGTCGTCACCACCCCGGACCTGCAGCACGAACGCCTGCTCGGCGGGTTCGTCGCCGACCTGTTCGACGACCGGCCGTACACGTTCTGCGTGACCGAGCAGGGCCTCGCGGGCCCGTTCACGGCGCTGCGGCTCGCGCACGAGGAGCTCGCGCACGGCGGTCCGCAGGGGGTCGGGCTCGGGGGAGATGCCCTCGTCCTCGTCCTGGAGCAGTGCACGCTGCCCCCGACCGCGACGCGCGTCCCCGCGCGCGACCGCGTCGTCGCGCTCGTCGTCGGGCACGGCGGCGCGGGCCGGCCGGTCCAGGCGCTGTCGGTCGCGCGTGCGGCGCGCGGCCCCCGTCCGGCTGCCGCGGTGCACGACGTCGCCCAGGCGCCGGGGCGTGAGCCGTCGCCCGACGCCCGGCGCGTCGTCCTCGGCATCGACGTCGACCCGGGCGAGGTGCCGGACGTCGACGGCGGCGTCGTGCTGCACGCCGACCCGGGCGCGGCGGCGACGGGCGTCTGGGAGGTCCTCGCCGCGTGCGACGACGTCCCGGACGCGCCGGTCGTCCTGCACGAGCGGTGCCTCGAGCTGGGCTACCGCTGCTCGCTCGTCCTCGGCCCGCGCTCCGTCGCCGCGGCCTCCCCGGAGGCCGACGACCTGTCACGAGAGGCGGTGCTCGCATGAGCACGGACGTCGTCGCCCCTGCCCCCGTCGCGGCGGTCGAGGCGCTGCCAGAGGAGGGCGGCGCAGCGATGCGCGTGGCCGTCCCGGCCGACCTGCGGGCCGTCGCGCGCGAGCTCGGCGCGGTCGCGGCGCTCACCGCGCTCGGGGACCTGCTGCCCGTCGCGGCGCTGCCGGGCGAGTGCGTCCTGCTGCCCGACGACGTCCCGCCCCCGGGCGGGTGGGCGCGGGTCGGCGAGGTGGCGTCGGACGTCGGCACGCTGCTCGTGTGGCGGGCGCCCCACGCCACCGTGGCACCCGGATCGGCCGCGCCCGCCGCCGAGGCGACCAGGCCCGCCGCACCCGCCGCCGACGAGGGCGCCGCGTCCGCCGCGGCCGACGCCGCCTGGCGGGTCGGGGTCGCGTGGGTCCGGACCGGGCTGTGCGAGCGCCTGACGGACCGGGCCGTGGAGCGGCTGCGGGGCCGCACGGTCGGCGGCACGGCGACGGTGAACCTGCCGCCCGTCCGCCTCGTCCTCGCGGACGCCGCGCTCGCGCACCTCGAGGCGCAGGCGCTCCTGGGCGGGGTCGCGGCGCGGGACGCCGCCGCCGGGTCGCCCGACCGCGGGCCCGCGGTCTCCGGGACGTCGCTCGCGCGCGTCACCGCGGTCCTCGACCGCTCGTCGCGTGCCGTCCACAACCTGTTCGGCGCGTCGGGGTACGTCGACGGCGACGCCGCGCGGCTCGCGCGCACGATCGACCTGCTCGGCCACGCGAGCGGGACGCTGCCGGGCCGCGTCGCCGAGACACCCCACGGCCGGGAGGGGCAGGACGCATGAGCACCGTGGACCTCGTCGCGCTGCGCGACCACCTGCGGCCCGTCGGCGCCGCGCTCCGCGAGCACGCCCTCGCGATCGACGCCGACCCCGCCGCGCTCCAGGTGCTCCTGGACTCCGGCGCCCTGCCGTACCGGCAGCTCGGCGGGTTCCCGCCCGGCTATCTCGACGACCCGCTGCGCGTGCGGGGCGTGCCGGTGCACGTGCGCACGTGCGTGGAGCGCGTCGTCGTCGCCGAGACGCTCGCCCGGGGCGACGCGTCCGTCGTCGTCGGGGCACCGGGGCCGTCCATGTCCGGGGTCGTCGTGGACGACCTCGCCGACGAGGAGCAGCGCGACCGCTTCTACCGTCGCGTGGCGCAGCCGGGCACGTGGACGTTCTTCGGCCTCACGGAGCCCGACCGTGGCTCGGACGCGGCGGCGCTGGAGACCGCGGTCGCCCAGGCTGAGGGCGCTCCCGTGCTGCGCGGCCACAAGAAGTACGTGGGCAACGTCGCGCGCGCGAGCCTCGGCGTCGTGTTCGCCCGGCACCGCCCGGGCCCGCTGGGCGTCGGCGTCTACCTGGTCGACACCGACCGGCCCGGCTTCGACGCCGCGCCGCTCGTGACCACCGGGATGCGCGCCGTGCAGCTCGGCGAGGTGCGGCTGCACGACGTGGCTCTGCTGGAGCAGGACACGCTCGGGCGGCACCTGTCGCCGTCGCGCCGCGGGCTCCTCGGGGCCGTGCGCACCTTCAACCGGCTGCGCCCGGTCGTCGCGTCGCTCGCCGTGGGTGTCACGCAGGCCGCGCTCGACTACGTGCGCGCCGAGCGGTCGTCGTTCACCGCCGACGAGCGCTGGCGCCTGGAGACGTTCGACGACCGGCTCCACGCCGCGCGCGCGCTCGTGCTCCAGGCCGCACGCGCCGCCGACGCGGACCCCGCGGACGGGACGCTGCCGGCGGCGGCCAAGGCCACCGCGCTCGACCTCGCCGAGGAGGTCACGCACGCGGTGCCGCCGCTCCTCGGCCCGGGCGCGCGGTGGGAGCACCCGTACCTCGACAAGCTGGTCCGCGACGTGCCCGGCCTGGAGATGATGGAGGGCACGCGGACCGTGCAGCGGCTCACCCTCGCGCAGGGCTGGCTGCAGGGCAGGGCACGGCATGCCGAGCTCGTCTAGGGAGGCGGGCGCGACCCCGGTCGCGACCGCCTCGCCGCGACCGGAGGCGCCGCCGCCCGTGCCGCCGCCTCCTGTCGTGGGCCCGACGGTCGGGGCCCTGCGGCGTCGCGTCGTGCGCCTCGCCGCCCCGATCTGCGCGGCGCTCGTCGTCGGGGCGCTCGCACAGCTCGTCATCGCGGCGCTGCTCGGGCACATGGGCGACGACGCGCTCTACGTCCGGTCGCTCTTCATCCCCGTGACGTTCCTCGTCCTCGCCGTCCAGGAGGGCCTCGACGTCTCGACCCAGGTCGGCTTCGCGCGCCTGCACGGGTCCCGGGGCCGGGCCGGGGGCCCCGGCACGGGGAACGACGCCGAGGACGGCGGCGGGGCCGGCGCGGGCGAGGACGGTGGCGCGGCCGTCGTCCCGAGGTCGGCCACCACGGCGCTCCTGGGGCGGTTCGTGGCGGCGGGCGCGGCGGTGCTCGGCGGGGTCGCCCTGCTCGTGGTCCTGGCCGCGCCGGTGCTCGCCGCCGTGCTGTCCGTGCCTGCGCCGCTCGTCGCCGAGTTCGTCGCGTTCGCGCGCTGGACCGTGGTCGCGAGCGTGCTGTCGGTCCCGACGGCGGTCGCGGCCGCCGCGCTGCGCGGGTGGGCGCGCACCGGGGCGTCGGCGACCGTGGCGCTGCTCGTCGCGGGGCTCCAGGTGCTCGTCGTGTGGCTCGTCGGACTCGTGGGCGGGTTCGGCGTGCTCGCGGTCCCGGTCGCGATCACGGGCTCCACGCTCGTCGGCGCGGGCGTCGCCTGGGCGCTCCTCGTGCGCGCCCGGCTCCTCCCGCGGCCGGGTCACGTCCCCGGGCTGCGTCGCGCGCTCGCCCTGCGCCACCACCCGGCACCGCAGCGGCTGGCGGCGTGGTGGCGACGGGTGCTCCGGGCGCTGCCCGCCGGCTCGTGGACGACGCCGGCCCCGCCTCCGCCCCCGCCTCCGCCCCTGCCGCCATCGTCCGCGACGACGACGGCTCCGACCCCGGCCACGGCACGGCCCGGACGGCCGGGTGCTGCGACGTCCGTCCCCCCGGCCGCCCCGGACGTCGCGGAACCGTCGACGTCGGACGCGCCCGCCGAGGGCGTGGGCGTCGAACGGGTCGACGTGCGCGGGCTGCTCCTCGGCGTCGGCCTGCCGGTCGGCCTGTCCTACCTGCTCCTCACGGTGACGAACCTCGTCATGGTGTGGGTCCTCGGGCCGTCGGGCACCGACGTCGTCGCGGGGTTCGGCGGCGCCGCGACGGTCCAGACGCTCGTGATCGTGCCCGCGATCGGGCTCGCCGCGGCGGTGAGCATCGTCATGAACCAGCAGTGGGGTGCGGGCGAGCTGGGGCTGCTGCCGCGCACTCTGCGCGCGGGCACGGTCGTCGTCGCGGGCGTGTACGTCGTGGTGGGGGCGCTCGTCCTGCTGACCGCGCCGCTCGTCGCGGGTCAGCTCGCGGCCGACCCGGACGTCGCCGCGCAGGCGGCGCTCTACCTGCGGGTGGTCGGCCCGTCGTACGCGGGCGTGGGGCTCGTGCTGTACCTCCTGACCCTGCTGGAGCAGCTCGGGTACGGGCGCGTCGCCGTGACGCTCAACGTGCTCTACCACGCCGTCTCGCTCGGCGTCGGCGGGATCTTCGCGCGCGCGGGCGGGGGACCGGCCGCGCTGTACGCGACGATCGCGGTGACGAACGTCGTCGGCCTCGTCGTCATGCTCCCCGTCGCGGTGCGCCTCGTCCGGCGGCGGGCCGTCGAAGCTCCGGCCGAGGCGGCCGAGGCGGCCGAGGCGCCCGAGGCGGCCGAGGCGGCCGAGACGGCTCAGACGGCCGGGACGGCCGGTTCGGCCGAGACCGCCGGGACGGCCGAGACCGCCGGGACGGCCGTGGAGGTCGCGCCGTGACCGCGCGAGGGACGACGCCGCCTGCCCAGGACGCCCCGGCCCGTACCGCACTGGTCCGCGACGTCCCGGTCCGCGACGCGTCGGTCCGCGACGCGTCGGTCCGTGCCGTGCCGGGAATGGGCGCGCTCCCGCGGACGGCGACCGGTCCGAGCTCGGTCGCCCCCGAGCCCGTGCTCAGCGTCGTCGTCATGCACCACCCGGCGCGGGGCGACGTCTCCGACCTGGTCGCGGCGTGCGCGCCGCTCGACGTGCGGGTCGTCGAGGACCCCGAGCCCGACGGTCCGCCCAGCCCGCTGCGCACCGCGAAGCGCGCGTGGGCCGCCGTGGCCCCGGGCGCGACGCACCACCTCGTGCTGCAGGACGACGTCACCCCGGTCCCCGGGTTCGCCGAGCTCGTGCTGCGGGCCGTGCGCGCGCGGGACCGGCACGCCGTCGCGCTCTACTCGAACTGGAACAGCCCGCGCAACGCCTACCTCGTGCGCGCCGCGGCCGTCGCCGGGCAGGCGTGGGCGCCGCTCGGGCACGACGAGTGGGTGCCCACGCTCGGCCTCGTCCTCCCCGCGGAGGGCGCGCTGCGCCTCGCCGCGCACCTCGCGACCCTGCCCGACGACGAGCGGGACGACGACGAGGCCGTCGTGACGTTCTGCGCGCGCGAGGGCTACCCCGTCGTCGCGACCCTGCCGCACCTGCTGGAGCACGGTGACGGCCCGAGCCTCGCGGGCAACGACGCGCACGGGGCCCGGCACGCGACGGTCCCGGCGGGCGACGCCGTCGACCCGGACGCCTGGGACCGGCCCGGCCTCGACCGCGAGCCGGCCCGTTCGCCGACCACCGGGCGGCCCGTCGCGGTCACGCTCGAACGGTCGCGCTGCACGCTGCGCGTGCTCCGTCCGGGCGCGGGCGAACCGCTCGAGCACCCGTTCGGCTGGGGCTGGGACGCGTGGTCGTGGTGGCTCGGCGTCGACCCGGCGGCCGTCGCGCACGACGTGTCGGTGCTCGTCGCGGGCGCCTCCCCGGAGCTCGGCCAGGTCTCGCGGGACGCGCTGCTCGAGCTCGGCGCCGCGTGCTGGTTGCTGGGCCACGACGTCGCGCACAGCGACTGGCCCCCGCCCGCCGGCCCCGACGCGCCGGCGCACCGGGCCGCCGCCGTCCGGACGTGGGTGCTCTCCGGCCTCCTCCCCGCCGACCGCCCGGACAACCTGGTCGAAGAGCTCGTAGCGTTCGGCCTCGACGCGCTGCTCGCCGGCAAGACGTCGACCGGTACCCCGTCGAACCCGGGGTTACGGGCGGGTTCGGAGCCGGGGTCGCCCACAACCCCGGGTTCGCCACCCGTCGTCGGGGCGGGGGCGCGCGACGGCGCGGCGGTCGACCGGGCCGTGCTTGCCGCCGCTCGGCTTCTCGGGGAGCGCGACGCCGAGGTCGTGTGCCGGGCGGCGGGACCCGCGGTGCCCGTGCGCGTCGTCGTGCACGACTGCGCGGCGTGCGGCGCGCGCGCCGAGGACGCGGTGCGGCGCCTCACCGCGCAGGTCGACCTCGACGGCGCCGCCGAGCACCGTGTCGCCGGGAGCGCCGAGCACCGTGTCGCCGGGACCGGCGAGGACCGTGTCGCCGGGACCGGCGAGGACCGCGTCGGCGGGGCCGACGACGCCGCGGGCGGGGGCGGGACGCCCTCCGGCCCGTCCGACCGTCCCGTGCCACCCCTGACACCCGAGGCGTCTGACGCGCCTGACGCACGCGAGGCGCCCGACGGCGCGGACGGCCCGCGCGGCCGGGCCGTCGTCGAGATCCTCGCGTGCGAGCACGTCGAGCCGCGCGGGCTGCTCGGCGTCGATCCCGGCGGCCGCTACGTCTCGCGCGGGCTGTGGGCGGCGCGCAGGGCGGTCCCCGCACCGCCGGGCGCGACGGCGGGCGAGCCGCACCGCACGACGGCGCACCCGTCCGCCGCCGCGCACGTCACCGCGGCGGAGGCGCTGGTGACGCTCACCGATGCCGATGCGGCGCACCTCACGGCGGCGGAGGTCCTGGTGGCGCTCGCCGGCGCCGACGCGGCGCACGTGCTGCCGGTCGTGGCGCGCGCGGACGGTGACGCGCCGGGGCGGCCGAGCCCGGCCGCGCTGGGGCTGCTGCACGTGCCAGGGCTCGCGCAGCGGTACGCCGACCTCCACGCGGAGGCGCGGCTCGCGCGCGCGGTGGAGCTGCTGTGAACGCGATCCCGACCGGTGCGTCGGCGCGCGCGTCGGCCGGCGCGTGGGCGTGGCGTGGGGCGGCCCTGCTGCTCGACCTCGACGGGACGCTCGTCGACTCCTCGGCCGCGATCGAGCGGCACACGCTCGCGTGGGCGGCCCGGCTCGGGCTCGACGGCGACGCGGTGGTCACGGCGTCGCACGGCCGTCGCGACGTCGAGGTGGTCCGCCTCGTGGCGCCGGACGCCGACGTCGCGCGCGAGGTCGAGTGGCTGCACCGCATCTCGTGCGACGACACCGAGGGCGTCGTCGCGGTGCCCGGCGCGGCGGAGCTGCTCGACGGCCTGGACCCGCGGGCCTGGACGGTCGTGACGTCGGCGGCGCGCGAGGTCGCGCTCGCGCGGCTGACGGCCGCCGGGCTGCCGGTGCCGGCGCGGTTCGTGTGCGCGGAGGACGTGACGCGCGGCAAGCCCGACCCGGAGGGGTTCCTCGCGGGGGCGCGGCTGCTCGGCGTCGACCCGCGGCGGTGCCTCGTCCTGGAGGACTCCGCGGCCGGGGTCGCCGCGGGCCGGGGCGCGACGGCGACCGTGCTCGCCGTCGGCCCGGACGACGTCCCCGGCGCGCACCACGGCGTCCCGGACCTGCGCCCGGTCGTCGCCCGCGCGGTCGACCGCCGGGTGGAGGTCGTCGTGACGACGCGCGGCGCGGGCACGTTCGGGGGCGCGGCCGAGGGGCCGCTCGACGAGCTGCTGGAAGACGACGACGGCCTGCCGGAGTTCGTCGCGTGAGCGCGGTCGATCCGGAGCCCGAGGTCGAGCTGTGGTTCGTCACCACGACCCCGCCCCCCGCCGAGCACGACATCAGTGTCGTTCTGGGCTCGATTCCGACAGCCAGGTCGTGCTCGACGGCGGGCGACGTCGTGCTCGGCGCCGAGGTGCTGGACGCGGCGGAGCGTGCCCGTGCCCGGCGCCTCGCCTCGCCCGCCGACGCCGCGCGGTACGTGCGCGCCCACGTCGCCGCGCGCGAGATCCTCGCCGCGCGTACGGGGCTGCCGCCCGCCGACGTGCGCTGGGAGATGGGGCCGCACGGGAAGCCGGGCCCCGTCGTCGGGCAGCGGTGGAACCTCAGCCGCAGCGGCGACCACGCGCTCGTGGCGCTCGCCGAGACGGACGTGGGCGTCGACGTGCAGGTGCGCGACCCGCGCGTCGACGTCCACCGCCTCGCCGCGCGGTTCCTCGCCCCCGAGGACGCACGGTCGGACGCGGACGCCGACCCGTGGCGGCGCCTCGCACGGCTGGAGGCGTGCGCCAAGGCGGTCGGCGGACGGCTGCTCGACGTGCTCGGGCTCGACGTCCGGGCGTCCGGGCTGGTGCGGGCCGACGGCGGCCCCTGGCGCGGGCAGGAGTGGTGGGTGAGCGACGTGGCGGCACCCGCGGGCGCCGTCGCGGCGTGCGCGACGCCGGGGCCGCGGCCGCACGCGCTGCGCACCCGGGTCTGGGGCGCGGAGCACCCGTCGCCCCCGGTGCGTACGGGCGCAGGAGGTGCGTGGTGAGGGTCGTGCACCGTGTCGAGGTGAGCGGTCGCGCGGGCGAGGGGCCCGCGACGTGGGGCCAGACCGCGATCCGACGGGCGCTCGCCGCCTTGGAGCCGCTGGACCACCAGTTCAACCTCGTGTGGGGCGGGCCGCTCGACGAGCCCGTGCCGACCGAGGCCGCGACCGCCGTCGTGCGCGCGCTCGTCGAGCGGCACGACTCGCTGCGGACGCGCGTCCACCCGCACGGCGGCGGCTTCCGCCAGGAGCTGTGCGGGGCGGGGACGGTCGAGGTCGTCGAGGAGCGTGTGACCGACGTGGCGGACGTCGCCGCGCACGGCGCGCGCCTGCGCGACGAGCTCTGGGGTCGTGCGTTCGACTACCCGGCCGAGCTGCCCGTGCGGGCCGGGCTCGTGACGGTGGACGGCGCGGTGCACCACACCGTGCTCGTCGTCGCGCACACCGCGCTCGACGGCTGGGGGCTGCCCGTGCTCGACGGCGACCTCACGGCCCTCGCCGCGGGTGCCACGCTGCCGGACGTCGGAGCGTGGACGCCGCTCGACGAGGCGGCCTGGCAGGCCTCGGACGAGGGGCGGCGGCACGACGCCGCGGCGCGCGCACGCACCCTGCGCACCATGCGCGCGGCCCCGGCGCAGGTCTTCGCGCCGCGTCCCGCCGGGGCGCTCGACGGCGGTCCGCGGTACCGGCAGACGGTCCTGCGGTCGCGTCGCCTGGGGCCTGCGGCCGAGCGGGTGGCGGCGCGCTGGCGCACGAGCGCGTCCGGCGTCCTGCTCGCGGCGTCGTGCCGGGCGCTCGCCGCCGCCGCGGGCCGGGACGACCTCGCGCTGCAGGTCATGGTGAGCAATCGTTTCCGCCGGGAGCTCGCCGAGGCCGTCGTCACGACGGCGATGGAGGGCCTGGTGCACGTCGACGGTCTCGACGCGCCGTTCGACGAGGTGGGCACGCGGGTCTGGCGCGCGGCGATGACGGCGTACCGGTCGGCGTACTACGACAAGGACCGGCTCCAGGAGGAGGCCGCCGCCGACCCGTCGACCGCCCACGACGGCACCTGCTGGTACAACGACCGCCGCGGCACCGGGCCCGACCGGACGCTGCGCGCCCGCCCCACGCGGTCGCGGCGGCTCGCGCGCGCCGACGCGTCCGACGAGCAGGGCGGCGTCTCGCTCACGCTGCACCTCGTCGACGCCCCGGACGGCGGCATCGACGTGGTCCTCACCGCCGACACGGCGCGCCTGGACGACGCGACCGCCGAGCGGGTCGTCCGGGAGGTCGAGCGTTGCGTCCTCGACGCGTCGCGCGCGGGGAGCCACGGCGGGACGGTCACGCGCCGGTAGGGGCACCCTCCGGCGCGGCGAGCGCGCGGACGACGAGGGCCTGCGCGAGCGTCCCGAACGGTCCGGCCTCGTCGTGGAGCGTGCTGTGCGTGACGCCGGAGCCCGCGGGGCCGAAGACGACCGAGGTGTCCAGGCCGACCCAGCCGCCCAGCGGCGCGCGGAAGAGGTGGGCCGTGAGGTCGACGTTGGGGAAGGCGACCTGCCGCGGGTCCGCGCGCACGGCCATGCCGTTGGCGGCGTCGAGCAGACCCGCGGTGCGCGCGAGCGGGCCCACCTCCTCGTCGGCGACGAGCGGCACGTCGGTGCGCACCCAGACCGTCGCGCGTCCCGGCTCGACGGCGGTGCGGCGGACCTCGACGGAGTCGATGAAGCCGCCGGGCCAGACGGTCGCGGGGTCCCACGGCGCCGTATCGTCCGGGCCGGGCACCGGGTACGGTGCCCCACCGGCGAGGTCGGCGGTGTCGCCCGTCCGCACGAGCCACGCCCGGAGCGAGACGGCGCAGCGCCCCGCGCACCAGAGCGTCGCCTCGACGAGCTCCACGCCCCGCCCCGGGCGCACCACGCTGACCTGCGTCTCCACGTCGCCGATCGGGAACACGCCCCAGATGTCGTAGGCGAGGCGCGACACCGCGAGGTCGTCGCGCCCCCGGGCGACGCGGTCGGTCTCGACGACGTGCGCGAGCAGCCCGAGCGCGGGCGCGACGTGCTGCTCGTCGGTGCGCCACGCCCCGCCGACGTGCGGGGTCGCGCGGAACGTCGTCGGGCCGGTGCGGAAGAAGTACGCCATCGTGCTCCTCGGTGGGGGTGGTCGCTCGGCTCTGCGAGCGGGTGACCCCACGAGTGTGCCCCGGTGCGACGGCGGTCGGTGCCCGTCGACGGCACCGACACGTCCGAGGGGCGACCACGGGGGCGAGGTCGAGCCGTTCCGTCGACCTGAGAGGATCCGACCATGAGCGCGCCGATCCTCGACTCCCCGCTCCCGATCGTCGCCGCGCCGATGGCCGGCGGCCCGACGACGGTGGCGCTGTCGGCCGCCGTCGCGTCCGCCGGAGGGTTCCCGTTCCTCGCCGGTGGCTACACGACGCCCGAGGCGCTGGCGGCCCAGGTCGAGCCGCTCCGCGCCACGGGGCACGCCTTCGGGGTCAACCTGTTCGTGCCGTCGCGCGACGTCGTCGACCCGGACGCACTCGCCGCTTACGCCGCCGAGCTCGCGCCGGAGGCGGACGCGCTCGGGGTCGTGCTCGACCCGACGCCCGTCGCCGACGACGACCGCTGGGAGGAGAAGCTCGCGCTCCTGCTCGCGCGGCCGGTGCCGGTGGTGTCCCTGACGTTCGGGCTGCCCGACCGGGACACGGTCGCCGCCCTCCGCGCCGTCGGGACCCGGGTGCTCGCCAGCGTCACCACGCCCTCCGAGGCGAGGCTCGCGCGCGACGTCGGAGTCGACGGGCTCGTGGTCCAGGGCTCCGACGCGGGCGGCCACAGCGCCGTCCACGACCCCGGCCGGGACCCGGAGCCCGTCGCGACGGCCGAGCTCGTCCGGCGGGTGCTGCGCGAGGTGGACCTGCCGGTCGTGGCCGCCGGTGGCGTCGACGGACCCGGGGCGGTGCGCGGGCTCCTCGACGCCGGGGCGCAGGCCGTGGCCGTGGGCACGCTGCTGCTGCGGACCGGCGAGGCGGGCACGTCGCCCACCTACCGTCGCGCCCTCGCCGACCCCGCCTTCACCGAGACGGTCCTGACCCGGGCGTTCACCGGCCGGCCCGCCCGGGCGCTGCGCAACGGCTTCGTCGAGCGCCACCGGGGGAGCGCACCCGTCGCCTACCCCGCGGTGCACCACCTGACCCGCGGGCTGCGGCAGGCCGCTGCCGCGGCGGGCGACGCCGACCGCCTGCACCTCTGGGCGGGGACCGGCTACCGGCACGCGGCGGACGGGTCCGCGGGCGACGTCGTGCGGGCGCTCGCGGGCGTCTGAGCGGACGGGCAGCGGCCGGACGTCAGGAGTCGCCGAGGGCGGCGCGGGCTGCCCAGGCGACGGCGGTCGCCAGGCGGTCGAGAGACGTGGAGTGCAGGCGCCACTGCTGCCAGTGCTGCGGCACGTGCATCGCCCGGGCGTCGTCGAAGCCGACGAGGCGTCCCTCGCGCTCCGCCCGGGCGCTCTGGAGGTCGGGGAGCATGCCCCAGCCCATGCCGAGCTCGATCGCGCGGCGGAACTCGTTCGACGCGGGGACGTGGTGGCGGGGCGGGTCGATCACCGTCCCCGCCATACCCCCCGCCGCTGTCCCCACCGCCTCCTGGGCGCGCAGCCGCAGGTAGCGCTCCTGGAGGTCGTCCTTGCGGTCGAACGCGAGGACGGGCGCGCGGGAGAGCGCGACGGCGGTCGGGCCCTCGGGGAACCAGCGCGCGGCGAACGCGGGGCTCGCCATGGGGCGGTAGCGCATCTGGCCGAGCAGGGTCGATCGGCAGCCCGGGACGGCCTCGGCGACCGAGGTCACCGCCGCGACCGCAGTGCCGTCGCGCAGCAGGCCGATGGAGTGCTCCTCGTCCTCGCGCAGCACCTCGAGCCGGGCCCACCCCGACGCCTCGACGAGCGCGGGCAGCGCCCAGGTGGTCAGGGCGTCGCCGGAGACGACGAGCGTGACCTCGGGCAGGGGCACACCGCCGTCGGCCGCGGGGTCGCTCGGACGCGTCGCGGTCCCGATCCCCAGCTCCGCGAGCACGTCCGCCTGCTGCAGCGCGAGGTGGCGCGCGTGCCGGACGAGCACCTGGCCCGGCGGCGTGAGCTCGGCGGGCTTCCCGCGCCGCACGAGCACCTGGCCCACCGCCGACTCGAGCGCGCGCACGCGCTGGCTCACGGCGGACGGGGTCACCCCGAGCCGCTGGGCGGCTGCCTCGAACGTCCCGGCGACGGAGATCGCGGCGAGCGTGCGGAGCTGGTCGGGCTGAAGGTCCACCATGAAGCAGATCTTAGGGAAGTGCAGAATCTTTCGCTGTACTTCATGGAGCCGCGTGCCTACCGTCGAGGACGTGCTCGCCGCTCTCTCGCCCCTCGCCGCCGGTCTCGCCGCCGGGCTGTCCCTCATCGTCGCGATCGGGGCGCAGAACGCGTTCGTGCTGCGCCAGGGCCTGCGCCGCGAGCACGTCCTGCCCGTCGTGCTCGTCTGCGCGCTCTCCGACCTCGTCCTCATCGCCGCCGGGACGGCCGGGCTCGGCGCGCTCGTGACGGGCGCGCCCGCGCTGCTCACCGTGGTGCGCTGGGGCGGCGCCGCGTTCCTGCTCACGCTCGCGGCGCTCGCCGCCCGGCGCGCCCTGCGTCCCGGCGGTCTCGATCCGGCATCGGGCGCGGGTGCGACGAGCGCCCGCTCCGCCGTCGGGACGTCGCTCGCCCTCACGTGGCTCAACCCGCACGTGTACCTCGACACCGTCCTGCTCCTCGGGTCGCTCGCGGCGGGCTACGCCGCCACGCACGCCGGAGGAGCGGGCGACCCCGACGCCGCCCGCTGGCTCTTCGGGGCAGGCGCGATGGTCGCGAGCATCGCCTGGTTCACCGCGCTCGGCTTCGGCGCACGCCTGCTCGCACCCGTGTTCGCCCGGCCCGGCGCGTGGCGCGTGCTCGACGGCGCGATCGCCGTCGTCATGGCGACGATCGGGGTGTCGCTCCTGCTCGGCGGCTGAGGCGGCGCGACCTCAGGACGTCGCCCAGACCCCGAGCTCGTTGCCGCTCGGGTCGAGGAAGTGGAACCGCCGGCCGCCGGGGAACTCGTACGGGCCCGCGACCACCTGGCCGCCCGCCCCCTGCACGGCGGCGAGCGTCGCGTCGAGGTCCGCGGAGAACAGCAGCACGAGCGGCCCGCCCCGCGAGACGTCGGCCGCCTCCGCCAGGCGCAGCCCGCCCGCCTCGTCCGCACCCGACTCCGCGGCCGTGCGGATCCCCGCGTACCCGGGGCCGTAGGAGACGAACTCCCAGCCGAAGGCCGCGCCGTAGAACGCCTGCGCCGCCGCGAGGTCGGTCACGGGGAGCTCGACGTAGTCAATCGAGTGGTGGATGCCGTGCGCATGGGTGCTCATGCGGTCATCGTCGCGCGGGCCACCCACAGGGACGCGCCCTCGGTCAGCGCACGGCGACCACGACGAACAGGGTCACCGAGGCGAAGAACGGCGCGGTCGTGAGGTGCGCGACCCAGCGCTCGTACGCGTCCGGGTCGAGGTGCCCGGCGTCCCGTGCACGCCGGGCGACGCGCCCGAGGCCCAGGACGGCGTCGGCCTCGCCGACGTCCTGGAAGACGGCCGTGACCGGGACGATCCGGCGGACGGACAGACCCGAGCGCTGGGCGAGCGCGGGGAGCCGTCGGCCCGTCCACGCGTTGCGCACCACCTCCTCGACCACGTACGCCTGGTACGCGTGCGTCGTCGCGCGGTCCGGCCCGTCGATCGCGAGGGTCCCCCACTCGGGCTCCGCCAGCACGGCGCGCCCGCCCGGGCGGAGCACGCGAGCGATCTCGTCGACGGCGCGGTCGGGGTCCGCGACGTGCTGGAGCACGCGATCCGTGTGGGCACGGTCGGCGCTCCCGGTGTCGAGGTCGAGCTCGTGGGCGTCGCCCGTCCGCACCGTGACGTTGCGGGCCCCCGCCACGAGCTCTCGTGCCGCCTCGACGGCCTCGAGGTCGCGGTCGATCCCCACGACCAGCCCGTCGGCGCCGACCGCCGCGCTGAAGGCCAGGAGGTCGGCACCGGGGCCGCACCCGAGGTCGACGACGGTGTGGCCGTCCGCCAGGGCGAGCTCCGCGGTCACCATCGCCTTGTAGCCGCGCCCGAGGTCGGACGCCGCCAGGCGCATCAGGTAGTCGTCCGGCCGGGTGGCCTCGAAGATGTCCGCCATCCGGCGATTCTCGGCCCTCGTCGGCGGGGCCGGCTGGATGGAACGGCAGGATCCGGGACGGAGACGGTGAAGGGGCCGAACCGTCGCGCAAGGATCGAACGTCACGGAACCATGACCCTGTCGACGGACCCGCGGGCGGCGACCGGTCACGTGAGGTGGTCGAAGTCGCCGCGGACCCAGGCGGCGTGGCGCTGCGCGGAGCGGAGCACGACCTCTCGCGCGTGGGCGGGGACGACGCCCTCGAAGTTGTTGTACAGCCGCTCGAACGGGCGTCGCGCGACGTGCTCGGCGACGCGCAGCACGACGGCGGCGGACAGCGGGATGCGGTTGGGGTAGGACCGCATGAAGCTGACCGACGTGCGGTCGGGGTTGGCGAAGATCGTGTCCCCGGACAGGAGCACGCCCCGGCCCTCGGCGCCGGCCGCCCAGTGCACGACGGCGCTCCCGGGGAAGTGGCCCCCCGGCTGCGACAGGACGACGCCGGGCAGCACCTCGCGCTCGCCGGTCCAGGTCTCGATGACCGGGTCGGGGCGCGCGACCCAGTGCGCGTCCGCCTCGGCGACGAGCACGGGGACGTCACCGAGGGCGCGGCTCCACGCGACCTGGACGCCGAACATGTGGGGGTGGCTCGCGGCGATCGCGACGACCGGGCCGAGCGCGCGCACCCGGGCGACCGCGTCGTCGTCCACGTAGCCGGGCGGGTCCCAGAGCAGGTTGCCGGCGGGGGTGCGCACGATCTTGGCCTGCTGCCCGATGCCGACGTTCGGCTCGCTCGACAGGCCGAACAGGTCGGGCTCGAGCTCCTCCAGCACGAGGCGCTCGCCGGCCGCGGCGAGCTCGGCGAGCGTGGTCCACGCCTGCCCGGTCGCGGGGACCCACTGGCGCTCGTCGGCGCAGATGGCGCACACGTCGGGTCGTTCGGCGTGCTCGACCGCGCACGTGCGGCAGATCCACCACTCCTCGTGGGAGGCGGGAGCGTCGGTCGCGAGGGGCTCGGGGGACGGCGTCGTCGTCATGGGCACAGGTCTACCGCGTCCCACCGACACGCGTCACCCGTCACTCAGCACCCAGGCACGGAGGCACCCGGGCACCCGGCACCTGCGATACTGGCCGCCCATGATCGCCACCGTCCTCGTCGCGCACCCCTGGCTGTCGCCGCTCGCCCTCCTCGTCCTCGTCGTCGTCGGACCGCTCGTGGGCGCGTGGCTGACGGGCCGCCGGCCGCTGGCGTGGGTGCTGTTCGGCGTCTCCCTGCTCCCGGTGCTCCTGCTGACCCTCGTGCCGGTCGACCGCGAGCTCTTCGCGGTGTGCACCGTGAGCTGGGCGCTGCCGACCCCGGGTCGGGTCGAGCTCCTCGCGAACGTGGTGCTGTTCGTGCCGCCGGTGCTGCTCGCCGCGGTCGCGCTCGGCCGGCCGCTGGTCGCGCTCCTCGGCGGCGTCGTCGCCTCCGCGCTCGTCGAGGTGGTCCAGGCGCTGGTCCCGGCGCTCGGGCGGTCGTGCGACACGAACGACTGGCTCTCCAACTCGATCGGGGCGCTGCTCGGCGCGGTCCTCGCCGTGGTCGCGCTCCGGCTCGCGGCCCGCCGGGAGCGCGCGACGAACCCGGGTTCGGTCCCCACCGCGCGCCGGTCCTGAGGAGCGACCCCGGGATCGACGACGGACCGGGCTCCGACACGACCGTGGGAACGCTTCCACCGACGGCCCTCCGGGGTTAGCGTGGTGCTCCGGGCGCCGCCCGTCATCGCCGACCGGACCGCCCAGGAGATCGCCATGCCGCCCACCACGCTCGACGACGTCGCCGCGGCGGCCCGCGTCTCGCGGTCCACGGCCTCGCGCGTCGTGCGCGGCACGGGCCCCGTGTCCGACGCGGCGCGCCGCGCGGTCCTGGCCGCCGTCGAGGAGCTCGGGTACGTCCCCCACCCGGGCGCGCGGTCGCTCGCGAGCGGGCGCGGCGAGCGCGTCGTGGTCGCGGTCGGGTCGCCGTCCGCGGACCTGCTGGGCGACCCCTACGTCGCGCGCGTCGTCGCGGCGGCCAGCCGCGCGGCCGACACCCAGGGCGTCGGCGTGGCGCTGCGCTGGCTCGGCCGCGACCCGCGCGACGAGCTGGCCCGCCTCGCGCGCGACCCGGGCGTGGGCGGCGTGCTGCTCGTCGACTACTCCGCCGAGGTGCTCGCGAGCGTGCCGCGCGCGCTCGTCGACCGGGTGGCGGCGATCGGCCCGGCCGACGGGCGCGTGCCCTCGTACGACGTCGACGCCTCCGCCGGGATCACCGCGCTGGTCGAGCACGTGCTCGCCGACGGGCGGCGCGACGTCGTCATGCTCACCGGTCCCGGCTGGCTCCCCGGCGCGCAGCGCGCCGTGGAGGCGTACGACGCCGTCGTGCGCGCGGCCGGGCTCCCGCGCCGCGTCGTGGCCGCCGACCTCACGTCCCTCGCGGGCGCGGAGGCGGCGCGCGAGTCCCGCCGGCGCTGGCCCGCCGTCGACGCGCTCGTCGCGATGAGCGACACGCTCGCCGTCGGCGCGATGCGCGCGCTCGCGGAGGACGGCGTCCGCGTGCCCGACGACGTCGCGGTCACCGGGTTCGACGACCAGCCCTTCGCGGAGCAGGCCGGCCCCGGCCTGACGACCGCGACCCACCCCGTGGAGCGGATCGCGGCCGCGGCGACGGCGGCCCTGCTGGACCGCCGCCGGCGCGACGACGAGCGCACGTTCCCCTCCGTCGTCGTCCGCCGCACGAGCGCCTGAGCGCGACCGGGCACGCCTGACCGGCCGCCACCCGCCACCTGCCACCCGCACGCCGGGCCCCAGCCCCGGCGACGGCAGGACCCGCACCCGACCGTCGCGCCGGCCCGGCCCGGCCGCGCGCGCCTCGTCCTGCGCCCGCGGGGCGGACGTGGCAGCATCGCGCGTGGTCGTCTCGGACGATCCGGACGGAGGGGACAGGATGGGACTGGACGTCGACGGGGTCGAGCAGGAGGTCGCGACCGGGTCGCTCCCGGGCTGGGACCGCGTCGAGGAGCACGTCCGCGCGGCGCACGAGCGCTACCGCGGGCACGACGACGGCACGGTCGCCGACTACATCCCCGTCCTGGCGGAGGCGGACCGTGCCCTGTTCGGGGTCTGTGTCGCCGAGTCGAGCGGGGCGGTCCACGCCGTGGGCGACGCCGACGTGGAGTTCTCCGTCCAGTCCATCTCCAAGGCGTTCGTCTACGCGCTCGTCTGCGAGGCCTACGGCCACGAGGGGGTGCTCGAACGGGTCGGGGTGGACAACACGGGCCTCGCGTTCAACTCCGTCATGGCGGTCGAGCTCCACGACGGCCACCCGCGCAACCCCATGGTCAACGCCGGTGCGCTCGCGACGACGGCGCTCATGCCCGGCTCGTCCTTCGCCGAGCAGTGGGAGAACGTGCGGACCGGCCTGTCCCGGTTCGCCGGTCGGCCGCTCGAGCTCGACGGGGTCGTGTACCGGTCGGAGTCGGCGACGAACATGCGCAACAAGGCCATCGCGCGGCTCCTGGAGAGCTACGGGCGGATCGAGGTCGACCCGCTGGAGGTCGTCGACGTCTACACCAAGCAGTGCGCGCTGCGCGTGAGCGCGCGCGACCTCGCCGTCATGGGCGCGACCCTCGCGGACGGCGGGGTCAACCCGGTCACGGGCGAGCGCGTGGTCTCGGCGCAGGTGTGCCGGGACACGCTCGCGGTGCTCGCCTCGACCGGGATGTACGAGCGCTCGGGGGAGTGGCTGTTCGAGATCGGTCTTCCTGCCAAGTCCGGCGTGGCAGGAGGGATCGTCGCCGTCGCCCCCGGCAAGGGGGCGATCGGCACGTTCTCACCACCGCTCGACCCGGCCGGGAACAGCGTGCGCGGCCAGCGTGCGACCGCGTACCTCTCGCGGACCCTCGGCCTCAACCTCTTCGCGTCGTCCCCGCACGTCCCCGTGACGCCCACCCGCACGACCGAGAGAAGGGACCCCGCCCCGTGAGCACCCGAGACGTCGTCGACAGCAGCGCCGCAGCGGCGACCGAGGACCGCCGGTCGTGGGTACCCATGGTCGGCCTGTTCCTCGCGCAGGTCCTCATGTCGTTCAACGTCGCCGCCCTGCCGGTGTCGTTGGGCGGGATGGTGGAGGACTTCGGCGTCCCGCCGACCGTCGCGAGCACGACGATCGTCGTCTACGGGCTCGCGGTCGCCGCGCTCGTCATGACCGGGGCCAAGCTGGGGCAGCGGATCGGGTGGGTCGCGATCTTCCGGGTCGTCGTGGCGACGTTCGCCGGCTCGGCGCTGCTCATGATCCTCTCGCCGACCGTCGCGTGGGCCATCACGGGCCAGGCCCTCGCGGGCGCCTCGGCCGCGATCATCGTGCCCGCGCTCGTCGCCCTCATCGCGGAGAACTACCGCGGACCTCAGCAGGCGACGGCGATCGGCTCGCTGGGCTCGGCGCGCGCGGTGTCCGGCATGAGCGCGTTCTTCATCGGCGGCGCGCTCGGGACGCTCATCGGCTGGCGGCCCACCTTCGTCATCGTCCTCGCGCTCGCCGTCGCGGTCTTCGTCCTCAGCTTCCGGCTGCGCTCCGACGCCGGCGACCCCGGCATCCGGATCGACCTCGTGGCCGCGGTGCTCATCGGCGCGGCGGTCGTCGCGCTCACCCTCGGCTTCAACAACCTCAACGCCTGGGGGCTGTTCTTCGCCGCTCCGGGCGCCCCGTTCGACCTCGTCGGCGTCTCGCCCGCGCCCGTGCTCGTCCTGCTCGGCATCGTGCTCGGGCAGGCGTTCTTCTGGTGGACGCGGCGCCGGACCGCCGCCGGCAAGGTCCCGCTCGTCGACCTGTCCGTCCTCGCGCGGCCCAGCGAACGGGCGGCGGTGTACGCGATGTTCGTGGTGGTCGCCCTCGAGGCCGCGCTGAACTTCACCGTGCCCTTGTACATCCAGATCGTGCAGGGCCGCACGCCGTTCGACACCGCGCTCGCGATGATGCCGTTCAACCTCACCGTGTTCGTCACCGCGACGCTCGTCGTGCGCTTCTACCGGCGCTACCCGCCGCGCACGATCGGGGTCTTCGGCTTCACCCTGACCACCGTCGCGCTGCTGTGGCTGTCGTTCGTCGTGACCAACAACTGGGAGACGCTGCCCACGATCCTCGGCCTCGTCGTCTTCGGGATCGGGCAGGGCGCCCTGGTGACGCTCGTGTTCAACGTGCTCGTCACGGCGGCGCCCAAGACCCTCGCGGGCGACGTCGGCTCCGTCCGCGGCACGACGCAGAACCTCGCCTCGGCGGTCGGCACGGCGCTCGCGGGGGCGCTGCTCGTGACGATCCTGTCGTTCAGCGTCGGGCGCGCCGTCGTCGAGCACCCCGAGCTGCCGCCGTCGCTCGTCGCCCAGGTCGACCTCGACACCGTCAACTTCGTGAGCAACGACGAGCTGCGCACCGTCCTCGCGGGCACCGACGCCACCCCCGCCCAGGTGGACGCCGCCGTCGCGCTCAACGAGGACGCGCGCCTCGGCACGCTGAAGATCGGGCTCCTCGTCCTCGCGGGGGTCAGCGCGACGGCGATCCTCCCCGCGAGCCGCCTGCCGCGCTACCGGCCCGACGAGATCCCCGACCCCGCGCCCGCCCGGTAGCCCGCTACGCCTCGCGGTCCCCGGCGCCGTCGGGCCCGTCGGCGGAGCGGTGGGCACCGCGACCCGACTCCTGACCGGCGCCGCCGTCCCGGGTCTCGGCGTCGGTGGAGCGCCCGCCGCTCCGGCGCAGGGCGCGAGCCTGCTCGACCGCCTCGTCGCGCTTGGCCGCCTTCTTGTCGCTCGCGCGCGTGTCGCGCGGCGGCAGCTGGAGGCGCTCCTCGGCCTCGAGCCCGCCCTGGAGCTCCCGGCTGCGCTCGACCTCGGCGTCGAGCTCCGCCCCGAGCAGCAGCGCGAGGTTCGTGAGCCAGAGCCACAGCAGGAAGATGATGACGCCGCCGAGCGCCCCGTACGTCGCGCCGTAGCTGCTGAGGCCGCTGCCGAGGTAGAGCCCGAAGCCCGCGGACGCGACGACCCAGACGAGGATCGCGAGGATCGCGCCCGGGCTGACCCACCGGAACCTCGGCTGCTTCACGTTGGGCGTGAGGTGGTAGAGCAGCGCGACGAGGAGCACCACGAGCAGGAGCGCGACGGGCCACTTCGCGACCTGCCAGACGGCGATCGCCGTGTCCCCGAGGCCCACGAGCGCGCCCACCTGCCGCGCGATCGGGCCGGAGAGCACGAGGCTCGCGACGACCAGGCCCGCGAGGATCACGGTGATCACGGTGACGCCGAGCATCACGGGGCGCAGCTTCCAGACGGGGCGTCCCTCCTCGACCTCGTAGATGCGGTTCATCGACCGGGCGAACGCGCCCACGTACCCGGACGCGGACCACAGGGCCAGCACGACACCGATGACGAGCGCGAACCCCGCCTTGTCCGTGTTCGCGGCCTGCTCGACGAGCGGCTTGATCGTGTCGAGCGTCGTGGACGGCACGACCCCCTCGACGCTCGTGAGCACCGAGTCGACGGCCTTCTCCCCGTCGCCCACGAGGCCGAGCAGGGAGACGAGCGCGAGGAGCGCGGGCGCGGAGGCGAGCACGGCGTAGTACGTGAGGGCCGCGGCGAGGTCGGTGCACTGGTCGTCCAGGAACTCGCGTACCGCGCCCTTGAGCGCGAACCCCCACGACGGCTTGTGCAGGTCGGTGGGGGAGCCCGGCTTGCGCTCGGAGTCGGGCTCGGGGCGTTCGGTGTCCGCGGTCATCGGGCCTCCTCGGTCGACGTCGCGGCGGGCCGCGCCCCTCGGCGCCCCCGCCGGGCCTGTCCGCCTCCAGGCTCGGTTCGGTGCCGAGCGCTCGCAAGCTCGGCGCGCGACGTGCGAGGGCCTCGTCGAGGACGAGGACGGCGAGCGGCAGGGCGAGCGGGACCCCGAGGCGGAGCTGGGAGAGCGTCGGCCTCGCCCGCTGCGCTCGTCATGCGTTCTGCGTGACGACCTCGCGCCGCGCCGTCGTCATGCTGGCGGGGAGGGGCGATCGGGCAGGGGGACGGGCCCGGGACGGCCGGCCCCGGCCGGGCCCGCGTCGGAAGGGTGGATGGTCGGCATGGACCATGCGGAGGTGCTCCGGCGGCTCACGATCAACGACGAGCGCGTCGCGGACGGCGCAGCGCTCGGGGACGACGCGCTGTCCGCGCGCGACCGGGCCCTGGTGCGGATCGCGGCCGCGGTCGCCGTCGGCGCGTCGGTCCCCACCTACGGCGCCGAGATCGACGCCGCCGTCGAGGCCGGGATCGACCCCGCGGAGGTGGTGGGCGTCCTCGCGGCGGTCGTGCCGGTCGTCGGGCTCCCGACGGTCGTGGCAGCCGCGCCGCGGGTCGCGCTCGCCCTGGGCCTGGAACCCGTCGAGGGGTGGGAGGACGCCGGTGGTCCCGTGGACGACGGCGCACCGGAGGACGGCACGCCCCGGCGGGGTGATTTCCCCCGTTCCGGTTGAGGGCCCCGGGGGGCGCTCCTAGGCTGCTCGCGTGTCCGACGGGAGCCGTCAGGCGGTCACCGCGCGACCGGATCTCAGCACCGCGCTGCTGGCGGGCAAGGTCGAGCCTCCGGCGCCGCGCCGGGGTGCGGTCTCGCGGCGCGGTCTCGTCGAGCGCGCGCGGCGCGACGGCGCGCGCGTCGTCGTGGTGACGGCTCCGCCGGGCTACGGCAAGACGACCATGCTCGCGGAGTGGGCGAGCCTCGAGGACCGCGCGGTCGCGTGGGCCAGCCTCGACCGGCTCGACGACGACCCCGGCGCCCTGCTCACGCTCCTCGCGCTCGCGTGCGCGCGCGTGTCGCCCGAGGTCGCCGCGGTGGCGGCCGAGATGCGCGGTACCGGCGCGGCGATGCTCGGCCGGTCGGCCCCGCTGCTCGCGTCGGCGCTCGCGCGCACCGCCACGCCGTTCGTCCTGTTCGTCGACGACCTGCACGAGGCAGGCTCGGCGTCCTGCCGGGACGCGCTCGAGGTCGTGCTCGGCGGCGTCCCGCGCGGGTCCCAGGTCGTCGTGGCGAGCCGTCGTGCCCCGGGGTACGACGCGCGCCGCCGGGTGGAGGGCGACCTCGTCGAGGTCGGTCCCGACGACCTGCGGGTCGACGCCGACGGTGCGCGCGAGATCTTCCGCGCGGCCGGGGTCGACTCGGACGATGCGCTGGGCCGCGTGGTCGAGCGGTGCGAGGGCTGGCCCACGGGCGTCTTCCTCTGCGCGCTGCTCGTGCGCGACGGCGAGGACCCGTCGTCCCTCACGGGGACCGACCGGTTCGTCGCCGACTACCTGTACCGCGAGTGCATGACCCTCCTCCCCGTGCGGACCCAGCACTTCTTGCGCGCCACGGCCGTCCTCGACCAGCTCTCGGCGGCGACCTGCGACGCCCTCCTCGGTACCACGGACGCCGCGGAGCGGCTGCGCGAGCTGGAGGACGCGAGCCTGTTCCTCGTCCCGCTCGACCATCACCGCGGCTGGTTCCGCTACCACGCGCTGTTCCGCGAGTTCCTGCTCGCGGAGCTCGACCGGGTCGAGCCCGACGCCGTCGCGCCGCTCCACCGTCGCGCCGCCGCGTGGCACGTCGAGGAAGGGCTGGAGGCCCGTGCGGTCGAGCACCTCCTCGCGGCGGGCGACGTCGAGGAGGCGGCCGTCCTCGTCGGGCGCCTCGCGCTGCCGACGTACCAGGACGGCGGGGTGGCCGTCGTGACGCGCTGGCTCGACACCCTCGGCGACGCCGTGGTCGAGGCCTTCCCCGAGCTCACGGTCGTCGCCGCGTGGCGCGCGCTGCTGCTCGGCGAGTCCCCGGCGGCCGAGCGGTGGGCCGCCGTGCTGGAGGGTTTCGACGCCGGCCTCCTCCCCGACGAGGACCGCGTCGCGCTCGAGTCCGCCCGGTGCCAGGTGCGGGCCGCCATGTGCGTCGACGGGCCGGAGGCGTCCCTCGCGTGCGCGACGTACGCCGTCGAGCACGAGCCCGCGTGGAGCCCGTGGCGCGACCAGGCGCTCCACCTCCTGGGCTCGGCCCACCTTCTCGTGGGCGACCGGGACGCGGCGCGCGACGCCTTCGTCGAGGCGGTGGCCTGCGGTACCGAGGCGGGAAACCCGGACTCGGTGCTCCTCAGCGAGGCGGAGCTCGGCGTCCTCGCGCTCGACGACGGGCGGTGGGACGAGGCGGAGCGGCACGCGCGCGCCGCGGTCGCCACGGTCGACGACCACCACATGGAGGGCTACTCGACCACGGCGATCGCTCTCGCCGTGCGTGCTCGCGTCGCCGCCCACCGGGGCGAGCGCACCGCGGCGGAGCGGTTCGTCGCCCGCGGGATGCGCGCCCGCGTGCCGTGCACGTACGTCATGCCGTACCTCGCGCTGCGCGTCCGGCTCCAGCTCGGGTACGCGTGCCTCGCCCTCGGGGACCGCACGACGGCGACCCACCTCGCCGCCGAGGCGGCCGAGCTGCTGCGGCGCCGCCCGCGCGTCGGGCTCCTGGTGGACGAGGTCGCCGCCTTCCGGGCCCGGCTCGAGACCGTCGCCGCGACGCACGGCGCCCCGCCGCTCACCCCGGCCGAGCTCCGGCTCCTGCCCTACCTGCAGACCCACCTCACGATGGCGGAGATCGGCCGTCGGCTCTTCGTCTCCCGCAACACCGTGAGCACCCAGGTCGGCGCGATCTACCGCAAGCTCGGCGCGACGACCCGCGGCGCCGCCGTCGAGCGTGCGGTGATGCTCGGCCTCCTCGGGAGCTAGGTCGCCGAGGGGGACGTGAGCCTCCCGGACCTTCCTGCCTCGAAAAGCCCGATCTATGGTGAGGCTTTCCTTTCTCTTGCTTCGATCAATGTCGTTCGGCAAGGCTTTGCTTGCTTGAAACAATGCGAGTGCTCGACAAAGATCATATGCATGAGCCGCATTTTCTCCGCTGCGCGCGCCTTTCCGTGGGTGACCGCGACCCTCGTCGTGATCGCCGTCGCGGGCGTGCTGTCGGCGGTGTGGCCCGAGGCCGTGCCGTGGGTGCTGGGGGTCTACGCGGGCGCGATGGCGCTCCGGGCTGCGGTCGCGATGGTCGCGGAGCTGCGCTCGGGGACCTTCGGCGTCGACATCCTCGCGGTGACGGCGATCGGGTCGACGATCGCGGTGGGAGAGTTCTGGGCCGCCGCCGTCATCGTGCTCATGCTCACCGGCGGCGAGGCGCTGGAGGAGTACGCGTCGGGCCGGGCGCGCAAGGATCTGACCTCGCTCGTGTCCAACGCCCCGCGCACCGCGCACCTCCTCACCGCCGACGAGGCGGTGCGCGACGTCGACGTCGCCGACGTCGAGATGGGTGAGCGGGTCCTGGTCCGCGCGCACGAGATCGTGCCGCTCGACGGCGTCCTCGTCTCCGACGCCGGGGTGTTCGACGACTCGTCCCTCACGGGGGAGTCGCTGCCGCAGGAGCGCGTCGCGGGGGACACCGTGTACTCGGGAGCGATCAACGGCGCGAGCGCCGTCACGATCCGGGTCGCCCGGCGCGCCGAGGACTCGCAGTACCAGCGGATCGTCGCGCTCGTCGAGGAGGCCGCGGCGAGCCGCGCCCCGATGGTGCGTCTCGCCGACCGCTACGCCCTCCCGTTCACGGCGCTCGCGCTCGCGATCGCGGGCATCGCCTGGTGGGCCTCGGGCGACCCGCTCCGGTTCGCCCAGGTGCTCGTCGTGGCGACGCCCTGCCCCCTCATCATCGGCGCGCCGGTGGCGTTCATGGCGGGCATGAGCCGTGCGGCCCGCCGTGGCGCGATCATCAGGTCCAGCGCCACCCTGGAGAAGCTGCACCGGGCCGCGACCTTCGCCTTCGACAAGACCGGCACCCTCACGCGCGGGACACCCGCGCTCACCGACGTGCGCCCGGCGGGGGGCCTCGACCCGGACGCTCTGGTGCGTCTGGCAGCCGGGGCGGAGCAGGCCTCCGTGCACGTGCTCGCGGACGCGATCGTGCGGGGCGCGACGGCCCGCGGTGTCGTGCTGCCGGTGCCGCAGGACGTCACCGAGACGACGGCCGGTGGTGTGACCGCGACCGTCGACGGCGTCCGCGTCGTGGTCGGCAAGCGGACGTTCGTGGCCGAGCGGACCGGGTCCCAGGTGCCCGTGCCCGGGCTCACCCCGGGCGAGCTCGCCGTCCACGTCGCGGTCGACGGCGCCTACGCCGGGTGCCTCGTCCTGCGCGACGAGGTGCGCGCCGACGCCGCCCAGACGGTGGCCGGCCTGCGTGCGCGCGGCATCCGCCACGTCCTCATGGTCACGGGCGACGAGGAGGCGACGGCCCGCGCCGTCGCCGACCAGGTCGGCATCGACGACGTCCGTGCCGGGTGCCTGCCCGCGGACAAGGTCGCGGCCGTGCGCGACGTGCCCGAGCGACCCGTGGTCATGGTCGGCGACGGCGTGAACGACGCCCCGGTGCTCGCCGCGGCCGACGTCGGTATCGCCATGGCCGCCCGCGGATCGAGCGCCGCGACCGAGTCCGCCGACGTCGTCATCCTTCCGGACGAGGTCGGGCGCGTGGCCGAGACGCTGGAGATCGGGCGCCGCACCGTGGACGTCGCCCGCCAGAGCATCTGGATCGGGATCGCCGTGAGCGTCGCGCTCATGCTCGTCGCGACCACGGGCGCGCTCCCGGCCGTGGTGGGCGCGTGGCTCCAGGAGGCCGTCGACATCCTCGCGATCGCCTGGGCGCTGCGTGCGGCCGGCCGTACGGTCCGGCTCCCAGGCCTGCGCCGGAGCGGGTCTCCGGCCGCGGTCCCCGCGCCGAGTCCCGGACCCGCGACGAGAACGCGCACCCCGGCCTGACGGGCGGCTAGAACCGGCCGAAGAACGACCGCAGCTCGTGGGCGTAGCTCTCGGGCTGCTCGAACGGGGCGAAGTGTCCCCCGCGCGGCGGCTCGGTCGCGTACACGGTGTTCGCGACGCGGTCGAGCCACGCGCGGGGCGGGCGGACCACGTCGCCGGCGAACACGGAGAACCCGGACGGCACGTCGACGTAGCGGGCGAGCTGCTCGCGGGGGATCGCGGCGTTCGCCCGGTAGGCGCGGACGCCGGACCCGACGTTGGCGGCCGCCCAGTGCTCGGTGAGGAGGTCGAGGACCTCGTCCCGCGTGTACACCGACTCGAGGTCGCCGCCGCAGTCGCTCCACGACCGCAGCTTCTCCACGACCCACGCCGCGAGACCGGCGGGGGAGTCGGTGAGGCCGACCGCGAGCGACTGCGGCTTGGTGGCCTGCACGGCGGCGTAGCCGCCCTCGGTCGTGCGCCACCGCACGCTCTCCTCCAGCCAGTCGCGCTCCTGGGGCGTGAGGGACGCCGGGTCGCCCGTGAACAGGGGCAGACCGGCGTCGGTGCGGTGCACCGCGATCACCCGGTCGGGGAAGTCGAGCGCGAGGAACCGGGCGACGTGGCTGCCCATGTCCCCGCCCGCGACGAGGAACCGGTCGTAGCCGAGGGCGGTCATGAGCTCCGCCCACAGGGCGGCGACCGTGCGGTTGTCCGGGGTCGGGCCGGAGGGGACGTCGGAGAACCCGAACCCGGGCATGTCGGGGACGACGAGGTCGAAGGTGCGTCGTCCCGCGCCGCCCGGGGCCGCGGGGTCGCCCGGCTCGGTCAGGAGCGGCACGACCTTGCGGTACCGCCACGCGGAGTCCGGCCAGCCGTGCGCGAGCAGGAGCGGGAGCGGGGGAGCGTCGCCGGGCCGCGGGGTCGCGAGCGCGTGGACGAGGTGGACGCGGGTCCCGTCGATCGTGGCGCGCCGGCTCGGGAGCGCGGAGAGCCGTGCCTGGTGCGCGGCGAAGTCGAAGCCGTCGGCCCAGTAGGCGACGAGGTCACGCAGGTACGCGACGTCGGTGCCGGCGTCCCACCCGAGCCCGTCCGGGGCGTCGACCCACCGGGTCGCGCGGAGCCGGGACCGGAGGTCGGCGACCACCGCCTCGGAGATCTGCGGGGTGTGGTCCTCCAGGTCGGTCACGAGGTACGCCATGCGACCGAGGCTAGCCGGACCTCGATCGCGGGAACGTCGTTCGCACGATCTGCGTGATGCCCTCGCGGCCGGGGCGGACCTACGGTCGACGCGTCGTCGGGCCGCCGGGCGTTTCCCACCTGCACGACGGCCCGGCGACCGCTCGCCCGCCCCGGGGCCGGCGAGAGCGCCGTCCGTGAGGTCCTGGACAGACAGGAGAGAGTCGATGAGTGACGAGCCCCGCCGCACGGTCGTCGGACCGCCGCTGCCCGCCGAGCGGTCGCTGCCGTTCCCGCCCCGTCGGTCCGGCAGCGTCGCCGGCCGGACGATCCAGGAGTCCACGTACTCTCCGCGCCCGCCCGAGCGGCACCTGCCCGCGGACGCGCCGAACGTCGTCGTGATCCTCATCGACGACGCCGGGCCCGCGCTCCCCACGACGCTCGGCGGGGCGGTGCGCACCCCGACGCTCGACCGGGTCCGCGCGAACGGCATCGGGTACAACCGGTTCCACACGACCGCGATGTGCTCCCCGACGCGCGCGTCCCTGCTCACCGGGCGCAACCACCACCGGGTCGGCAACGGGCAGATCGCGGAGCTCGCGAACGACTGGGACGGCTACTCCGGTCACATCCCGAAGAGCAGCGCGACGATCGCCGAGGTGCTGCGCCAGTACGGCTACGCGACCGGCGCGTGGGGCAAGTGGCACAACACCCCGGCGGAGGAGACGACGGCGTCCGGACCGTTCGACCGCTGGCCCACGGGGTACGGGTTCGAGTACTTCTACGGCTTCCTCGCGGGCGAGGCGTCGCAGTACGAGCCGCACCTGGTGCGGAACACGACCCCGACGCTCCCGCCGAAGACCCCGGAGGAGGGGTACCACCTTAGCGAGGACATCGCCGACGACGCGATGCGCTGGCTCCGCGACCACAAGGCGAACGCACCGGACAAGCCGTTCTTCGTCTACTGGGCGACCGGAGCGCTGCACGGGCCGCACCACATCATGAAGGAGTGGGCGGACAGGTATGCCGGGGCGTTCGACGACGGCTGGGACGTCTACCGGGAGCGGGCGCTCGCGGGCGCGAAGGCGGCGGGCTGGGTGCCCGAGGACGCCGAGCTCACGCCCCGCCCGGACAGCCTCGCGGGGTGGGACGACATCCCCGACGACCAGAAGGCGTTCCAGGCGCGGCTCATGGAGGTCGCGGCCGGGTTCGGCGAGCACGCGGACGTGCAGGCCGGGCGGCTGCTCGACGAGGTCGAGCGGCTGGGGTACGCGGACGACACGATCGTCGTCTACATCTGGGGCGACAACGGCTCGTCGGGCGAGGGGCAGAACGGGACCATCAGCGAGCTGCTGGCCCAGAACGGCATCCCGTCGACGGTCGAGCAGCACATCGCCGCGCTCGACGAGCTCGGCGGGCTCGACGCCCTCGGCACCCCCGCGACGGACAACCAGTACCACGCCGCGTGGGCGTGGGCAGGGTCCTCGCCGTACCAGGGCATGAAGCTCCTCGCGTCCCACCTCGGCGGCACGCGGAACCCGATGTTCGTGAGCTGGCCGGGGCACATCGAGCCGGACCCCGTGCCGCGCACGCAGTTCCACCACGTCGTCGACCTCGCGCCGACGATCTACGAGATCCTCGGCATCTCCCACCCGGACACGGTGAACGGCGTCCCGCAGGACCCGATCGACGGGACGAGCTTCGCCTACTCGATCGACGACGCCGCTGCCGAGGGACGACGTCGGACGCAGTACTTCGAGATCATGGGGAGCCGGTCGGTCTACGCCGACGGCTGGATGGCGTCGGCGACCGGTCCACGCCTGCCGTGGGTGCAGGGGATGCCGGCCGGGATCCGGACCTGGACCCCGGACGAGGACCCCTGGGAGCTCTACCACCTCGACGAGGACTGGAGCCAGGCGCACGACCTCGCCGCGGAGCACCCCGAGAAGCTCGCCCAGCTCAAGGAGCTGTTCGCGATCGAGGCGGCCCGCAACGACGTCCTGCCCGTGGGCGGCGGCCTGTGGGTCCCGGCGATCCACCCCGAGGACCGGATCAGCCCGCCGTACACGGAGTGGGACCTGTCCGGGGACACGGTGCGCGTGCCCGAGTTCTGCGCGCCCGCGCTCGGCAACCGCCCCAACCGGGTGGAGATCCGGCTCTCGGTGCCCGACGCCGCGAACGGGGTCCTCTACAAGCTCGGGGGAGCGGGCGGCGGGCTCACGTGCTTCCTCCTCGACGGCGTCCTCACGTACGAGTACAACCTCTTCCTCATCCAGCGGTCCGTGGTCCGGTCGAGCGCACCGCTCACGGCCGGCGACCACACGGTGGAGGTCGTGACGACGTACGTCGAGCCGCGGCCCGCGGGGCCGCTCGAGGTCGTCCTGCTGGTCGACGGCGAGGAGGTCGGCCGGGGCACGGTGCCCGTGAGCGCGCCGCTGCTCTTCTCCGCGAATGACTGCCTCGACGTCGGGCGCGCGTACGGCGGCGCGGTGTCGCGCGCGTACGCGGACCGCATGCCGTTCGCGCTCGACGGGCGCGTCGACGCCGTGCACGTGGAGTACCTGCTGCCCGCGACCGACGGGGCGGACAGGTAGGGGCCGGAGGCGCCGCCGGCCGGGAGTTCACTCGTTCTGGGTGAGGACGCGACCGACGGCGACGACGAGCCTGAGGACAGGCCCGCGCACGGCGCGCGGGACGGACGCGGAGAGGACGCGACGATGACGCAGGAACTCAGCGACGGGGTCGGGAGCGAGCTCGGCGACCTCGAGGAGAGCGGGCCGATCGACTTCCTGGTCATCGAGCTGCCGACGGACCGCGCGACGGGCGACGCCGCCTTCCCGCACCTCGTCGACCTCGTGGACCGCGGGATCATCCGCGTGCTCGACCTCGTGGTCGTGCGCCGGGAGGACGACGGCAGCGTCGTCGGCCTCGGGCTCGAGGAGCTCGACGACGGGTCGACCGAGCTCGCGGTGTTCGAGGGGTCGCGGTCGGGCCTGCTCGGCGACGACGACCTCGACGAGGCCGCGAGCGCCGTCGAGCCCGGTATGACGGCCGTCGTGCTGGTCTACGAGAACGTCTGGGCGGCGCCCTTCGCGACCGCCCTGCGCCGCAACGGCGCCCAGCTCGTCGCGAGCGGGCGCATCCCGGTCCAGGCGCTCATCGCGTCGCTGGACGCCACCGAGCCGGACGCCTGATCCGGCCGCCCTAAGGAGGATCCCGTGCCAGGACTGATCCGCGGCGTCGCGCGCACCGCCGTCGTCGCCGGAACCGCGACCGCCGTCTCGAACCGCGTCTCCCGCCGCCAGGCGGGCCGCTGGGCCGCGCAGGAGAGCGCGCAGGAGCCGCAGTACGCCGCGCCTCCGCAGCAGTACGCGGCCCCCCAGCCGACCTACGCCGCGCCCCCCGCCCCCGCGCCCGCGGCGGCGCCGGACATGGATGCCCGCATCGCGCAGCTGACGCAGCTCGCCGCGCTGCGCGACCAGGGCGTGCTCAGCCCCGCGGAGTTCGAGGCGCAGAAGGCACGCATCCTCGCGGACTGAGCGAGGACGACCCCGACACGAAAGGCATGGACATGGACACCTTCTGGGACTGGTTCTGGCTCATGGTGTGGTGGTTCTTCTTCGTGATGTATCTGGTGATCCTCTTCCAGATCGTCGCGGACCTGTTCCGCGACCGGCACCTGAGCGGGTGGTGGAAGGCGGTGTGGCTGCTCGCGCTGATCGTCGTGCCGTTCCTGTCGGCGCTCGTCTACCTGATCGCGCGCGGCAAGGGCATGGGTGAGCGGCACGCGCAGAGCGTGGCGAGCGCCCAGGCGGCGACCGACGCGTACATCCGGGGCGTCGCGGGCTCGTCCCCGTCGTCGCAGATCGCGGACGCGAAGGCGCTGCTCGACGCCGGCGCGATCGACGCGCAGGAGTTCTCCGTCCTCAAGGCCAAGGCCCTCGCCTGACGCGACCCCGTCAGGACCGTCGAACGAGCCAGAACCCGGCGTGTCGGAAGGAACCAGCATGACCGACGAGCAGCACGTCCTGCGCCCGACCAACACGCGACCCGGCGTGCGGGCGGTCGCGCCACGCTTCACCATGCCGGACGCCGAGATGGAGCCGACGTCCGCCTACCAGGTGGTCCACGACGAGGTGATGCTGGACGGCAACTCGCGCCTCAACCGCGCACGGCGGCGGTCGAGGAGAACTGCTGGCGCATCCTCGGGTCGCTGTGGAACGTGCCGGACGTGCAGGACTGCATCGGCACGTCGACCATCGGGTCGTCCGAGGCGTGCATGCTCGGGGGCCTGGCGCTCAAGCGGCGGTGGCAGCTCGCGCGCCGGGCGGCGGGGAAGCCGGCGGACCGGCCGAACCTCGTCATGAGCTCGGCCGTGCAGGTGTGCTGGGAGAAGTTCTGCAACTACTTCGAGGTCGAGGCACGGTACGTGCCGATCTCGGAGGAGCACCCGTGCCTCGACGGCAACGACCTCGAGAAGTACGTCGACGAGAACACGATCGGCGTCGTCGCGATCTTGGGCGTGACCTACACGGGCATGTACGAGCCCGTGAAGGAGATCGCGGCGGCGCTCGACGCGCTCCAGGAGCGCACCGGCCTCGACGTCCCGATCCACGTGGACGGCGCGTCGGGCGCCATGATCGCGCCGTTCCTGCAGCCGGAGATCGACTGGGACTTCCGCCTGGAGCGCGTGCACTCGATCAGCACGTCGGGGCACAAGTACGGGCTCGTGTACCCCGGGGTCGGCTGGGTCGTGTGGCGCACGCTCGACGCGCTGCCCGAGGAGCTGGTCTTCCGGGTGAGCTACCTCGGCGGGAACATGCCGACGCTCGCCCTCAACTTCTCGCGCCCGGGTGCCCAGGTGCTGCTCCAGTACTTCCAGTTCCTGCGGCTGGGCCGGGAGGGCTACACCGCGATCCAGCAGGAGTGCCAGGACGTCGCCAAGTACCTCGCGCACGGGATCGAGGACATCGGCGCGTTCGACCTGTGGAACGACGGGTCGGACATCCCGGTGTTCGCTTGGCGGCTCAAGCCGGGCCACACGGAGAACTGGGACCTCTACCACCTCTCGGACCGGCTGCGCATGAAGGGCTGGCTGGTCCCCGCCTACCCGATGCCCGACGACCTCGCCGACCTCACCGTGCAGCGCATCGTCGTGCGCAACGGCGTGAGCCGCGACCTCGCCGACGACCTCCTCGAGGACATCCGGGTCGAGACGGAGTGGCTCGACGGGCTCACGTCGCCCATGCCCGCCGAGGGCCGGCGCTCGGGCTTCCACCACTGACCGTCGTGGACCGGCGGGAGCGTCGTCTGCGGCGCGAGGCGTGGGGGTTCGCGGTCGGGTCGCTGTGCTTCCTCGTCGGGGCGCTCCCGCCCTACGCCGACGCCGTCGGTGCGGTCGCCACGAACGTGACGTTCGTCGTCGGCGCGGTGTTCTTCACCGCCGCCGCGTTCGTGCAGCTCGGCCTCAGCGGGCGGCGCCCGCCGCGCGCGGGGACCCACCCGGCCGACCGGTGGGACTGGTGGGCGGCGGCCGTCCAGCTCGTCGGGACGCTGTGCTTCAACGTGAGCACGACGGCGGCCCTCGTCGCGGCGGTCGACGACCCGACGGCGCTCGGCGCGGGCTGGAAGCCGGACGCCTACGGGTCCGTGGCGTTCCTCGTGTCGTCGGCGTTCGCCGTCGTCGCGACGCGCGACCGCGGGCACCTGTGGGACGTCGACGCCCGCACCTGGCACGGCACGTGGCTCAACCTGGTCGGCTCGGTCGCGTTCGGCGCGTCGGCGGTCGGGGCGTACGTCTCTCCCGCGACGGGCACGTACGTGAGCGAGTGGTGGGACGACGCCGGCACGCTCGTCGGGGCGGTGTGCTTCCTCGTCGCGGCGCTGCTGTCGCGGCGGTCGGTCGACGCGCCCGCGCCGAGCGACGCGCTCCCGGCCGGGTGACGCACGTCGGGGTGCGTCGCTCGGCCGGGAGCGCAGCGCTCGCGGGCGGAAGGCTGGATCAGCTCCGGCGCGCGCGGCGCGTGAGGAGCACGATGGCGGCGCCCACCGCGGCGAGGCCCGCGGCGAGGGCCGCGTACAGGCCGACCGTCGCGCCGGTCTCCGCCAGGCTGGGGTTCTGCGCGGACGCGCTGATCTCGTTCGACACGGGGACGACGCCGGCCGGGTCGTCGTGCCCGGGCGGGTTCGTCGCGCAGTCGGGCGAGGAGGGCGGGTAGACCGTGGTCACCAGGACGTGCGGGTTGACCTCGAAGCTCACGTCGACGGCGGGGCGCACCCAGTCGTACTCGTCGCCCTGGACCCACTCGCCGTCCTCGAGGCGCCACCCCGGCCAGTCCACGCCCTGGCCCTGGTCGTCCACGACGGCGCCCGGCCACAGCAGACGACCCTGCAGCGGCAGCCCGGACGTCACGACGCTCTCCCCGTCGGGGTTGATCCACGTGACCGTCACCGTGTCGTGCTCGGTGCCCTCGACCTCGATCGCGTAGTCCAGGTACGCCGCGTCCTGCTCGCACGCCGAGACGAGCGTCGTCAGCCGCATCGACGGCTGGGCCGGCACGTACGTGTCATCCTCGGCGGCGTGCGCGGCCGGGCCGGCGAGGAGCGCGGCGGAGGCGGCGAGGGTGGCGGTGGTGGCCCGCACCAGGGTGCGGCGTCCGGTCGTGGTGCTCATGGTGGTTCCCGTCGGGTCGTGGTCGGTCGAGCGCGACGGGAGCCGTCCAGGGCGCGACCGTGCCACCGCCGAACAGGCGGTTCAGGGTGGCAAGGGCGCGGACGTGTCGGACGCGTGAGGCGGCACCGCCGTGATCGCCGGTGCCCGCACTGGCAGGGGGCTGAGCGTACGGGCACCGGCTGGCCCCCACGCTAGACAGCGAACTGAACGGCCGTCCAGTTCGATGCCGGGTGAATGTCCCGCGCCGAGAACGACACCGGTGTCGTTATCAGGGCGAAAGCGACAGCAAGGTCGTGCTCGACGGCGTGCAGCGTCGTTCTCGCGGTCGCGACCTGGTTGCAGGTGTCGTGCCGGCGCTCGTCACGCGCGGTGCGTGCGTTCCAGGACGCCGCGGACGTAGGCGGCCTGGCCCGCGTGCTGGAGGCTGTCCACGGCGATGCTCACGAGCCGGACGCCGAGCGTGACCGGCGGGTCCCACGCCTCGTCGACGACGCGGTCGAGGTCCTCGTCCGTCAGCGCGGCGAGCACGTCGTGCGACTCGACCTGCACGGCGTGCACGTAGCCGAGCAGCAGGTCGTCGCTCGCCCGCACGTGGCCGACGTCGGCGGCGGACTGCCCGTAGCCCGTCGCACGGTCGTCGAACGGCAGGTCGAAGCGGCTCGCCCACCCGTCGCGCGTCCACACCTGCTCCCGCCCGACGGCGGCGGCGACCTGCGCGTCCTGGCCGCGAGCGAGGTGCCACGCCAGCCAGGCGATCGTGTTCGCGCCCGGGTCGACGCGCGCGGTCAGCACGTCCTCCCCGAGCCCGTCGATGGCGCGGGTCGCCGTCGGTCCGATCCGGCCGAACAGGTCCTCCAGCACCGTGCGCGCGTCCACGTGTCTCCCTCTCGTCGTCGGGCACCGTCCCCAGCAGCCTCCGACGACCCGCGCGCGGTCGCGACCCGAACGGCACGTCAGCGAAGGGTGACGACGACGGTTCCCGTCTCGCGCCCGTGCTCGACGTGCCCGTGCTCGACGTGCAGGCGCGCGTCCACGATCCGGTCGAGCGGCTACGCGCGGTCCACAGGGTGCTGCGCGGACGCGCGGTCTCGCGCGCCCACCGCTCAGGGAGCGGTCAGGGCGACGATCCGGGTGTTCCCCGATCCGTCGGGGCGAGCCGCCGTGGTTCGGTGCCGACATGACCACCACCCGGCCCGTCCGCCCCGTGCCCGTCGCTCCCCGCGCCCGGGGTGCGCGCACCGCCGTCGCGACGCTGACGCTCACGTCGCTCGCGATCGCGGCGTTCGCCGTCCTCCCGTACCTCACGGCGTCCCTCCCCGCGCTGGCCCGCGACGACGTCGGGCTCGCCGCCGCGTACGCCGGGGCACCGGGGTTCGTGCTCGGCGCGTTCTACGCCCACGTCGTCGCGGGCGGGGTCGCGCTCGTGTGCGCCCCGTTCCAGCTCTGGGCCGGGCTGCGCCGCCGGCGCCCGGACGTGCACCGCTGGACGGGCCGCGTCTACGTCGCGGCCGTCGCGGTCGGCGGCGTCGCCGGGCTCGTCCTCGTCCCGGTCAACCAGGCCGGCCTCGTCGGGACGCTCGGCTTCGGGACGCTGGCCGTGCTGTGGCTGTGGACGACGTGGCGCGGGTACCGCACGGTCCGCGGCGGCGACGTGGCCGCTCACCAGGACTGGATGACGCGTAGCTTCGCGCTCACCTACGCGGGCGTGACGCTGCGCCTGTGGACGACGGCGCTCGTCGCGGCCCAGTCGGTCGCCCTCGGCGACGCGCTCGACCCGGACGTCGCCTTCGAGCGTGCCTATGCGCTCGCGCCGTTCCTCTCCTGGGTGCCCAACCTCGTCGTCGCGGAGCTGCTCGTCCGTCGCCGGCGCGCCCGGCGACCTCAGCGCACGAGCCCCGACTCGTAGGCCGCGACGACGACCTGCGCAGGGTGCCGGCTGCGCAGGTCTGTCGACCGCGCAACCCCGGGCTCGGCACGGTGGGGTGACGCGCGGACCCGGGTCGGCGCGCGGCCCGACGGCGGTGCGGCGGTTAGCGTTGTCCCGTCCCCCGCGCGCGCCGACCCGGGCGCGGCGCCGTGGTAGCCGGAGGTGCCGATGGAGTTCCCGTTCAGCCTCACCGAGGAGCAGATCCTCTCCCTCATCGTCGTGGGCACGCTCGCGGTCGTCGCGATCGTCGGCGTGAACGTCCTCGCGCCCAGGGCGGGGGTGGCGGCACCGCTGGTCCTCGTGGCGGTCGGCGTCGCGGTGAGCTTCGTCCCCGCGGTGCCGGAGATCCACTTCGAGCCCGAGTGGATCCTCGCGGGGATCCTGCCGCCGCTCCTGTACTCGGCGGCGGTCGGTCTGCCGACGATGGACTTCCGGCGGGACTTCACGGCGATCAGCGGGCTCTCGGTCGTGCTCGTCCTGCTCAGCACGGTGCTGCTCGGGTACCTCTTCACGTGGCTGATCCCCGGCATCCCGCTCGCCGCGGGCTTCGCGCTCGGCGCGATCGTCAGCCCGACGGACGCCGTCGCGACGTCGATCGTCAAGCGCCTCGGCGCGTCGCCGCGCGTCGTGACGCTGCTCGAGGGCGAGAGCCTGCTCAACGACGCGTCCGCGCTCGTGCTCCTGCGGTCGGCGATCGCCGCCATCGCGCTCACGGTGGCCAGCGACGGCGTCGCCCCGGCGTTCTCGCTCTGGGCGGTCGCGGGCGACTTCGTGTTCGCCGTCGTCGTCGCGGTGCTCCTCGGGTTCCTCGTCGGCTTCCTCGGCCTGACCGTGCGACGTCGGCTCGTCAACCCGGCGCTGAGCACCGCCGTCTCGTTCGTCGTCCCCTTCATCGCGTACCTCCCCACGGAGGAGCTCGGCGCGTCGGGCCTCGTCGCGGTCGTGACCGCCGGGCTCGTCACCGGCAACGGCGCCGCCAAGTACCTGCGGCCGCAGCACCGCCTCGCCGAGGAGTCGAACTGGCGCACCGTCGAGCTCCTCCTCGAGGGCACGGTCTTCCTCCTCATGGGGCTCGAGCTGTTCGCCCTCGTCACCGACGTGCAGGAGGCGCACGGGAGCCTGTGGCGGGCCGTCGCGATCGCGGCGCTCGCCGCCGTCGTCGTCCTGGTCGTGCGCTCGGCGTACGTGGCCACGCTCCTGCGCTCGCTCGCCCGGCGGGCGCGCCGCGGCGAGTCGATGCGCGGCGTCATCGAGGGCATGCAGGAGAAGCTCGACGCGCGCTTCGCCCCGGACGGGACGCCCGTCGCGCCCGTCGCGCCCGCGGTCGAGAAGGAACCGCCGGACGGGGCCCCGGAGCGACGGGGCGCCGCGATGGTCGCCAAGGCGCCCCCGGAGCGGGTGGGCCGCCTGCGGTCGTCGCTGCGCCGTCGCGCGGCCGACATCGACTACCTCACGGCCGAGCCGCTGGGGTGGCGCGAGGGCACGCTGCTCGTCTGGGCCGGGATGCGCGGCGTCGTGACGCTGGCGGCGGCGCAGACCCTGCCCACGGACACGCCGCAGCGCTCGTTCCTCGTGCTCGTCGCCTTCGGGGTCGCCGCGGGGACGCTCGTCGTCCAGGGCGGCACGCTGCCGTGGGTCGTGCGCCGGCTGGGGCTGGCGGGCGGGTCGACCCGCGCCGACGAGGACCGCGGCGCCGTCCGCGTCGAGCTCGACGCCGCCGCCGTGGCCGTCATCGACGCGCCCGACCTGCGTCGCGACGACGGCACCACGTACGACGGCGACGTCGTCGCGCGCGTGCGGCGCGACGTCGTGCGCGAGCTGGAGAACCGCGACACCGACGCGGCGACGTCGGCCGACCTCTTCGCCCAGTACAAGGAGCTGCGTCTGCGCGCCATCGCGGCGCAGCGGGTCGCGCTGCTCGACGCGCGGACCTCGGGCGCGTACAGCTCGCAGGCCCTGCGGCACGCGCTCGACCTCCTCGACGCCGAGCAGATCGACCTCGAGCTGCGCCGCGGCCCCTACGTCCCGGGCGACGACGACTGAGGGCGGAGGGCCGCGTCCGGGCGGCGGCCGGGACCGGACGGGTGGAGCCCGGTGACGGCCATGACCACCGAGTAGAGGCTCGTCTCGGCGGTGAGGAAGAGCCGGTTGCGCTTGGGTCCGCCCCAGGCGATGTTCGACACCGCCTCGGGGACGACGAGGCGCCCGATCAGGGTTCCGTCCGGGTCGTAGCAGTGCACGCCGTCGTCCATGGCGGCCACCCACAGCCGCCCGTCCGCGTCGAAGCGCAGGTTGTCGAAGCGCGCGGCGGGACGGCCGGCCGCCTCCGCGAAGACGCGCCCGGGGGAGAGCGTGCCGTCGTCGCGCACGTCGTAGACGCGCACGTGGCCGGCACGGGTGTCGGACACGAAGAGCTGTCGCTCGTCGGGTGAGAACACGAGCCCGTTCGGCGCGCCGAGATCGTCCGCGACGAGGCGCACGTCCCCCGTGGTCGGGTCGAGGCGGTAGACGTTGTTCGCACCGATCTCGCTCGACGCCCGGTGCCCCTCGTAGTCGCTCGTGATCCCGAAGTCGGGGTCCGAGAACCAGACGGTGCCGTCGGACCGGACGGCCGCGTCGTTCGGGCTGTTGAGGCGTCGGCCGTCCCAGCGGTCCGCGAGGACCGTGACCGAGCCGTCGTGCTCGGTCCGGGTCACGCGGCGGTTGCCCTGCTCGCACGTGACCAGGCGGCCCTGCTGGTCGAGCGTGCTGCCGTTGCTGTGCCCGGCGGAGCGGCGGAAGACCCGGACGTCGCCGCTCTCCTCGTCCCAGCGCAGCATCCGGTCGTTGGGGATGTCGCTCCAGACGACCTGACTCCAGGCCGGGACGTAGATCGGGCCCTCGGCCCATCGGCACCCGGTGTACAGGACCTCCAGGTCTGCGTCGCCGTTCATGCAGCGTCCGGTACGGAAGCGCTCGTCGAACATCTCGTACAGCGGACTACGAGAACTCATCCATCCACCCCATCGCGTAGAACGAAGAACAATCTTCGGTACAGCGAGAAGATTGGGTGATGGGATACTGTCCTTGCAAGTCATCGCCGAACGGACGGAGAAGTCGTGGACCACCTCGACCGTGAGCTGCTCGTCCAGCTCCAGCGCGACGCGACGCAGTCGTACGCGACGCTGGGAGAGGCCGTGGGCCTCTCGGCCGGCGCCGCGCACGAGCGCGTCCGCAAGCTCCGGGCGCGGGGCGTCGTCCGTCGCACCACGATCGACGTCGACCCGGCTGCGGTCGGCGGGGCGCTGCTCGCCTACGTGATGGTCGACTCCGACGCCTGGATGGGCAGCTCCGGGGACGACTTCGCGGCGATCCCCGAGGTCGTCGAGGCGCACGTCACGGCGGGCACGGCGTCCGTGCTGGTCAAGGTCCGGACCGCCACCACCGAGCAGCTGCAGGACGTGCTGCGCCGGATCCACGCCGTCGACGGCGTCAGCGGGACCCAGTCCGTCGTCGTCCTCGAGACCTTCTTCGAGCGACCGGTCTCGCCCGCCACCCCGCCGGCCTGACCGCGCGGCGGCGTCCCTCCCGCCGGCCTGACCGCGCGGCGGCGTCCGCCGGGCGCCGGGCCGGGGACGTCACACGTCGGCCGCGGCCAGCGGGCCATCGACCCCCACGACGCCGAGCTCGAGGCGTGCGATGCCGTCGACGGGGACGGCGGACGACGCGCCGAGCCCGTCCGAGGTCCCCGCCTCGGTGGACGACCACGTGGCGACGACCTCCCGGGCGCCGGCGTCGTCCACGAGGACGAGCTGGTACGTCGCACCGTCCTCCCACTCCCCGACGGGGTACGAGCACGACCAGTCGAGACGCGTGCCCCACGCGGCCGGGGTCAGCGTGAGGTCGGCGCGCACGTCCGCCGCCCCGACCGGCTCCAGCGCGACCTCGGTCGTCGCGGTCGCGACCGGGGGCGCGGCGACGTCCGGCCGCGTGACCGCCGCGCCGCCCACGCCGCCCGCCACGACCAGCCCGACGGCGGCCGCCGAGAGCAGCGCGCGACGTCGGACCTGGCGGTGCCGCGCGCGTGCCGCGACGGCCGCGAGCGGGACGACGGTGCCGTCGTCCCCGTCCGGCGCGTCGCCGCGCACGACGCCCGGTGCGCTGGAGAGCGTGCGAGAGCCGGCGCCGTCCACGAGCGCGTCGGCGTGCTCCGCGGTGAGCATGCCGAGGATCCCGGGCATGCCGGCGAGCTCGCCGACCGCCTCCCGGCACGCGGGGCACGACGTGAGGTGCTGCTCGAACGCGCGCCGGTCGCGCGGGCTGAGCGCACCCAGCACGTACGCCGCGTCCCACTCGCGGTACGGGTCCGGGGGAGGGGTGGCGGTCATGACGAGACTCCCTTCTCCTGCAGCGCGAGCCTCAGCGCGCGGAGCGCGTAGTGCATGCGGGACTTCACGGTCCCGGGCGGGACGCCGTGCGCCGACGCCATCTCGGCCACGGAACGCCCGTGGTAGTACGCGTCGACGACGACGGCCCGGTGCTCGGGGGAGAGCGACACGAGCGCGTCGGCGACGAGCCACGCGTCGAGGACGGCCTGCGTCGCGTCCGCCTCGCCGTGGTCGGGGACGTCGGCGCTCGCGAGCTCGCGGCGGTGGTGCGCGCTGCGCAGCTCGTCCACGACGAGGTTCCGCGCGACGGTGAAGAGCCACGCGCGCACCGAGCCCTCCGGGCGCCCCAGCACCTCGGGATGGCGCCACGCCCGCAGCAGGGTCTCCTGGACCACGTCCTGCGCCTGCGCGGGGTCGTCGGTGAGGCGCGCGACGTAGCGCTCCAGCGCGGGACCGTGCGCGGCGTGGACCGCCCGCAGCAGGTCGTCGGCGTCGGCGCGCACGCGCGGCGCCTCCCCGTCCGTCACGACCCGGCCGACGGCACGAGGTCGAGGCCGAACTCGACGCTGCCCGCGTCGTCGACCGTGACGAACCCGAGGCTCGGCGCCTGGACGTCGAAGTCGGAGAACGTGATCGGGACGCTCCCGACCACCTGGACGCCGTCGGCGGTCGTGCCGACCTGGGCATCGACCGTGACGGGCCGCGTCACGCCGTGGATCGTCAGGTCGCCCGTGAGCTCGACGTCGGCGGTGCCCGTCGGGAGGTCGGCGGGCTCGGTCAGGGCGAACGTCGCGGTGGGGAACGTCCCGACGTCGAGCGCGGAGCCGCGGAAGTAGGCGTCCCGCGGCGGCTCGTCCGTCGCGACGCTCGCCATGTCGACCTCGACCGTCGCCGCGGTGAGCGCGCCGTCCGCGACGGTGAACGACCCTGTGACCTGGTCCGTCCGGCCGGTCACGGTGACGTCCTCGCCCTGCAGCACCTCGTGGACGCGGTACCCCGCGAACGAGCCGTCCGCGACGGTCCAGCCGCCCGCGAGGCTCGCCGGGTCCAGGGCGCCCGCGTCGCCCGACGGCGCGTCGAGCGTGGGCTCCTCGGCCGCGGCGCGGTTGGACCAGTCCGCGTACAGGCCGGGGCCGACCACGACCGCGGCACCGCCCAGCACCGCGACACCGACCCCGACACCCACGAGCACCTTCGTCCTCCTGCGCACGTCCGTTCCTCCGATCATCCTCCGTCGACCCCGTCACCCAGGAAGACGAGGCGGTCGGCCGATCGGTTCACCCCGACCTGTCCGGACGTCCGTGCCGGCCGCTCGACGGGACGCGCGGCGGCCGGGTGAACCTCGCGGGGCGCCGCGCCGTCGTGGGAGTAGGGGCCGTGCTCGCGACCCCGACCGCCCTCTCGAGGAGTCGACATGCGTCGCACCCTGACCACCACAGCCCCGGCACGGACCGTCCGCGCCGCCCCCACCGTCGTGCTCGTCGCCGGGCTGGTCGGCGTGCTGACCGGCGTGCTCGGCGGATGCTCCGGCGGGGGAGGCGGCCTCTACGGCGGAGGCGGGAGCAGCCGGTCCACGGACTCCGGCACGACGAGCGACGGCGCGACCGGCGACGGCGCGGGCTCCGGGCCGGCCCTGGGCACGGCCGACTCCTCGCTCGGCACCGTCGTCGTCGACGGCCAGGGCATGACGGTCTACTACTTCGACAAGGACACGCCGGGCTCGGGCGAGAGCGCGTGCGAGGGCGAGTGCGCCGCCGCGTGGCCCGCGGTCCACGCGGCGAGCGTCGACCCCGAGGTCGACGGCGTCACGGCCGAGGTCGGGACCATCACCGGGGTCGACGGCGAGCTGCAGATCACGCTCGACGGCCGTCCGCTCTACACGTACGCCGCCGACCAGGGCCCGGGCGACGTGTCGGGTCAGGGCGTCAACGGCGTCTGGTACGTCGTCGCGCCGGACGGCACCGAGATCATGGACGCCGCACCCGCGACGGGGTCGGGCTACTGACCGGGCTACGGACCGCGTGCGGCGACGGCTGCCGCGCCCGGCCCGCGTCCCGCCCGCGTCCGGTCACGCGTGGTCGAGCGGCGGCGAGCTCAGGCAGAACGGGTGGCCCTCGGGGTCCGCGTAGACGCGGAAGAGGTCGTCAGGGTGGCCCTCCTCCTCCGGCGTCCCCGTGAGCGGGCGCGCGCCGCACGCGAGCGCGTGCTCGTGCGCGGTCCCGAGGTCAGGCACGTCGAGGTCGACGTGCACCCGGGCGCCGCCGGGCCACGGCGGGACGTCGGCGTCGGACCGCTGGAACGCGAGGCGCGACGCGCCGCCCGGGACCTGGAGCGAGAGCCAGTCGTCGCCGGCCGGGTCCGCGACCTCGTGGCCGGGGGTGTACTCCCAGCCGGTGAGGCGACGGTAGAACTCCGCGAGCGCGCGGGGGTCGCGTGCGTCGACGGTGACGTTGCGGAGCCGCAGCGGGCGCGGGTCTCCCACGGCTCAGCCGAGCTGCTGCTCGCGCAGCCACGCGACGTCGGTGGGCACGTCCGCGTGCGTCTCGCACACGACCGACGTCCCGGCGGCGCGCACGACCCCGAGCAGGAGCTCCGGGTCGATCGTCCCGGCGGTGAGGCCCGCGTGGCGGTCGGCGCCGGAGCCCGCGGTGTCGCGGCTGTTGTTGAGGTGCACGAGGTCGACGCGGCCCGTGATCGCGCGGACCTGGTCGACCGCCGTCGTGAGGTCGATGCCGCCCGCCCACGCGTGGCACGTGTCGAGGCAGAACCCGACGTTCTCGGCGCCGTCGGCCTGCTGGACGGCCGCCCAGAGGCCTTCTATCCGGTCGAGGCGGCGGGCCATCGAGAAGTCGCCCCCGGCGGTGTTCTCGATGTACACGGTGACGTCCGTCTGGAGCGCGTCGATCGCCTTGCGCCAGTTGTCGAACCCCTTCTCCGGGTCCTCCTTCGCGGTGACGTGCCCGCCGTGGACCACGACGCCCGTCGCGCCGACCGCCGCCGCACCGTCGACGATCTGCTGGAGCAGCTTGCGGCTCGGGATGCGGATGCGGTTGTTGGGGCTCGCGACGTTGATGACGTACGGCGCGTGCACCACGAGCTCGAGGTCCGCCGCCGCGGCGGCGTCCTTCAGGGCCTCCGCGCCGCCCGGGAACGTGAACTCCGGTCCCTTCCAGGACTGGGGGTCACCGAGGAAGATCTGGGCGACGTCCGCGCCGATGCTCGCTGCCTGCGCGACGACGTCCGACTGGTCGAGGTGGGCTCCGATCCGCATGGGGACCAACCTACGCGTCGCCTCCCACGTCGTGCCGCTCCGACGCCCGGGGGCTCACCACCCGGTGGCGCTGCTGCGGCGGACGACGTCGCGGCGCAGGTCGAGCAGCGCGGCGCGGGCGCGGCGACGGCGGTCGGCGGGGTCCACGGTGAGCTCGTCGCCGGGGTTGGCCCGACGCCGCGTCGCGTCGCGGGAGTCGGGGTCCAGGGTGATGCCGTGGTCGCCGGGTCGGAGTCCGTCCGCCGTCGTGGGAGCGGTCGTCGTCGACGGGGCGGAGAAGAGCGGGCGGTTGTCCGGCACGGTGGCCTCCTCGGTCCGCGGTCGCGCAGGGCGGCCGCGAGGTCGGGACGGATGCTGGTGCGCCGGGCTCGTGGCCCGGCGCACCCCCATCGTGCGCCGGCGACGTTTCATCCGGCCGTCCGAGGCGTTTCGGCAGTGTTGCAGCCGTCCTGTTGCTCCGTGATGCGGCCCGCCCCGGCGTCGAGCACGACATGGGTGTCGTTATACGGCGGATAACGACACCCACGTCGTGCTCGACGGCGGGTGGGGTCGTGCTCGTCCGGGGGCTTCGGGGGGTCTCGTCCTGGAGGCGGGTGGTCAGGACGGGCCGCGAGCCCCGCACGTCGCTACGGTCTCGCCCTCGACGACGACCGAGGCCTCCCAGCTCCACGCCGTCGGGAGCGCGGCGACCGTCGCCGCCGGGACGTGGACCCGGTCGAGCCCGGAGCCGTCCGGCGTGGGTGCGACGACCTCCCACTCGCCGCTGCCGTCGGCGCGCTGCTCGACCCGGAACGGCGACTCGAACGTGCCGAGGTCGTCGCCCTGCCAGGTCTCGAGGCGCAGGACGAGCGCGGCGTCGAGAGGCTGGTCGGGCGTGGCGTCCAGGTCGAGGTCGACCGCGAACGACGCGTCGAGGCCGGACTCGTCGCCGGCTCCTTCCGGCGCGGGCGTCGTCCGCGTCACGCCCCATCGCGACTCCGTCCCCGGCGTCGACCAGGCGACGACCTGCACGTCCCCGACCGCCAGCGGGGAGGTGTCCTCCACGGCCGGCGTGCAGGTCGACGTCCACACGTCCCCCGCGGTGGACGTGGAGGGACCCAGGATGAACACCGCGCTCCCGACGGACAGGACCGTCGCCACGGCCGTGACGGTGCGCGACGGCGTCGGGCCCCCGAGCCCGGTGCCAGGGCCGAGGAACGGCACGGGCGGGCGGACCTGCCGCAGCACGACCGTGCTGCACAGCGAGTCGGCGAACGTCCGACGTTGCGCGTGCCACAGCGGGCGGAGGAAGCCGATGTACAGGATCGCGTCGAGGACGTGGGCCAGCTGTCGCAGGACGGTGCGGATCACGCCGGCGGGCCGTCCGGTGGCGTCGTGCACGACGACGATCCCCACCGTCCGCTTGCCGGGCGTCGCCCCGGTCCAGCCCTGGAGGGCGAAGAGCGCGGCCGCGGTGCCGAGAGCCCACCAGGTCCCGCCGGGGACCACGGTGCTCGCGGTCACGCCGAAGCTGATCCCGGGGAGCCAGGCCACCTCGTAGGCGGGCCCGACCGCGAGGAACAGCACCGTCGCGACGATCGCCGTGTCGAGCAGCGACGCGACGACGCGGCGGGACCAGCTCGCGTACTCCTCGCGCGTCGGCTCCGGGCCGAACCCGGGCAGCGCCGGATCGAGGTCTCCGGCTCCGACGTCGTGCGTCGGCCCCCTGCCGGTCGGAGCGTCGATGGCCACCGGCCGATCCTGTCAGAGACCCCGCCCCCCGGGAAGCGGCCCGCCCCTTGCCCGCCCCGGGCCCGCCGGCCCGCCCGGCTCTCCCGCCGAACACGACATCGGTGTCGTTATCGGGGCGATAACGACATCGATGTCGTGTTCGACGGGGAGCAGGGTCGTGCTCGACGGCGGGTGTCCGAGCGGGCCTACGCTGGCGCGCATGGACCTCGCGCGCTCGATCCCGCTGTTCGTGCTCGCCGCGCTGCTGGAGATCGGCGGGGCGTGGCTCGTGTGGCAGGGCCTGCGCGAGCACCGGGGCTGGCTGTGGATCGGGGCGGGCGTCGTCGCGCTCGGGCTCTACGGCGTCGTCGCGACGCTCCAGCCGGACGCGAACTTCGGCCGCATCCTCGCCGCGTACGGCGGGGTGTTCGTCGCCGGCTCGCTCGCGTGGGGCATGGTCGTGGACGGCTTCCGCCCGGACCGGTGGGACGTCGTCGGCGCGCTGCTCTGCCTCGCCGGCGTCGCGGTCATCATGTACGCGCCGCGCCCGGAGTAGCCACAGCCTGGCGGGCGCCGCTCCTTCGCGACCCACCCGACGCCGTCGACCACGACCCTGCTCCCGGTCGAGCACGACGTTGCTGTCGTTATCGGCCCGATAACGACAGCAACGTCGTGCTCGGCGCGGGGTGGGGTGGTCAGCGCAGGGGGTCGAAGGGGCGGATCTCGTCCGGGGTCTCGCCCGTCGTGATGAGGTGGGCGAGCGCGCGGCCGGTGGCCGGGCCGAGGACGATGCCCCACATGCCGTGGCCGCCCGCGACGTAGACGCCGGGGGTGCGTGTCGCGCCGACGAGCGGGAGACCGTCGGGCGTGACGGGGCGCGACCCGACCCACTCGTCGTGGCGGTCGTCGAGGTCGACGCCCTGGAACAGGTGCCGTACGGACGCGAGGATCGCCTCGATGCGGCGCGGCTGGAGCGGCTCGTCCGGGCCGCGGAACTCCATGGTCCCCGCGATGCGGAACCGCCCCTGGTACGGGGTGCACGCGACGCGGCGCGCGGGCAGGTAGATCGGCGTCTCGACGGGCTCGTCCGTCTTCACGGTGAACGAGTAGCCGCGCCCGGCCTGGACGCGCGTGCGCACGCCGAGCGGCGCGGCGAGCGTCGGGAGCCACGCACCCGTCGCGAGCACGACGGCGTCGCCGCGCAGCACGACCCCTTCCTCGCGCTCGGTGGGGGACCCGGCGCGGCGGGGCTCCGCGGCCTCCGGCCCGACGGCGTCGCTCCGCCCGGTCGTCGCGCCCGCCGCCCGGGCGGCTCCGGACCCGCGCGTCGCGCCGACGAGCGCGGGGTGCGCGGCGGCGTCGGGGTGCACCGCGCGTGCGTAGACGCACGCGCCGAGGCGGCCGGGCTCGACGTCGAGGACCTCGAGCCCGGTGAGGATCCGCCCGCCGCGGGCGCGCACGGAGTCGGCCAGGGCGTGGACGAACGGTCCGGGCTCGAGGAACCGCTGGCCCTCGAGGGCGTAGACGGTGGAGACGCTGTCGGTGAGCTGGTGCGCACGCTCCCCGGCCTCGACGCGCCGGACGGGCACGGTCTGGCCGGCGGCGGCGACGTGCTCGAGCTCGCGGAGGAACGGCCGCGCCTCGCGCACGTGCTCGAACGCGACGGTGAACGGCCCGGGCGTGGTCGCGGCCTCGACGCCGTGCCCGAAGCTCCCGCCCGCGGCGAGCTCGTCGAACGCGTCGAGCGCGACGCGGTCGATCGGGGTGAGGGCCGCCATCGCGTGGTCCCAGCGGCGCTGCGTCGCGTGCGCCATGAAACGCGCGAAGAACGACCACAGGCGCGGGTCGAACCGCAGCGGGACGTGCAGGGGCGCGGCGGGGTCGAGGAGGGCGCGCGGGCCGTACGTCCACAGGGACGGGTCGGCGAGCGGCATCGCCATGCCGGGGGTCAGCCACCCGGCGTTGCCCCACGACGACCCGGCGGCGACGCCCTCGCGGTCGACGACGGTGACCTCGACGCCCTGCTCCTGCAGGTGCCAGGCGGTGGCGAGGCCGACCATGCCGGCGCCGACGACGATCGCCGTGCGGGGCGCTCGGCCCGGCGCCGCGGGCCGGGCGTCACGGGTACGGGGACGGGGACGAGAGGTCGTGCTCACGCCGGGCTCCTTCGACCGACGCCCGCCTCGCGGGTGGCGAGGCGGGCGCGTGGCTGGCGTGCGGCGGGATGGTGCCGCACGACTCCAGGGTGGTGGATCCTTCGGCGTGCGGCAAGATGTGCCGAAGGATCGTCGTGACGATAGGAATCGACCGTCGCGACCTTCGTAGAACTGCCAGAGGAGGCTCCCCGTGCCGAAGGATCTTCGACCCGCCGTCCTGGACGACGTCGACCGCCGCATCCTCGACGTCCTCGCGACCGACGCACGCGCGACGAACGCGGCGATCGCGGCCCGCGTCGGCATCGCCGCGTCGACCTGTCACGCGCGCGTCCGCGCGCTCGTGGAGCGCGGCGTGATCCGCGGCTTCCGGGCCGACGTCGACCCGGCCGCGCTGGGCCGCGGGCTCGAGGCGCTCATCGCGATCCGGCTCCAGGCCGGGGCACGCAAGGGCCTCGAGGCGTTCCGCGACTACCTGCTCGCGCTGCCCGACGTCGAGGGCGTCTTCTTCGTCACCGGCGACCGCGACTTCCTCCTGCACGTCGCGGTCGCCGACTCCGACGCCCTGCGCGACCTGGTGTCCCGGACGCTCAGCGTGCGGCCCGAGGTCGCCGGGACGAGCACGACCGTGATCTTCGAGCACGCGCGTCCCTGACGTCCCGTCGCGCCCCGGCACCGGCTCAGCCGGCGGTCGCCTCCTCGCGCACGCGCGACCGCAGCACGTGCTTGGTGAGCTTGCCGGAGGGGTTGCGCGGGAGCTCGGTGACGAGCACGACGTCGCGCGGCACCTTGTAGCGCGCGAGCCGGTCGGCGAGGAACGCGCGCAGCGAGTCGAGGGACGGCTCGGTCCCGGGGGCGGGGACGACGAACGCGACGACGGTCTCGCCCCAGTCGGCGTGCGGGCGGCCGACGACGGCGACGTCCGCGACCTCCGGCGACCCGCGCAGCGCCTCCTCGACCTCCTGCGAGTACACGTTCTCGCCGCCGGTGATGATGACGTCCTTGAGCCGGTCGACGATGAAGAGGTACCCGTCCTCGTCGACGCGCACGACGTCGCCCGTCCGGTACCAGTCGCCGACGAACACGGCCTCGGTCGCCTCGGGGTCGTCGAGGTAGCCGACCATCCGGGTGTCCGACCGCAGCCAGATCTCCCCGGTCCCGCCGGGGCCGACGTCGTCCCCGTCGAGGTCCACGACCCGCACGTCGACGCCGGGCATCCCGGCGTGGCCGATCGAGCCCGCCTTGCGCTCCTGGTCGGCCGGGCCGAGCGCGGTGCCGACCGGCCCCATCTCGCTCATGCCGTAGACCTGGTGCAGCTCGCCCGGGTAGGCGGCCCGGATCGCCCGGACCGTGTCCGCGCCGACGGGCGCGCCGCCGGCGAGCCACAGCCGCGCGCTCGACAGGTCGAACGTCGACAGGTCGATGCCCTGCGCGGCGGCGATCTGGAGCGGCGCGACGTACGCGATGGGCGCGCCGAAGAACGCGGTCGTGCGCTCGGCCTCGACCGTCCGCAGCATCTCGATCGGGTGGTACTCGCGCAGCAGCACGGTCGTCCCGCCGAGGAACACCATCGACAGGAACCAGTTGTTGAGCGGTGACGCGTGCCAGATCGGCATCGCGAGGAGGAACCGGTCGTCCGCGCGCAGCCCGACGGCGGCCGTCGTGTACGCCGCGACCGAGCTCAGCCCGCGGTGGGTGTGCTCGCAGCCCTTGGGGGCCGCCGTCGTGCCGGACGTGTAGAGCACCTGCGCGATGGTGTCCTGGTCGGGCGGGACGCCGTCCCACGCCTCGGCGGCCGCGACCAGCGCGTCGAAGTCGTCGGGCCCCGGCGTCCCCTCGGCGCCTGCCGCCCCGTGCCCGACGGCGTCCGTCTCCGTCCACAGCCAGCGCACCGCGGGCGCGGCGGCGCTCACGACGGGAGCCAGGCTCGCGTCCGCGACGCCCAGGACGGCGCCGCTGTGGGCGACGAGCCGCGCGACCTCGGGCGCCTGGAGCTTGTGGTTGACGGGGACGAGCACGGCGCCCGCGCGCCACAGGCCGAACGCCGCGACGACGAAGCCGGGGGTGTTGAACGTCATGACGGTGACGCGGTCGCCCGGGCGGACCCCGGCGTCGCGGAACACGGCGGCCGCGCGACGCGCGGCGTCGTCCAGCTCGGCGTAGGTGAGCCGGCGCTCGCCCAGCACGAGCGCCTCCTTGGCGGGGACCTTGCGTGCCGTGCTCTCCAGCATGCTGCCCAGGTGCATGTCGTCCTCCTCGACGTCCTGCCCGGCGTCGTCGTCGACGCCGTCTCGGCGGCCCGGACGGGGCCGGTGCCGCGATGAATTGAATCATGGTTCAATTCTTGGTGGGAAGCCGCGACGACGCGGCGCACCCTCGACGACGACGGAGGAACCGTGCCCTACCGCGAGACGCCCGCCACGCGTGCCGCCCGCGAGCGCAAGCGCGAGGCGCTGCTCGCCGCGGCGCGCACGATCGTCGCCGAGCACGGGTTCGCCGGGGCGAGCGTGCAGGCGCTGGCCACGCGCGCGGGGGTGAGCACCGGCGGCGTCTACTCGTACTTCCCGACCAAGGCCGACCTGCTCGTGGCCGTGTTCCGGCAGGCGGCGGACGTCGAGCTGGACGCCGTGCGCTCCGCCGCCGCGGCCCGCCCCGACGACCTCCCGGGCGGGCGGACCGTCGCGCGCCTCGCCCGCGCCGTGGAGACGTTCGCGCGGCGCGCCCTGCGCGGTCCGACGCTCGCGTGGGCGCTGCTGCTCGAGCCCGTCCACCCGGCCGTCGACGCCGCACGCCTGGAGTACCGGCGCGCGTACGCCGAGACGTTCGCGGACGTCGTGCGCGCCGGCGTCGACGCCGGGGAGATCCCCGACCAGGACGTCGCGGTCGTCGCGACCGCCCTCGTCGGCGCGATCGGCGAGTCGCTCACCGGTCCGCTCTCCCCGCTCGCGGGTGGCGGCCCGACCGCCTCCGACCGCACGGTCCCGCTCGCGGGTGGCGGCCCGACCGCCTCCGACGGCACGGTCCCGCCCGCGGTGCGGGACGCCGTCGTCGCGACGATCCTGCGCTTCTGCCTGGGCGCCGTCGGCGCCCGGGCGGCGGCCGCCGCCCCTGCATCGGCCCCCGCCTGACGTCTGCCCGACCAGCCCCGAACCCTCCGGGCGCCGCCCGGCGGCGTCCCGACCCCGAGCCACCCGCAGAGCCGCAGGAGGACACACCATGACCCCGACCGACACCACCCCCGCCACGCGTCCCGCCGTCGACCCGGCCGACGGCGCGCACCCCGCGCCGCACGTCACGCACCGTGTGACCAACCAGCCGCCGGAGCGCGAGGGGGTCAACGAGTACCTCGACCACCCCGTGCTGCGCGAGGCGGTGCACGCGTACGGCGGGGCGTGGGGCGAGGGCCAGCTCGTCGCGGTCGGCGCGCTCGTCGGGACGGGCGACTTCCAGCGCGCGGCCGAGCTCGCGAACGTCCACGAGCCCGTGCTGCGCACGCACGACCGCCGCGGGAACCGCGTCGACGAGGTCGAGTACCACCCCGCGTACCACGAGGTGATCGGGGCGGCCGTCGCGCACGGCGCGCACACGAGCGCGTGGGCGGAGCCCGGGCCGGGGGCGAACGTCGTGCGGGGCGCGGTGTTCTCGCTGTTCGCGCAGGTCGAGCCGGGCCACGCGTGCCCGGTCTCCATGACGCACGCGGCGGTGCCGTCGCTGCGGCACGCGCCGTCGCTCGCCGCGGTGTGGGAGCCGCGGCTGCTCGCGCGCGGGTACGACGGCGCCCTCGCGGCCCCGGGCAGCAAGCCCGGCGCGCTCGTCGGCATGGCGATGACGGAGAAGCAGGGCGGCTCGGACGTGCGCGCGAACGCGACGACGGCCGTGCCCGCCGAGGCGGACGGCGCCTACCTGCTGACCGGGCACAAGTGGTTCTGCTCGGCGCCGATGTCGGACGCGTTCCTCGTGCTCGCCCAGGTCCCGGGCGGGCCGGGCGGGGTCGCGCGCGGCGGCGACGACGCCCCGTCGTGCTTCCTCGTGCCGCGCGTGCTGGAGGACGGGACGCGCAACGTGTTCCGCATCCAGCGCCTCAAGGAGAAGCTGGGCAACCGGTCGAACGCGTCGTCGGAGATCGAGCTCGACGGCACGGTCGGGTTCCTCGTCGGCGAACCCGGGCGCGGGGTGCGCACGATCATCGAGATGGTGTCGCGCACGCGCCTCGACTGCGTCCACGGCTCGGCTGCGGGCATGCGCCAGGCGGTCACCGAGGCGCTGTGGCACGCACGGCACCGCAGCGCGTTCGGCGCGGCGCTCGTCGACCAGCCCGCCATGACCGCGGTGCTCGCGGACCTCGCGCTCGAGTCCGAGGCCGCGACGCTCACGTCGGTGCGCCTCGCCGCCGCGCACGACGGCGAGACCGAGCACGACCGCGCGTTCCGCCGCCTCGCGACGGCCGTGAGCAAGTACTGGGTGTGCAAGCGCGGGCCGCACCACGCGTACGAGGCGATGGAGTGCCTGGGGGGCAACGGCTACACCGAGGCGTTCCCGCTCGCGCGCCGCTACCGCGAGCAGCCGGTCATGGCGATCTGGGAGGGGTCGGGCAACGTCATCGCGCTCGACGTGCTGCGCGCCATGGGTCGCGAGCCGGAGTCGGTCGCGGCGTTCCAGGCCGAGCTGGGCACGACGGCGGGGGCGCACCCTCTCCTCGACGCGCACGTCGCGAGTACGCGCCGGCTGCTCGCGGAGGTCGCGGGGGCCGACGCCGGGGCGCAGCAGGCGCAGGCCCGTCGCGTGGTGGAGTCGCTCGCGCTCGCGCTCCAGGCGTCGCTCGTGGTGCGGCACGCGCCGTCGGGCACGGCCGACGCGTTCGTCGCGGCGCGCCTCGGGGAGGACCGCGGCCACGGCTACGGCGTCCTGCCCGGCGGCACCGACGCGCACGCGATCCTCGCCCGGCACGCGGGCGCGTGAGCCGGGGTCGGCGTCAGCCCTGGAGGTAGTGCAGGACGGCGAGGACACGGCGGCTGTACCCGCCGGCGGCGTCGAGGTCGAGCTTGGTGAAGATCGCGTTGCCGTGCTTCTCCACCGCCGAGAGCGACAGGTGCAGCGCAGCCGCGATCCCGGCGTTCGTCCGGCCCTCGGCCATGAGGCGCAGGACGTCGTGCTCGCGCTCCGTCAGCCGCGAGAGCGGGTCGGCGCGGGGGGTGTCCGCGAAGAGCTGGCGGACGACCTCCGGGTCCACGACGAAGTCGCCGGACTCGACCCGACGCAGCGCGTCCAGGAGCTCCGAGACCCGCATCACGCGGTCCTTGAGCAGGTAGCCGACCCCCGCGCCGTCGCTCGTGACGAGGTCCCGCGTCGGCTCGGCCTCGACGTACTGCGAGAGGACGAGCACGCCGACCCCGGGGAAGCGGCGGCGCACCTCGATCGCGGCCCGGATGCCCTCGTCCGTGTGCGTCGGCGGCATGCGCACGTCGAGCAGCACGACGTCCGGCGCGGGACGACGCCCGAGCAGGGCGAGGAGCTCGTCGGCGTCGCCGACGGCGGCGTCGACCGTGACGCCCTCGTCCACGAGCAGGGCCCGGAGACCCTCGCGCAGGAGGGCGGAGTCCTCGGCGATCATCACGCGCACGGCAGCACCGCCGTCACCGTGGTCGGCCCGCCGGCAGGGCTGGCGACGTCGAGCGAGCCGCCGAGCGCCGCCGCCCGGGCCGCGAGGCCCGCGAGCCCGCGACCGCCGCGGGGCGACGCGCCACCCCGGCCGTCGTCCGTGACCGTGGCCCGCACGACGCCGTCGGCCGAGGTCACCGTCACCGTCGTGCGGGTCGCGCCGGCGTGCTTGGCGACGTTCGCCAGGGCCTCGGCGACCACGTAGTAGACGCACGCCTCCACGGCGGGCCCCGCTCGCCCCTCGAGGCGGTAGTCGAGCTCCGCGGACGGGGTCGCCCGCGCCGCCAGGCGTGCGAGGACCGGGCGCAGTCCCCGGGTGTCCAGCGCCGCGGGGTGCACGCGCCAGGCGACGTCGCGGACGCCCGCGAGCACCCGGGACGCCTCGTCGGCGGCGTCGGCGAGGAGCCGGTCGCGGACCACGGGGTCGGTGGCCCGTCGGCCGCGGTCAAGCAGCATCCCGAGCGCCACGACCTGCTGCTGGACGCCGTCGTGCAGGTCGCGCTCGACCCGACGCCGTTCCGCCTCGACGGCTGCGACGATGTCCGAGCGCGAGGCGGCGAGCGCCTCGACCTGGGCGAGGAGCTGCGTCCGGTCCTCCTCGCCCAGCAACCGGCTCGCCGCCGCCCGCTCGAGCGCCGCGGAGCCGACCAGGCCCATGAAGGCGAGGTAGAGCAGGATCCCGCCCGGGAGGACGGCCGAGAGGACGGTGAGCCCGGTCGTCGGGTCGCTGTCGTCGTCCGCCAGCGCCGGTACCCGCAGGTCCAACGCCCACGACGCCGTCATGAGCACCGCCGCGAACGCCCCGTAGGCGAGCAGGAGGAGGACCCCCGCGCTGAGCAGGCCCACGGCGAGGCGGGCGGCGAGGTAGCGCAGGGGTCGACCGGTGCCGTCCGGAGCGTCGGCGTGCCAGGCGAACCACCGCTCCAGGCGCCGCGCGTGCACGCGCACGGCGGCCCGGACCCGCCCGTCCCGCCAGGCCGCCGTCCGGGCGGACGCGCGGGCGAACGGGGCGGCCACCGCGGCGGCGAGCAGCGTCGCCGCGTCCATCGGGACGAGGCAGACCCCCACCACGACGCCGCACGAGGCACGGACGACGGACGGCGCTCGGCTGGGCACGCGACTCACCCTAGCGACGCGACCTGCGACGCGGACTGCGGAAAACCGCACCCCGAGCCGCGGGGAACCGTCGCAGTCCCTGCGCGACACCGCGTTCCGGCGCGGCTCGTGCCTTCCTAGCGTCGTCGGCATGAGCCTCTCCTCGACGTCTGCCCTCGCAGCCACCGCCTCCGACCCCGGACCGATCACCCGCCTCACGGACTGGGCCGTGAGCCTGATGGAGTCCCTCGGCGCACCGGGAGCCGGTGTGGCGGTGGCCCTGGAGAACCTCTTCCCGCCGATCCCGAGCGAGGTGATCCTGCCGCTCGCCGGGTTCACGGCCGCCCAGGGGCGTCTCGGTCTGCTCGAGGCGATCCTGTGGACGACGGCCGGCTCCGTCGTCGGAGCGCTCCTCCTCTACGGGCTCGGCGCCGCGCTCGGCGCCGAGCGGCTCCGCGCCGTCGCGGCACGCCTGCCGCTCGTCCGGGTCGAGGACGTCGACACCGCCGAGGCGTGGTTCGCCCGGTACGGGACGACAGCGGTCCTCGTCGGGCGCGTCGTCCCGATCGTGCGCAGCCTGATCTCGATCCCGGCCGGCGTCGAGCGCATGCCGCTGGGCAGGTTCCTCGTCCTGACCGCGGTCGGCAGCGGCGTCTGGAACACCACGCTCGTCCTGCTCGGCTACGGTCTCGGAGAGCGGTGGCCCGAGATCGAGGCCGCGATCGGGACGTACCAGAAGGGGGTCCTCGCCGTCGTCGCCGTGCTGGCGGTGGCGTACGTCGTCCACCTGCTGGTCCGCCGTGCGCGTGCCGACGCGGTGCCGCGGCCCGGTGGACCCGCGCCGCAGCGGCACGCGCGTCGGTGAGCACCCGCGTCGACGAGGAGGAGCGCATGGGTTCGTGGGGACGGGGCGTCGGCGTCGTGGAGCTGCCGGACGGGCGCCGGGTGCGGGGCCGCGGGCTCCGGTCCGGGCCGCCCGGGCCGGGCGACGTACCGGAGCTCGGTGTCTACCTCACCGGGACGCCGCCGCCGGCCGCGGCGTGGGAGTCGCGCTGGGTCCGGTGGCCGGACTTCGCGCTGCCGCGGTCCACGCCGGACGCCGTCGAGACGCTCCGCGAGGCCTACGAGCGGGCGGCGGACGCGCGCGTGGAGGTCGCGTGCGGGGGCGGGACCGGCCGGACCGGCACGGCGCTCGCGCTCCTCGCCGTCTGGGGCGGCGTCCGTCCCGACGACGCCGTGGCCTGGGTCCGCGCGCGCTACCGGCCCCGCGCCGTCGAGACGCCGTGGCAGCGACGCTGGGTCCGCCGCGCCGGGGCCCGGGCGGTCCCGTAGACCCAGGGCCGGACCGCTGACACCGCCGGGCGACCCGCGTCTGTGGGTGACCGGCCGTACCGTCCGGGCCATGGACCGAGAGACCTTCTGGGAGATCGTCGACGCCGCGCGTGACCGGGCGGGCGCGGGTGCCGACGACCGCGGCGCGGAGGACGACCCGCTGCCCGACGCCCTGACCGAGATGCTCGTCGAGCGGCTCACCGCGGACGAGATGCTCGCGTTCGTCGACGTGGCGGGTGGTCTGGCGCACGACGCGTACGCGTGGCCGCTGTGGGGTGCCGCGTACCTCGTCGAGGGCGGGTGCAGCGACGACGGCTTCATGGACTTCCGCGACGGGCTCGTCCTCGCGGGCCGGGCGACGTTCGAGCGCGCGCTGTCGGACCCGGACTCCCTCGCCGACCACCCCGTGGTCGCTGCCATGGCCGACGACGGGTCCGCCTGGTTCGGGTACGAGTCGCTGGACTCGCTCGTCGGCGACGCGTGGTCGCGCGCGACGGGCGAGGACGACGACGCGTACTACGCGGCACGCGAGCGGACGGCGACCGGGCACGCGCGCAGCGAGCCCACCGGCGAGCAGTGGGACTTCGACGACGACGCTGAGAACGCGCGTCGTCTCCCGCGGCTCACGGCCCTGTTCGGGGCGTGAGCCTCGCGGGAGGGCGGGACACCGGTCGGCGCACGGTGCTTGGTACGGTCCGCGCATGGCGACCCGACACCTGCACGTCCTGCGCCACGGCGCGGCAGATCCCTCCGGCGAGCTGAGCACGGAGGGCGAGCGTCAGGCCGAGCTGGCCGGCCGCCGTCTGGCCGCGCTCCCGATCGACGCGGTCTGGCACTCGCCGCTGCCCCGCGCGGCGCGGTCGGCGGCGATCGTCGGGGCGCAGCTCCCCGGCGTCCCCGTGCGAGAAGCGGCCGAGCTCGTCGACCACGTGCCGTACCTGCCCGACCCGGTGCCTCCCGCGTGGGCCGGGTTCTTCGACGACGAGGACCGCGCGGAGGCGCCCGAGGGTGCGCGTCTCGCGGCCGCGCTGACGCGCAGGTTCGCCCGCCCCGCGGAGCAGGAGACCCACGAGGTGCTCGTCACGCACGCCTTCCAGGTCGCCTGGCTGGTGCGGCACGCGCTCGACGCGCCGCCGGGGAGCTGGCTCCGGCTCCCCTACGGCAACGCCGCCCTCACGACGATCGAGTACCGCGACGACCGCGGTCCCGCGCTCGTCCTCTACAACGACATGGGTCACCTGCCCCGCGAGCTGCGCTGGACGGGCTACGGGACCGTCGCACGGCCCTGACGGGCGACCTGTCGTCCAGGACGCCCGTCAGGGCCCGCGCGGTCAGAGCCGCCAGGCGAACAGCCCGGCCGGGTCGTAGGCCGACCGCACGGACGCGAGCCGCGCCGCCGTCTCCGGCGACCACGCCCGCGCGAGCGCCTCGTCCGTCCACGGGCCGGGCAGGAAGTTGATGTTGGTCTCCGTCGCGGCCCACGGCTGCGACCACTGCGCGAACGACGCCGCTGCCTCGACCATGTCCGGCACCCGCGGCGGGTTCACGCCGACCAGGCTGAACAGGAACCCGGCCGTCCGCCCGCCCGCGGCGGACCCGCCGTCGACGTCGCGCGCGCCGGCCGCGCCGACGTGCCGCAGCTCCGCCGCCACGAACGGCGAGCCGCTGCCGGGCCCGAGGTCCGCGAGGAACCGGTCGAGGAACGCCGCGTCCACGTCGCGCAGCCCGGCACCGAAGACCCACGACGGGCCCGCGTCCTCCGGGTCGGAGTGGATCGTCGCGACGGCGGTCGTCGGGATCTCGCCGACCGTGTCCGCGAGCACCGGTGCCAGCGCCCGCAGCGGCGCGGCCAGACGTTCGCCCTCCGCGGCGTCGCCGGGGAAGGCGAAACGGAGGGTGAGCACCGTGCGGCCGCGCAGGTGCTCGGGGACGAACGGCAGGTCCGGGAGGGCGAGGACCGCGACGGAGGTCGTGACGTCGTCGGGCGCGGTCGCGGTCCAGTCGACCCAGCCGCGCAGCACGGCCTCGACGTGCGGGGCGTCGAACGTGAGCGCCCCCGCGTACAGGGTGCGCATGGGCGCGAGCTCGACGTCGACGCGCGTCACCACACCGAGGCCGCCCTTGCCGCCGCGCAGCGCCCAGAACAGGTCCGGCTCGGAGTCCGCGCTCGCCTCGACGACCGAGCCGTCGGCCAGCACGACCCGGAACCCGCGCACCCAGTCCGTCGTGAGCCCGTGGCTGCGCGTCAGCGGGCCGAACCCGCCGCCCAGCGTGTAGCCGACCGCCCCCACGCCCGTCGAGGACCCGGTGACCGGGAGCAGGCCGTGCTCCGCGCCCGCCTCGACGACGGCTTTCCAGCGCGTGCCCGCGGCGATGCGCGCGACCCGGGTCGCCGGGTCGACCTCGACCCCGGCGAGGTCGCCCGTGCCGAGGACCAGGCCGTCCGTGATCGGGGCGGCCGCGCCGTGGCCCGTCGCGTGGGCGCGCACGCGCAGCCCGTGGTGGGTCGCGAACCGGACCGCCTCCACGACGTCGGCCTCCGTCGCGGCGAGCACCGCGAGGTCCGGGTCGTGCGTGACGAGCGTGCTGTGCGAGGCGACGGCCTCCGCGGCGGTCGGGCCGCCGTCGGGCAGGTCGCCGCGGGCGAGGACGCGGCCCGTGACGCGGTCGCGCAGCGCGGCGACGTCGGTGGGCGGGAGCGTGGTGGCAGAGGTGGTCATGGTGGTGGTCCCCTTCGTCGCGGTGTGCGCGTGTCGACGCCAGGTGCGCCTCACCCGGACGACGACGCAGGGGCACGGTGTGTGACACGTGCCCCGAGGGGTAGGGAGGGTGCCGCGTCAGGTTCGTGGCGTCCCGGCCAGCGGCAGCCAGTCGAGCGCGTCCTGGATCGTGCGGTCCCAGAACCCCCACTCGTGCGTCCCGGGCGAGAACTCCGACCGCAGCGCCACGCCGGACTCATCGGCCACGCGCTCGAACGCCCTGTTGCCGTCGACGAGGAAGTCCTCCGTCCCGCACGCGAGGAAAAGGTCCGGCAGGTCCGCCGTCCGGCCCTCGGCGGCGGCCCGGCGCAGCAGCGCGAGCAGGTCGTCGTCGGAGCCCGCGATCTCCCGGTCGCCGAACACGCGCTCGATGTCCGGCAGGCGGCGCTCCCGGTACGACTCGTCGGCGAGGTCGAGCACGCCGGACAGGCTCGCCGCCGCCGCGAACCGCTCGGGGTGCCGCAGCGCCCAGCGGAACGCCCCGTACCCGCCCATCGACAGGCCCGCGACGAACGTGTCCTCGCGGCGCGACGACACCCGGAAGAACTGGTCGACCAGGCTCGGCAGCTCCTCCGACAGGAAGGTCCAGTACCGGTGCCCGTGCACCTCGTCGGCGTAGAAGCTGCGCTCCACGCGCGGCATGACGACGGCCAGCCCGCGGTCGGCGACGTACCGCTCGATCGACGTCCGGCGCGTCCAGATCGTCTCGTCGTCGCTCATGCCGTGCAGCAGGTACAGCACCGGCGCGCCCTCGGCGCAGGCGCTCGCGGAACCGGCCATGCCGATCTGGGTCGACGTGGCCTGCGGGAGCACGACGGTCATCGTCGTGCTCACCTCGAGCACGTCGGAGTAGAAGGAGCAGCGGACGAGGGCCACGGGTCGCCTCCTGGCAGGTCGGTGCGCCGCGGGGTGCCCGACGGCGTCCTCAGTCTGCCCGCTGTGAGCCGTCCCGAGGCCCCGCCGTATCCCTCGTGTCGGGATGAGGCGAGCCTCGCGGCTCAGCCGCCGAGCGCGTCCAGCAGGCGCCGCACGGACGTCCCGAGGCCCCACCGCTCGGTGAGGTCGTCGAGCGCGTCGGGGTCCGCGGGGGCGGTCGGGAGCGCGTCGTGGACCTCCCCGACGGGGGCGTCCGGCGCCACGCGCACGACGAGCGGCGCGACCTCCAGGTAGGGGGCCGCCTCGGTGAGCCGACGGCGCTGGGTCGCCGTCAGGCCGGGGTCGCCCGCCTCGCGCGCGGCGAGCACGCCCGCGAGGTCGCCGAACCTCGCGAGCAGCGCGACCGCCGTCTTCTCCCCGATGCCGGGGACGCCGGGCAGGCCGTCGCTCGGGTCGCCGCGGAGCACCGCCATGTCGGCGTAGGCCGCGCCCGTCGGGATGCAGTACCGCTCCGCGAGGCGCGCCTGGTCGACGATGTCGAGGTTCTTCACGCCCTTGGTCGGGTAGAGGACGCGGACGCCCGCGGCGTCGTCGACGAGCTGGAACAGGTCGCGGTCGCCGGTGACGACCTCGACGGCGGCCCGTCCGGACGGGTCCGGTGCCACGCCCTCGGCCGCGCGCCGCGCGACCTCGCGCGCGGTGAGCGTGCCGATGACGTCGTCGGCCTCGTAGCCCGCCGCGCCGACGCGAGCGATCCCCAGCGCCGCGAGCACGTCGACGATGACCGGGACCTGCGCGACCAGCTTCTCCGGGACCTCCTCGACGCCCGTGGTCCCTGGGACCTTCTCCGCGACCCGGTGCGCCTTGTACGACGGGATGGCCTCGACGCGGAACGCCGGCCGCCAGTCCACGTCCCAGCACGCGACGAGGCGCGACGGTCGGCGGTCCGTCACGAGCGTCGCGATCATGTCCAGCAGGCCGCGCACGGCGTTGACCGGCGTGCCGTCCGGGGCCTTGATCGAGTCGGGTACCCCGAAGAACGCGCGGAAGTACAGGCTCGCGGTGTCGAGCAGCATGAGCTCGCCGCCCGCCGTCGCGGGGGTGGTCGAGGGGGCGCCGTCGTCCGTGCTCTGCGTCATGCCGCCATCCTGCCGCACGGCCCCGACACGGGGCCCGCCGTGGCGCCGCGCGCCCCTGCCCTCGCCGTCGGGCGACGCGCGCGGTTCACTGGTGCCGTCGACTGGTACAGGGAGGTGAGCGTCATGTCCACGACGGCACGACGAGGAGCCGGCGCGGCTCTCGCTGTCGCGGTGGTCCTGCTCCTGGGAGCCTGCGCGGCCGGGCCGAACGTCGCCGCGAGCCCCGGCGGGTACGGGTTCTGGTGGGGCCTGTGGCAGGGGATGATCCTGCCGATCACGTTCATCGTGTCCCTCTTCACCGACACGGTGAGCATCTACGAGGTCGACAACAACGGGAACTGGTACGACGTCGGGTTCATGCTCGGCATCGCGCTCTTCTCGGGACCGGTGATCGCCCTGCGCGGGCGTCGGTAGGGGGCCCGGAGCCTCAGTCCTGCGTCGGTGCCGCCATCTTCCCGGCGCGGCCCGAGACGAGGGACGACTGCGACCCACATCCACGGCCGCCGCACGACCGGCTGCGGGCCGAACCGCCCGTCAGCCGCCGGTGGTGGCGGTGAGCGCGGATGAGAGCCGGGCGAGCGCGCCCGGGACGAGCGAGTAGTACGCCCAGCGGCCGCGCTGCTCGCGGGTGAGCAGACCCGCGTCGACCAGGATCTTCAGGTGGTGGCTCACGGTCGGCTGGGAGAGGCCGACCGGCTCCGTGAGGTCGCACACGCACGCCTCGCTGCCGTCCTGCGCGGCGACGATCGCGAGGAGCTGGACCCGGGTGGGGTCCGCGAGGGCCTTGAAGGTGCGGGCGAGCTCGCGCGCGGTCTCGGGGTCGACGGCCTGCGTGACGGGTCCGCAGCAGCCGGCGCCGTCGCCGACCGGCGCGAGGGTCGGTTCGGTCGTCGTCATGCCCACCATCGTCGCACAGATTGACAACCTTCGATACGTCCTCCACGATGCTCATATCGACAACCTTCAATGCGAGGAGTGGTGATGGTCGAGGTGGTGCGGGACGAGCTCCCGGTCGTGGTGATCGGCGCGGGTCCGGTGGGTCTGGCAGCGGCGGCGCACCTGCTGGAGCGGGGGCTCGAGCCCGTGGTGCTCGAGGCGGGCAATGGGCCTGGAACGGCCGTGGCGTCGTGGGGACACGTGCGGCTGTTCTCCCCGTGGCGGTACGACGTCGACCCGGCAGCTCGCCGGCTCCTCGAGCCGACGGGATGGGCCGAGCCGGAGCCTGACGCCCTGCCGACGGGCGCAGAGCTCGTCCAGCGGTACCTGGCGCCGCTGGCCGCGACGCCCGAGATCGCGGCGCGCCTGCGCACCGGGACGCGGGTGCTGGCGGTGGCCCGCGACGGGGCGGACAAGACACGCTCGCTCGGACGGGACCGCCGCGCCTACCGCGTGCGGACGGTCGGCGCCGACGGCGCGGTGCGCGACGTGCTGGGCCGCGCCGTGGTCGACGCGTCGGGCACGTTCTCGACGTCGAACCCGCTGGGGGCCTCGGGCCTGCCCGCCGTGGGCGAGGCGGAGTCGGCGGTGTTCGTGACCGGTCCGCTGCCGGACGTGCTCGGCGCCCAGCGCGACCGGTTCGCCGGTCGCGACACGCTCGTCGTCGGGATGGGTCACTCCGCGGCGAACACGCTCCTGAGCCTCGTCGAGCTCTCCGAGTCCGAGCCGGGCACCACGATCACCTGGGCGATCCGCGGCGGGTCCGCGCGACGCCTGTTCGGTGGCGGCTCCGACGACGAGCTCCCGGCACGCGGGCTGCTGGGCACGCGCCTGCGCGCCGCCGTGGAGGCGGGGCGCCTGACGCTGCTCACGCGCGTCTCGATCGAACGGCTCGTGCCCGGCGCCGGGACCGTCCAGGTGCTGGGGATCGCGCGGGACGGTGCCCTGAACCTCGAGGTGCACCAGATCGTCGACGCGACCGGGTTCCGTCCCGACCTGGACATGCTGCGCGAGGTGCGCCTCGACCTGGACCCGGTCGTGGAGGCGCCCCGGGCGCTGGCCCCGCTCATCGACCCGAACCAGCACTCCTGCGGCACCGTGCCCCCGCACGGGGAGCAGGTGCTCGCCCACCCGGACGACGGGTTCTACCTCGCCGGCATGAAGTCCTACGGGCGCGCGCCGACCTTCCTGCTCGCCACGGGCTACGAGCAGGTCCGTTCGATCGCCGCGGCACTGGCCGGGGACAGGGCCGCGGCGGACGCGGTCGAGCTGAACCTGCCCGCGACCGGGGTCTGCTCGACCGACTTGGCCCTGGAGGCCGACGGCGCGAGCGCGGCCGGGTCGTGCTGCGGCACCGCCCCGGCCGAGCCGCAGCTGGTCACTCTCGGGGTCGGGGCGCCGCCCGGGGTCGGGTTCGCGACCGGCGTCCTGCACGGCCGCTCGGGCGACGCGGACCACGCCTGAGCGCCCGGCCGCGCGTCGGTCCCGGGTGGGACCGCCGCGCGGCCGGTCCCTCAGCCGCGCGGGAGGGCGACCGGGGCGACGTCGAGCTCGTCCAGGAGGGTGAGCACGCGGGCGCGGATCTCGTCGCGGATGGGGCGCACGGCATCGATGCCCTGGCCGGCCGGGTCCTCCAGCGCCCAGTCCTCGTACCGCTTGCCGGGGAAGATCGGGCAGGCGTCGCCGCAGCCCATGGTGATGACGACGTCGGACGCCTGGACCGCCTCGGTCGTGAGGACCTTGGGCTGCTCGGCGCGGAGGTCGATGCCCTCCTCGAGCATGGCCTCGACGGCGACGGGGTTGATCTGGTCCGCCGGGGCCGAGCCGGCGGAGCGGACCTCGACGGCCCCGCCGGACAGGGCGCGCAGGTAGCCGGCGGCCATCTGCGACCGGCCGGCGTTGTGGACGCAGACGAACAGGGCGGACGGCTTCGTGGTGGCGTTCTCGGTCACGGTGGTCTCCAGGGCGGTGGGGTCAGGCGATGGTCAGGGTCAGGTCGGGCAGCAGGTCGGCCAGCAGGCGTCGTACCCGCTGGTCGAGGTCGTCGCGGATCGCGGCGACGCCCGCGGGGGACGCCAGGGCGGGGTCGCCGACGAGCCAGTCCTCGTACCGCGTGCCGGGCAGGACGGGGCACACGTCGCCGCATCCCATCGTGATCACGACGTCGGCCGCGCGGACGGCGTCGTCGGTCAACGGCTTGGGGAACGCGTCGTCCGCGGTGATGCCGAGCGCGGTCAGGCTCTCGCGCACGCCGTCGTGGATGTCGGCCGCAGGCGCGGACCCCGCGGAGCGGACGACGACCCGGTCGCCGGCGTAGTGGCGCAGCAGGGCAGCGGCGAGCTGGGAGCGCCCGGCGTTGGCGACGCAGACGAACAGGACGTGCGGCCGCGCGTCGTCGGCGCGGGTCAGGTCGCTCAGCCGCTGCCGGGCGAACCTTTCCGTGAGGGGCACCAGATGGGCCGAGACCTTCGACGAGCGGGCCAGGTCGGTGTACGACTCGCGGACCACGCGCTGCACGACGTCGAACCGGACGTCGGGGAAGGCGCCGGCCAGGTCGTCGGCCAGGTGGTCGAGGGCGGCGTCGACGTCGTCGAGGCCCGTGAGGGCGGTCGCGGCGCGCGTCGCCCCGAGCGCCGCCGGGGCGAAGGAGTCCAGCAGCGTCGTGACGGCCGCCCGGTACCCGGGTGCGATGCGGTACCAGACCCAGGTGCCGCGCCGCTCGGAGGTGAGCACCCCCACGTCGCGCAGCACCTTGAGGTGGTGCGACACGGTCGGCTGCGAGACGTCCGTGAGCGCGGCGAGGTCGCACACGCACGCCTCGCCGGCCGCGGAGGTCGCGACGAAGGAGAGCATGCGCAGCCGCAGCGGCTCGGCGAGGGCCTTGAGCGTCGTGGCGACTGCGCCGGCGACCTCGGTCCCGATCGCGTGCGCCTCGACCTGCGGCGTGCAGTCGGCGTCCGTGACGGTCATCGGCAGGGGAGCGGTGGTCATGACCTCACCTCGTCCAGCTCGGGTGCTCGGGTCGTGGGGGCGTAGGGGAGCTGGGGGCGACGGCGAACCAGCGGCGCGCGACCCACAGCGAGACGTAGACGAGGCCCACCAGGACGGGGACCTCGATGAGCGGGCCGACGACGCCGGCCAGGGCCTGGCCGGAGGTGGCGCCGAACGTGGCGATGGCGACGGCGATCGCGAGCTCGAAGTTGTTGCCCGCCGCGGTGAACGCCAGCGTCGTGGTGCGGGCATACCCCAGGCCCAGGGCCTTGCCGGTCACGACCCCGATGCCCCACATGGCGGCGAAGTAGACCAGCAGCGGCAGGGCGATGCGTACGACGTCGAGCGGGTGGGAGGTCACGGCCTCGCCCTGCAGGGCGAACAGCAGCACGATCGTGAAGAGCAGCCCGTACAGCGCCCACGGACCGACGGCGGGCAGGAACCGGTCCTCGTACCAGGCCCGGCCCTGGACGCGTTCTCCGGCCAGCCGCGAGGCGAACCCGGCGGCCAGCGGGACGCCGAGGAAGACGAGCACGTTGAGCGCGATCTGCCCGACCGACACGTCCAGGCCCTGGGTGTCCAGTCCCAGCCACCCGGGCAGCACCGTGAGGTAGAAGTAGCCGAGCAGCGAGAACGCGACGACCTGGAACACGGAGTTGATCGCGACCAGCACCGCCGCCGCCTCCCGGTCCCCGCACGCGAGGTCGTTCCAGATCACGACCATGGCGATGCACCGGGCCAGGCCCACGACGATCAGCCCGGTACGGTACTCGGGCAGGTCCGGGAGGAAGACCCACGCCAGCGCGAACATCAGCGCGGGCCCGACCAGCCAGTTCAGCACCAGCGAGGACGCCAGGAGCCGCTTGTCGCCGGTGACCGCAGCGACGCGGTCGTAGCGGACCTTGGCCAGCACCGGGTACATCATCACGAGCAGCCCGAGCGCGATCGGGACGGAGATCCCGCCGACCTCCAGCGCGGCGAGCACGTCGGCCAGAGCAGGGACGAACCGGCCCAGGGTCAGCCCGGCAACCATCGCCAGCCCGATCCACAGCGGCAGCCACCGGTCCAGCGTGGACAACCGGCCGCGCGTGGGTGCCGTGGGATCGCTCGCGCGAGGTTCTTGCATTGACATTTGTCTATATTGACACCAGCCAATATAGGCGCGCAAGTCCCGGGTCGGGTGTCGCGGAACGACGGCAGGGATCACGCGGATCACGTGATGGCGCCGGGTGCGCACGCCGGTTCTGATGGGTTGGTGACGGATGCCGACGGTCGGCACAGGGAGGACAGCATGGGTATCGACGTCCGGCCCGGGTACAACACCGCGGTCCCGGCCCAGATCACCACGCCGGACCGGGTGGCGACGAGCATCGGCGAGCTGCGGTTCGTCGACGGCGTCCCCACGCCCGAGACGGCGTCGCGGGTCTTCGACCACCTCGACCTGGTGCGGGGCGTCGAGGCGTTCCTCGGCTGCATCCCGGCCGCGTCGTTGGAGGCGATCCGGCGGGGGATGGCCGAGGTCGCGGGGGAGGCGTGCCACCAGGGCGCGATCGCCGACCGCCTGCTGGACTCCGACCCGCTGTTCCTCACGGGCAACACCGACACGGTGTACGCGATCGTCATGCTCGACGTCGAGCGCGACGGCCCGACGGTCGTCGAGGTGCCGCCGGGGTGCGGTCCCGGCACGGTCGACGACGCGTGGTTCCGGTTCGTGGTGGACCTCGGCGCTCCCGGCCCGGACCGGGGCGCCGGCGGCACGTACCTGGTCGTCCCGCCGGGCTACGACGGCGAGCGGCCCGAGGGCTGGTTCGTCGCCGAGACGCCGAGCGCGGTGAACCTCGTCATCCTGCGCGGCTTCCTCGTCGACGGGCGGCCCGACGCCGCGGTGCGGCTGTTCGAGACGGGCGTCAGGGTCTACCCCCTGTCGCGGCGGGACGACCCGCCGGCGATGGAGTGGGCGTCGCTGTCGGGCGTCACGGTGAACACGGTCCACGCGAACGACTTCTCGTTCTACGAGGAGGTCGCCCACGTGGTGGCCAAGGAGCCGATCGGGGTCGTCGACCCGGAGACGCGAGGCCTGCTCGCCTCGATCGGCATCACCAAGGACGCGCCGTTCGCCCCGGACGACCGGATGCGCCGCATCCTCACCGACGCGGCCGCGGTGGGGAACGCCACGGCGCGCGCCATGGCGTTCCGGTCCCGCGAGCCCGCGTTCTTCCTCTACGAGGACCGCCGGTGGCTGAGCCCCTTCCCCGGCGGCGACTACCGGTTCCTGCGCGACGGCGGCGCGGGCGGCCGCTATCTCGACGCCCGCACCACGTTCTTCTACCTCGCGACGGTGAACACGCCCGCGATGGCGCTGAAGATGGTCGGCAAGGGGTCGCAGTACGCGCTGGCCACCGTGGACGTGGACGACGCACCCCTCGACGGAGGGAAGACCTACCGCCTCCGGCTCCCGGCCGACGCGCCCGCCGCGGACTTCTGGTCGGTCGTGGTGTACGACCCCCAGACCCGCTCGGAGCTCCAGACGGGCCAGCCGCTGCCGAGCCGGAACTCCAAGCGCGACGACCTCGTCCCCAACGACGACGGCTCGGTGGACATCGTCTTCGGTCCCGAGGAGCCGCGCGAGCTCGCCGCGAACTGGGTCCAGACCGTGCCGGGCAAGGGCTGGTTCGTCCTCCTGCGCCTCTACGGCCCGCTCGAGAGCTGGTTCGACGGCACCTGGCGCCCCGGCGACGTCGAACCGCTCTGAGCGGTCTCGGACGCCGAGGTGTCGGGCCGCGCACTGCTGGCCCGCTCGGGTGGGAGGACCCCGTGCTCGAGCTCGACGTCAACGAGCAGAACCCGTCCGCGCTCGGCTTCTACCGCGCGCAGGGGTTCGTGGTCACCGGGCGGTCCGCGACCGACGACCAGGGTCGCCCGTACCCGCTGCTCGTTCACCGTCCTCAACTTCCCGGTCGACGACGTCCCCGGCACCGTCGCGGCCCTGCGCGAGCGCGGCGTCGCGTTCGAGAAGTACGCGGGGACGCCGGTCGAGACCGACGGCGACTTCGTCTTCCGCGGCGGCGGCCCGCTCATCGTGTGGTTCACCGACCCCGCCGGCAACGTGCTGTCGGTCATCCAGGACGACGACGCCTGAGGCTGCCGGCCCGCGGAACCACGGCCTTCCGGCGCGCGACCTCGCCTCTACCTCGGGGGGACCACGCCTCTCCTTCGCGGGACCAGGGCTCTACCTCGCGGTGCCGAGGCCCTCCTCGCGGGCCCGGACGATCGCGGCGGAGCGGTCGCGGACCGCGAGCTTGGCGAGCACGTTCGCGACGTGGTTGCGCACGGTCTTGGGGCTGAGCACGAGGCGGCGGGAGATGGAGGCGTTGTCGAGCCCCGCGGCGACCAGGTCGAGCACCTCGCGCTCGCGGTCCGTGAGCTGCGGGAACGGCACGCGCGCCGCCGCACGCCCGCCGACGACGTACGCCATCGCCCGGTCGGCGACGGACGGGGAGAGGATCATCGCGCCGTCCGCCACCGCGTGGACGGCGCGCTCGACCTCGGCGGGGCTCGCGGACTTCACGAGGAACCCGCGCGCCCCGGCGCGGACGGCCGCGACGACGGCGTCGTCGTCCTCGTGCATCGTCACGACGAGCACGCGCGCGGCCGGGTGCGCCCGCACGAGGTCGCGCGTCACGTCGACGCCCGAGCCGTCCCCGAGGTCGAGGTCCATGAGCACGACGTCGGCGCTCGCCCCCGTCCCGGGCGGGTCCTCGCCCGGGTCCAGACCGAGGAGCGTGCGCGCCTCGGCGGCGGACGCCGCCTGCCCGACGACGCGCACGCCGTCGAACGAGTCGAGCAGCGCCGCCATCCCGAGGCGGAACACGGGGTGGTCGTCCACGACCGCGACCCGGATCACGACGCGCCCTCGCGCGCGAGCGCCCCGGCCGGGACGAGCGGGAGGGTGGCGCGCACGCGCGTGCCCGGGCGTTCGCCGTCGGGCCGCACGGCGGTGACGTCCAGGTGCCCGCCGAGCTCGTCCGTGCGCTCGCGCAGCGACCGCGAGCCGACGCCGCGGGGCGCGTCGACCGCGATCCCGCGCCCGTCGTCCTCGCACGTGACGAGGAGGCAGCGGTCGCCGAGCCGGACGGTCAGCCGGCACTCGTCGGCCCCGGAGTGCCGCGCGGCGTTGACGATGCTCTCGCTCGCGATCGCGTAGGCGGCCGCGGCGACCCGCGGGTCGAGGCCGTCGCACGGGTCGCACCGCACGTCCACGACGAACCCCGCGAGCGCGTGGCGCCCCGCGAGCTCACCGAGCGCGACCTCCAGCCCGTGCTCGTCGAGCGACGGCGGCAGGAGGCTGCGCGAGAGCGCGCGCACGTCCTCGACGCGCTGGGCCACCTCGGCGCCGAGGGCGTCCAGCACCGCGGCGGCCGCGGCCGGGTCCGTCGCGAGCGTGTTCCGCGCGCCCTGCAGCCCCAGGCGCAGGCCCACGAGCCACGGCCCGACGCCGTCGTGCAGCTCCCGGCGGATGACCCGCCGCTCCGCGAGGCGGGCGCGCGTCGTCGCGTCGCGCGCCTCCTCGAGCTCGCGCGCGCCCTGGGCGAGTGCGAGGCCCGCACCGAGCACGGGCAGGAGCTGGTCCAGAGCGTCGCGCGTCCGGGCGTCGAGCCGCTCGCCGGCCCGCGCGACGACGTGGACCCGGCCGAGCACGCGACCGCCGTGCAGGACGGGCAGCGAGGCCGTCTGCCCGGTCGGGCGCGACGTCGGCCCGGCCCAGGCGGTGGCGGGCGGGTCCTCGGGGGTGCCGGGCGCCGTCGGGCGGTCCGGGGTGCGCTCGATCGTGACGCTCTCCAGGCGCAGCGCCTCCCGCACGCCGACGGCGAGGCTCACGACGAGGTCGTCGGCCGTGGACGCGGACGACAGGTGGCGGCCGACGCTCAGCGCGGCGCGGCCCGGGTCGTTGGCCTCGCCGTAGACGAGCGTGCGGACCCGGCGCCGCAGCCACGTGTGCAGGGGCTGCACGGCGAGCGCCACCCCGACCGCCGCGACGACCTGCGCGGCGGGGCCCTCGACGACCGCCGTCGCGAGCACGACGACGACCGCGTAGACGACGGCGAGGCCCACCGCGAGCATCGCCGCGACGGTCGCGCGCGAGAGCACGAGGTCGATGCCCCACAGCCGGTTGCGCAGCACGCACACGAGGATCGCGGCGGGGAACAGCGCCTGGCACGCGAGGTGCGTCAGGGGGAGCGCGAGGATCACGTCGGCGCTGGCCCACGTGCCGAGCAGCGGGAGGAACGACAGCGCCATGAGCCCGGTCCCCAGGGCGAGCAGCCCCAGGCCGCGGCGTTCCTCGACCGGTCCGTGGCGCCAGCGCCACGCGGTGGCGGCGGCGGTGACCAGACCCATGACGACGACGCCCACGATCGCCGGGCGCGGGTCGTCCGTGGGGGCGAGGAAGAAGAAGGCGATGGACGCGACGCCGCCGGCGACGCCGCACCACGCGCCCGCGCCGAGCCGGCCGCCGCGCACGAACCACGGGACGAGGACGAACAGCCCGACCGTCCCGGGGACCCACGCCCACCCGTACGCGTCGGCGAGCGGCGTCAGCGGCGGGAGGCCGGGGTGGGTCGAGGCGTAGCTGCGCCACGCGCCGCCCAGGGCAGCCACCCCGCCGCCGATCCCCGCGAGCGCGACGAGCCATCCCACGACGTGCGGCCGGCGCACGAGGATCACCGCGGCGACGGTCCCGTAGACGAGGGCGACGGTCGCGTCGACGACGACGAACAGCAGGTCGCCCAGCAGCAGCGGCACCCCGGACGTGAGCTGGAGCGCGAGCGCGGACACGCCGAGCACCCAGGCGAGGACGCCGATCGTCCAGCCCGTGCGGGGCATCCCGGCGCGGCCGGGCCCGGGGTCGGCCACGGGCCCACGGTAGGGCCGGGGGACGCGCGGCGAGAAGGGCCCGGGCGGGAGATCACCCGGCCGCGGACGGCGGCGAGATCGGCGGTCCGAGCCCAGGTCGGCGGTCCGGACCGCCGACCTCGACCGGACGTGCCGATCTCGCCCCGTGCTGCCGAGCTCGCGCGTCGCGCTCAGCGCCGGTCCCCGAGCGCGAAGCCGAACGCGGTGACGAGGAGCCAGATCGGCCCGACGAAGCCCGCCATGTACTGCAGCGGCGACAGGCCCGCGAGGAGCGCGATCCCGCCCAGCACGAACCCGACGACGCCGATCCAGCGCGGCGCGGCCGCGTGCCGCAGCGCGGCGATGCCGAGCGCGACGCCCGCGACCCCGGCGCCGACCCACAGCCACGGGATCGTCGCGACCCAGTCGCTGTAGAACGCGCCCGACTCGGGGACGATGAGCGCGGTGTCGCCGAGGCCGAAGAGGAACTGCGTGTCCAGGCCCGAGCCGAGCAGGCCCGCGACCGAGACGAGCACGAGGCCCCAGCCCGCGACGGTCGGCAGGAGCGACCCGGCCGGCGCCTGCGCGTCGAGGCGGCGCTTGAGGCCGGCCGCGAACACGAGCACGAGGAGCGCGCACGCGATCGTCGCGGTGTGGAAGAGGATCTGGGTCCCGGTGCGACCTGCGAGGTCGGCGACGATCGCGTCGGCGTCACCGGCGGTCTCCTCCCAGTTCACGCCGAGCGCCATCGAGGACTGGATCGAGACGAGGCCCAGGACCCCGGCGACGACGCCGGTCCAGGCCCACGCGCGGGGTGTCGTGCCGCGCGAGCGGCGGGTCGGGTCGCCGGCGAGCGGCGACGGGGCGGTGAGCGAGCTGTCCTGCATGGGACGACCTCCGTTCGGGCCGCCCATCCCGCGGCCGGGGCCCGCCACGTGCCGCGACGGTCCCCGCAGCGTCGGCCGGGCGGCGTCCCGGGCCCCAGGGGCAGGCGTCCCGACGTGCCGGGCGATGCGGACCGGCACTCCGGATGCGGTCCTGCGGTGCCGCTGACATGCTCCGAACCATGTCGACTCCGAAGCCAGCGACGCCTGCGATAGTCGCGCAGAACTCCGCCCTCCTCCAGTCCCTCCCCTTCTCGGACACGCAGGACTTCGACGACGCACGCCGGGGCCTGCTCGGCACGCGCGAACCCAACGCGATCAGGAACGCGGAGGGCACGGTCGTCTGGGACAACGACACGTACGCGTTCCTCCAGGGCGACGCGCCGGACACGGCGAACCCGAGCCTGTGGCGCCAGTCGACGCTGAACGCGATCCAAGGACTCTTCGAGGTGGTACCGGGCATCTACCAGGTGCGGGGGTTCGACCTGTCGAACGTCACGTTCATCGAGGGGGAGACGGGCGTCCTGGTCCTCGACCCGCTCGTCACCGAGGAGACCGCGGCGGCCGCTCTGGAGCTCTACCGCGAGCACCGCGGGGACCGCCCGGTCACCGGGGTGCTGTACACGCACCCGCACGTGGACCACTTCGGCGGGGTCCGCGGCGTCACGACGCAGGAGGACGTCGACGCCGGCCGTGTCCCGATCATCGCGCCGGCGGAGTTCACGGAGCACGCGGCCTCGGAGAACGTGTACGCGGGCACCGCGATGGCGCGACGGTCGGCGTACATGTTCGGTGCCGCGCTCGCGCGCGGGCCGCAGGGCGCGCTCGGCACCGGCCTCGCGCAGACCGTCGCGACCGGGAACATCACGCTCATCGCCCCGACGCTGGACATCACGACGACCGGGCAGGAGGAGGTCGTCGACGGCGTCCGGATGGTCTTCCAGATGGCGCCGGGCACCGAGGCGCCGGCGGAGTTCCTCGTGTGGTTCCCGGACCACAAGGCGCTGTGCGCGGCCGAGGACGCGACGCACACGCTGCACAACCTGCTCACGCTGCGCGGCGCCCTCGTGCGCGACCCGCACGCGTGGGCCGGGTACCTCACCGAGGCGATCGACCTGTTCGGCGACGAGGTCGAGGTCGTCTTCGCGTCCCACCACTGGCCCACGTGGGGCAACGAGCGGGTCGTGCGGTTCCTCTCGGAACAGCGGGACCTGTACGCGTACCTGCACGACCAGGCGCTGCGGCTCATCAACAAGGGCTGGACGGGGACCGAGATCGCCGAGGAGCTCAAGCTCCCGCCGGCGCTGGAGAACGCGTGGCACGCGCGCGGGTACTACGGGTCCGTGAGCCACGACCTGAAGGCGATCTACCAGCGCTACATGGGCTGGTACGACGGGAACCCCGCGCACCTGTGGCAGCACCCGCCGGTCGAGCAGGGCAAGCGGTACGTCGCCCTCGCCGGCGGTGCCGACAACATCGTCGACAACGCCCGCACCGCGTTCGACGACGGGGACTACCGCTGGGCGGCCGAGGTCCTCAGCCATGTCGTGTTCGCCCAGCCCGACCACGCCGCGGCCCGCGAGCTGCTCGCCGACACGTTCGAGCAGCTCGGCTACGGTGCGGAGAACGGGGTGTGGCGCAACATCTACCTCTCGGGCGCGACCGAGCTGCGCGAAGGCTCCTTCGGCACGCCGACCGTCTCCGCGTCGGCCGACGTCATCTCGGCGCTCACCCCGGAGATGCTGTTCGACGCGATCGCGATCCAGGTCGACGGGCCGCGTGCGTGGGACGAGAAGCTGTCGCTCGACGTCGTGCTGACCGACACCGGCGCCCGCTACCGGTTGCGCCTGTCCAACGGCGCGCTCACGTACTCCGCCGCGCCCCAGCAGGGTGACGCCGACGCGACGCTCACGGCCACGAGCCGCGCGCTCCCTGCGCTGGCGACGGGGGCAGCCACCCCGGAGGCGCTCGCTGCGGCGGGCATCGAGGTGTCCGGGGACGCGGGCGTGCTCGCGCGGCTCACCGCCGTTCTCGACCTCGGCGACCCGGACTTCGCCATCGTCACCCCCTGACCTCGCCGTCCGACGCCCGCGCCGCAGCCCGAGGGCTGTGGCGCGGGCGTCGTCGTCCCCGGACCGGGACGGCTGTCCCTTTCGCCGCGACGAAGCGGAGCCGCTGTGTCAATGTCGGGACGAGGCGTACACGGGTGTGCGCCGTGGGTGGGCGTGACCGGAGGGCGGCGGCATGGCGAACGGCTGGGCGACGAGCGGGGCGACACGGGCTACCCGGACACGGTCGGTTCGACGCGCGAGGCGCGTACGGCGCGCCTGGGCCGCTCTGGGGACCGTCCTCCTCGCGCTGCCGCTCGCGCTCGTGCCCGCGCTGCCGGCGGCGGCCGCGGACTGGCAGATCTCGAAGACGGAGATCAGCACCGGCCCGTACCAGCCCGGCCAGAACGTCCAGTGGGCCGTCACCATCTCGTGCTCGGACCCCAACGCCGACCCCTGCGCGCCGGTGACGATGACCGACCCGCTGCCCGAGAACCTCGAGCTCGTGAGCGCGGTGATCCAGAGCGCCGGTGCGGGGACCGTCAACCCGGCCGTCGACGCGAACACCGACACCGACACCGTGACGTTCACCGCGGACAACGTCAACAACGGCCAGCAGGCGCAGGTCCTCATCACGGCACAGGTGCCCGAGAACATCCCGTACAGCGAGAACGGCGCGACGTACACGAACACCGCGACCGTCGTCTCGGACAACGCGCCGATGCAGTCGGCGTCCGACACGATCGCGATCGTGGTCCCCCTCGTCCTCGGCTCGGAGACGACCAAGACGATCGAGCCGCCGGGTGCCATCGCGAGCCCCGGGACACCGGCGACCATGACCATCGGCGGCACCAACACGTCGAACGACGCCGTGGACGCCCTCGTCCTCACCGAGCCGACGACGGGCACGGACCCGAACCCGTTCACCTACCTCGCCTTCACGGGATGGGGCGACGTCTCGTGGCCCGAGGGCGCGACGTCGGCGGACGTGACCTTCACGTGCGCGGACGGGACGACGCCGTCGGACACCAGCACGACGCCGAACACGCTCCCCGACCCTCCGGCCGACTGCGTGGTCGAGGGCTTCACGGTGCAGTTCAACGGCGAGATCGCGATCGATGCCTCGGCGAGCATCCCGTTCGACGTCGAGCAGACCGACGCCGTCACGGAGATCACCGACCCGACCACGGTCAGCAACACCACGTCGTCGAACGTGATCCACGGGGAAGAGCAGACGGACCCGGTGGACGCGAGCGACACGTACGTCATCACGCCGCCGAACAACTCGGTCACGCCGACCAAGAGCTTCGACCCGGCCGTCGTGTCCGCGGGCGACCCGACGACGGTGACGATCGGCGCGACGAACGACGGCGACCCGACCACGTCCCTGACGATCACCGAGCCGTCACCCGGCACGCCCAGCCCGTTCGAGGGCGACGACCCGCTGACCTTCACCGGCTGGGGCACGCCCGACGCCCCGGGCGTGGTCCAGTGGCCGGCGAACGCCGACGCCGCGAGCGTCACCTACACGTGCTCCGACGGCTCGACACCCACGGTTCAGGCCGAGGCGGAGAACACGCTGCCCGACCCGCCCGGGGGCTGCGTCGTCGTGGGGTTCACGGTGACGTTCACGGGCGCCATCGTCACCGGCGCGGAGGCGTCGATCCCGTTCCAGGCGGACACCGACCCGGACCAGGCGGAGGACGACGTCACCCACCCGAACCAGATCACGGCGACGATCCCCAACGACTCGGAGACCGCGGACGCGTCGCTCGTCACGCTGACCGACCGGCTCGCGACCGAGACCACGAAGTCGATCTCGCCGTCCACGATCCCGGCACTGCCCGGGCAGAGCGTCATCGTGCAGCTGCCCACCCAGCTCCTGCCGTTCGGCCCGGACGGCTCGACCACGGACGCCAACGACGTCGTCGTCCAGGACCCGACGGACCCGAACGCCCCCGAGGCGTTCTGGAACGACTTCGAGGCGACCTCGGTACGCTCCACGGACGTGCCGGCCGGCGCGACGCTGACGATCAGCTACTGGGACGGCACCGCGTGGGTCACCGACCCCGACTGCGGCACGTTCACTGGCGCGACCACCGTCAACTGCGACCTGCCGGACGGGGCCCAGGGCGTGCAGTTCGCCTACCACTCGGACGAGGGCTTCCCGCCCGGGACGAGCTTCCAGCCGAACTTCACCGCGGCCTACATCGGCCCGGAGGACGCCGACGACCCGATCGCGAACTGCGGCGCCTCCAGCGCCTCGTCGGGCGCGGTCGCACCGACCCCGCCCGCGGAGGGCTGCGCCACCGTGGACCCGTTCCCGGTGCCGACCGACCCGGGCGACCTGGACTTCATCGCGAAGGACTTCCTGGCGCCGGAGGGGCAGACGGGTGAGCCGTACACGGTGCGGGCTCGGACGCAGGACGAGATCACCGCGCAGATCACCTGGTCGACCAACGGGTTCGAGGGCGTGGACCCGATGGTGATCAGCGACATCGCGGACCCGGTCGCCGCGGACGACGACGCGATCGAGGGGTCGTTCTACGACGCCTTCGACCTGGTCCGGGTGGAGGCCATCGACCCGTCGGCCGACCCGCTCATGATCTACGACGCGGTCACCGGCGTCGACCTGTTCGTCGACGGGGCATGGGTCGACGCCGAGAACGACCCGTGCAGCGTCGCCGCGCCGTGCAACACGTCGTTCCCGGGGTACACACTGACGGACGACGAGCGCGCGAACGCCACCTCGGTGCGGCTCACCTACACGGAGTCCCCGACACGCGAGGAGTTCCCGGCCGACCCGACGCAGCCCGCGGCGGGATCGGGCGTGGCCCGCTCGACGCAGGCGGACGGCCGCCACCTCGACCTCACGTTCCAGCTCCGTGACGACCGTCGTAGCGGCGGCCCCGCGCTCGGCAGCACCAACGGCATGCTCTACAACCGGGAGGGCAACCCGGGCCTGGTGAACGACACCGCGCGCGGCACGGCCACGTTCCAGGGGACGGACCGCACGGACACCGACGACGACGACGTGCTGATCATCGACCAGCCCATCAACGTCGGGATCGTCAAGGACTGGACCGGCGGGCCGCTCTCGGTGCCGCCGGACGGCACGCCCGACGACGCCTACCCGTCGACCCACGCGGTGATCACGGCGACCAACGACTCCGTCGCCCGGGTGGACACGTTGCGGATCACGGAGCCGTCGTCCGCCAACCCGGACGGTGACCTCGACCCCGTCACCGACCCGGGGACGTCACCGTTCGACGCCTTCACCCTCACCGCCGTCGACATCACGCCGCCGAGCGGTGCCGAGACGACGACGGTCGTCCTCACGAGGTGGGACGGGGCCGCGACGAGCACGGACACGTACGACGAGGCGGGCGCCGAGGACCTCTCGGCCGCGGACCTGGCGGACGTGACCGGCATCGACGTCTCGTTCGACGGCAGGGTGGACTCCGAGGCGACCGGCATCCTCGACCTCACGCTCCTCCTGCGCGAGTTCGACCGGTACGACACCTCGGCGCGGATCACCGTCGCCGACTACTCGCCGGTGCCCAACAGCGCCGGCGCGGAGGTCGTCGACCCCGGTGGCACGACGGCGGACGTCCCGCAGGCGTGGGACACCGCTGACATGGAGCTCCAGGACGCCGCGATCTCCCTGGTGCAGACCAAGTCGTTCGACCCGGCCACGATCGTCGAGCCGGGGTCGGACGCCGAGGAGAACCCCACCTCGACGCTGACCATCACCGGCCAGCCGACGGGCCCGTCGCGCGCGGTCGAGATGGTGCTCACCGACGTGGACGGCAGCTTCTGGAACCAGTACGACCTGGTCGGGTTCGACGCGTCGGTCCTGACCGCGCCGATCGACCAGGTGCAGGTCGACGCCTGCGTGGGCGGCACCTACGACGAGGCGAACGACACGTTCGCCGACTGCACGTGGACCGACGGAGAGTCGGCCGACGCCTTCGCCCTCCCGGACGGCGTCACCGACCCGTCGACCGTCACCGGCCTGCGCTTCACGTTCACGCGGGCGGACGGCGCGATCTGGGAGAACCCGGCCAACCCCGTCCAGGCGGTGAACCTCGAGATCCAGGTGCGTGACACGCTGCGCTCTGACCCGGGCACCCCGGTGCCGAGCGACCTCGCGCAGAACGCCCCCGCTCCGGGCGAGACCGCGCCGGGCCTCGCCACCAACGACGTGACGTCGACGGTGACGGGCGCCGACCTCGTCTTCAACCCGGACGACCCGGAGAACCCGGTCCCGGTGACCGCCGACGCCGACGCGCAGGGGGGCATCACCTACCAGCACACCGAGAACGGCGTGCAGATCGTCAAGGACTTCGAGGGCGTGGTCTCGGGCGGCACCGAGCAGCCCAACGCCGTGATCCCCATGAACATCACGGTGACGAACACGGGCAACCGCCCGATCGTCGACCCGGTGATCGTCGACGACCCGATGCCCAGCGACGCCGACGGCCCGCAGCTGCGGCTGGCCGACGTGGACGAGCCGTACAGCTACGCGCTGACGGAGCCGGAGGACCGTGACCCGGCGCTCCCGCCGCCCCCGGGCCGTCCCAACGGACCGCAGATGCCCACGGATCCCGCCGACGTCACGGTCGACCGCGACGGCAACATCTTCGGGCTGACGTTCACGTTCCCCGAGGGGACGGTCCTCGAGGTCGGGCAGGTGTACACCATCACCGTCCAGGTGCAGTTCCGCACGGGTCTGGCCGCCAACACCGTCGTGAACAACACCGCGGGAGTCACGGGCGACCGGCCGTGGGACGAGTGCGTCAGCCGCCTCGACGCCGAGACCGGGCAGTGCCAGGCGGACGCCGACGTCACCCCGATCCCGTCGGCGGTGCTCTCGCAGTCCAAGTTCGTCAAGGCGACGGCCGACGACCAGCTGGACGTCATCGTCGACCCTGCCGCGCCGAACCCGCCCGCCGAGTGCCTCCCGCTCGGTGACGACGGCTTTTACGCCTACCCGTGCACGCCCGTGATCATCCCGGGGCACGACGAGACCTGGCGCATCCGCGTGGACAACGTCGGCAACCTGCCGATCGACACGGTCGTCGTCTACGACCGGCTCCCGCGGCCCGGAGACACCGCCTCCGACCCCCGGTCGACCTCCGAGCGCGGGTCGCAGTGGGCGCCGTTGCTCGACCCCGCGACCCCGCCGCAGCTCGTCAACGCGCCCGCGAACAGCACGACGACGTTCTACTACACGCTCGTCGACGACTACTGCGCGGACGACCTGGCCTCCCCGATCGACGAGCCGACCTGTTCCGACGACCCGACGGCGGGAGGCTGGGCCGAGCTCACGGCTGACATCCCCGCCGAGACGTACGAGCAGATCACCGCGCTCAAGGCCGTCGTCGAGATGGACCCGGACTTCCCGTTCCAGCCGGGCCAGTTCATCGCGATCGACGGTACGACGACGACGCCTCCCGAGGTGCCCGAGGCCGGACCCCGGTCCATCGCCTGGAACTCGGCCGCCGCGAACGGTGTCGGGGTGACGCAGGGCGGTACCCGGTTCAACATGGTCTCCACCGAGGGCACCAAGGTCGGCGTCGCGACGGCGGCGGGCGCGCTCCAGGTGAACAAGACCGTGGCTGGTGACGCGTCCGAGTACGCGCCCGACTCGTTCGCCATGACGGTCGAGTGCACGTCCGCCGTGGGGACGTGGGTCGAGACCGTCCTGGACCCCATCCCCATCACGGTGACCCCGGGGACCCCGACGGTCGTGCCGGACCTCCCGTACGGGGCGGTGTGCACCGTGACCGAGGACGGCAGCGACGGGCAGACGCGCCTCGTCCTGGTCCCCGAGACCGTGACCATCGACAGCGAGGACCCGGCGGCCCCGGCCGTCATCGAGGCTGTGAACTGGTACGACTTCGCGAGCCTCGTCATCGACAAGGAGGTCGTCACCGACGCCGTCGACCAGGACGGGACCCCGGTGCCGTTCGGCCCGTTCGAGGCGACGGTCGACTGCACGTTCCTCGGCGAGCCCGTCTACGCGGCGGGCTACGGCCCCGACGACCCGATGGTGGTCACCATCGAGGACGGCGAGACGGTCGAGTTCGACGAGCTGCCCGTCGGGTCGGTCTGCACCGTCGCCGAGACGGGCACGGGCAACGCGTCGTCCGTGACGATCACCGTGGACCAGGGCCTGCCGGGCCACCCGGTGACGACGGACGGCCCGACGACGGACGTCAGCCTGGTCGGGGACGTCGGCGGCCTGAGCACCAACGACGTCACCCTGACGAACGTGTACGACGTCGGGGCGATCAACCTGCAGAAGATCGTGACCGGCGAGGGCGCACCCGCGTACGGGACCGGCCCGTTCACCATCCACGTGACGTGCACCTACGACGACGACGGCGATGGGCCGGGCGTGCCGCGCACCGTCTACGACGCCGACGTCGTGCTCGGCGCCGCCGGGCCGCTCGAGGCCCAGATCTCGAACCTCCCGACCGGCGCCGTGTGCGACATCGAGGAGACGGACGACGGCGGGGCGACGAACCCCGACGAGGAGGTCGTCGTCGTCCCGGACACCGTGACGGTCGGCAGCGGCGACGTCGCGAACGTGGTCATCACCAACACGTTCGACGTCGGGTCGATCCAGGTGGACAAGGAGCTCGCCGGTCTCGGCGCGCTCTACGGCCCCGGCCCGTTCGAGCTCACGCTCGCGTGCACGTACCAGGACGTCGAGCTGACGATCCCGGGTGGCGCGGTCCGCGAGGTCGACGGCGGCGCGAGCGTCGTCTACGACGGCCTGCCGGTCGGGTCGGAGTGCACCCTGACGGAGACGGACGACTTCGGGGCCTCGTCGACGACGATCGCCGTCGACGGGGGCGAGCCGGTGGACGGGACGTCGGTGGACGTCGTGGTCCCGCCCGCGGTCGACGGCGACCCGACGACCGTGACGCTCACCGTGGAGAACACGTTCGACACGGCTCCGCTCGTCGTCCGCAAGGTGGTCGACGGCGATGCGGCGGCGTTCGCGCCGGCGATGCCGGAGCTGCCCCCGCTCCCCGAGGTCCCAGAGGGACCGATCGACCTGGAGACGCTCCTCGCGCTGCTCGACGAGCTGCAGGAGTACCTGGCGGCCGTGCCGTTCGACGAGTTCCCGTACGCGGTGACGCTGGAGTGCACCACGTCCCAGGGTGAGCCGGTGACGGTCATCCCGGGCGGTCCCGACCGTCGGTTCGGTCCCGGCTTCCCGGCGCTCTACTTCGGGCTGCAGGACGGCGACACGTGCACCGTCACGGAGACCGAGACGGGTGGCGCGACCTCGGTCGCGGTGACCCCGGACCCGGTCGTCGTGGACGCGACGGCGGAGGTCTGGGACCCCGTCGAGGTCACGGTGACCAACACCTACGACGCCGGCGCGATCGAGGTCACCAAGGTCGTCACCGGTGACGGTGGCGAGGCGTTCGGCGCCGGGCCGTTCGAGGTGAGTCTCGCGTGCGCCTTCCAGGGCACCGACGTCGAGGTACCCGGCGGAGCGACCCGGGAGATCTCCGGGGGCGAGGTCGCCGTCTACGACGGCCTGCCCGTCGGCGCGGAGTGCGTCGTCACGGAGACGGCGACCGGCGGCGCCGCCTCGACCACGATCTCCGCGGCGGTCGAGGGCGGCGAGCCCGGGGCCGCCACCATCGGTCCGGACCCCGCCCGGGTGACGGTGACGAACACGTTCGACGTCGGGCAGGTCGTCGTCACCAAGGCCCTCGCCGGGCCGGGCGCGTCGCAGCACCGCGGCGACGAGTTCGTCGTCAACCTGGCCTGCACGTGGGAGGTCGACGGCGTCACGACGGACGTCGTGGTCCCGGGCGGCGCCGAGCGCACGCTCTCGGACGACGACGACTGGACCGCCGTCTACGAGCAGGTCCCCCAGGGGGCCGAGTGCACGCTCGCGGAGACCGACGCGGGCGACGCCGAGGCCGTGACGCTCGCCGTCGCGGGGACCGACGTGACGGTCGACCCCGACGACGCGACGCCGACGTCGGACGCGTTCACCGTCCCGACGGGCGACGCCGCCGAGGTCGACGCGACCGTGACCAACGCGTTCCGCGCCACCGGCGGGGGCAGCCTCCCGCCGACCGGCGCGAGCGTCGGGGCGGCCGCGGTGCTCGCCGTCCTGCTCGCCGGGACGGGCGCGCTCCTGGCGGACGCGCGGCGGCGCGGCACCCGGACCGCGAGCCGCGGCTGACCCCACGGTGGTCCTGTTCCCCGCGCCGGGGCACGGGTCCCCCGGACGGCGCGCCTCCCGGGTCGTGACAGACCCGGCAGGCGCGCGTGCTTGGGGTTGCGGAACCTGACCGGGGGCGGGACCGTTACCGCATGATCCGCTTCCTGCTGAGCTTCGCGATCAACGTGGTCCTCGCCGCCGTGGGCCTCCTCGTCGCCTCGAGCCTGTTCGACGGCGTCACGGTGCACGCCTCGGGCTTCGTCGTCGCGGTGCTGATCTTCGCGGTGGCCCAGGCGATCCTCGCGCCGTTCGTGTTCAACGTGGCGCGCAAGTACGCGTCGGCGATCCTGGGCGGGATCGGCCTCGTGTCGACGTTCCTCGCCCTGTGGGTCGCGACGCTCGTCGGGGACGGCCTGGAGATCTCGGGCGCGTCCACGTGGATCGGCGTGACGGTCGTCGTCTGGCTGATCGGCGCGCTCGGCGGCTGGCTCCTCGGGTGGCTCGTCCTCACGCGCTGGTGGGACCGTCGCCAGGAGCAGAAGCGGATCCGCGAGGCCACGGCCAAGGGCTGACGACGACGGCGCCGCCCGAGGGTGGGCGGCGCCGTCGTCAGTACAGCTAGCGCAGGAGCGCGGCGACGCGCTCGACGCCGTCCGTGCCGCCCTGCGCACCCTCGTGCACCACGAGCCGGGCGAGCTCGCGCAGCGGGACGTTGCGGTCGTTGGACGCGCGCCGGAGGCGGGCGAACGCCTCGTCCGGGTCCACGCCGTACGCGAGCGTCACGATGCCCTTGGCCTGCTCGATCGCGCCCCGTGTCTCGGCGGCGGCGGCGATGTCGTGCCGCGCGCGCTCCTGGGCGGCGTCGGTGACGGTCCGCGTCACGTCCACGAAGTAGCCGACGAGCTCGCAGACCTCGCCCGTCTCGCGGTCGCGCCGGCCCTGGCCGACCACGACGAGGAAGCGCTCGCCGCCGTGGGCGTCCATGATCCGGTGCACGCTCGAGAACGGCTCGCCGGTGAGACGCGCCTCGTCGAGGACCTGCCGGACCCGCTCGCGGTCGTCCTGGTGCTTGTGGGCGAGCACGAGGGCGGTCGTCGGCACGACGTCGCCCGGCTCGAAGCCGTGCAGGCGGTACGTCTCGGGCGACCACCACCACACGCCCGTGCTCAGGTCCAGGCGGTACTGGCCGATCTGCTGGTGCGCTCCCCGCGCGAGGGCCTGCTCGACGGCATGGTCGTCCACGGACATGCTGGCCTCCGGGTCTCCGGTGGGTGAGGAGCCAGGTCCAGACTCGACCTCCCGAGCCTACCGCTCGACGAGACCCGCAGCGATGGCGAGCGCCGGGCGGGGTTCCTACGGTGAAGACGCGGCCGAGGTGCCGCGGGGCGCCGGACGTGAAGCAGCCCGCTCCGGCGCGCCGTGCGGGAACATCCTCGCGCGGTCCTTCGGGCGCGCGTTGCTGTCGTCGGCGCGGCGGTCGATGCCCCGCTGGCGACAGCGGCGCTCCACGACGCTGGGTGCCTCGGCGAGAACGTCGTCGTCGGCCGTGAGGTCCGCGCGAGGCCGGGAGCGGCCTACCGGGCACCCTCGCCCGGAGCCTGCTGCGCCCAGCGCTCGGCGGCCGCCACCGCGTCGTCCAGCCCTCCCATGACCTCGGGGGTCGCGTCGACGACGGCGTCCTCGCCCAGCTCGGCGACGGTGCCCGTGCGTTCGAGGAGCTGGCGCATCGCGGGGGTGACGCCCACGAGGACGAGCCGGTTCCCCTGCCCGGCGAGGCGTCTCGCCGTCCGGTGCAGGAGCTCGATGACGGCGGAGGAGGGGATGTCCGGCAGGGTGCGCAGCACCAGGACGAGGACGGCGCGCTCGGCGCCGCTGCCGTCGGGGAACTGGCCCTCGATCCGGGGGAGCGCCGCGAAGAACGACGTCCCCGAGAAGTCGAGGACGGTGACCTCGCCGGAGCGCAGCCGGGTCGGGAGCTCCGGCGCCGCGCGCCAGCGGCCGTCCGGCGCGCGCGTCAGGAGGACGAGGCGCGACTGCCGTGCCGCCTGGACGCAGTACAGCAGGAGGGACAGGACGGCGCCCACGACGATCGCCTGCTGGAGCGGGATCTGCGTCGTCGCGAGGAACGTGACGACCATCGCGAGCGACGAGAGGGGCGACGTCCGCAGCACGAGGAGGATCTCGCGCCGCTTCCCCCAGACGAGCTCGCCCCCGACGACGAGGATGAGCCCGCCGATCACCGGCATGGGGATCAGCTCGGCCAGGCCGCCGAGGAGGAGCACGACGAGCGCGAGGAAGACCCCGCTGACCACGCCGGCCCAGCGCGTCCGCGCCCCCGCCTCGGCCGCGACGCCGGTCCGGGACATCGAGCCGCCGCTCGGCAGGGCCTGGAAGAGGCCTCCGGCCACGTTCGCCCACCCCTGCGAGCGGAAGTCGGCGTTGGTGTCCGCGCGGGAGCCGTCGGGGTTCGGCATCGAGGGCGCGATGGACGCGGCCTGCGCCAGTCCGACGAGCGCGACGGCGACCGCGCCGCCCACGAGGGCGGGCGCCGCGGACACGTCGGGGAGCGACAGGCTGGGCAGCGCGGACGGGATCGAGGCGATGTCGGCGACCTGACGCACGTCGATCCCGGCCACCACGACGACGACGGTCACCGCGACCATCGCGACGAGGAGCGCGACGGGGACGAGGCGCCGGACCGACCGGGCCAGGGCCCACGCGAGGATCGTCGCGGCCGCGACCAGCGTGGTCGCGAGGTCCCACGACGTGACGTGGACGAGCCAGTCGCCGAGCTGGTAGAGCCGGTTGTGGCCCTGCGGGTCGTAACCGGTCGCGTCCTCGAGGACGCCCGTGATGATCTGCAGGGCGATCCCGGTGGAGAAGCCCACCATGACGGCGTTGGAGACGAAGCTCATGACGGCGCCGAGGCGCAGCGCGCCGAGCACCAGCATGACGAGGCCGACCATGATCGTGAGCGTCGCGACGTTGGCGGGGTCCGTGGGGTCCAGGCCGGCGGCCGCGAGGACGCTCTGCGAGGTGAGCGCGATCGCGCTCGTCAGCGTCGTGATCATGAGGACGGTCCGCGCGGTCAGCGACCCGACGATCGCGGGCGCGACACCGGCGTAGAGCCCGGCGACCGGGTTGAAGCCGGCGATCGAGGCGTAGGCCATGCCCTCCGGGATCGAGAAGAGTCCGGTCACCATGCCGGAGACCACGTCCGAGCGCGTCGGGCGCCCGGCGCGTCGCAGCAGACCGGCCCAGCCGGTCCGCCCGGTCCGCCCGGTCCGCCCGGTCCGCCCGGGGTGACGGCCGTCGTCGGGGCCCGTGCCTCCGGGGCCGGCGGGTGCGCCGGTGCCGGGCACGGTCAGCGCTCCGCGGGGCCGGCCGGGCCGGCCGGTGCGGGCACGGGACCGAGCGCGCCGAACTCGGGCCTGCCCGTGGGGACGGTGACGCGCAGCGGCGGCATCGAGCGGACGACGAGCCACAGCGGGACCACGGCCACGCACAGCACCGGCAGCAGCTGGACGTCGCCGACGGCCACGGCCGCCATGAACAGTGCGAGCCAGCCGTCCCGGGCCACCACCAGGACGGCTCCCAGCACGCCGGCCGAGACGGCGATCGCGGGGGGCACCGCGGGGACGAGCCCGGAGGCCGAGAGCCCCAGGGCCACACCGACGAAGACCGCGGGGAAGATGCGGCCCCCGCGGAAGCCCGCGCCCGCCGCGACGACGAGCGCGGCGAGCTTCACGACGGCCATGAGGAGGATCGCGGACCAGGCGAGGGTGTCGGCCTGGTCGGCGAGCTCCTTCATCTCCTCGAGGCCCTTGAAGAGGGTGAGGGGCCCGCCCAGGACACCCAGCAGGCCCAGCACCAGCCCCCCGAGCCCCAGCGCGAGCACCGGGCTGCGGAAACGGTGGAAGAGGGTGTGCACGGGGGTGAACGCGAGCACCGCGAGGAGCGTGACCAGGGCCGCGACGGTGGCGATCACCGCCATGCTAGCCACGTCGCCCAGGGCCGGGCCGGGGTAGTCGGGGAGGTCGACGGCGAACGTCGGGGCGCCCACCGCCGTCATGGTGACGGCGCCCGCCCCGGCGGCACCCAGGGGGGCGAACAGCCGGTCGAACAGGGGGCCGCTCCGGTCGCCGCGCTCGGCGAAGCTCTCGGTGAGCACGAGCGCCGCGGCGAGGGGAGTCGCGAACATCGCGCCGATGGTGCCGGCCATCGCGAGCGCGACCGCTCCCGTGACGGGGACTCCGAACCGCGGGCGGCACAGGAACCACGCGGCGAGCGCGACGTTGATCGCGATGATCGGGTTCTCGGGACCGAGGCTCACCCCTCCGGCGAGGCCCAGGACGAGCGCGAGCGCGAGACCCGGCAGGGCCCGGAGCGGGAGCGGGGCGGAGACGAGCTCCGTGGTGGCCGGGTCGATGCCGGCGTGCCCCGGCGCCCAGCGGACGGTGGCACCCACGAGCACCCCGGTGAGGGTGAGCACGAGCACCGTCCACCACGTGCGCGTCGTCGTGACCCCCCAGGCCTGCGGCAGCCGGTCCCACACCAGGTGCTGGATCCAGGTCGCGAGCTCCGAGAGCGCGAGGAGCGTGAGCGCGCTGACGACACCGACGACGAGGGCCGGGACCACGGACCGCAGGAGGCGCCTCGTCGTGAGGGCGGTAGCCGGCGCGTCGGACACACGGGAAGAGAACCACGGGCGGGCCAGGGCTGCATCCGGAGTCCCGGAGCCCCGGGAGCCGTGGAAGCCCTGGGCCTCGGCGCCTGCGGCGCGCCGGTCGAGACCGTCGACGCTCGCCGCGCGCAACCCAGGGCCCAGGGTTACGTTCGACGCGTCCCGGGGCGCAGCGCCGCGCCCCCGCCGAACGTACGAACCGGAACGAGAGGTCTGACGTGGCAACGCTCACCGTGTGGAAGTTCGACACCCCCGAGGGCGCGCAGCGCGCCGAGGACGCGCTGCTCGCGCTCCAGAAGCAGGAGCTCATCCAGGTCCAGGACGCGGCGATCGTGTCCTGGGAGGAGGGCAAGAAGAAGCCGAAGACGCGGCAGGGCAACAACACGACGGCGGTCGGGGCGCTCGGCGGCACGTTCTGGGGCCTGCTGTTCGGCCTCCTCTTCTTCGTCCCGCTGCTCGGGGCAGCCATCGGCGCGGCGTCCGGCGCGATCGCGGGCGCGCTGACCGACGTCGGCATCGACGACGACTTCATCGACTCCGTGCGCAGCAAGGTCACGCCGGGCACGTCGGCGCTGTTCGTGCTCACCTCGGGCGCCGTGATCGACCGCGTGCACGAGGCGCTGCAGGCCGACGGCGTCCACGGCGAGCTCATCCAGACGAACCTCTCGGCGGACGAGGAGGCCAAGCTCCGCGCGGCCTTCGACGAGAACGCCTGAGCGGCCCTCCCCGGGTGAGGTGCCCGACGGCGGCGCGGACCGCCGTCGGGCACCTCACCCGCCCGTATGCGACGGCACCGGTGCCGTAGCCCGCGGAGTCCGCGTCGTCCCGCCCCGGGACCGGACCACGAAGGAGGCCGCCCATGGGCGCGGCGATCGGTCAGTCCCTCCCCGTCGCGGTGGGTGTGCTCATCAGCCCGCTGCCGATCGTGGCGGTCGCGCTCATGCTCGTGAGCGGGCGGGCGAAGGCGAACGCCTTCTCGTTCCTCGTCGGGTGGTTCGTCGCGGTCGGGGCGGTCACGCTGCTCGTCGCGACGCTCGCCGGGGCCGCCACGCCGGACGACGACGGCCCGCCGCTGTGGGCCGCGATCCTCAAGATCGTCCTGGGCGTCCTGCTGCTCCTCCTCGCGGTGAAGCAGTGGCGCGGTCGCCCGCGGGCCGGGGTCGAGCCGCCGGCGCCGACGTGGATGGCGGCGATCGACGCGTTCACGCCCGTGAAGGCCGCCGGCCTCGCGGTGCTGCTGGGCGCGGTCAACCCCAAGAACCTGCTGCTCGTGGTCTCCGGCGGGGCGGCGATCGCGTCGGCCGCCCCCGCGGACACGAACGCCCAGGTGGTCGCGTCCGTCGTGTTCGCGCTCGTCGCGAGCCTCGGCGTCGCGACCCCGGTCTTCATCTACCTGTTCATGGGGTCCCGCGCGGCCACGATGCTCGACGAGCTCAAGGCGTGGATGATCCACAACAACGCAGTCATCATGGCCGTCCTCCTGCTCGTCCTGGGCGCCAAGATGCTCGGCGACGGCGTCGCGGCGCTCTGACCGCGTCCCGCCGACGGGAGCCCGGTTCGCCGGAGCCGTCCGGTGCTGTCGATGCACACCCGGGCCGTCAGACCGTCTGGGTCGCTCCGGCAACATGTCTCCAGCAGTACGACGACCGGTGGTCACCGCTCAGCGACCAGTCGCGTTCATCACCAGGCTGGGCAACCCGACTGGGCATCACGCCCGGCACAGGCCTCACCGCGGACCACAAGAATCTTCGCGAACGTGACGGGCCTCGGGATCGCAACGGCCTAGACCAGGTACCGGACGATGGCGGCCAGACCTGGGTCAGTCAGCTCGAACCGCATCCGGTGACGCGGCGTCGGACACGCCTTCCAGCGATTGAGGCGATCTCCGCACCATACGCAGTCTTGCAACGGGTCAAGAGTCAGCCTTGCATTCACCAGGGGGCCCGCGTACGGTGCACGGTAGACAAAACGAGACGAAGGAGTCGAGTTGAGCACAGACCACCCGGCACTTCACGCCGGGAAATCCACGTCGTCGTCGGCAAGACTAGGCGGTCTGCGCCGAGCCGGAAATACGCTCATTGTGACAGTCGCAGCCATCGCGGTGCATCACCCTCGCGCCGCCAGCCCAGGCGGTGGCGGTCACTTATGCGAGTGCGGTCAGTACGAGCGAGCTGTCCGCTAGGCAATCACCGCCCCTCGTGTCGATCAGCGGTGGGACGGCCTTCACGGAGGCGTTCAGTGCTGATGGGGCAAGCGCTCGCGTGCACATCGAGACGTTCATCCCCGCTCCTGGCTATCAAACGCTGCACTATACCTACGGGACCGCCGGCGAGGTGAACATGTCTCATCAGCGACGAACTAACGTCTACTTCAAGTGCTGGTAGGACTTTCCATTCTCTGGTTCGAACATCGGGAACCTGGACCTTACTTGCAAGACGCGTTAGTCGCGGCTAGATAGGAGTACACATGCGACGCACTACAACAGGGCTTCTTGGCGCAGTGGCAACGCTGGTAGGGCTTACCGCCGCGGGCCCTGCGCTCGCGGACGGTGAGGGCGTGAGCCTCGAGGTAATGATTCCCCAATTTTCGACACCGCAAGACGCTGCTGATATCGTTCCGAGCTCAGTGCCGCTTGAAGACCTCGGCGACATCGATGAGACCTCGTCGCGATTCCTGGGGCGTGATGCCGCGGCGGACTACTGGATCGCGCGGTCGGGGACATCGCGCCTTTGCTTTATCTCGCACATCCGAACGGAGGGGATGAGTGCGTCGTCCTGCGCTGATATCACGACGTTCTACAGGCACGGCATCGGACTCAGCGCTGGAAGCGGCATCCGCGATCCAGAAACCTCGGCCGAAGCGTACCTCTTTCCCGCCGACATAGTTCTCCCGACGGCCGCGCACGAGAACCGCGAGAGCATCATGCGCGCGGAGGTGTCGTCATCGACATCGAATCTCGTCTCAGTCAATCCGGAATCGCCGGGTTTGGCGCAGTTCGACGTCTCACGCGCTGACGGCTCTGTGTTCCAGTTCGCCCCTGCACGGGAGGTCTCCGAGTGAAGGCAAAGGGACTCCGCTTCACGCCGGGCAGGGGATCCCGCGCTGGGTTCGTAGCGACGATCCTCGCTGTGACATGCCTCATCGCAGTTCCGACCGCTCAGGCCGCGACATACACATACGCCAGTGCTCGGCCTACCAGCGAGGGAGTGAATGTTTATTCCGGCGTTCGCTCAAGCATTACAGGAGGCAGCGCTTTTGTGAACCTCGGCCTGGTGGTTGTAAGGCTTGAGAACTACTATCCAGCGCCTGGATATATGCTTATTCATTCCGCGACGTCGACGCCGGGGGGAAGTATCAGTTTCCAGCATCAGCGCCAATATAGTGCTTCCAGCCTTTGTCGCTGGTCGGTTGGCGGCTACGGGGGCGATCCGGCTGAGCTAACGTGCCGAGTCACCTACTAGCGAGCAACACGTCTATCGTGCTTCATCAACGATCTACCCGAGGTGTTCTATGAGGTTATTTGCCTGGGGTGTAGCGGGTGGTGCTCTTGGGGTTCTTGCGGTGGCAATAATTGGCGTTATGAGCGCTCAAGCCGTCGCCCTAGAGGGCGGAGCGGTGCTCTCGCTAAACAACGAGGTAGTGGGCGTCACCGATCCGCGTCTACCAATACTCCAATTTGCGGCGATAGCCAGTTCCGGCGCACTCATCTCGTACATGCTTACGTTGGGGGTCGCGGCCTGGCCGCGTGGGAGACGGCATTCGCTCTTGATCGGGTTCTGCATCACAGTCGGTGGTCTGAGTGTGTTGGGTCTCTACCTCGCTGCAGCCAGGGATAAAGCCGCCGGTGGAATTTCGGTGGGCTTCGCGCGTGGCGGGCAAGGTTGGATCGAGGAAGGTGCCACCAACTCGGCCGTGCATCTCTTGTTGATCCTCTCTCTCGGCACCCTCGTGGTTTCGGTGTATCAAACGTTGTTTGACCGAAGGGTCAACCATGAGCATGACGGCCCAACTCCGATAGGCCAAGGGCTGGCTGATGGGTAGCGTCACCGCAAGGAGGGTTCCTAGGGCCTGTTTCGGAAGTGGTCAGCGGTGGCTGATCCAGTCCAGGAGGTGGCTCGTGATGGTGGTGTGGTCTGCCTCGGTGGTCGTGGTGTGCTCGCTGGTGGCGGCGTCGCGGTGCTCGATCTCGTAGCCGCCGAGTGCTCCGGGGCGGGTGTGGACCGAGATCGACCAGTCGATGTCCTCGTCGTCGGGGT
>NZ_JBVIFN010000013.1:0-87126 GCF_055571305.1 Cellulosimicrobium sp. NPDC030954
GGCACCACGCGACAAGAGGAGCACCCGTCCCGGACGACGGTCCGAGGCGGGTGCTCCAACCTGCCACTTGACAGAACGGCCTACATATCAGGCGTCGCCCGCGAGCAGGCGGTCCACCGCGGCGAGGGGGATGGGCTCCCAGTCCGGTCGGTTGCGCGACTCGTAGACGACCTCGTAGAGCGCCTTGTCGAGCGTGAGCGCCCGGACGAGCGCCTCGGACGTCGCGCGGTCGACGCCGGCCGTGTCGGCCCGGTCGTACGCGTCGAGGAACGCGGTGCGCGCCTGGACGGCCCACGCGGCGTCGGGCGCGTGCCCGACGGCGGCGGCGTAGTCGAACGAGCGCACGATCCCGGCGACGTCGCGCAGCGCGAGGTCGGGCCGCGTGCGCTCGACGACGGGGCGCAGCGGCTCGCCCTCGAAGTCGAGCACCTTCCACCCGAACCGGCGGGCGTGCAGCACCTGGCCGAGGTGCAGGTCACCGTGGACGGTCTGGAGCCGGGGGAGCGCGTCGGGGACGCGCGTGACGTTCGCGAGGCGCGCGGACGTGCGGTCCCAGAAGGCGGCGACGTCGTCCGCGCGCCGCGCGAGCGCGCGCGACGACGCGACGGCCTCGTCCGCCCGCCGGCGCAGGTCCGCGACGAGCCAGCGCGCGTCGACCGGCGAGCCGACGTCGAACGCGCGCCGGAGCGCGGCGTGCAGGTCGGCGAGCACGCGCCCCAGGTCGGCCGCGAGGTCGGCGAACGACGCGCCCTGGCCCGCGTACGAGCACGCGAGGTCGAACCCGTCGCGCGCGCCCTCCACGAACTCGCTGAGGATCGCCAGGTGCGCGGACCGCGGCGCGGGGTCCGGGGCGGTGCTCGACGGCGGCGACCCCGGCCCGGCGGTCGGCCCGCCCGGTCGGTGGTCCGGGTCCGGTCCGACGGCGGCCGGGTCGTCCGCCGCGTCCCACGTCACCTCGAGCCACGCGAGCGGGCGGGGCACGCCCGTCCAGCCCTGGGCCGCGAGCGCGCGGGGGATCGTCACGTCGGGGTTGGGGCCGATCGCGATGGCGCGCAGCACCTTGAGCATGCTCCCGCCGGCGACGCCCGGGAGCAGCACCGAGCTGTTGGACTGCTCGACGCTCAGCGCGCGGCCCCCGGCGAGCTCGCGGTCGGGCGCACCGGCGTCGCGGGACCCCGCGGCGCGGGGCGCCGAGCCCGGCTCCTCCCACGCGGCCTCGGCCAGGAGGGCCGCCCAGCAGGCGGGGTGCGTGGTGCCGTCGTGCACGACCCACCCCGGGCCGGCCGGGACGTCCGTGCCCAGGGTGCCGATCGGCGTCGGGCTCCCGAGCCTCGCCGCGCCACCGGGCTCCACGCCCCCGCTCGCGGTGCCCGCGGGTTCGAGCACGAGGGGCACCTGCACGACGAGGTCGACGCCGTCCCCGACGAGCCGCAGGAGGTGGAGCTCGACCCGCGCTCGCCCTGATGCGTCGTCGGGCGGGCCGGCGGCCGGGGCGGACGCCGGGACGTCGAGCGCGAAGGACAACCACGGCACGTGCCGCACGGCGACCCCTTTCACGGGGTACCACCGCCGCGCGGGCAGCCAGTCGTCCAGGAGCGCCATGAGCTCCGCCGAGGGCGGGTCCGTCCGCCGTACCGTCACGCGTGCCTCCCGGGTCGGGTCGCTCTCATGCCATCACGCGAGCGACGAGCCCGCCGCACGAGGACCGGGAGGAGGCGCGCTCACGCGGGGTCGTGCACGACGAGCCAGTAGAAGTCGCGCGACCCCCAGGTCATGACGACGCGCTCGTCGTCGTCGACGGCGGGGAAGTGCGCGCCGCCGAACACGTCGGTGAGCGTCGCCCCGGCGTGACCGGGCAGGTGCACCGCGGCCGAGCGCGCGGTCGCGGAGAGATTCGCGACGCACAGGACCGTCTCGGTCGGCGTGCGGCGCAGGAACGCGAGGATCGACTCGTTGTCGCAGTCGAGCGGCACGAAGTCGCCCGTGCCGAACGCCTTGTGCCGGCGCCGGACCTTGAGCATGCCGTGCACCCAGTGCAGCAGCGACGTCGACTGCTCGAGCTGCGCCTCGACGTTGACGTAGCCGTAGTGGTGCACGAGCGACTGGACGAGCGGCAGGTACACCTTGCCGGGGTCGGCGGTGGAGAACCCCGCGTTGCGGTCGGGCGTCCACTGCATGGGCGTGCGCACGGCGTCGCGGTCGGGCAGCCAGATGTTGTCGCCCATGCCGATCTCGTCGCCGTAGTACAGGCACGGGCTGCCGGGGAGGGAGAGCAGGAGCGCGTGGGCGAGCTCGACCTCCTTGCGCGAGTTGTCGAGCAGGGGCGCGAGCCGGCGCCGGATGCCGACGTTCGCGCGCATGCGCGGGTCGGGCGCGTACCAGCCGTACATCGACGCGCGCTCCTCGGTGGAGACCATCTCCAGGGTGAGCTCGTCGTGGTTGCGCAGGAACGTGCTCCACTGCGCGCCGGGCGGGATGTCCGGCGTGTCGGCGAGGATCTCCAGGACCTGGTTGGCGCGCTGGTCGCGGATCGCGTAGTAGATGCGGGGCATCACGGGGAAGTGGAAGCACATGTGGCACTCGGGCTCGTCCTCGGTGCCGAAGTAGTCCACGACCTCGCGCGGCCACTGGTTCGCCTCGGCGAGCAGGATGCGCCCCGGGAACTCGGCGTCCACCATGCGCCGCACGCGCCGCAGGAACTCGTGCGTCTGCGGCAGGTTCTCGCAGTTGGTGCCCTCGGCCTCGTACAGGTACGGCACCGCGTCGAGGCGGAACCCGTCGACCCCCATCTGCAGCCAGAACCGCGCGACGTCGAGCATCGCGTCCGCGACGCGGGGGTTCTCGAAGTTGAGATCGGGCTGGTGGGAGAAGAACCGGTGCCAGAAGAACTGGCGTCGCACGGGGTCGAACGTCCAGTTGGACGTCTCGGTGTCGACGAAGATGATGCGCGCGTCCTGGTAGCGCGTGTCGTCGTCGCTCCACACGTAGAAGTCGCCGTACGGGCCCTCCGGGTCGGCGCGCGACGCCTGGAACCACGGGTGCTGGTCGCTCGTGTGGTTCATGACGAGGTCGATGACGACGCGCATCCCGCGCGCGTGCGCCTCGCTGACGAGCTCGGCGAAGTCCGACGTCGAGCCGTACTGCGGCGCGATCGCCGTGTAGTCGGAGACGTCGTAGCCGCCGTCGCGCAGGGGCGACGGGTAGAACGGCGGCAGCCACAGCGCGTCGATGCCGAGCCACTGGAGGTAGTCGAGGCGGTCGATGAGGCCTCGGAGGTCGCCCGTCCCGCTGCCGTCGGAGTCGGAGAACGCGCGGACGATCACCTCGTAGAACACGGCCGTGCGGTACCAGTCTGGGTCGTCCGACAGCCCGGGGCGCGCGTCGACGGGCGCCGTCGGCTGGCGGCGTGGCGGGAGCGCCGCGACGGGGACCGGCGCGGTGATGGGCGGCACGGGGGCGGGGCCGGCAGCGGGACCGCGCACGGGGACCGGTGCAGCATCGCGAGGGAACGTCATGCAGGCCTCACGTGCACGACGTGCGCGACCTGGCGCATCGGCTCGAGCCGCACGTAGACGTCCTGGCCCCAGCCGTAGCTCTCGCCGGACAGCTCGTCGTGCGCGACGAAGGACGGCACCCACGGGTCCTGGCCGTCCGCGAGGGGAGGCAGCCCGAGGGTCGCGAGGTCGAGGTGCACGTTCGACTCCTGCGGGGAGCGGGGGTCGAGGTTCACCACGACGACGACCGTGTCCGCCTCGCCGGTCGGCGAGTGCTCGGCGGGCAGGTGCCGCGAGAACGCGAGCACCTGGTCGTTCGTCGTCGGGTGCACGGTGAGGTTGCGGAGCTGGCGCAGCGCGGGGTGGTCGCGCCGGACCTCGTTGAGCCGCGCGAGCAGCGTCGAGATCCCGATCTCCTCGGCGAGCGCCCAGTCGCGCGGCTTGTACTCGTACTTCTCGTTGTCGATCTGCTCCTCGACGCCCGGGCGCGGGACGTTCTCCACGAGCTCGTACCCGGAGTAGATCCCCCACGTGGGCGACCCGGTCGCGGCGAGCACCGCGCGCACCGCGAACCCGGCCACCCCGCCGTGCTGGAGGTACGGGGGGAGGATGTCGTGCGTCGTCGGCCAGAAGCTCGGCCGCATGTACGCGCCCGCCTCTCCCGAGACCTCCTCGAGGTACTCGGCGAGCTCGTCGCGCGTGTTGCGCCACGTGAAGTACGTGTACGACTGGTGGAACCCGATCCGCGCCAGCGTGTGCATCATCGCGGGCTTGGTGAACGCCTCCGAGAGGAACACGACCTCGGGGTTCGTCGCGCGCACCTCCGCGAGCAGCCACTCCCAGAAGTCGAGCGGCTTGGTGTGCGGGTTGTCGACGCGGAACGCCGTGACGCCCCGCTCGATCCACACGCGGACCACCCGCAGGACCTCGGCGTAGATGCCCTCGGGGTCGTTGTCGAAGTTCAGCGGGTAGATGTCCTGGTACTTCTTGGGCGGGTTCTCGGCGTACGCGATCGAGCCGTCGGCGCGGGTCGTGAACCATTCCGGGTGCTCGGCGACCCACGGATGGTCGGGCGAGCACTGCAGCGCGAGGTCGATCGCGACCTCGAGCCCGTTGCGTCGCGCCTCCTTGACGAACGCGCGGAACGTGCGGTCGCTGCCGAGCTCGGGGTGGATCGCGTCGTGGCCGCCGTCCTTCGAGCCGATCGCGTACGGGCTGCCCGGGTCGCCCGGGAGCGCCGTGAGGGAGTTGTTGCGGCCCTTGCGGTGGGTCGTGCCGATGGGGTGGACGGGCGTGAGGTAGACGACGTCGAACCCCATCGCGGCGATCGCGGGCAGGCGCCGGGCCGCCGCGGTGAACGTGCCGGAGCGCCAGCGCCCGTCCTTGAGCCGGCGCGCGCCCTCCGAGCGCGGGAACATCTCGTACCACGCGCCCGCGAGCGCCAGCGGCCGCTCGACGCGCAGGTCGTAGGTGGCCGACGCCGTCACGTGGTCGCGCAGGGGCGCGCGGTCCAGGACGTCGCGCACCTCGGGGGACGTCGCCGCGGCGAGGCGGGCCTCGGCGGGGCGGCTCGCGTCGGCGAGGGCGGCGGCCGCGTCGGCGAGCGTGCGCGCGTCCTGCGGCGACCGGGTGCCCGGGGTGCCGTCGGCGCCCGGGAGGGGGACGGCGTCGGCCAGGACGCGCTCGAAGAGGCGGACGCCCTCGGCGAGCATGAGGTCGACGTCGACGCCCGCGGCGATCTTCACCGTCGCGTCGTGCGCCCAGGTGCCGTACGGGTCGCTCCACGCCTCGACCCGCAGCGACCAGTCGCCGAGGGAGTCGGGGTGCAGCGACGCGCGGAAGCGGTCGAGGCCGGGCGCGACGTCCACCATCCGGGCGGTGCGCTCGGCCCCGTCCGGGGCGACGAGGACGGCGGTCGCGGCGACGGCGTCGTGCCCCTCGCGGAACACGGTCGCCTCGACCGGCACCATCTCGCCGACGACGGCCTTCGCGGGCCACCGCCCGCCCTCGACGACGGGGGACACGTCCAGCACGGGGATGCGGCCGATCGGGGCGGACGGCGCGGGAAGGGGGGAGGTCGCGGGGGTGCGGTGCGGCGCGGGGGCCGGAGGGGTCGACGTCACACGCACAACGTATCGAGGCCCGCGGGGGGCGGGCACCTGGGAGCGCGGGTCGGCGCGTCGCACGTCCGTGCCCGCAGGCGGCGCGCACCGGGGTGAAACTTCATGCAAGCGTTACGTGCGTGTGACGGCGCGAGGGTGTGCAGCGGCCCGAGCCCCCGTAGTCTCGTCCCCGTGAGAGCGATCCGACGGTTCACCGTCCGCACCCTGCTGCCCGCCGAGCTGCGCGACCTGGACGAGCTGGCGCACAACCTGCGCTGGTCCTGGCACGCCCCGACGCGCGACCTGTTCGCCGGCATCGACCCCGAGGCGTGGGCGTCCGTGCACGGCGACCCCGTCGCGCTGCTGGGCGCGCTCGGCCCGGAGCGCCTCGCGGAGCTCGCCGCCGACGGCGCGTTCGTCGAGCGCGTGCGCGCGGCGGCGGCCGACCTGCGCCACTACCTCGACGACGCGCTGTGGTACCAGCAGCGGGCGGCCGCGGAGGACGAGAACGGCCCGCTCCCGGCCGCGATCGCGTACTTCTCGCCCGAGTTCGGCATCACGTCGGTGCTGCCCCAGTACTCCGGCGGGCTCGGCATCCTCGCGGGCGACCACCTCAAGAGCGCGAGCGACCTCGGCGTGCCGATCGTCGGCGTCGGGCTCCTGTACGGCGCCGGGTACTTCAAGCAGTCCCTCACGCGCGACGGCTGGCAGGTCGAGACCTACCCGCTGCTCGACCCGGACGGCCTCCCGCTGACCCTGCTGCGCGACGACGACGGCACGCCCGCGCGCGTCTCGCTCGCCCTCCCGGGCGGTCGGACGCTGCACGCGCACGTGTGGGTGGCCGCCGTGGGGCGCGTGCCCCTGCTGCTGCTCGACTCGAACGTGCCCGGCAACGACGAGGCCGCGCGCAAGGTCACCGACCGCCTCTACGGCGGGGGTGGGGAGCACCGTCTCCAGCAGGAGCTGCTGCTCGGCGTGGGCGGCGTGCGCGCGCTGCGCCTGTGGTCGCGCCTCACCGGCGCGCCGGCGCCGGAGGTCTACCACACGAACGAGGGGCACGCCGGGTTCCTCGGCGTCGAGCGCATCCGCGAGCTCGTCGAGCAGGGCCTCACGTTCGACGAGGCCCTGGAGGCCGTGCGCGCCGCGACGGTCTTCACGACGCACACGCCCGTCCCGGCCGGCATCGACCGGTTCGGCCGCGACCTCGTCACGCAGTACTTCGGCGGCGACATGGCCGTGGACGGCCTGCCTGTGGAGCGGGTCCTCGCGCTCGGCGCCGAGGACTACGACGGCGGCGACCCGACCGTCTTCAACATGGCCGTCATGGGACTGCGCATGGGCGGCCGCGCGAACGGCGTCTCGCTGCTGCACGGCGAGGTGTCGCGGGGCATGTTCGAGGGGCTGTGGCCCGGGTTCGACGCGCGCGAGGTCCCCATCACGTCCGTGACGAACGGCGTGCACTCGCCCACCTGGGTGGACCCCGCGTTCGCGGCCCTCGAGGCCGAGCGGCTCGGGCTCGACGAGCTCACGGCCGACGACGCGTCGTCGGGCTGGCTGCGCGGTGAGGGCGAGGGCGGCGTGAGCGACGGCGAGCTGTGGGCGGTCCGCCGCGAGATGTGTGGTCGCCTCGTCGACGAGGCCCGCCGCCGCGTGCGCAAGTCGTGGCGCGAGCGCGGCGCGACCCCGGCGGAGCTGGGCTGGGTCGACGACGTCCTGTCGCCCGACGTGCTCACCATCGGCTTCGCGCGCCGCGTGCCCACGTACAAGCGGCTCACGCTCATGCTGCGCGACCCCGAGCGGCTCAAGGCGCTGCTGCTGCACCCCGAGCGCCCCGTGCAGCTCGTCGTGGCCGGCAAGTCGCACCCCGCCGACGACCAGGGCAAGCGGCTCATCCAGCAGCTCGTGCGCTTCACCGACGACCCCGAGGTGCGCCACCGCATCGTCTTCCTGCCCAACTACGACATCGCCATGGCGCAGTCGCTCTACCCGGGCTGCGACGTCTGGCTCAACAACCCGCTGCGTCCGCTGGAGGCGTCGGGGACGTCGGGCATGAAGTCGGCGCTCAACGGCGGCCTCAACCTGTCGATCCTCGACGGGTGGTGGGACGAGTGGTACGACGGCGAGAACGGCTGGGCCATCCCCACCGCCGACGGCGTCGAGGACCCCGACCGCCGCGACGACCTCGAGGCGTCCGCGCTCTACGACCTCGTCGAGCAGCAGGTGGCGCCGCGCTTCTACGACCGCACCGCCGACGGCGTCCCGGACCGGTGGCTCGAGATGGTGCGGCACACGCTCGCCACGCTCGGCCCCAAGGTCCAGGCGACGCGCATGGTCGGCGAGTACGTGACGCGCCTGTACGCGCCCGCCGCCGCCGCGGGGCGGGCGCTCGCGGCCGACGGGCTCGCCCCCGCGCGCGAGCTCGCGCACTGGAAGAACGCGGTCCGTGCGGGCTGGTCGCGCGTGCGGGTCGACCACGTCGACTCGTCCGGCATCGGCGAGGTGCCGCAGGTCGGCGACCGGCTCACCGTGCGCGCGTACGTCTCGCTCGGCGACCTGCGCCCCGAGGACGTGCAGGTGCAGGTCGTGCACGGCCGCGTCAGCGAGGCCGACGTCATCGAGGAGTTCACCGCCGAGCCGCTCGCGCTCGCCGAGACGTACGAGGCCGGCCGCTACGCGTTCGCCGGTGACGTCGTGCTCGACGCCTCCGGCCCGTTCGGCTACACGGTGCGCGTCGTCCCGACGCACACCGGCCTCCCGAGCGTCGCCGAGCTCGGCCTCGTCGCCAACGCCTGACGCCCCGCTGCCGAGGTAGAGCCTCCGGTCGCGGCGTAGAACACCCGGAGTTCTACATCGCGACCGGAGGCTCTACCTCGTGGGAGCCGGTGGCCGGGACGAGCCCGCTGGGCGCGGTCGACGGTTGTCCACAGGTTCCTGGCCGGCCCTGGCTGCGGCCGGCGTGCTCGGCCATTCTGTGCCCGTGAGCACGGACGAGCACGAGGTCGAGCAGACGCGTCGGACGGTGAGTCGTCCCCGGGACACGCGGCACCCGCCCCGGCGAGACGACGACGCGCGTGCTTCCGTGCCGTTGCCGTCGGTGGTCCGGTTCTCGGCAGAGCGGCGCGCCGAGATCGCGGCCGCGGTCCGCCGCGGCACGCTCGTCCGGGTGCGTCGGGGTGTCTACGCGGCCCCGCCGGCTTCGGTGGCTCCGCCGGCGCGGCGTCGGCGCGACGCCGTCGTCGCGCGTGCGGTAGCGCTCGCGGGACGGTTGACGACGGACTACTGGTTCAGTCACTCGACCGCTGCAGTCCTGCACGGGCTGTGGACCTGGCGGCTCGAGGACGAGGTCCATGTGACGCAGCTCGGGAACCCGTCCGTGCGCCGGACCGACTCGGGGTTCCGCAGGCACTGGACGGCGCTGCCCGAGAGCGACCGCTGCGAGCTCGACGGTCTGCCGATCACCTCGCTGGAGCGCACGATCGTCGACTGTGCTCGTTCTCTCAGCCCGACGGCGGGCGTCGTGGTCGCGGACTCGGGGCTCCGTGCCGGGGCTGACGTCCAGAAGGTCACGGCCGTTCTGGACGCAGCCGCCGGTGGGCGTGGCGTCCAGCGCGCACGGAGGGTCCTCGCCGAGGCCGATCCCCGGTCGGAGTCGCCGGGCGAGAGCGTGGTGCGCTGGTTGGTGGTCGACGCGGGCCTCCCGCACCCTGAGCCGAACCTCGCGGTGACGACCTGGCGAGGCACGTACCGGCTGGACGTCGCGTGGGCGACGTACCGCGTCGCGGTCGAGTTCGACGGAGCCGTCAAGTACTCCGGCGGCGAGTACGGCGACCCGCGGGACCGCCTGCTCGCGGAGAAGACCAGGCACGACGCCCTGACGGAGGCAGGGTGGTTCGTCCTGCGGGTGACGTGGAACGACCTCGCGGAACCCGACGTCCTCGTTCGCCGGATCCGGGCTGCGCTCGCGCGACGCTCCGCGAGATAGAGGCTCCCGCAGCGAGGTAGGGCTCGCGGAGCTCTATCTCACGACCGGAGGCTCTATCTCGCGGGTGTCGAGGAGGGTGAGGTAGCGGGAGCGGGTGCGGACGACGTCGGCGAGCTGGGTCTCGATGCCGTCGACGAACTCCTCGCGGTAGACCGCGTCGACCTGCACGGAGATCGCGTAGTAGAGGCCGGTGAAGGTCGCGATGGCGACGGAGACGCGCAGGAGCGTCTGCGTCACGACGAGGTCCGCCCCGCCGACCCCACCCCCGCCCGCGAGCGAGAGCGTCTGCTGCCAGGTGCCCCCGTCGACGTCCCACAGCGCCATGACCTCCGGCGTCACGGTGAGGGTCCCCAGCGCCATGAAGAACACGCCCATGCCGAGACTCACGACGAGGACCTGCAGGAGCTGGCTGCTGGCGATCATGGTCGCGAGGTTCGCCGTCTGGCCGCGGCTGAAGCGCGTCGCGCGCTCGTGCCCGGGTAGCCGCGCAGCCGTCTCGGCGAGGGCCTCGCGCGCCTCGCCCGGGGAGCGCAGCGCGACGAACAGCACGACGAGCAGCGCGAAGAACGCGCCGAGCACGAGGTCCGCGACGCCGTGCGTGCGGTCGAACACCTGCCAGACCTCGGCGTTGTAGAACAGGACGAGGGAGAACACGAGCAGCAAGGGGAGCAGCCGCACGAGGCGCAGGAGAGCGGCGCCGAGCTCGTCCGTGACGCGCGCGAGACCCCACCACAGCGACGACAGCACGCCGTACCCCACGACGACGCGCACGACCCCGAGCAGGACCAGGTTCCCCACGACGGTGAGCAGCGCCTCGTCCCACTGGCCGCCGAACACGAGCGGCAGCAGCGCCGGGACGAGCACGAAGAACGCGAGCTCGGGGAGGCCGACCGACTGGGGGAGGGTCGACCACGCGCGGCCGCGCACCACGTTGAGACCCGCGTAGGCGCCGGCGACGATCGCGGCGCCGCCGAGGAGCGCGAGCGCGTTCGCCCAGGCGGGCCAGCCGGAGCGGAGGGCGCCGGTGAGCTCGGCGAGCAGCACGACGAGCAGGAACGGTGCCGACCGACCGAAGACGTCACGGTCCACGGAGTGACCCTCGACGAGGAGCGGGAGCCCGTTGCGGCGGAAGACACGTTCGCACGCAGCGACGTCGGACGGGTCGGTCTCCGGCTGCGTGCCGGACTCCTGGACGACGCCCGGCCCGGCCGGTTCGCCGTGCCCGACCGGTCCCGTACCCGAGGCGAGGGCAGGTCGTCCGGGTCGGGACGCGTCGTCGTGCACGCTCATGCTCGGTGACCCTACCGGCCGTGGCACCTCGCGCGACGGACGACGACAGCCGGCCCCCAACGACCAGGTGCTGTCTCGCGTGGGTTCAGCCGAGCTCCGCCGCGAGCGAGCGGCCCGCGACACGGCCCGAGTAGAGGCAGCCGCCGAGGAACGTGCCCTCGAGCGCGCGGTGGCCGTGCACGCCGCCGCCGCCGAACCCGGCGGCCTCGCCCGCGGCCCAGAGCCCGGGCAGCATGGAGCCGTCGGCGCGCAGCACGCGCGCGGACGTGTCGGTCCACAGCCCGCCGAGCGTCTTGCGCGTGAGCACCGAGAGGCGGACGGCGAGCAGGGGCCCGTCCTTGGGCGTGGTGAGCGGGCGCGGGGGCGAGACGCGGATGAGCCGGTCGACGCGGTAACGCCGCGCCATCGCCGTCGCGACGACCTGCGGGTCCTTGCCGAGGCCGGTGCGGACCTGCTCGTCGCGCAGGTGGACGATGCGTGCGAGGGCGTCGCCGTCGACGTGGCCGCGCGAGCCCGGCGTCGCGTCCACGAGCGCGTTCATCCCGGCGGCGAGCTCCTCGGGCGTGTCGGCCCAGACGAACTCGGGCGACTGCTCGGCGAACCGCGCCACCGGCCCGACGGCGCCCGGCAGCACGCGCTGCGCGAGCAGCCGGACGTCCTTGCCGGTGAGGTCGGGGTTCTGCTCGGAGCCCGACAGCGCGAACTCGGTCTCCATGATCGCCTTGTTGAGCACGAACCAGGAGTGGTCATCGCCGCGCTCGGTGACGTGCTGGAGCGCGCCGAGCGCGTCGAACCCCGGGAACAGCGGCGCGGGCAGCCGGTTGCCGTCGGCGTCGAGCCACAACGAGCTCGGGCCGGGCAGGATGCGGATGCCGTGGTCCGTCCACACGGGGGAGTGGTTCGCGATGCCCTCGGGGTAGTGCCACATGCGGTCCTCGTGGACGAGCGCGGCGCCCGCGTCGGCGGCGACGCCGATCATGAGCCCGTCGGTCGAGTCGGGGACGCCGGAGAGCATGCGGGCGGGCAGGTGGCCGGCGGACCGCGGCCAGCGCGAGCGCACGAGGTCGTGATTCGCGCCGATCCCGCCCGACGTCACGACGACGGCGCTCGCGGCGATCTCGACCTCGCCGACCACGTCGCGCGACGACGGGGCCCCGCGCTCCGCGTCGGACGGCGCCAGCACCTCCGCGCGCACGCCCGTCACCGCGCCGTCGGTCACCACGAGGGACGTGACCCGGTGCCGGAACCGCAGGTCGAGCAGGCCCGCGGCCCGGGCGTCGAGCGCGGCGCGGACGAACGGCTCGAGGATGCCCGGCCCGGTGCCCCACGTGACGTGGAACCGGGGGACGGAGTTGCCGTGGGCGCCCGCCGCGGACCCGTCGGCGCCCGAGCGCACCGGGTACCCGCCGCGCTCGGCCCACTGCACCAGGGGGAACCACCGCACGCCCTTGTCGTGCAGCCAGCCACGCATCTCGCCCGCGGCGAAGTCGACGAACCCGCGCGCCCACGCGTACCCGTGGCGGTCGGGGCCTTCTCCTCGGTCGGCGCCGGGCGCGAACTGCGCGGACCCGAGCCAGTCGTCGAACGCGAGCTCGGCCGAGTCCGTGACGCCCATGCGCCGCTGCTCGGGCGAGCCGACGAGGAACAGGCCGCCGAACGACCACCACGCCTGACCGCCGAGGCTCGCGGCCGGCTCCTGGTCGAGCAGGACGACACGACGCCCCGCCGCGGTGAGCTCGGTCGCCGCGACGAGCCCGGCGAGGCCGGCCCCCACGACGACGATCTCGGGATCCTGGATCGCGGGAGAGCTGACGGAGGAGTCGACCGCGCTGTCACTCATGCGGGAACACTAGAGCACCAGGTCGTGCGACGTCAGCCGCGGTCGTGCGGTCCGCGACCCCACACCCGCCACGCGACGGCGAGCCCGACGGAGAGCAGGACCAGACCGACGAGCACGATCGCTCCCTTCGCGAGGGCGTCGTGCACGAGGAGCTCGACGACGTCGTCGCCGTCCGCGCGCACCGCCGCGCTCCGCAGCGTGGCGCTCACGGGCGGTGTCGGTCGGTCGGACGCTCGTCCCGGGCCGCCGTACCGCGCGCGCCCAGGAGGTGGTCGACAGCGGCACGCGCGACGGCGCGCGCGACCGGTGCGGCCTGCTCGCGCGCGGCGTCGAGCCGACCCCGGCGCCGCAGGACGAGCGCGACGACGAACAGGACGAGAGCGGCCACGACGATCGCGGCGACGACCAGGCCGAAGCGGACCAGGAGCAGGGTGGACAGGGTCTCCACGACGACCTCCGAAAGTTAAGTAGCACACTTGTGATAAAAAAACGTATCACAGGCGTGATAGAACGACCCCATGCCGAGGATCGTGGACCCCGTCACGCGACGGGAGGAGATCGTCACCGCCGTCCTGCGGCTGACGGCGCGCGAGGGACTCGCGCGCGCGTCGTTGCGCAAGGTGGCCGACGAGGCGGGCCTGAACGTCGGCTCCGTGCGGCACTACTTCGCGTCGCACGAGGAGCTGGTTCTCTTCGCGATGGTGTCCATGGTCGACCGGGTCTCCGGACGCGTCCGCCGGCACGTGGCCGACGCGCAGGGGTGGACCGCGCGCCCGTCCGGCGAGCGCCGTCGCCTGGTCCAGGCCCTGGTCGAGGAGCTCCTCCCGCTCGACGACGCCCGGCGCGACGAGGTGTCGGTGTTCGTCGAGTTCACGGCCGCGGCGCGGACGGACCCGACGCTCCAGGAACAGGCCCGACGCGCTGCCGAGGGCACCCGGTGGGTCCTCGGGCAGGTGCTGGCGGGGCACGTCGCCGGCGGGGGGTTACGCCCGGGGCTCGACGTCGAGACCGAGACGGCCCGCCTGTGGGCACTGGTCGACGGCGTCGCGACCCAGGCGGTCCTCCAGCCGCACCTCGCCGGGCCCGCGACGTGCCGGGCCGTGCTCGACGCGCACCTGCGCAGCCTGGAGGCCGACGGCTACGACGACGCGCCCCGCGCCACGTAGACGCGCAGGCTCAGGGCCTCGAGCCCGACGACGTCGCCCGCGCGGGCGGTGCCGTCGCCGTTCGCGCGGTCCCGGTCGTCGGGGTGCTCCCAGTCGGAGTCCCACGCGAGGTCCCAGCGCTCGGGGTCGCCGCCCGACGCCGCGCGCACGCCCGGGAGCGTGACGTCCACGGGGTCGAGGGCACCGACCAGGACGACGAGCACATCGGCGTCGCCGGGCTCGGGCGCGGTCCGCAGCATCTGCAGGGTCCGGACTGCGGGGTCGTGCCACGCGGCGTGGTCCAGGAGCTCACCGTCGGCGCCGAACCAGACCAGGTCGGGCACGCCGACGCGGTCCGCCCCGCGCGGCGTCGCCGCGTCCGTCGCTGCGCCCATCGCGGTGTTCGTGGCGGTGTCCGTCACGGCGTGCGTCGGGCGGGGCCGACCGGTGAAGAAGGTGTCGGGCCGCAGCGCGGGGTGCGCGCGGCGCAGGGCGAGCAGGTGCCGCGCGGTCGCGAGCAGGTCCTCGCGCCACGGGGACAGGTCCCACGACACCCAGGACGTCGCGTCGTCCTGGGTGTAGGCGTTGTTGTTGCCCCGCTGGGTCCGACCCATCTCGTCGCCCGCGGTGAGCATCGGGACCCCGGCGGCCAGGACGAGCGTCGCGAGCAGGTTGCGGATCGACCGGCGGCGCAGGGGCGCGATCACCTCGCCGATCCCGATCCCGATCCCGCTCCCGAGTTCGTCGAGCCCGGCGCCGGGGCCGCCGTCCGTCCGTGCGTCGAGGGCCGCGACCGGGCCCTCGAGGCCGTGGTTCCAGGACCGGTTGTCGTCGGTCCCGTCGCGGTTGTCCTCGCCGTTCGCGAGGTTGTGCTTGTGGTCGTACGCGACGAGGTCCGCGAGCGTGAACCCGTCGTGCGCGGTCACGTAGCTCACCGAGGCGACGGGCCCGCGCAGCAGCGGCGGGTCGGAGCGGCCGAACAGGTCCGCGGAGCCCGCGAGCCGGGTCGCGAGGTCGCGCACGCCGTGGCCGGGCCGCCCGTGGGACGCCTCGCGCGCGTCGGCGAGCCAGAACTGGCGGGCCGCGTCGCGGAACCGGTCGTTCCACTCGGCGAGCGGGGGCGGGAACTGACCGGTGCGCCAGCCGCCCGGCCCCACGTCCCACGGCTCGGCGACGAGCTTGAGCCCGCACAGCACCGGGTCGGTCTGGAGCGCGACGAGGAACGGGTGGTCGGGGTCGAACCCGGCCGACCCGCGCCCGAGCGTGACCGCGAGGTCGAAGCGGAACCCGTCGACGCCCACGACGTCCGCCCAGTACCGCAGCGAGTCGAGCGCCGCGCGCACGACCGCCGGGCGCCGGAAGTCGAGGGAGTTGCCCGTCCCGGTGACGTCCGCGAGGCGCGCGGGCGCGCCGCCGTCGTGCAGGTAGTACCCGGCGTTGTCGAGGCCGCGCCACGACAGGTGGTAGCCGTCCGCGCCGCCCTCGCACGTGTGGTTGTGCACGACGTCGAGCAGCACCTCGATCCCCGCCTCGTGGAGCAGGTGGACCATGCCGCGCACCTCGTCGAGGACGGCGCCGGGACCGGCCTCCTGCGCGGCGCGCGTCGCGTACGCGGCGTGGGGCGCGAAGAACCCGAGCGTCGAGTACCCCCAGTAGTTGGTGCGGCCGCTCGCGAGCAGGTGCGGCTCGGGGACGTTCGCGTGCACGGGCAGGAGCTCGACCGTCGTCACGCCGAGGGTGCGCAGGTGCTCGACCGTCACGGGGTGCGCGACGCCCGCGTACGTGCCGCGCAGGTGCTCGGGCAGCGCCTCGAGCCGCTGCGTGAGGCCGCGCACGTGCGCCTCGTAGACGACGGTGTCGCGCCACGGGACGCGGGGCCGGGGCGCGAGCGCGCCCGCGGGCTCGGCCACGACCACCGCGTGCGGGACGAACGGCAGCGAGTCGCGCGCGTCCGCCGGGCCGTACGGGTCGTCGCCGGCCTGCCCGCGGATCGCAGGGTCGTCGACGAGCTCGCCCACGAGGCCTCGCGCGTACGGGTCGACGAGGAGCTTCGCGGGGTTGTGCCGGAGCCCGGCCGCGGGGTCCCAGGGGCCGTGGACGCGGAACCCGTAGCGCTGCCCGGGGCGGACGCCCGGGACGTGGGCGTGCCAGACGCCGTACGCCGGCCCGGCGAGCGGGACGCGGCGCTCGCGGTAGCGGGCGGGGTCGTGGGCGGGCCGCGCCGCGTCGACGACGTCGACGAGGCACAGCTCGACGGCGGTCGCGTGCGAGGCGAGGACGGCGACGTCGACGCCGTCGCCCGCGACGCGGACGCCGAGCGGCGGCACGAGGGCGTGCCGGTCGACGCGTCCCGGCGCGGCCGGGAGCGCGGGCTCGCCGGTGGCCGGGGGGACGGGGCTCGGGTCGGAGGGCTCGTGCACCCGTCCATTGTGGCGGGTGTCACCGGCTCCTCCCGCCGCCCGCCGGTAGGCTTCCCCGAGCGGGCCGGGAACCTCTCCGGCCGACCGCCCAGCGCACAGGGAGAGCAGCCGATGCGGATCGTCGTCGCCGTGAAGTACGTCCCGGACATCCACGCCGACCGGGGCTTCGAGGGCGGGCGCGTCGTGCGCCGGGCCGACGAGGGGACGCTCAACGAGCTCGACGAGAACGCGGTCGAGGCCGCGCTGCGCCTCAAGGAGGCGCTGCCGGAGGCGGAGCGCGAGACCAGCGAGGTGATCGTCCTCACGGTGGCAGGGCCCGACGCCGACGGCGCGGTGCGCCGCTCGTACCAGCTCGGCGCGGACCGCGGCGTGCGCGTGAGCGACGACGCCGTCGCGGGCTCCGACTACTTCGGTACCGCGCGCGTGCTCGCCGCCGCGGTGCGCCGCCTCGCGGACGAGGCACCGGTGGACGTCGTCGTCACCGGCATGGCCGCGCTCGACGGGCTCGGCTCGGTCGTCCCCGCGCTCCTGTCCGCGGAGCTCGGGCTGCCGCAGCTCACGCTCGCGGGGAAGCTCGAGGTCGACGGCGAGCCGGGCGCGCGCACCGCGCGCGTCACGCGCGAGCTCGACGGCGTCGAGGAGGTCCTCGAGGCGCCGCTCCCCGCCGTGGTCTCGGTGACCGACCACGCGAACGACCCGCGCATGCCCAACTTCAAGCTCATCATGGCGGCGCGCACGCGCCCGGTGGAGGCGTGGAGCCTCGCCGACCTCGGCGTCGACCCGGCGCTCGTCGGCGACGCGGGCGCGCGCTCGCGCGTGACCGACGCGTCGCCCCGCCCGCCGCGCCCCGACGCCGAGATCGTCGTCGACAAGGGCGAGGGCGGCCGCGCCCTGGCCGAGTTCCTCATCCGCAACGACCTGGTCTGAGAGGCGTCCGCACATGAGCACCCCCGGGACCCGTACCGTCCTCGTCCTCCTCGACTCCGCCGGCACCGAGCTGCGCTCGCCCGTGCTGGAGCTCATCACCGTCGGCCGCTCGCTGGGGCGCGTCGAGGCCGTCGCCCTCGAGGCGCCGAGCGTCGACGTGCTCGCTCAGCTCGGCGCATACGGCGTCGCGCTCGTGCGCCAGGCGGAGCCGTCGTCGGGCGGGGAGGTCGTGACCGGCGACGCGCTGCACCTGACGCCCGTCGTGGCGGAGGTCCTCGCCGCCGCGACGCGCGCGTCCGACGCGGACGCCGTCCTGCTCACCTCGTCCTTCCCGAACAAGGAGGCCGCCGCGCGCCTCGCGTTCCTCACCGAGGCGGGACTCGTCGTCGACGCGTCCGCGCTGTCCGACGGCGGCACGCACCTCGTCGCGGACAAGCGCGTCTTCGCGGGATCCTGGGACGTGCGCAGCGAGATCGTCACCGACCCCGCCGTGCTCACGCTGCGGGCGAACTCCGTCGTCCCGCAGCCCGCGGAGGTCGCCGTCGCGACCGAGGTCGGCGCGCTGCGCCTCGAGCTCTCGCCCGCCGCGACCGCGGCGCGCGTCGTGTCCCGCACGGTCGACGAGTCGGCCGGCGCGGGCCGCCCGGCGCTCGGCGAGGCGGCGATCGTCGTCGCCGGGGGTCGTGGCACCAACGGCGACTTCGGTCCCGTCACCGAGCTCGCCGACGCGCTGGGCGCGGCCGTGGGCGCGACACGCGACGCCGTCTACGAGGGCTGGCACGACCAATTCGTCGGGCAGACGGGCGTCACCGTCGCCCCGCGCCTGTACATCGGCGCGGGCATCTCCGGCGCCCCGCACCACCGCGGCGGCATGCAGGCGTCGCAGGTGATCGTCGCGGTGAACAACGACCCGGAGTGCCCGCTGTTCGAGATCTCGGACTTCGCGGTCGTCGGCGACCTCGCGGACGTGCTGCCCCAGGCGGCCGAGGTGCTGCGCGAGCACCGCGCCTCCCAGGGCTAGCGGTCCGCTGGGCGGGTCGGCACACTGCTCGCATGGAGATCACGCTGCGCGGGCTGGAGGACGGCGACCTCGACCAGGTCTTCGCGTGGGAGCGGGATCCCGAGGCCGTCGCGCTCGCGGCCTTCACGCGCGCGGACCCGTCCGACCGCGACGCCTTCGACCGCCACTACGACCGTATCCGTGCCGATCCGACGTGCAGCGTGCGTGCGGTCGAGCGGGACGGCGCGTTCGTCGGGACGATCGGCAGCTTCACCGTGGACGGGGAGCGAGAGGTCACCTACTGGGTCGACCCGTCGCTCTGGGGGCGGGGGATCGCGTCGGCCGCCCTCTCGGTCTACCTCCTGGTCGAGCGGGAGCGTCCGCTGTTCGCACGCGTCGCGGCTCACAACGCAGCCTCGTCGACGGTGCTCACCCGGGCGGGGTTCGTGGAGGTGGGCAGGGAGGTCTCGTTCGCGCCCGGCGTCGGTGCCGAGGTGGTCGAGCGGATCCTTCGCCTGGAGTCGTGACCCGGGCGAGGTCGCACAGCGGGCTCCGAGAGTTCACCCGGCGTCCTCCGGGCGGTGGCCGGCCGGCCACCCATCGTTCCTAGCGTCGGGCCGACTCCCCGGTGACGGGGAGGCCCCCCGACCCGTGGAGACGACCGATGACGATCACGCCTGCCCCCGAGCATCGCCCCCTGCTCTCCGTCGCGCCGCACGCGCGCGGCAAGCGCAGCCCCGTCACCTGCCGGCTGAAGTGCGCGGACGCGTGCTCGCACCCGGTCCCCAACGAGAGCGCCAACGAGACGTTCCGGGACGTCGTCGCCGGCGTGATGTCGCGCCGTGCGCTGCTCGGCGGGCTCGCGGTCGGCGCCGCCGCCGTCGTCCTCGGTGCCCAGACGGTCGGTGCGCCGTCGGCCGCCGCGCAGGGCGTGACGACGCACGGGGGCCACGGCGGAGGCCGCCCGCAGAAGGGCCTGGCCTTCGGCGCGATCTCGCCCCAGCCCGCGGCGCGCGACGCGTTCGTCGTCCCCGACGGCTACCGGTGGCGGCCCGTGATCCGCTGGGGTGACCCGATCCTGCGCGGCGCCCGGCCGTTCGACGTCGGACGCCAGACGCCCGAGGCCCAGGCCCAGCAGTTCGGCTACAACAACGACTACCTCGACATCCTGCCGTTCGAGCGCCAGCACGCCCTCGCGGGCGCCCAGGGCAGGGGCAAGGGCCCCGGCCGGGGCACGCGCGGCCTGCTGGTCGCGAACCACGAGTACACCAACCCGGCGATCATGTTCGACGCCTCGTACGACGCCCCGACGCGCCGCGCCATCGAGCGCGCCGCGCACGGCATGTCCGTCGTCGAGGTGCGCCGCCGCCGCACCGGGACCCCGTGGGACTACGTCGCGGACAGCCGGTACAACCGTCGCGTGCACCTCTCGACCGAGTTCCGCCTGACCGGCCCGGTCGCGGGCACGGACCTCGTCAGGACCGTCGCGGACCCGTCGGGGACGCGCGTGCTGGGCACGCTCAACAACTGCGCGGGCGGCACGACCCCGTGGGGCACCGTGCTGTCGGGCGAGGAGAACTACAACGGCTACTTCCGCACGTCGGGCACGGGCCACGACGCGCGCTACGGCCTGCGCGACGCCGCGACCGGGTACGGCTGGGAGCTCGACGACCCGCGCTTCGACGCCCGCAACCCCGGCTACGAGAACGAGCCCCACCGCTTCGGCTGGATCGTCGAGATCGACCCGTACGCGCCGGACGAGCCGCCGGTGAAGCACACCGCGCTCGGCCGCTTCAAGCACGAAGGCGCCAACGTGATCCTCTCGCGGCGCGGCAACGCGGTCGCGTACATGGGCGACGACGAGCGCTTCGACTACGTGTACAAGTTCGTCTCGTCGCGCACGATGCGCCCGGGGAACAGCGAGGCCGCGCGACGCCACAACAAGACGCTGCTCACCGAGGGCTCGCTGTACGTCGCGCGCTTCACGGGCGACTCGCCGGCGGCCGAGATCGACGGCACGGGCGCCGTTCCGTCCGACGGCGCGTTCGACGGCCGGGGCGAGTGGGTCCCGCTCGTCCTGGACGGGCGGAGCCAGGTCCCCGGCATGAGCATCGAGGAGGTGCTCGTCTACACGCGCGTCGCGGCCGACCAGGTCGGGGCCACGAAGATGGACCGCCCGGAGGACGTCGAGCCCAACCCGGTCACGGGCCGCGTCTACGTCGCGTGCACCAACAACACCTCGCGCGGGCCCGCGGCGGTCGAGGCCGCGACCGAGCCGAACCCGCGCAACACCAACCGCGACGGGCACGTCGTGGAGATCGTCGAGGACGGCGACGACGCCGCGTCACTGACGTTCCGCTGGAACCTGCTGCTCGTCGCGGGCGACCCCGCGACGAACACCTCCACCTACTTCTCGGGCTACCCGAAGGAGAAGGTCTCCCCGATCTCCTGCCCGGACAACCTCGCGTTCGACGCCGAGGGCAACCTGTGGATCTCCACCGACGGGCAGCCCAGCACGATCCAGAAGTGCGACGGCCTGTTCAAGGTCACGCTCGACGGCCGCGAGCGCGGTCGCGTCGAGCAGTTCCTCTCCGTGCCGCGGGGCGCCGAGACGTGCGGGCCGCTCGTCGACTCGGCGGACCGCATGGTCTACGTGGCGGTCCAGCACCCGGGCGAGGACGGGTCGTTCGACGCGCAGGCGTCGTACTTCCCCGACTACCTGACGCCGGGCACCCCGGTCCCGACGGGCGCCTTCGCCGGCCCGCGGCCGTCCGTCGTCCAGGTGTGGCGCGACTGACGCGTCCCCGCGACCGAGGGGCCCGGCGTCGCGACGGCGCCGGGCCCCTTCGTCGTCCGCTCAGAGACCCGCTCAGAGCCCGAGGTGCTCCAGCCAGGCGACGGCTGCGACGCCCTGGGCGCGCTGGAACGCGCGCAGGCGGGGGATCGTCGGGACGGCGGGCTTGCGCGAGGAGTGCAGGAAGTACCCCGCGATCCCGGCGACGACCGACCGGAGGTCGGCCGGGTGCACGTCGCGCCCGAGGGGGTGCGCGGCGAAGGTCGACGCGGCCCACGCGCCGCCGCGCGCACGGCGCCCCGGGTCCGCGCTCACCGTGACCGGCTCGCAGACGTCCACGACACCCTGCATGACGACGCTCGGCAGGAACATCGCCAGGTCGAGCCAGGCCGCGCCGCGCGACGCGTGCGGCCAGTCGACGACGTAGACCTTCTCCGGCGTGAGGAGGATGTTGTCGGCGCGCAGGTCGCCGTGCACGAACGACTCGCCCTCGCACGCCACGAGCGCCCCGCGCTCGGCCTCCGCGAGCGCGTCGAGGTGCGCGGCGGCCCACGGCGCGACGGCGGCCAGGCGCGGGTCGGGGTCGTCGCGCAGCGCGCGCCATCCGGTCGCCATGTCGGCGAAGTCGGGCCCGGTCGGCGGCAGGCGCATGGCACGGGCCCCCGGGACGGCCGCGACGCGGACGAGGGTGGTCAGGACCCGGTCGAGCTCGTCGGGGTCCCAGGGCGTGGCGGGCACGTGCCCGTCCACGACGTCGAAGGCGAGCGCGATCCAGTCGCCGTCGCCGTGACCCCACGCGAAGCGCGGGGCCGGGACCTCGCGCGGCAGCCGGGTCGCGACCTTCGCCTCGGCGCGGTGGAGGTCGGCCGCCACCGGCTCGTCCGCGGTCCGGGCCGCCTTGACGAAGAGGCGGGTGCCGTCGTCGAACGTGAGCACGGACGCGAGCCCGGGGCTGAACCCGGCCGTGACCGAGCGCTCCTGCACGACCCTGCCGCCGGCGACGGCCTCCAGCTCGTCGCGCAGCGTGAGCGGGAGGTCTCCCCAGAGCAGGCGGCCACCGCCCGAGGCGACCGGGACGTCTCCGGCGACCTCGACGGCGGGTGGTGCGGCGTCGTCGGGCATCGAGATGCCACTTCCCCTGTCGGTGGCTGGACGGTCTCGTCCTCGGCACGTTCCCGTCCCGCGGCGATGTGTGGCGCGCGACGGCGGTCCTGCGACCGGGACGAGCGCCCGGCGGCGGCCGGGCGCAGACCTCTGACAACCTAGCGCTTCTCGCCGTGATGTCCAGCGCCGCCCACTCCTCGGACCGGTGCGCGCCGCGGTGCTCCGTAGACTGGGTGATCGTGACCCACCCTCCCGGCCCCGTCCCCGCGCCGGCGGCCTACCTCGACCACGCCGCCACGACGCCGCTGTCCGCGGCGGCGCGCGAGGCCTTCGTCGACGAGCTGTCGCGCACCGGCAACCCGTCGTCGCTGCACGCCGCGGGGCGCGCCGCGCGCCGCACGGTCGAGGAGGCGCGCGAGTCGATCGCCGCGGCCCTCGGCGCGCGCCCGAGCGAGGTCGTGTTCACCGCGGGAGGCACCGAGGCCGACAACCTCGCGATCAAGGGCCTGTTCTGGGGCCGGCGCACGACCGACCCGCGCCGTCGGCGGATCGTCGTCTCCGCGGTCGAGCACCACGCGGTGCTCGACCCCGCGTTCTGGATGGCCGAGCACGCCGGCGCCGAGATCGTCCTGCTGCCCGTCGACGGCGAGGGCCGCGTGGACCTGGCCGCGCTGCGCGCCGAGGTCGCGGAGCACGCGGACGAGATCGCGCTGATCTCCGTCATGTGGGCCAACAACGAGGTCGGGACGCTGCAGCCCGTGCAGGAGGTCGTGCAGCTCGCGCGCCCGCACGGCATCCCCGTGCACTCCGACGCGGTCCAGGCGGTCGGCCAGGTCCCCGTCGACTTCGCCGCGAGCGGCCTCGACGCGACGACCGTGTCCGGGCACAAGCTCGGCGGCCCCGTCGGCGTCGGCGCGCTCGTCGCACGGCGCGACGCGCCCCTCACGCCGGTCCTGCACGGCGGGGGCCAGGAGCGCGGCGTGCGCTCCGGCACGCTCGACGCGCCCGCGATCCGCGCGTTCGGCGTCGCCGTCGCCGAGGCCGTCGCGCACCGCGAGGAGCGCGCCGCCCACCTCGCGGCCCTGCGCGACGAGCTCGTCGCGGGCGTGCGCGAGCGCGTGCCGGACGCCGTCCTCAGCGGGCCCGAGCCGGGGTCCGGCGGTCGCGACGCCGCCCGCCTGCCGGGCAACGCGCACTTCACGTTCCCCGGGGCCGAGGGCGACTCGCTCCTCTACCTGCTCGACTCCGCGGGCGTGCAGGCGTCGACCGGCTCGGCGTGCCAGGCCGGCGTGCCGCAGCCGTCGCACGTGCTCCTCGCGATGGGCGTGCCGGAGCAGGACGCGCGCGGCGCGCTGCGGTTCTCGCTCGGCGTCACGTCCACGCCCGACGACGTCGCGCGCCTCCTCGACGCCCTGCCCCCCGCGGTCGAGCGTGCGCGGGCCGCCGGGCTCGCGTCCGGCCCGACGCGCGCCGCTGCTCCGACCCGCACCGCGGTCCCGACCCGCGCGGGCGGTGCCGCGTGAGGGTCCTCGCCGCCATGTCGGGCGGCGTCGACTCGGCCGTCGCCGCAGCGCTCGCGGTCGAGGCGGGGCACGAGGTCGTGGGCGTCCACATGGCGCTGTCCCGCAACCGCGACCAGTTCCGCACCGGGTCGCGCGGGTGCTGCTCGATCGAGGACGCGGGGGACGCGCGGCGCGCGGCCGACGTGCTCGGCATCCCGTACTACGTGTGGGACCTCTCGGAGCGGTTCGAGGACACCGTCGTCGCCGACTTCCTCGCGGAGTACGAGGCGGGCCGCACCCCCAACCCGTGCGTCCGGTGCAACGAGCACATCAAGTTCGAGGCGCTGCTCGACAAGGCGACCGCGCTCGGCTTCGACGCCGTCGCGACGGGCCACTACGCGCGCGTCGTGACGCGCGAGGAGGCCGACGAGACCGCCCCGGGCGGAGCGCGCACGGTGCGCGAGCTCCACCGCTCCCCGAACACGGCGAAGGACCAGTCGTACGTCCTCGCGGTCATGGGGCCCGAGCGTCTCGCGCGTGCGATGTTCCCGCTCGGGGACTTCGCGTCGAAGGACGAGGTGCGCGCCGAGGCCGCGCGGCGCGGGCTGTCGGTGTCCGCGAAGCCCGACTCGTACGACATCTGCTTCGTCGCCGACGGCGACACGCAGGGCTTCCTCCGCGACCGCCTGGGCGCGCGCCCGGGCGAGATCGTCGACGCCGAGGGCACGGTGCTCGGCGAGCACGACGGCGCCTACGCGTACACCGTCGGTCAGCGCAAGGGCCTCGGCATCGACCGCCCGGCACCCGACGGCCGCCCGCGGTACGTGCTCGACGTGCAGCCCGCGAGCAACCGCGTGGTCGTGGGGCCGGCCGAGCTGCTGAGCGTCGACCGCATCGAGGCCGGCGCGGCGGTCTGGTTCGACGACGCGCGCCCGGCGCCGGGGGAGCAGGCCGACGTCGAGGTGCAGGTCCGCGCGCACGGCGCCCCCGTCGCGGCGCGGGTCCGGGCCGCCGGCGACGCGATGGAGGTCGAGCTCACGGGCACGCCGCTCCGGGGCGTCGCGGCCGGGCAGTCGCTCGTCGTCTACGACGGCGCGCGCGTGCTCGGCCAGGCCACGGTGGACCGCGCCTACCGCTCGACGGCACGGTCGGCGGACCGGTCGGCCGGTCAGCCGACGCCGACGGGCGCGGGGTGAGCGAGCGCACGCACGAGCGCCGACTCGTCGCGCACGCACCAGTGCTCGACCTCCTGGCCCTCGGCGAAGCGCAGCACGTGCATCTCGCGCACCTGGAAGCGCCGTCCCGTCGGGGCGAGGCCGCGGAAGAACCCGGTGTGCCGCGCGCTCAGCTCGACGTGCAGCGCGACGAGGTCGCCCTCCGCGACCGCGTGCAGGACCTCGACGCGCTGGTCCTCGAACGCCTCGTCGTACCAGTGCATCATCGCGAGGAGGGCGTCGGTGCCGCCCTCGCAGCCGGGCGACGTGTCGTGGTTGCGGAACCCGGGCCCGAGCAGCGTCGCGAGCGCGTCGCCGTGGTTGCCGGGGATCGCCCGCGTGTGCACGGCGACCGCCGTGGCCTTGTTCTCGTGCGTGCCCATGTCGGAGTCCTTCCGCACACCCTCGTGCTCGGCGGCCGCGCGGCCCCCGGACCCCGGCGGGGTCGCGGCACGGCTCGGTTTCCCAGTGTGCTCCTGAAGAGAGGTGGTCGGCACGTGGTTCGTGACGAGAGGCCGGGCGGCGCCCGGGGCGGGCGCTCGCGCGCGGGTGCGGCATGACCGCGGTGAGCGGGCTCGGCCCGTGGCCCGGCGGCGAGGGCGTGGACGTGCTGGAGGCGCAGCTCACGGTGCTCGGCGACCTCGCCGAGGTCCCGACGGGCGTGCGCGGGGTCCCGTTCCTCGTCCAGCTCCCGGGACGCGGCCCCGGCGCGGACGCGACCGGGCGCACCGCGGCGCTGCTGCCGGGTCTGCCCGTCGAGCTGGGGCCGCACGGCTGGAAGCTCGCGGACCACGGCGGGTCGGACCTGCGCCGGTCCGAGGCGTACCTGCGCGAGGACCTCGAGGCGCTCGCGATCGCGGGCGCGGGGTACACCGGTCCGCTCGCCGTGACCGTCACCGGGCCGTGGACGCTCGCCGCGGACGTCTACCTCGCGCGGGGCGACCGCGTGCTGTCCGACCGGGGCGCCGTGCGCGAGGTCGTCGAGGCGCTCGCGGCGGCCGTGGGCGACCACGTCGCGCAGGTGCGCCGGCAGGTCCCCGGGGCGGACGTCGTCGTGCAGGTCGACGAGCCGCTGCTCGCCCAGGTCGGGGCGGGCGTGCTCCCGTCGTTCTCGGGCTACTCGCGCCTGCGCGCGGTCCCGGGCCCGGACCTCGTGGAAGGGTTGCGGCCCGTGCTCGACGCCGCGCGCGCGGCGTCGGCGTCGACGGTCGTCCACGTGGGACCCGCCTGGGTGGGCGTGGCGCCCGTCGTGCTCGCGGGCGCCGATGCCGTCGGCATCGCGCTCGGCGCGTGGGACGAGAAGCTGTGGGAGACCGTCGCACGCGCGGTCGAGCGGGGCGTGGGCCTGTGGGCCGCGCTCCCGCCCGCGAAGGTGTCGCAGTGCGCCGGCCCTGCGCTGGGCGAGCTCGCCGACCTGGTGAGCGTGCCGTGGCGCCGGATCGGGCTCCCGCTGCCCGCGCTCGACGACGTCACGCTCCTGGGCGCCTCCCGAGGTGCCGGGGGAGGGCCCGGCCGCGGCGTCGCGGGCACCCCCGACGAGCACCGCGCGCTGCTCGCGAACCTGGGCCGTGTCGCCGACGTCCTCGCCGAGCGCGCCCACGCCTGAACGTCGCCAGGACACGCGCTCGACGCTTCCCGAGCGCGCTCCCGCATGCGTACGCTTGACCGGCGTCGCCCCCCTCGTCCCCTCACCGCGAAGGACCTCCATGCCCGTGCTGCGAGCCGTGCTGTTCGACCTCGACGGCGTCCTCACGCCGACCGCCGAGATCCACATGCGCGCCTGGGAACGCCTGTTCGCGCCCTACTGCGCGGCGCACGGGCTCGCCCCCTACACCGCCGCGGACTACTTCGCGTCGATCGACGGCAAGCCCCGGTACGACGGCGTCGCGACGTTCCTCGCGTCGCGCGGCGTCGAGCTGCCGCGCGGCGACGCGTCCGACGCCCCCGGCGAGGGCACCGTGACGGCGCTCGGCAACCGCAAGGACGAGATCGTGAACCGCATGTTCGCCGAGGAGGGCATCGCGCCCTACCCGGGCTCGGTGCGCTTCCTCGACGCCGTGACCGGGGCGGGCGCCGCCGTGGCCGTCGTGTCGTCGTCGCGCAACACGCCCGCGGTCCTCGCCGCGGCGGGGCTCACGGACCGGTTCGGCGTCGTCGTCGACGGCAACGTCGCCGCGCGCGAGCACATCGCCGGCAAGCCGGCCCCGGACACCTACCTGCGCGCGGCCGAGCTGCTCGGCGTCCCGGCCGCGGAGGCGATCGTCGTGGAGGACGCGCTCTCGGGCGTCCAGGCCGGCGCCGCCGGGGACTTCGGGCTCGTGCTCGGCGTCGACCGCGGCGTGGGCGCCGACGCGCTGCGCGCGCACGGGGCCGACGTCGTCGTCGCCGACCTGGGCGAGCTGGACGCGACGGTCCTCGACCGCCCGCGCGCCGCCGCGACCGCACCGGCCGACTCCGCGCCGGCCGGCGAGGAGGCGGGCGCGTGATCCGCAAGACCGCCGACGAGCAGAGCACCGTCGACCGCCTGCGCTTCCCCGCCGAGCCGTGGCGGCTCGTCGAGTCGCAGTTCTCGGCCGAGGACCTCGGCGTGACCGAGACCCTCTTCGCCGTCGCGAACGGCTACCTCGGCATGCGCGGCAACGTCGAGGAGGGGCGGGAGTCCCACTCGCACGGCACGTTCGTCAACGGCTTCCACGAGACCTGGTCGATCCGGCACGCCGAGGAGGCGTACGGGTTCGCGCGCGTCGGGCAGACCATCGTCAACGTCCCCGACGCGAAGGTCATCCGGCTGTACGTCGACGACGAGCCGCTCCTGCTCCCCGTCGCGGACCTCGTCGACTACGAGCGGTCGCTCGACCTGCGCGACGGCGTCCTGCGCCGCGAGCTGCTGTGGCGCACGCCGTCGGGCAAGCGCGTGCAGGTTCGCTCCGAGCGCATGGTGTCGTTCGTCGAGCGGCACCTGGCGGTCATGACGTTCGAGGTGACGCTGCTCGACGCCGCGGCGCCCGTCGCGATCTCGTCGCAGGTCCTCAACCGCCAGGACGGGCAGGACGAGTACCACGTGCGCTCCGCGTCGCTCGGCGAGGGGTTCGACCCGCGCAAGACCGACCAGTTCTCCGGGCGCGTCCTGCAGCCGCAGTCCCAGTGGGGCGACGACGAGCGGCTCGTGCTCTCCTACCGCGCCACGAACTCGGGCATGACGCTCGCCGTCGCGGCGGACGACCTGCTCGAGACCGAGAACGCGTGGGACGTGCGCACCCAGGTCGACGAGGACCTCGCCAAGCACGTGTTCCGCATCCACGCCGAGCCCGGCCGGCCCATCCGGCTCACCAAGCTCGTCGCGTACCACACGTCGCGCGGCGTGCCGTCGCGCGAGCTCGTCGACCGCTGCCGCCGCACGCTCGACCGCGCGCGGGAGACCGGCGTCGAGGGCCAGGTCGCGCTCCAGCGCGAGTGGCTCGACGACTTCTGGGCCCGTTCCGACGTCGAGGTCCCGGGCCAGCCCGGCATCCAGCAGGCGGTGCGCTGGAACCTCTTCCAGCTCGCCCAGGCCACGGCGCGCGCCGAGGGCAACGGCGTCCCCGCCAAGGGCCTCACCGGCTCCGGGTACAGCGGGCACTACTTCTGGGACACGGAGATCTACGTCCTGCCGTTCCTCACGTACACGAGCCCCCGGTACGCGCGCAACGCGCTGCGGTTCCGCTACCAGATGCTCGACGCCGCGCGCCGTCGCGCGGGCGAGCTGTCGCAGAAGGGCGCGCTCTTCCCCTGGCGCACCATCAACGGCGAGGAGGCGTCCGCCTACTACGCCGCCGGCACCGCGCAGTACCACATCGACGCCGACGTCAGCTACGCGCTCGTGCAGTACGTGCGCGCCACGGGCGACGTGGACTTCCTGCGCCGCGAGGGCGTCGACATCCTCGTCGAGACCGCCCGCATGTGGGAGGACCTGGGCTTCTGGCGCGCCAACGGCGACGACAACTTCCACATCCACGGCGTCACCGGCCCGGACGAGTACACGACCGTCGTCAACGACAACCTCTTCACCAACGTCATGGCGCGGTTCAACCTGCGCGCGGCGGCGTTCGTCGTCGAGCGCATGAAGGCCGAGCACCCCGAGGACTACGCGCTCCTCGTGGACCGGCTCGGGCTCGGCGCCTACGAGGCCGCGGAGTGGGTCCGCGCGGCCGACCACATGTCGATCCCGTACGCCGAGAGCATCGGGATCCACCCGCAGGACTCGCACTTCCTCGAGCGCGAGATCTGGGACCTCGCGCACACACCCGCGAACAAGCGGCCCCTCCTGCTGCACTACCACCCGCTCGTCATCTACCGCTACCAGGTGCTCAAGCAGGCCGACGTCGTGCTCGCCCTGTTCCTCCAGGGCCAGCACTTCACGGCGGAGGAGAAGCTCGCCGACTTCGAGTACTACGACCCGTTGACCACCGGCGACTCGACGCTGTCCGGCGTCGTGCAGTCGATCGTCGCGGCCGAGGTGGGCTACCACGAGCTCGCGCTCGAGTACTTCGTGTCGTCGCTGTTCGTCGACCTCGCGAACCTCCACGCCAACGCGGCCGACGGCGTGCACGTCGCCTCCGCCGGCGGCACGTGGTCCGCGCTCGCGTGCGGGTTCGGCGGCATGCGCGACTCCGACGGCGACCTGACCTTCGACCCGCGGCTGCCGCAGGAGTGGGAGTCCCTGACGTTCCGCGTCCAGTGGCACGGCTCGCGCCTGCGCGTCACCGTGCTCCCCGACGCGATCGAGCTCGACGCCGAGACCGGCGACGGCGCGCAGGTCACCGTGCGCGGCGAGCGCGTCAAGGTCGTGCCGGGCGAGGTCACGCGCGTCGCGCTCGACGGTCAGGGCCCCGTGAAGCCCGGCCGTCCGAGCCTGCGCGCGCTCTCCGGCAACCGCCGCGACGACGGCACCCTCATCACCGCCACCGTCCCGCACTCCTGACCCCGCGCTCTCCGTCGGCGGCCCCCGACCCGCCGACGGAGGCCCTGGTCTTGCTCGACACCGGTGGGGTCGCCTGGGGTGTCGGGGCGGGTGCGTGGCGAGGCATCAGCCGCCGAGGCGGGCGGCGAGCCCGTCCAGGACGATGCTCAGGTGCCGGTCGAACCGCTGGTCGCCGTCGTCGCGCAGGCGGCCGGCTTCCTTGACCAACGGCGCGGCCGGGCCGAGCCACGTGTCGCGTTCGGCCGTCCCGTAGCGGGTGGGGTCGTCCTCGCCGGACTGGCTCCGTTCCTGCTCCTCGATGACGAAGCCGACGACGAACGCCACCACGAGGTCGACGGCGTCGTCGGCCTCGACGAGGGTCAGGCCCTGCGCCGTCCAGCGCGCGAACCACGGCTCCTTCATGCGGACCACCTCGGGGTCCGTCAGGCGTGTGCCGCTGAAGATGCGCGCGCCCTCGCGGTGCTGCAGGAACTCCGTGCGCAGGATCCGGGCGTAGGTCCTCAGGTCGTCGGTCCAGCGGTCGGCGACCGGAGCCTGGGACGCCGCCGTGCTGACGCGACGCAGCACGGCGGTGGCCATCTCGTCGAGCAGCTCCTGCTTGTTGCGCACGTGCCAGTACAGGGCGGGCGGGCGGACGTCGAGCCGGGCGGCGAGCGCACGGACGGTGAGGCCCTCCCTGCCCTTCTCGTCGAGCAGCTCGAGCGCCGTGGCCACGATCCGTTCCCTGGTGACGCCCTTTGCCATGGTTGACACCTTAACAACGTTCAGGCAGTGTGGTGCGCACTAGTTGAACTTAGTTAAGGAGATGTCATGCGTGCTGCCGTCGTCAACGTCCCGGGGCAGGAGCCGGTCTGCGCCGAGTTCCCCGAGCCGGAGGCCAGGCCCGGGCAGGAGCCGCTGCACCTGGTCGGGGCAGGTCTGCACCACGTGGTCCGGGCTCGGGCGTCCGGACACCACTACAGCAGCACCCAGGCCTACCCGTCGGTGCTCGGGGTGGACGCCGTGGCGCGAGCCGCGGACGGGCGCCTGGTCTACACCGGCTTCCCGCGCGCGCCGTGGGGCACGATGGCCGAGCGGATGGTCACCCCGTTCGAGCTGGACCTTCCCGCCGGCGCCGACCCTCTCGCCGTCGCGGCCGGCATGAATCCCGGAATGTCCGGGTGGGTGGTCCTGGCCGGCCACCGCAAGGAAGCGGGTTCCCTGGGCTCCGTGCTCGTGCTCGGTGCGACGGGCATGTCTGGCACCCTCGCGGTGCAGGGCGCGCTCGCGCTCGGCGCCGACCGGGTCGTCGCCGCCGGCCGTGACCCCGAGTCGCTGGAGCGGCTGCGCGCACTGGGTGCCGTGCCCGTCTCGCTCGCCCACGACGGGCCGGACGCCCTCGTGGACGCCCTGGCCGAGGCGACCGAGGACGCGCCCCCGACGCTCGTGCTCGACTTCCTGTGGGGCCCGGTGGCCGAGGCCGCCTTCGCCGCGCTGGGCCGGGGCGGCGTGGGCGACGACGACACCGAGACCGCCTACGTGCAGATCGGCTCGCTCGCGGGGCCGCAGGCCTCCCTGCCGGCCGCGTTGCTGCGCAGCCGCCGTCTCCGGGTCACGGGGAGCGGCATCGGCTCGGTGTCCAGGGCGGAGCTGCTCGCCGAGGCGCCCGCGGTCCTGGCCCTGCTCGCGGACGGGACGTTCTCCGCGCCGTACACCCCGTACCCGTTCAGCAGGGTCGGCGAGGCCTGGGCGCACCAGGGGCGCACGCGTGCCGTCGTCGTCCCGGACTGACCGCCGCCCGCCCCACGAGCGCGGAACGAGGACTCGGAGGAGCACCATGCAGACTCAGGAGAGCGCCGCCCAGCAGCGGCGCGCTCGCAGGCGCGCACTCGTCGTCGGGCTCGGGATCGCCGGCCTCTCGGCGGCCATCGGCCTCCGGGACGCCGGATGGGACCCGGTGATCGTCGAGCGTTCCCCCGAACGTCGGCGGGGAGGCTACTTCGTCGGTCTGATGCCCGACGGTCGGCAGGCGGCCGTCGACCTGGGCGTCGCCGCCGACCTGCACGTGCGCAACCCCGTGGACGGTGCCGAGGCGTGGGAGCTGGACCGGCGCGGGAACCGGGGGCCCGGGATGGGCTTCCTCGACCAGCCCGGCCGGCCCGCAGCGGTCGTCCGCGGTGACATCGAGGCCGCGCTCTGGCGTGGGGTCACGGACGGCACGGGCGACCGGCGGGTGGAGGTGCGGCTGGCCACGAGGCCGCTCGAGATCGTCGACGACCCGGGTGGGGTCCAGGTGCGGTTGGAGGACGCCGACGCCGGCCGGGAGTACCGCGAGAGGTTCGACCTCGTCGTCGGGGCCGACGGCCTGCGCTCCGGGGTGCGGCGCCTGGTGTTCGGTCCGCACGAGCGCTGGATGACCACGTGGGGCGCCATGGTCTGCGCGTTCCAGCTGGCCGAGCAGGTGCCCTCCTTCGGTGCGCAGGACAGCATCGTCAGTGCGCGTGTCGGCCGTGCGGCCTGGGTGTTCGGGTTCGCCGACCGAGCCCCCACCGCGCTGCTGACATACCGCACTGCGGACGTCGCAGGGCAGTTCGCCGGAGATCCGGTCGAGCGGCTGCGCGCGGTCTTCGCCGGGATGGACGACCTCGTCGTGAGCCACGTCCTGGACGGGCTGGCCCAGGCGCCCGAGCACCTGTTCGACTCCGTGCACCAGGTCAGGATGCCCCGGTGGAGCAGCAGCAGGGTCGTGCTCGTCGGGGACGCCGCGTGGTGCCTGAACCTGTACTCGGGCATGGGGGCCACCGCCGCCCTGCGTGGCGGCGCGGCCCTGGGCCAGGCGCTGCGGGACGAGCCCGAGGACCTCCCGGTCGCACTCGCGGCCTGGGAGGCGGGGCTGCGCCCGTCCGTCGAGCGCCACCAGCGCGTCGCCCGGCTCAAGCAGCAGATGTTCGTCCCGTCCAGCCGGCCGGTCGAGGCCGTCCGCTCGTGCCTCGTGCGGCTCGGTGGTGCGGCGCGCGGGCGGGGCCTCGGACCCCGGCCCGCGCGCTCCTCCTGAGCCGGTCCTCGGCCGGGGCGCGAGCCTCAGCCGAGGCGCTCTGCGAGGAAGCGGTAGTGCACGGCGGCCATGTGGGCGGCCTGGGCGTTGTTCGCGGCGCCGCCGTGGCCGCCCTCGATGTTCTCGTAGTACGTGACGTCCTTGCCCTCACCGAGCATCTTCGCGGCGAGCTTGCGCGCGTGGCCCGGGTGGACGCGGTCGTCCTTGGTCGACGTCGTGAAGAGCACGGGCGGGTACTCGCGCTCGGCGTCGAACAGGTGGTACGGCGAGAACGTGCGGATGAACGCCCACTGCTCGGGGTCGTCCGGGTCGCCGTACTCCGCGGCCCACGACGCCCCGGCGAGGAGCTTCGTGTAGCGGCGCATGTCGAGCAGCGGGACGCCGACGATCACGGCGCCGAACAGCTCGGGGTACTGCGTGAGCATGTTGCCGGCGAGCAGGCCGCCGTTGGAGCGGCCCTCCATGCCGAGGTGCTCGTGCGTCGTGATCCCGCGGGCCACGAGGTCGCGCGCGGCGGCGGCGAAGTCCTCGTAGGCGCGGTGGCGGTTCGCCTTGAGCGCGGCCTGGTGCCAGGCGGGCCCGTACTCGCCGCCGCCGCGGATGTTCGCGACGACGTAGACGCCGCCCCGCGCGAGCCAGGCGCGGCCGAGCGCGCCGGAGTACGCGGGCGTGAGCGAGATCTCGAAGCCGCCGTACCCGTACAGCAGCGTCGGCGCGGTTCCCGTGCCGCCGTCGCCCGCGCCCGCGACGAGGTCCGCGCGTCCGACGACGAAGTACGGCACGCGCGTGCCGTCGTCGGACGTGGCGAAGTGCTGGGCGACGGTCATGCCGTCGGCGTCGAAGAACGCGGGGTTGGACTTGACGACCTCCGGTGCACCCGCGTCGCCCGGCCGCTCGCCGAGCGACAGGAGCGAGAGCGTCGTGGGCGTGAGGTAGTCGGTCGTGACGAGCCACAGGTCGTCGGTGTCGACGGGGTCGACGGCCCCGACGGCGACCGTGCCGAGCTCCGGCAGGCCGGGGATCTCGGAGCGCACCCACGGCGCGTCGGCGGTCTCCTGCCCGACGGCGGTCCCGGCACCCTCGGGAGCGGCGGCGTCCGGCGGCGTGAGCACGTGCAGGCGGTTCTTCACGTCGTCGAGCACGTTGACCACCAGGTGGTGGCGCGTCCACGTCGCGCCGGCGAGCGACGTCGTCGCCGTGGGCTCGAACAGCACGGTGAAGCCGCGGTCGCCCGCGAGGAAGTCGTCGAACCGGGCGACGAGCAGCGAGCCCGCGCGGTACGTCGCGCCGCCGACCGTCCAGTCGTCGCGCAGCTCGACGAGCATCCACTCGCGCCGCACGCCGACCTCGGCGGAGTCGGGCACGTCGATCTTCGTCAGGCGCTGCTCGGGCGTGCCGGTGCGCTCGGCGAGGTAGAGCTCGTCGGCGTAGAACGCCTTGGAGCGGTGCACGAAGTCGCGCTCGAACCCGGGCGTGTGCGACCGCCAGGCGGAGATGTACATGTCCTCGTCGGTGCCCTCGTAGACGGTCACCGCGTCCTCGAGCGGGGTGCCGCGCGTCCAGCGCTTGACCACGCGCGGGTACCCGGACGGCGTGAGCGTGCCCTCGCCGAAGTCGGTGAACACGTAGACGGTGTCGGCGTCGACCCAGCCGAGCGAGCCCTTGGCCTCGGCGCGGAAGAACCCGCCGTCGCCGGGGGCGACGAACCGCTTCTCGACGAGGTCGAACTCGCGCGTGACGTCGGCGTCGGAGCCGCCGGGGGAGAGCTCGACGAGCGCGTGGCGCCAGGGCTCGCCCGCGGCGAGCTGCCCCGGCGTCGGGCGCAGGACGCTCGCGCCGTGCCAGACCCACGACTCGCCCTCCGCCGCGGCGAGCGCGTCGAGGTCGAGCACGGTCTCCCACTCCGGGTCGTCCGAGCGGTAGGACTCGAGCGTCGTGCGGCGCCAGAGGCCGCGCTCGTGCTGCGCGTCGCGCCAGAAGTTGTAGTAGCGGTCGCCGATCTTGGAGACCTCGGGGATCTTGGCGTCGGAGTCGAGCACCTCGCGGATCGCGCGCTCGGTCGCGGTGAACTCCTCGGCGACCTCGAGCGTGTCGGCGACCTCGGCGTTGCGTGCGCGGACCCACGTCAGGGCCTCGTCCCCCTCGACGTCCTCGAGCCAGAGGTACGGGTCGTGGGGCGCGCCGTCGGCGGGGAGCACGGTCTCGGCGGTGTTCTGGGGCGCGGGCGCAGGGCTCGTCGTCTGCTCGGCGGTCATGGTCCCCCACCCTACGGCGGCGGGCGCGGTGGTGCGGAGGTCACGAGCGGGCCGGGACCTTGGGCCTCGAACACGTTCTGGACCTTGCTCGGCTGCGCGGCTTGTGAAAACATTCACAAGTAGAGAGACCGCTGAAGGAGCCGGGGCAATCCGGCCCCGGCAGCACCCGCGGCCCGACGCCCGGCCCGACCGGGCACCGGAGGGGACGCATGAGCGCGAAGAGCGCCGGCACGAAGGTCGAGACCCGCACCGAGGACACGCGCACCACGCACGAGATCGACGTCCTCGTCGAGCGCGCCCGCAAGGCGCTCGACCAGTACATGAGCCTCACGCAGGAGGACGTCGACCGGATCGTCCTCAAGGCGTCGGTCGCGGGCCTGCACCAGCACGGTCACCTCGCGCAGCTGGCCGTCGCCGAGACCGGGCGCGGCGTGTTCGAGGACAAGGCGACGAAGAACATCTTCGCGTGCGAGCACGTGCCCAACTCGATGGCGAACCTCAAGACGGTCGGCATCATCGGCCGCGACGAGCTGACGGGCGTCGTCGAGATCGCCGAGCCGGTCGGCGTGGTGTGCGCCGTGACGCCGGTGACCAACCCGACGTCGACCACGATCTTCAAGTCGCTCATCGCGCTCAAGACGCGCAACCCCGTCGTGTTCGCCTTCCACCCGAGCGCGCAGCGCTCGTCGGTCGAGGCGGCCCGGATCGTGCGCGACGCCGCGGTGGCCGCCGGCGCGCCCGACGACTGCATCCAGTGGGTCGAGCACCCCTCGATCGAGGCGACCAACACGCTCATGCACCACCCGGGCGTCGCGCTCATCCTCGCGACGGGCGGCAACGGCATGGTCCGCGCGGCCTACTCGGCCGGCAAGCCGGCGCTCGGCGTCGGCGCGGGCAACGTCCCCGCCTACGTCGAGAAGAGCGCCGACCTCGGCCGCGCGATCAACGACGTGGTCATGTCGAAGGCGTTCGACAACGGCATGGTCTGCGCGTCGGAGCAGGCGCTCATCCTCGACGACGTGATCTACGACGACGCGATGCGCGAGCTGGCCCGCCTGCACGCCTACCGCGCGACGCCCGCCGAGAAGGCGATGCTCGAGCGCCTCATCTTCGGCGTCGAGGCGAGCGGCACGAACTGCGCCGGCGCGAAGCTGAACCCGAAGGTCGTGGGCAAGTCGCCGGTGTGGATCGCGCGCGAGGCCGGGTTCGAGGTCCCCGACGACACGTCGATCATCCTCGCGGAGATCGACGACGTGGGCCCGCAGGAGCCGCTGAGCCGCGAGAAGCTCACCCCGGTCCTCGCGGTGCTGCGTGCGCGCGACACCGAGCACGGCGTCCGCCTCGCGGAGCGCATGGTCGAGCTCGACGGCCTCGGCCACTCGGCGGCGATCCACACGGCGGACCAGGAGCTCGTCGAGCGCTACGGCGCGCGGGTCAAGGCCGTGCGCGTGCTGTGGAACAGCCCGACGTCGCTCGGCGGCATCGGCGACATCTACAACGCGCTGCTCCCGTCGCTCACGCTCGGGTGCGGCAGCTACGGCGCGAACTCGGTGTCGAACAACGTGTCGGCGGTCAACCTCATCAACGTCAAGCGGATCGGGCGGCGCAACAACAACATGCAGTGGTTCAAGGTGCCTGCCAAGACGTACTTCGAGCCGAACTCGATCCAGTACCTCGCGCAGATGCGCGACGTGCACCGCGTCACGATCGTCACCGACAAGGTCATGAGCCGCATCGGCGTCGTCGACCGCGTGCTCGACGTCCTCGCCCGCCGCGAGGAGAAGGTCGCGATCCAGATCATCGACGCGGTCGAGCCCGAGCCGAGCGTCGGCACCGTGAACCGCGGTGCCGAGTCGATGCGCGACTTCGAGCCCGACACGATCATCGCGATCGGTGGCGGGTCGCCGATGGACGCCGCCAAGGTCATGTGGCTGCGGTACGAGCACCCGGAGATCGAGTTCTCCGACATGCGGGAGAAGTTCTTCGACGTGCGCAAGCGCGCCTACAAGTTCCCGGAGCTCGGGGGCAGGGCGAAGCTCGTGTGCATCCCGACGTCGTCGGGCACCGGCGCGGAGGTGACGCCGTTCGCGGTCATCACCGACCCGGAGACGGGCTTCAAGTACCCGCTCGCGGACTACGCGCTCACCCCGACCGTCGCCATCGTCGACCCCGTGCTCACGGACACCATGCCCGCGAAGCTCGCGGCCGACTCGGGCTTCGACGCCCTCACGCACGCGACCGAGGCGTTCGTCTCCGTCTACGCGAACGACTTCACCGACGGGCTGTGCCTGCAGGCGATCAAGATGGTCTTCGAGCACATCGAGGACTCGGTCACGCAGGGCGCGGCGGCCCCGAAGGCCCGCGAGAAGATGCACAACGCGGCGACCATCGCGGGCATGGCGTTCGGCTCGGCGATGCTCGGCATCGTGCACGCCATGGCGCACACCGTGGGCTCGACCTTCCACCTCGTGCACGGGCGCACCAACGCGGTGCTCCTGCCGCACGTGATCCGCTACAACGGCCAGGTGCCCACGAAGCTCACGAGCTGGCCCAAGTACGAGCGCTACGTGGCCCCGGAGCGGTTCCAGGAGATCGCGAAGCACCTCGGGCTGCCGGCCTCCACCCCGGAGGAGGGCGTCGAGTCGTACGCGAGGGCGGTCGAGGAGCTGCGCGCCAAGGTCGGCATCGAGCCGACGTTCGCGGCGCAGGGCGTCGACGAGACGGCGTTCCTGAGCCGCCTCGACGACCTCGCGCTGCGGTCGTTCGAGGACCAGTGCGCCCCCGCGAACCCGCGGATGCCGGTCCTGGAGGACATGCGCGACATCCTCGTCGCGGCCTACCGCGGCAGCAGCCGCGAGGTCGTGCGCGCGGAGCGTCTCGCGGCCCACGAGGCCGCGAGCGCCGAGGACGGGCAGACGGCGACCCCGCCTGCCGAGACCGTGGTGGCCGGCTGACCCTTCCCGGCCCCACGAAACCCGGAGCCCGACGGCGCGAGTCCCCTCCCGCCGTCGGGCTCCGTCGTGCGTGCCTGTGGAAAACCCTCGAGGGGCGTCAGGACCTCGGTAGGTTCTCCGCTCGCGGGACGTCGGTCCCGCGGCTCGCGACGACGCGGGTCGTGACGACGGCAGGGGGCCTCATGGTGCACGGACCTGGACGACGCGTGGTGAGGGCCTTCGCCACGGTGCTGGCGGGAGCGCTCGTGGTGACGCTCGCGGCGTGCACCCCGGACGCGGAGCCGGAGCGGCGCGCGCCGGTGGTGTTCACCGAGATCGACGTGCCACCCGAGCTCGCCCCGCAGGAGGCCGTAGTCGACCACGTCGGGATCGTGCCCGCCGCGCCCGGGCTGCCGTGGATCGTGAGCGGTGTGCGGACGGAGCCGGACGGTCTGCCGGAGGCCGTGGTCTGGACCCTCGGTGAGAGCGGCGCGGTCGCGGGGGAGCCGGCGGTCCTCGACCTTCCGGGCGTGGTGCGCGACCTGGCGGCCGCGGGCGGTCCGGCCCGCACCGTCCTCGCGGGGAGCACGTGGGAGGACGGACGGACGAAAGGCTTCCTGCTGACCTCGGCGGACCGTGCGGCCTGGGTGCCGGTCCGGCTTCCTCCGGAGATCGAGGGCGTCCCGGTGACGCACGTCGCCGAGACGGCCGGCTCGGTCGTCGCTCTCGGCGTCGATCCCGACGCGAGGGTCGTGCGCGGCGTGCTCGTGCCGCCGTCGGGCGACCCGGTGCCGCTGGTGCTGCCGGAGGGCGAGGGGCGGCCGACGATCCAGGGGGTGGCCGGACGCGAGGCGTTGTGGGTCGTCGCGGTGTCCTGGGACGACGAGGTGGAGGACGACGTCGTCGTCACCTATCGATCCGCGGACTCGGGGACCACCTGGACGACGTCCGAGCTGCCCGGTGACGCGCCGCGCGTCGCGGGTGCGGCGGCGACCGCGACAGGGTTCGTCCTGACGGGCTCGGTCCGGGAGGCCGGGCTCGGCGGTCCCGTGACCGACGCGGCCGCGTGGTTCTGGGAACCGGGCGGCGGCGACGCCTGAGAGTACCTGGACTTCCGCCGCGACGACGCCGGCACGGACGACCAGTCGACCGGGCTGTCGGCGCCCGCCGTGGGCGGCGACGATCTCGCGGCCGTCTACTGGGGCGACGAGCTCAGCGCGAGCAGCCTGGTGGTCGAGGACGAGTCGGGAGACATCCTCTCCCAGGGCATGTCCGACGACAACGGAGGGATCGGGTTCGGCGGTCCGTCCGCCTGGGACCCGGACGAGCGTGCGGTGCGGGCCGTCCTCGCCGGGGACGGCGGCGCGTACGTGACCGAGCTCCGCGACGGGCGGTGGCGTCGGCTCGCGACCCTCGCGACGCCTCGGCGCTGGTTCCGGCCGACGGAGGTCGACGCGGGCGACGGGGCTGTCGTCGTGCGGCGCGCGGAGGTCTCGACCGCGGGGGACGGCTGGCGGAGGCGGGTCTCGTCAGCGGTGTACACCGCAGGTGGTCGCGGCCTCGCCGAGAGGTCGGCGGACGCCCCCTGGACCGGGGAGGACCTCGCACTGGTCCGGGCTGCGGCCTCCGACGGGAGGGAGGTGACGATCACGTTCGGTTGGGAGGAGGGCGAGAACGGCGTCACGGTGCGGTCGTGGTTCCGTCCCGTGGGCGGTGAGTGGGCGGAGGGCTCCGGCTGGCCGTCCTCCGGGCACGCGGAGATCCACGACGTCCGCGCGGTCGACGGGGGCTGGGTCGCCGTCGGGGTGCGGGCGGACAGTCCCGAGGGCGCGAGCGTGCGGCACGCCGCGGCCTGGCGGTCCGAGGACGGCCTCGTCTGGACCCTCGACGAGGGGCTCGAAGGGGGTGACGGTCGGTCCTCCGCGCGGCACGTGTGTCTCCTCGCCGACGGTCGTCCCTGGGTGCTGGGCACGGTCGTCGACGGCGACCGGGAGGTCGACGCGTCCTGGGTCGGCGCGGGCACCGGCTGGGAGCGCGCGGTGATCGACGCGGAGGAGTCGTTCGAGGTCGACGGGTGCGTCCAGGGAGACGGCGACGCTCGCCCCTTGCTCCAGGTGCAGGTCGACGGGCGCACCGAGCTGCGCGGGACCACGGACGGCACGACCTTCGAGCTCGTCAGCGCGACGGGTCGAGGCGAGACGTTCGGTCGCGTCGTCCGCGTCGACGGGAGGTACGCCGCCGTGGGCACGGTCGTCGCGACGGGCGTGGAACGGTCGGTCCTGTGGCTGTCCGCCGACGCGGAGGAATGGCAGCATCTCGTGCTCCCGACGCCTGAACCGGGAGGCCAGGGGACCGTCCACCCGGACGGGTCGGACGCCGTCGTGACGCTTGCCGGAGCGGGCGGCGTACGGGCCTGGCGCGTGAGCGACGTCGCTCAGCTCGTCGACGCCGGATGATCGTCGCGTCCCGGACGGACGATGCCTGCCTCGTAGGCGAGGATCACGAGCTGCACGCGGTTGGTCAGGCCGACCTTCGTGAGCAGCGAGCGCACGTGGCTCTTGACGGTCGCCTCGGTGAGGTGCAGCTCGGCGCCGATCTCGCGGTTCGACAGCCCGCGCGCGACGGCGAGCAGCACCTCGCGCTCGCGGGGCGTCGCCGCGTCCAGCCCGGTCCCGGGCGCGTCGGTCTCGGCGGCGTCCGGCCCGAGCGGCGCGTGCCGCGCGAGCTCGACGTAGGTCGAGATGATGCGTCCGGTGACGGCCGGGTCGAGCAGCGAGTCGCCCGCGCGGACGCGGTGCACGGCGTCGACGAGGGTCTGTGGGTCGGCGTCCTTGAGCAGGAACCCGGCCGCCCCGGCGCGCAGCGCGCCGTACACGTACTCGTCGTCGTCGAAGGTCGTGAGGACGAGGGTGCGGACCTCGGCGAGGTCGGGGTCGGCGACGATGCGCGCGGTCGCCTCGATGCCGTCGAGCCGCGGCATGCGCACGTCCATGAGCACGACGTCGGGGCGCAGCGCGCGCGCCATCGTCACCGCGGTCTCGCCGTCCCCGGCCTCGCCCACGACGGTCACGTCCGGCTCGTTCTCGAGGATCATGCGCAGGCCGAGGCGGATCGTGGACTGGTCGTCGACGACGACGACGCGGACCGGGGGGAGCGCGGCGCCGCTCCCGTCCGCGCCCGGCACGGGGCCGGTCACGCGGTCTCCCGCGGGATGCGCGCCTCGACGGTCCAGCCGCCGCGCCCGTCCGGCCCGGCGGTCAGCTCGCCCCCGGCGGCGAGCGCGCGCTCGCGCATGGAGGTCAGGCCGTGGCCCTGACGCCCCTCGGCGCTCGGGAGGGACGGCCCCGGGTCGTGGACGCGCAGGCGCAGGTCGGCGGCGTCGTCGGTCACGGTCACGGTGACGTCGGGGGCGAGCGAGTGGAGCAGCACGTTGGTCAGGGCCTCCTGGGTGATGCGGACGACGGCCAGCCCCGACTCGGCGCCCGTCGTCGGCCACGGGCGGGGGAGCGAGAGGTCGACGTCGCGGCCGGCGTCGCACAGGCGGCGTGCGGCCGCGCGCAGCTCGTCGGGAGCGCGGGTGCCGTCCGGCGTCGGGGCGAGGGCCGCGGTCCCGCCGTCGGCCTCGGTGCCGCGGCGCAGCACCTGCACGACCGACCGCATCGCGGTGAGCGCCTGCTTGCCCTCGTCGCTGATCCAGCGCACGGCCTCGGCGGGAGCCTCGGGCTGGTTCGCCGCGACGCGGTCCGCGGCCTGGGCCCGCACGACGATCGCGGACATGTGGTGCGCGACGACGTCGTGCAGCTCGCGCGCGATGCGGGTGCGTTCGGCGAGCACTGCGCGCTCGGCGAGCTCGGCCTGGAGGGCCTGGAGCTCGGCGTTGCGCTCGCGCAGCCGCTCGGACGTCACCGCGAGGCGGCGGAAGAAGTAGCCGGCCGCGACCGCGCCCAGGACGAGCGCGAGGGCGAGGAGCACGTCCGACGGCGACCGGCCGAGCCCGATCCACAGCGGCGAGAACGGGGTCGGGGGGAACGTCAGGTGCGGTCGGGACCAGAGCTGCATCGCGAACGCCGAGAGGCCGCCCGCGAGGCCGGCGAGGGCCCACGGGACGGCGCCCGAGCGGGTCGCGGCGAATCCCGCGACCAGGAGCGGGAGGAGCTCGAACGGCGTCTGCATGGTCCACGGCAGGGCGAGGGGGTAGAGCATCGCCGTCGCCCAGAAGAGCGGGCCCGGCAGGACCCGGCGCAGGGCGAGGGTCAGGACGATCCACAGCCCCGCCACGCGGTACGACTCGGGGGTGCGGGGGTACCAGTAGTCGCCGCTCTCCATCACGGTGATGACCGCGAACCACACGAGGCCCGCGGCGAGCGCGGTCGCGAGGTCCTGCGCCCACACGGGCAGACGGGTGAGCTGGGGCACCTGTCCACGGTAGCCGGGCGCCCGCCCGGGACGGGACCGCCCAAGGACCGAGGCCGGTCGACGGGGGCTCAGCCCCAGGGCGGAGCGGCGTCGCGCCGGGGACGGACGCGGGACGCGCGGCTGCGCCGGACGGCGGGGGTCGAGGTGCCGCCGTCGGGCCGATGTGGCGGGGGGCCGCGGCGGGCGAGCCTCGAGGCATGACCACGACACCCCTCCGCCCCGCCCGTCCCGCCCGCCACGTCCCGGGCCGTCCCGGTCCCCGTCGCGCCGCTCGCGCCGTGGCCGGCGTCCTCGTCGTCGGGGTGCTCGGCGCGGTGGGCGCGATCACGTACCTCACCGTGTCGACGCCCGACGGCGGCGCCGTCGCCGACCCGTCGCCCACGCTGCGCCCGCAGACCGCGACGGGTCTCGACCCGGAGCTCGAGCGGCGCTTCGACGTGGCACGGGCGGCAGCGGACGCCGACGGCGTCGAGCTCACCCTCACGTCCGGGTGGCGCACCGCGGCCGAGCAGCAGGAGCTCGTCGACGCCGCGCTCGAGCGCTACGGGTCGGCGGAGGAGGCGCACCGCTGGGTGCTCCCGCCCGAGTCGTCCGAGCACGTCGCGGGGCTCGCGATCGACGTCGGGCCGACGGACGGCGCGCTGTGGCTCGAGCAGCACGGGGCCGAGTTCGGGCTGTGCCGCACGTACGCGAACGAGCTCTGGCACTTCGAGGCCGCCGTCGAGCCCGGCGGGACGTGCCCGCCGATGCACGACGACGCGTCCCATGGCTGGGAGTGACCGCCGTGCGGCGGCGAGGTCGTGCGGAGTCGGTGTCGAGGGCCGCCCCCGAGGGTGGCCGGCCGAGGTCGACCTCAGCGGCTGACGAGCTCCGCACGGCGCCACCACGACGCGGTCGCGACCCAGCTGGCGGCACCGACCGTCGGGGCGGCTGCGAGCTGCCACCAGGTCACGTGCACGGCGGGGCCGCCCATGCCGAGCCAGAGGCCCGGCGCGGCCCAGGGGAACCACGCGCCGGCGCCGACCACCGTGACGACCTGGGCCACGACGACCAGCCCGAGCACGGCGCCCACCCCGGCCAATGCGTCGCGGCCCCAGGTCGCGACGAGCGCGCAGGGGAGGGCGAGCAGCGCGGCGAGGAGGCCGCCGACGACGGCGCGCGCGGCCCCGGGCCAGGGCGACCCGGCGCCGGGAGCGAGGGCGAGCCCCGCGACGACCGCGACGCTCACGCCGGCGACGCTCGACGCCAGCGCCCATCCGGTGACGACGACGAGCTTGGCCGACACGACGGCGGTCCGGGACGGGAGGGCGGTGAGCAGCGGTTCGACCGTGCCGCGGGTGAGCTCGCGGCCGAACGTCCAGCTCACGACGAAACCTGCCGCGAGGAGCGTCGCGACGGTCAGCACCTGGCCGGTCGTCCCGGTGACGGCGTCCCAGCCGCCGTCGGGGACCAGGGGGCGGACCTTGAGCGCGAGCGTGCTGTTGCCGCCGTGCTCCGCGGCCGCGGCGAGCCCGACGGCCAGCAGGGGCACGATGAGCACGAGCGTGCCTGTCGCGATGCGGGCGACCGTCGAGCGCGCGAGCTTGAGCAGCTCTGCCTCGAGCGCGGCGCTCACCTGGCGCCACCCCCGGTCGCTGCCGCGTGCACCGTGGTGAAGAACTGGCGCTCGAGGTCGGGGCCGTCCGGTGGCAGCTGCCCGACGACGCGTCCGTCGTGGACGACGTCGATCGACGTGGCGACGCGGGCCATCTCGTCGAGGTGGTGGCTCGACACGAGGACCGCGGTCCCGTCCGCGGCGCGGCGCACCAGGGTCTCGCGGATCTCGACGACGCCCGCCGGGTCGAGGGCGTTCGTCGGTTCGTCGAGGACGAGCAGGTCGGCGTCGTGCACGAGCGCGCAGGCGAGCTCGAGACGGCGCCGGTTGCCGTCCGAGAGGGTGCGCACCCGCCGGTCGGACCACCGGTCCAGCGCGAGCGAGGAGAGGAGCCCGTCCGTCCGCCGTCGCGCCTCCGCGGAGGTGCAGCCGTGCAGCCGGGCCGCGGTGCGCAGGTTCTCGCGGACGGTCAGCTCGTCGTAGGCGTGGCCGGAGCCGACGAAGCCGACGCGTGCCCGGACCTCCGCGGGCGCCCCCCAGGCCGGTGTGCCCCACAGCTCGGCGCGTCCGGAGCCGGGCCGCAGCAGGCCGACGAGGAGCCGCAGGAGCGTGGACTTGCCCGCGCCGTTGAGCCCGACGAGCGCGCGCACCTCACCGGGGCGGACGTCGAGGTCGATCCCTCGGACGGCGGCGACGTCGCCGAAGGAGCGGGACAGCGCGACGGCGCGGAGCACCGGCGCCTGCGCCCTACGCACGACGCCCCCTCGCCACGCGCCCGGCCGGCACCAGCACGCCGAGCGCGCGGTCGATGACCGCACCGAGGTCCTCGTCCTCGGAGTCCGCCCAGTGCAGCAGCGCGGCCGTGAGGACGGCGAGGGTGGCTCCGACGGCGGCGCGCGCCTCGAGCGGCTCGCACCCGTCCTCGACGAGCCGGGCCACGACGGCGTCCTCCGTGCGGAGGTTGTTGAGCCCGACCGCGCCGCGCAGCACGGGCGTGCGCGCGACGATCCGGGTGCGCCGGCGGACGACGTCGCGCGCGTCGGCCGGGATCTCGCCCCAGGCGTTCCGCAGGCCCGCGACGGTGCGCTCCAACGGGCCCTCCGCGCGCGGGCGCGCCGCGACCGCCTCGACGAGCACGGGGTCGTACGGGTCGTCGAGGAGCACTCGCTCCTTCGCGGGGAAGTGGCGGAAGAACGTCATCTCGGTGACGCCCGCGGCCTCCGCGACCTGCGCGACCGACGTCGTCTCGTAGCCCTGACGCTCGAACAGGTCCAGCGCGCCCGCGATCAGAGCGGCCCGTGTCCGCTCTCGGCGCGGGACTGCCGCGGTGATGTGTGTCGAGCTCATGGACCAGATGTTAGTGACTAACATTCATGGTGCCAAGACGCCGTCCCGGCCGGGAACCGGCACCCGGCCGGGACGGACCGGGGGCCGCGACCGATGCCTCTCCACCGCCGTCGAGGGCGGCGGATGTCGGCGGTCCGCGCGATGATGTGCGGGTGAGCGAGAGCACCCCCGCGACGTCCGCCCCGACCGCCCCGACCGTGACGGACCAGGAGGTCCCCACGGCCACGTCCGCCGCCGAGCTCGACGAGGCCGCCGCGCAGCGGCGGTGGGCCGAGCTCGTCGCCCAGGTCGAGGCGGACCAGCGCGCGTACTACGAGGAGGACCAGCCCGTCTCCTCGGACGCCGAGTACGACGCCCGCATGCACGAACTCCAGGCGCTCGAGGCCGCGCACCCCGCCCTCCAGTCGCCCGAGTCGCCGACGCAGCGCGTCGGGGGCCGGGCCGCCGCGGGCTTCGCGACGGTCCAGCACCTCGAGCCGATGCTGTCGCTCGACAACGCGTTCAGCGAGGAGGACCTCGCGGCGTGGGCGGCGCGCGTGCACCGCGACCTCGGCGTGGCCGCCGACGCCGAGGTGGACTACCTGTGCGAGGTGAAGATCGACGGCCTCGCCATCGCGCTGCTCTACGAGAAGGGCCGGCTCGTCCGGGCGGCCACGCGCGGCGACGGGCGCACGGGCGAGGACGTCTCCGCCAACGTGCGGACGATCGAGAGCATCCCGCAGCGCCTCGGCGGAGACCCGGCGACCCACCCCGACGTCATCGAGATCCGCGGCGAGGTGTTCATGGGCGTCGCGGACTTCGCGGCGCTCAACGAGAAGCTCGTCGCTGCGGGCCAGGCGCCGTACGCGAACCCGCGGAACACCGCGGCCGGGTCGCTGCGGCAGAAGGACCCCGCGGTCACGGCGAGCCGCAACCTGCGCATGTACGCCCACGGCGTCGGCGCGCTCCAGTGGGAGGCCGGCGAGCACGCCGAGCTCGCGCGGCAGTCCGCCGCGTACGACCTGTTCGAGCAGTGGGGCGTCCCGGTGTCGCCGCACAACCGGGTCGTCCACGGCCTCGACGAGGTCATGGAGCGCATCGCCTACTTCGGCGAGCACCGGCACGACATCGAGCACGAGCTCGACGGGATCGTCGTCAAGGTCGACGAGCTCGCGCTCCAGCGCCGGCTCGGGGCCACGAGCCGCGCGCCCCGGTGGGCCATCGCGTACAAGTACCCGCCGGAGGAGGTCAACACGCGCCTGCTCGCGATCCAGGTCGGCGTGGGCCGCACGGGCCGCGCGACCCCGTACGCCGTCATGGAGCCGGTCAAGGTCGCGGGCAGCACGGTGCGCCAGGCGACCCTGCACAACCAGGACGTGGTCCGGGCCAAGGGCGTGCGGATCGGTGACATGGTCGTCCTGCGCAAGGCGGGCGACGTCATCCCGGAGATCCTCGGCCCCGTCGCGGCGCTCGCGGACGACGGCTACCCGCGCGAGGACTTCGTCATGCCGGCCGAGTGCCCCGAGTGCGGCACGCCGCTGCGCCCCATGAAGGAGGGGGACGTCGACCTGCGCTGCCCCAACGCCGAGTCGTGCCCCGCCCAGGTGCGCGGCCGCGTCGAGCACATCGGCTCGCGCGGTGGCCTCGACGTCGAGGCGCTCGGCGAGGTCACGGCCGCCGCGCTCACCCACCCGTACGAGCCGGCAGAGCCGCCGCTGCGCACGGAGAAGAACCTCTTCGGGCTCACCGTCGAGCAGCTCGCGCCGATCAAGGTCGTCGTGCGCGACCCGGAGACCGGCCTGCCCCGGCCGTACGAGGGCGTGGGGGAGTCGGGCGAGGTCGCGATGTCCGACGGCTCCGTGCTGCTCGCCAAGGTCGTCCGGCCGTTCCAGAAGGTCGCCGCGCGCACCTACCCGCCGGGGTTCGAGGACGCGACGCCCGCCGAGCGCCGCGCGGCGGGGGTCCGCAAGGACTACCCGGTGTACGGGCCGTCGAGCACGGCGCAGACCCTCGTCGACGAGCTGCGGCTCGCGCGGACGAAGGACCTGTGGCGCATCCTCGTGAGCCTCAACATCCGGCACGTCGGCCCGGTCGCGGCGCGCGCGCTCGCGGACTGGTTCGGGTCCCTGGACGCCATCGAGGAGGCGATCCGCGACGGGGGCCGCGAGGCGCTCGCGGCGGTCGAGGGCGTCGGGCCGGTGATCGCCGACGAGGTGATCGCGTGGCTCGAGGTCGGCTGGCACCAGGAGATCGTCGAGCAGTGGAAGCGGGACGGGGTGCGGTTCGCCATCCCGGGGCATCCCGGTCCGGGAGCCCGCCAGGCGCCGACCGGACCGCTCGCCGGCCTCACCGTGGTCGTCACGGGGTCGCTCGAGGGCTTCAGCCGTGACGGCGCCAAGGAGGCCGTGATCGCGGCGGGCGGCAAGTCGTCGGGGTCGGTCTCGAAGAAGACCGACTACGTGGTCGTCGGCGCCAACGCGGGCTCGAAGGAGACCAAGGCCCGCGACCTCGGCCTGCCGATCCTCGACGAGGACGGCTTCGTCGCGCTGCTCGCCGGGGGCCCCGACGCCGTGGCGGACCGGGTCGGTGGCGACGCGTCCGGCGTGGACGACGCGGAAGGTGCGGGCACGGACGGCTGAGTCGTGCGGCGCGACGCGGCGCGGCGCGGCGGGGGATGGGGTCAGGGCGCCGACGGGCGCCGCGCGACGACCTCCCGCAGGCGCGCGACGCCGTCGGGCGGGACGGGCAGCGACGGGCCGCGCGGGGGAGCGGTCGGCACGCCGAGCAGGGTCGCGAGCGCGTGGAACCCGCTCACGGGTCGCAGCGACGCCAGGACGTCCGTGAGTGCGCGCAGCCAGCCGACGACGTCGGCGTCAGGCTCCTCGTCCGCGGTCCGTGCACGCCGGAGCGCCGCGTACTCGGCGGGCACGAGCGCCGCGAGCCCCGTGTGCCAGGCGTCCGCGGCCTCGGCACCGCCGACGATCGCCGCGTCGCCGCTGAGCCCGACGCTCACGCCGAGCCCGGCGGTCGCCGCCCGCAGCGTCGCGACGCGGCCCGCCGGTCGCGCGGGCGTGGACGCCGGGTCCTTCACGGCCGTGACGGTCGTGGCGTGCGCGAGCCGGGCGAGCGCCGCGGGCGTGACGTCGTACGCCGTCTGCACGCTCCGGTTGTAGTAGCAGACCGGCAGGTCGACGGCGGCCGCGACGGCCTCGAACACCGCCACGACCTCGTCCTCGTCGAGCGGGAGGTAGGAGAACGGCGCGAGCACCAGCCCGTCGGCCCCGGCGTCCCGCGCCGCGCGGGCGCGCGCGACGACCTCACGCGTGGAAGCGCCGCTCACGGCGACGTGGACCGGGACGCGCGGCGCGCCGGGCGTGGAGCCCGCCGCGAGGGCAGCCCGCACGACGGCGTCGCGCTCGTCGGGCGCGAACGTCACGCCCGCGCCCGACGACGCGAGGACGACGACGCCGTCGACCCCGGCCCGCGCGGCGCCGCCCATGAGGGCGGCGAGCGCGTCGAGGTCGGGTGCGCCGTCGGGGGTGAGCGGCGTGATCGGGTAGGCGAGGAGCCCGCGGAACGAGGTCACGCGCCGAGTGTAGGGAACCGTGCGCGTGGGGTGCTGCGCGTCAGCGGCTGGCCCAGAGGATGCCGCGCTCCACGATCGTGCGGACGGGCGGGACCTCGAGGTCGGCGAGCTGGTGGCCCGCCGCGCACACGAAGATGCGGCCGGCGCCCCAGCGGCGCGTCCACACGGCGGGGGAGACGACGGGCTCGTGCCACGGGTCGCCGTCGCGCGGGACGATGGTCGTCGTCGCGAGGACCTCGTTGTACGAGTCGGCGAGCACCCAGTACTGCTCGGAGTGCAGCGAGATCGAGTCGATGCCCGCGACGATCGGGTGGTCCGCGTGCTCGGGCGCGATGTCGATCGTGTGGTCGATGAGGTCGTGCGCGTGCGCGGCGAACTGCCCGCCCACCATCTGCAGGTAGTCGGTCGCGAGGCGGAACGAGTCCACGATCCCGCCGTGCCATCCCGCGAACCCGGTGCCGTTCCCGATCGCGGTGCGCAGCCCGCGCATCTCGTCCGGGAGGATCTCGCCCATCGTCCAGCACTGCACGACGAGGTCCAGGCTCGCCATGAACTCCTCGTCGGCGTACGACTCGAGCGATCCCTCGAGCGTCACGTCGTAGCCGGACGCCTCCAGGAACGGGACGAACAGCTCCGCCGCCTCCTCGGGTGCGTGCCCGGGCCAACCGCCCCGGACCACGAGCGCTCGACGGTCCCGCTCGGTCATGACTCCTCCTCGTGCCTCGTCACACTCGTCGCGCCCGCGTGTCGCGGGCAGCGGCCCCCGGCGACCGCGCTCAGGCGATGAGCGCGTCGATCGCTGCGGGCGAGAGTACGTGATCCACGGCCATGGCGCTCGCACCGAGCACGCCGGCCTGGCCGCGCGCCTGCGACGTGACGATGCGCAGGTGCTGCGTCGCGAGGGGGAGCGACCGCTGGTACACGATCTCGCGGATGCCCGCGATGAGGTGCTCGCCGGCCTCGGCGACGATGCCGCCGATGACGATGAGCGACGGGTTGAGGAGGCTCACGCACGCCGCGAGGACCGAGCCGATGTCGCGTCCGGCCTGGCGGACGGCCTGGCTCGCGGTGAGGTCCCCACCACGGACGAGGGTGACGACGTCGGCGCTGTTCGTCGCGTCGAGGCCTGCGGCGGCGAGCGCGGCGGCGACCGCATGGCCGCTCGCGACCGCCTCGAGGCACCCGACGTTCCCGCAGCGGCACGGGACGTCGGCCGCGCTCGGGACGGCGACGTGGCCGATGTCCCCGGCCGCGCCCTGTGCGCCGCGCCGCAGCTCGCCGTCGGCGATGATGCCGGACCCGATGCCGGTGGCGACCTTGACGAACAGCATGTCGGTCACGGTGGGCCAGGCGGTGCGGTGCTCGCCGAGCGCCATGATGTTCACGTCGTTGTCCACCAGGACCGACGCGTTGAACCGCTTCTGCAGGATGCCGGCGACGTCGACGTCGTCCCACGCGGGCATGATCGGCGGGTTGATGGGCCGGCCGGTCGAGTGCTCGACCGGGCCGGGCAGGCCGACGCCGATGCTCACGAGGTCGTCGAGGCTGCGCCCGGTCGTCGCGACGAGCTTCTCGCCCGTGTCCGCGACCCACGACAGGACCACGTCGGGGCCGTCGGCGATCGCGAGCGCGGCGTCGGTCTCGGCGAGCACGTTGGACGCGAGGTCCGTCACGGCCAGGCGGGCGTGCGTCGCACCGAGGTCGACGGCGAGGACGATGCGCGCCTCAGGGCTGAAGGCGAAGGTCACGGGCGGTCGCCCGCCGGTCGAGCTCGCCTCTCCCGCGGGGGCGATGAGGCCCGCCGACATGAGAAGGTCGATCCGGGCGGCGATGGTGGATCGCGCCTGCCCCGTGATCGCTGCGAGGTCCGCGCGCGTGCGCGGCTGACCGTCCCGGAGCAGCTGGAACATGTCGCCGGCGCCGGTCGGGCGCGGCGCGAACTTCAGCAGTTCCTCCATGGGCACAGTGAATCACGGAGCCTCTCGTCGGTCGTCCGTACCTGCCGGACGAGTCATCGGCTTTTGCTTGACGATCGCCAAAAGGTACCCTACTGTCCCCTCCCAAGGCGACACGGACGTCGTCGGAAGTTGTGGAGACCCGAGGAAGGGCCTCCCGTCCGGGCGAACAGCCGCCCCACCTGCTTGTGCAGACCCCGACCCCAGGCCGACTTCTCGGTGGTTCGGCTCGTCAGCCGGCCGTCGTGCCACGAGTCGACCTGCCTCGTCGATCTCTGCCCGCTCGCACGGTGGGAGCGTTCCCTCGCCCTGACAGCGCTTGTCCACTTTTGCTGGTAACGAAGTTGTAACAGCAGCAAAAGGCTGTGATCTTATGATTGACCGTCGTCAAAAGGTCGGCTAGGTTCACCGCATGGTCACCGCAGACCCTCCCCAGCCGCTCCTGCAGATGCAGGGCATCGTCAAGGTCTTTCCCGGGGCTCGAGCGCTCGACGGCGTCGATCTCGAGATCCTCCCGGGCGAGGTCCACTGTCTCCTCGGGCAGAACGGCGCCGGCAAGTCCACCCTCATCAAGGTGCTCGCCGGTGCTCACCAGCCGACCGAGGGTCAGATCCTCCTCGACGGCGAGCCCATCACCATCTCCGACCCCGTCGCCGCGCTCCGGCACGGTGTCGCGACCATGTACCAGGAGCTCGACGTCGTCGACGGCCTGACCGTCGCGGAGAACGTGTACCTCGGGCACGAGCTCGCGACGCTCGGGTTCTCCCAGCGTCGCGAGGCCGTGCGCCAGACGCGGGCGATCCTCAAGCGGCTCGGGCACAGCGAGATCTCCCCGAACCACGAGGTCGAGCGCCTCTCCGCGGCGGGCAAGCAGGTCGTCTCGATGGCCCGCGCACTCTCGCACGACGCGCGCGTCATCATCATGGACGAGCCGTCCGCGGTGCTCGACTCCGAGGAGGTGGGCAACCTCTTCCGCGTGGTCAAGGAGCTGACCAAGGCCGGGGTCGCCGTCGTCTACATCTCGCACCGTCTCGAGGAGATCCGCGAGATCGGGGACCGGATCACGGTCCTCAAGGACGGCCGGACCGTCGCGCAGAACCTCCCGGTCTCCGAGACTCCGACCGCGAAGCTCATCACCCTGATGACCGGGCGCTCGGTCGAGTACGTCTTCCCCGACTCCCAGGAGCTCGCCGCCGACGCACCCGTCGTGCTCGACGTCGAGGGCCTGTCCCTGCGGGGCACGTTCGAGGACGTGTCGCTCCAGGTGCGCGCCGGGGAGATCGTCGGCCTGGCGGGCCTGGTGGGCGCCGGGCGCTCGGAGATCATCGAGACGATCTACGGGGCTCGGCGCGCGACCGCGGGCACGGTCCGGGTCGACTCGAAGCGGCTCCGCGCCGGTTCCGTGGCATCCGCCGTGGACGCCGGGATCGGGCTCGCGCCCGAGGAGCGCAAGAGCCAGGGTCTGCTCCTCGACGAGCCCGTCTACCGCAACGTCACCCTCTCGACGTTCGCGCGCTTCGCGCGCGGCGGCTTCCTCGACGAGGCCGCCGAGCGCAAGGCGGCCAAGGAGCAGGCCGACTCGCTCGAGCTGCGGCCGGCCGGCGTCGACCGTGCGATCCGCACCCTCTCGGGCGGCAACCAGCAGAAGGCGATGCTCGCCCGCTGGCTGGTCCACGGCTGCCGCGTCCTGCTCCTCGACGAGCCGACGCGCGGCGTGGACGTCGGAGCCCGCGCCGAGATCTACGCCCTCATCCGCAGGCTCGCCGACGAGGGCGCCGCCGTCGTCGTCGTGTCCAGCGAGATCCCCGAAGTCCTCGGCCTCGCCGACCGCGTACTCGTCGTCTCCGAGGGTCGCGTCGTCCACGAGGGGCCCTCGAGCTCCATCGACGAGCACCAGGTGCTCGACATGGTCATGGAAGGAAGTGTCGCGTGAGCGAGCAGCAGGTGTCGGCCTCGATGCCGACGGACAAGCCGGACGCCGACGAGTCGGCCAGGGTCGCGAAGGCCGCGAGCGAGCGCCGCCGGGCAGGATTCATGTCCGGGGCGGCAGGTCGGAACATCGGCCTGGTCCTCGCACTGGTCCTCCTGTGCGTCCTGGGCTTCGCGACGGCGGGTGAGCGGTTCGCAAGCGTCAGCAACCTGATGACCATCCTCAGCCTCGGGTCGGTCACCGGTGTCCTGGCCATCGGCATGACGTTCGTCATCACGACGGGCGGCATCGACCTGTCGGTCGGCTCCGTGCTCGGGCTCTCCTCCGTGTGGGCGACGACGCTCGCCACCCAGTCGTACGGCTGGGTCGTCATGGTCATCTGTGCGCTCGCGGTCGGCCTCGGCGCCGGGTTCCTCAACGGCCTGATCATCGCCTACGGGCGCGTCGTGGCGTTCATCGCGACGCTCGCGATGCTCGTCGCGGCGCGCGGCCTCGCCGAGCTCATCGCCCAGAAGCGCACGCAGATCGTCAACGTCCAGGAGTTCAACGACATCTTCCGGGGCAACCTCCTCGGTGTCCCGAAGATCGTCTGGATCTTCGCGATCGTCGCCGTGCTCGGCTGGTTCCTGTTCAACCGCACGACGTTCGGACGCCGGACCGTCGCGGTCGGCGGCAACCCCGAGGCCGCGCGCCTCGCGGGCATCAAGGTCAAGCGGCACCTCATGTACGTGTACGCGCTCTCGGGCCTCACCGCGGGCATCGCCGGTGTCATGATCCTCGCTCGCACGAGCGCCGGCTCCTCGACCAACGGTCTGCTCCTCGAGCTCGACGTGATCGCCGCGGTCGTCGTCGGCGGCACGCTCCTGGCAGGCGGCCGCGGATCGATCGTCGGCACCGTCCTGGGCGTGCTCATCTTCACGACGCTCACCAACGTCTTCATCATCAACAACGTCGACAGCTCGGTCCAGCAGATCGCCAAGGGCGCGATCATCGTCGGCGCGGTCCTGCTCCAGCAGCGCATCGCCCGCCGCAGCACCAGGTAGCCCACGTACCTCCGGCGCCTCGCGCCACGCACAGCCCGCACCACCCCGTCAGTTCCCCCGCAGTTCCCCCGCAGTTCCTCTTGCAGGACAGCTTCGAAGGAGATCCCATGTCCGCACGCACCACCCTGCGCCGCCGCTTCATGATCGCGACGGTCTCGGCCGCGTCGATCGCCCTGATCGCCACGGCGTGCACGTCGAACACCCCGGCCCCCGCGGACACCGCGGACGGCGACGGAGGCGGCAGCAGCAACGAGGCCGTCTCCGACAACGACGCCCCGGGCGACCCGATCGTCATCGGCTTCTCGGCCCCCGCCGCCGACCACGGCTGGATGGGCGCCATCACGACCGCGGCCGAGGCCGAGGCCGCGGAGTACGAGGACGTGGAGCTCCGTGTCGCGGACGGGACGAACGACGTCAACGTCCAGATCAGCCAGATCGAGGGCTTCATCAACGACGGCGTGGACGCGATCGTGCTCCTGCCGTTCGACGGCGCCGCGCTCACCGAGGTCGCGACCAAGGCGATGAACGCCGGGATCCCCGTCATCAACGTCGACCGCGAGTTCTCGAGCCCGTTCGCCGCCCGGGCCACGGTCCTCGGCGACAACTACGGCATGGGCGTGAGCGCCGGCCAGTACATCTGCGAGCAGCTCGGGGACAACCCCGACGCGGTGGTCGCCGAGATCGCCGGCATCGACTCGCTCCCGCTCACGCAGGACCGCAGCCAGGGCTTCGCGGACGCGCTGTCCGACTGCGGCCTCGACGTCGACAACCGCGTCGCCGCCGACTTCACGGTCCAGGGCGGCGAGGCCGCGACGGCCAACCTGCTCCAGGCCGCGCCGCAGATCGACGCCATCTGGAACCACGACGACGACCAGGGCGTCGGCGTGCTCTCGGCGATCCAGAACGCGGGCCGCGACGAGTTCTTCATGGTCGGCGGCGCCGGCTCGAAGCAGGTCATGGAGCACATCCAGGCCGGCGACTCCGTCCTCCAGGCCACCGTCGTCTACCCGTCGACCCAGGCCGCGGACGGCATCAAGCTCGCCCGCCTCGTCGCGCACGACCGGAGCATGAGCGACCTGGCGTCGTCCGGCGTCCCCCGCACGATCCAGCTCTTCGCGCCGGTCGTGACGAAGGACAACGTCGACCAGTACCTGCCGACCGCGTTCCAGTCCTGACGGACCGCTGACGCCCGTCGTCAGCACGCAGCAGCACAGCACGCGGACCACGCCCACGGTCCGCCCGGGACGACCCCGGCCGGACCGTGGGCATGCTCACGTCACGCGCAGGAACATGCGCACGGAAGGAACGTCATGGCAGGAAACGACGGCGCACAGCTCGGCGTCGGCATGGTCGGGTACTCGTTCATGGGGGCAGCGCACTCGCAGGCCTGGCGGACCGCCCCCCGGTTCTTCGACCTCCCTCTCGACCCGCGCATGCGGGTGCTCGGCGGCCGCAACCCGGAGGCGCTGGCCGCCGCCGCCCAGCGGCTCGGCTGGGAGTCCACCGAGACCAGCTGGCAGGCGCTCGTCGCGCGGGACGACGTCGACCTCGTCGACGTGTGCACGCCCGGCGACACGCACGCCGAGATCGCGATCGCGGCGCTCGAGGCCGGCAAGCACGTGCTGTGCGAGAAGCCGCTCGCGAACACGGTCGCCGAGGCGGAGAAGATGGTCGAGGTGGCCGAGGCCGCGGCCGCGCGCGGCCAGGTCGCGATGGTGGGCTTCACCTACCGCCGCGTGCCGGCCATCCAGCTCGCGCGCCAGCTCGTCGTCGACGGCCGGATCGGGACCGTGCGCCACGTCCGCGCGCAGTACCTCCAGGACTGGATCGCGGACGAGGACGCGCCGCTGTCGTGGCGGCTCGACAAGTCGAAGGCCGGCAGCGGGGCGCTCGGCGACATCGGCGCCCACGTCATCGACCTCGCGCAGTTCATCACCGGAGAGAAGATCACGAGCGTCTCGGGACTGCTCGAGACCTTCGTGACCGAGCGGCCCGTCGCGACGGAGTTCGCGGGGCTGTCCGGCCAGGGCGGCACCGAGCGCGGGCCCGTCACCGTGGACGACGCGGCGGTCTTCCTCGCCCGGCTGTCCGGCGGGGGCATCGGGACCTTCGAGGCCACGCGCTTCGCCTACGGCCGCAAGAACGCGATCCGCCTCGAGATCAACGGCTCGAAGGGCTCGGTCGCGTTCGACTTCGAGGACATGAACGTCCTGCACTTCTTCGACGCCGCGGACGACGCGGTCGTCGCCGGATTCCGACGCATCGTCGTCACGGAGCCGGAGCACGCGTACGTCGCGCACTGGTGGCCCGCGGGCCACGGGCTCGGGTACGAGCACGCCTTCACGCACCAGGCGGTCGACCTCGTCGAGGGGATCGCCTCCGGGACGCACCCGGCGCCGACCTTCGCGGACGGCCTCGTGGTGCAGCGCGTGCTCGACGCGGTCGAGCGGAGCGCGGCATCGGGCGGCTGGGTCCAGCCGTAGTATCGAGTCCGGGTCGGCCCGCGGGGCGGAGGGTCGACCCGGACGCCGACCCGACGGTGTCGGTCCGTGCAGCGCAGCACGGCCGACCGGGAACGGCTTGGAGGAAAGGAGGGTGGACGCGCAGCGATGGCGCGCATTTAGTACGACGGGCAATCAAAATTGCCGGTCGAAGATCCCGGGACGGCGGCCGGCCGATGGCGGCACCCGGCGGAGCGCAGCACTGATTCCCCATCTCGACGAGGAGACCTTGTGAGAAACGTGCTAGGAGGATCGCTCGCCTTGAGGCGGACGGTCGCGGCAGCTGCCGCGGCAGCGGTCGCTCTCCCCCTGACCATGGCGGCGGCGACGTCGGCGACCGCCGCACCGGTGCCCACGGGCGTCGCGGCGGCGCCCGTCGTCACGGCCGCGGACGCCGAACCGTTCGACGTGCTCGTCTTCAGCAAGACCGGTGGCTTCCGCCACGGGTCGATCCCCGCGGGCATCGCCGCGATCCAGCAGCTCGGTGCCGAGAACAACTTCGAGGTCACCGCGACCGAGGACGCGGGAGCGTTCACGGACGACAACCTCGCGCAGTACGAAGCCGTCGTGTGGCTGTCCACGACCGGCGACGTCCTCAACGACGACCAGCAGGCCGCGTTCGAGCGCTACATCCAGAACGGGGGCGGGTACGCGGGCATCCACGCGGCGTCCGACACCGAGTACGACTGGCCCTGGTACGGCGGGCTGGTCGGCGCGTACTTCAGCGCTCACCCCCAGAACCAGACCGCGACCGTCAAGGTCGAGGACCACGTCCACGAGTCGACGGCCCACCTGCCCTCACGGTGGGAGCGGTTCGACGAGTGGTACAACTTCCGCACCAACCCCCGCGACACGGTGCACGTGCTCGCGAGCCTCGACGAGACCACGTACAACGCGGGTGGCGGCGCGATGGGCGCCGAGCACCCGACCGCCTGGTGCCAGGTCTACGAGGGTGGCCGGTCCTGGTACACCGGCGGTGGCCACACCGACGAGTCGTACGCCGACCCGGACTTCCTCCAGCACCTGCTGGGCGGCATCCAGACGGCCGCGGGCGCCGTGGCGTCCGACTGCGCGGCGACGCAGTCCGCGAGCTACGAGCAGATCGCGCTCGACGAGGAGACGCGCAACCCGATGGTCCTGGACGTCGCGGACGACGGCACGGTGTTCTACGCCGAGCGTGACGGCCGCGTGCAGGTCATCGACCCGTCGACCAACACGACGCACACCGCGACGACCCTCCCCGTGACCACCGCCAACGAGGACGGTCTGCTCGGTCTCGTCCTCGACCCGGCCTTCTCGGAGAACGGGTGGGTCTACACCTACTGGGCTCCGGCGAACGTCGGCACCGACGGCCCGCACAACCGGATCTCGCGGTTCGACTTCGACCCGGCCACGGGCACCATCGACCAGGCCACGGAGAAGAAGGTCCTCACCGTCACGACGCAGCGCAACACGTGCTGCCACGCCGGCGGTGACATGGTCTTCGACGAGGACGGCAACCTGATCCTCGCGACGGGCGACAACACCAACCCGTTCGAGTCGGGCGGCTACTCGCCGCACGACGAGCGCGCCGGTCGTCAGGACTACGACGCCCAGCGTTCGTCGGCCAACACCAACGACCTGCGCGGCAAGGTCCTGCGCATCCACCCGGAGGCTGACGGGACGTACACCGTCCCCGAGGGCAACCTCTTCGACGAGGCGGCCGACACGGACGACAAGACGCGTCCGGAGATCTTCGCGATGGGCTTCCGCAACCCGTTCCGCATCGGCGTGGACCCCTACTCCGGCAACATCCTCGTGGGTGACTACGGCCCCGACGCGGGCAGTGCGAACCCGTCTCGCGGTCCAGGCAACACGGTCGAGTGGAACGTCGTCAGCGAGCCCGGCTTCTACGGGTGGCCGTACTGCACCGGGGCGAACGCGGACTACCTCAAGTACAACTTCGCGACCGGCCAGTCCGGCGCGGCGTTCAACTGCGCCGAGGGTCCGGTCAACCAGTCACCGAACAACACTGGCCTGACCCAGCTGCCCCCGGCCATCGAGGCCGAGATCTGGTACAACTACGCCGGCAACCCGGACTTCCCGGAGATCGGCGGCGGCGGTGCGCCCATGGGTGGTCCCGTCTACCAGTTCGACCCGGAGCTCGACTCCGACGTCCAGTGGCCCGAGTACTGGGACGGCAAGGCGTTCCTGGGCGAGTGGAACCAGGGCAAGCTGTACTCGATCCAGCTCGACGGCGAGAAGCGCGACGACATCGTCGACATCAACCGCGTCATGCCGAAGATCTTCGACCCGAGCGCCGGTTTCGACCGTGCGATGGACTTCGACTTCGGTCCTGACGGCGCGCTCTACGTCGTCGACTGGGGCTCGGGCTTCGGCGGCGACAACGACTCGAGCGGCATCTACAAGGTCAACTACGTCAAGGGCAACCCGTCGCCGATCGCGCGGGCGAGCGCCGACGTGACGAGCGGTCACGCACCGCTCACGGTGCAGTTCTCCTCGGAGGGCACGCGCCACCCGGCCGGAGACGCGCTGACCCTGCAGTGGACGTTCGGCGACGGGTCGGAGCCGTCGACCGAGGCCAACCCGGTCCACACGTACACGGAGAACGGCAGCTACACCGCCCAGCTCGTGGCGACGGACGCCCAGGGCCAGACGGGCGTGGCGAACGTGTCGGTCGTCGTCGGCAACGAGGCGCCGACGATCTCCATCACGTTCCCCGACAACGGCGGGTTCTTCCAGTGGGGCGACCAGGTCCGGTACGAGATCGCGGTCGACGACCCCGACGGTGAGGTCGACTGCAGCCAGGTCGAGCTCTCGACGTCGCTCGGCCACGACTCGCACGCGCACCCGATGGACGTGCTCGGCGGTTGTGAGGGCGTCTTCCAGACGGCGCGCGACGAGGGCCACGGCATCGAGTCGAACATCTTCTGGGTCATCGAGGCGTCGTACACGGACGACGGTGGCGCCGCCGGTGCCCCGCTCACGGCGAACGACCTCCAGGTGCTGCAGCCCAAGCTGCTCCAGGCGGAGTTCTTCACCTCCACCGGTCGCCTCGAGGGCTCCACGAGCACGGGCGACCCGGGCGTGCAGCGCGAGACGACGAGCGACACGGCCGGCGGTGGCCAGAACATCGGCTACATCGAGCCGGGTGACTGGTGGGCCTACGACCCGATCTCGCTCCACGAGGTCGACTCGATCGCGCTGCGCGCGGCATCGCCGAGCAACGCCACGATCTCCGTCCGGTGGAACGCCGCGGACGGCCCGGAGATCGGGTCCGTCCAGGTCCCCGGAACCGGTGACTGGCAGGCCTACACGAACGTCTCGACCGAGCTGACCGACGTGCCCTCGGGTACCGGCACGCTCTACTTCGTCCTGACGTCCGGCCAGGCCAACGTCAACTGGCTCGAGTTCGACGGCCGCGGCGTCACGGACAACGAGCGCCCGACCATCGACTCGTTCGAGGTCACTCCGACGACGGGCACCGCCCCGCTGACGGTGACCGCGACGGCGACCGCCTCCGACCCCGAGGACGACGCGATCACCTTCGCGTGGGACGCGGGACTCGGTGACGGGTTCGTCGACGGGACCGACTCGTTCGAGGTCACGTACGACCAGCCGGGCACGTACCGGCTCCAGGTGCGGGCCTCCGACGAGCGCGGTGCGTACTCGGTGGAGTACACGACCGTGACGGTGAAGGCGTCGCAGACGGGACCGGGGATGTGCTTCTCGGGTCGCTCGGACGACTTCCTCGGCGCGGACCTCGACGAGAGCCGGTGGTCGGTGCTCAACCGCGACCAGAACCTGGTCGTGCGGGACGGCAACCTCGTCATCCCGACGACGGCGACCGACTTCTACGGCACGGACAACACCACGGTGCCGAACCTGGTGCTCCAGGACCTGCCGGACGGGCCGTTCACGGCCACGGCCAAGCTCACGCTGCCGGCTCGCCAGCAGTACCAGCAGGCCGGTCTGGTGATCTGGGAGGACCAGGACAACTACGCGAAGATGGTGCTCCAGGGTCGTTCGCAGTCCGCGGACCCGGCGACCCGGATCTTCCAGTTCATCCGTGAGGAGAACGCCCAGCCGAACGAGGTCAGCGCGTCCAACACGGCGAACCTCGGGGCGGACTACCCGGACACGGTCTACGTCCGGTTCGTCAGCAACGGGGAGAACCTCCAGGCGGCCTACTCGGCCGACGGCGTCGACTTCACGACGATGTCGGAGACCAAGTCGATCGCCGACCTGGAGAACGCGAAGATCGGCCTCGTGTCGTTCAAGGGGAACAACACCGCGTCCCCCGTGATCGACGCCGAGTTCGACTGGTTCTCCATCACGCCCGACGACACGGCGTCCGCCCCCGGGCCGGACGACGAGTTCGACGGCAGCGCCCTCGACGCGTGCCGCTGGTCGATCGTCCGCGAGGACCCGACCGGCTACCGCGTGGTGGACGGCTCCCTGCAGATCGACACGACGCCGACGGACATCTACGGGACCGACAACCGTCCTGTGCCGAACATCGTGCTGCAGGACCAGCCGGGCGAGGAGTGGACCATCGAGACCGTCGTCGACGGCTCGGCGCTCGACCGTCAGTACCAGCAGGGCGGTCTGCTCGTCTACGGCGACGACGACAACTACGTCAAGCTCGACTACGTGGTCGACAACCAGGCGGGCCAGGCCAAGAACGCCCGGATCGAGCTGCGCAGCGAGGTCGCCGGGGTCGTGCAGAACCCGCAGCCCCAGTCGTCGAGCCTCACGGGCGACGTGTGGCACCTGCGCCTGACCCGCTCCGGTGACACGTTCACCGGTGCGTACAGCGCCGACGGCGATACCTGGACCACGTTCGACCAGAGCGTGACGAACGCTCCCGCGGCGGACGCCCAGGTCGGTCTCTTCGCCCTCGGTGCGGCGGCCGACACCGGTGCGGCGGCGTCGTTCGACTACTTCCGGGTGGTCGGCGACGACGTCGAGCCGATCGCGGTGACCATCACCGCGGAGACGCGCTGCATGGCCGGCAAGGTGTTCGTCGCGGTCCGCGCGACGAACGACGACGCGGTCCCGGTCGCGATCACTCTCGAGACCCCGTACGGGTCGAAGGAGTTCGCGGACGTGGCGCCCGGTGCGAACGCCTACCAGTCGTTCGCGTCGCGGGCGGCAGGGATCGACGCCGGCACCGTGACGGTGACCGCGACCGACGCCGAGGGGAGGACGTTCTCCGGGACGGCGGACTACGCCGCCCGGGCCTGCTCCTGACAGGTTCCGGCGGGCCGGTGCCCTGAGCACCGGCCCGCCGGGCACCGCGCTCGGCGTGCGGGCGCTCGGCGGACGGGCGGCCCATCGGCCGGGCCGACCGTACGCTGCCCGCACGACGAGCACGACGGAGACCCCCGGGTCTCCGGCCCCGGCGCCCGGGAACGGGCGCTCCGGCCCAGGCGCCGGGGCACCCCGGGGACCGACGACCACCGTCGGCCCCGGAGCCACCCACGGACCACGACGAGGTGATGACCCGATGTCCCGCACGTCCCCGCAGCCCCGCGGCACCAGCAGCGGCACCAGCACCAGCTCCCGCACCCGATCCCGGGTCGGGGCGCGCGCTCTTCTCACCGCGGCGCTCGGTGTGCTGCTCGGCGCCGCCGTCGCGCTGCTGGGCGTCGCGGCCCCCGCGGCCGCGCACGGCGGCGACGTCGTGATCTCCCTCGGCACCGACGGGGAGGGCGGCATCTCCGCCAACCTGACCTGGAAGCTCGACGGCCACCCGGTCGAGGAGGCGGCCGACGTCTCCGTGACCGCGCAGTCCGCGGCCGGCGAGACCGTCGGCCCCCTCACCCTCTCCTCGGCGTCGGAGGGCGTCGGCTGGTACACGTCCGAGCCCGGCGTCCTCGCCGAGGGCAACTGGACCCTCACCGCCACGATCACGCACCCGTCGGAGGCGACCTCGTCCGCGCAGGTCGACGTCGTGCCCCTGCCCGAGCCGGCCCCGCACGCGGACGACGAGGCCGCGGCGGGTGCCGAGGACGGGGCGGGCGCCGAGGGGGAGGGCGCCGCCGAGGACGCCGACGCCGCGGCCGACGGGTCCGGCACCGCGGACGAGGAGTCGACGGGAGGCGGCGCGGGCGTGTGGATCGCGGTCGCCGTGGTCGCCGTGCTCCTCCTCGCCGGCGGCTACCTCGTCGTCCGCCGCCGCTCGCGCGCTGCTGCCGCCACCGAGGCGTCGGACGGCAAGCCCCGATCCCTGACCAGCACGTCCGCCCGGTGACCCCGGGCGCGAACCGAGAACGACCGAAGGAGACACGACCATGGCACGACCGATCACCCTCTTCACCGGGCAGTGGGCCGACCTGCCGTTCGAGGAGGTGGCGCGGCTCGCGTCCGGCTGGGGCTACGACGGGCTGGAGATCGCCTGCTGGGGAGACCACCTCGACCCGTGGCGCTGGGACGACGACGAGTACGTCCAGGGCAAGCTCGACCTCCTCGCCAAGTACGACCTCAAGGTCTACGCGATCTCGAACCACCTCAAGGGCCAGGCCGTCTGCGACGACCCGATCGACCAGCGCCACCGCGACATCCTCCCGGACGTGGTGTGGGGCGACGGCGACCCCGAGGGCGTGCGCCAGCGCGCCGCCGAGGAGATGAAGCACACCGCGCGCCTCGCCGCGAAGCTGGGCGTGAAGACGGTCGTGGGCTTCACGGGCTCGGCGATCTGGAAGTACGTCGCGATGTTCCCGCCGGTCTCGCAGGAGGCGATCGACGCCGGCTACCAGGACTTCGCCGACCGGTGGAACCCGATCCTCGACGTCTTCGACGAGGTCGGCGTGAAGTTCGCCCACGAGGTCCACCCGAGCGAGATCGCGTACGACTACTGGACGACGGTCCGCACGCTCGAGGCGATCGGGCACCGCGAGGCGTTCGGCCTCAACTGGGACCCGAGCCACATGGTGTGGCAGGACCTCGACCCGGTGAGCTTCCTGTGGGACTTCAAGGACCGCATCTACCACGTGGACTGCAAGGACACGAAGAAGCGGATGCACAACGGCCGCAACGGCCGCATGGGCTCGCACCTCGCCTGGGCGGACCCGCGCCGCGGCTGGGACTTCATCTCGACGGGCCACGGCGACGTGCCGTGGGAGGACGCGTTCCGCATGCTCAACACGATCGGCTACCAGGGCCCCATCTCCGTGGAGTGGGAGGACGCCGGGATGGACCGCCTGGTCGGCGCGCCCGAGGCGCTCGCGTTCGTCAAGAAGTACGCCTTCGACGCTCCGGACGCGGCCTTCGACGCCGCGTTCTCGACCAAGTAGCACGCACAGTCTCCCGTCGGCCGGCGCTGCCGGCCGACGGGTGGGGGAGAGCAGTCCGACACGCCACCGCCCCCGGCCCCTCGACGGCCGGGGGCGGTGGCGTGCCCGCGTCCGGCCGTCGTCGCGTCGTCACGCGTCGTCACGCGTCGTCACGCGTCGTCACGCGTCGTCACGCGTCGTCACGCGTCGTCCGCGTCGCCGCTGGCCGCAGCCATGTGATCCTTCACATTTGTTTCGCGGCTGGGTTATACAACCGTGACGAGCAATGTTCGGCTTTTGCTTGACGCTCGACAAAAGTGCCCCTACGTTGTCATCCATGCGAGCCGACGACGTCGCGCAGGACGTGCGTACCCCGGTGCTGGACCCGGGTGCCCACCTCCCCGGAGCGACCACGACAGGGGCCCCTGCCGCCCGTTCGACCTTCCCCGCCAGCGCTCCCGACGAGGGCGGTCTGCCGGCCTCCGGCTACCGCGCGGGGATCCTCGGTGCGGGATTCATGGGTGGCGTCCACGCGCGGGCCGTGCGCACCGGTGGCGGTCGGGTCGTGAGCGTCGCGGCCGCGGACCTCGAGATCGCCCGCGCGGCCGCGCCTGGCCTCGGGGCCGAGCGTGCCGTCGCCACGGCGGAGGAGCTGCTCGCCGACCCCGAGGTCGACGTCGTGCACGTGTGCACGCCCAACCACCTGCACGTCCCCCTCGCCCGCGCAGCGCTCGCGGCGGGGAAGCACGTGGTGTGCGAGAAGCCGCTCGCGACCGACGTCGAGGGCGCGGTCGAGCTCGCGGGGCTGGCCGCCGAGGCGCGGGCCGCCGACGGCCGGGTCGCCGTCGTGCCGTTCACCTACCGGTTCCACGCCATGGTGCGCGAGGCGCGCGAGCGCGTGCGCCGCGGCGAGGTCGGCACCGTCTCGCTCGTGCACGGCTCGTACCTGCAGGACTGGCTCCTGCGGGACTCGGACGACAACTGGCGCGTCGACCCCGCGCTCGGCGGTGCGAGCCGGGCCTTCGGGGACATCGGCTCCCACTTCTGCGACCTGCTGGAGTTCACCACCGGGCACCGCATCGCCCGGCTCGTCGCGCAGTCGGCCACCGTCAACCCGCACCGCCGGGGGGCGGACGGCGTCGTGCACGCGGTGGCGACCGAGGACGCCGTCACGCTCCAGTACGTGACGGACGGCGGGGCGCTCGGGACCGCGGTCATCTCCCAGGTGTCGGCGGGCCGCAAGAACCGCCTCTACCTCGAGATCTCCGGCTCGGAGTCGACGCTGTCGTTCGACCAGGAGCAGCCGGAGATGCTGTGGGAGGGCCGCCGCGACGGGTCGCGCCTCCTCGTGCGCGACCCCGAGACGCTCTCCCCGGCCGCCGCCCGCTACTCGCGCCTGCCCGCCGGGCACGCCCAGGGCTACCAGGACTGCTTCGACGCGCTCGTCGGCGACACGGCGGCGGCGATCCGCGGCGACGTCCCGGACGGCCTGCCCACGTTCGACGACGGCCTGCGCGCCGCCCGCCTCGCCGCGGCCGTGGGCGAGTCGGTGCGCTCGGGCGGCTGGGTGGAGGTACCGGCATGACCGCGACGACCACGCGCGAACCTCGGCCGCCGACGGCGGGGGAGGGCGGCGACGGGCCGATCCTGCGGCTGCGCGGCATCGGCAAGGAGTTCTTCGGCAACTCCGTGCTGCGCGGCATCGACCTCGACGTGCGGCCGGGCGAGGTGCACGCCCTCGTCGGCGAGAACGGCGCCGGCAAGTCGACGCTCATGAAGATCATCGCGGGCGTGCACCGCCCCGACGCGGGCACGATCGAGCTCGACGGCGCGGACACCACCTTCGCGTCGCCGCTCGCGGCGCAGCACGCGGGCGTCTCGACCGTCTTCCAGGAGTTCAACCTCCTGCCCGAGCGCTCGGTCGCCGAGAACGTCTACCTCGGACGCGAGCCGCGTCGTGCGGGTCTCGTCGACCGCCGGCGGATGCACGCGGACACGACGGCGCTCCTCGCCGACCTGGGCCTCACCGGCCTCGCGTCGTGGACGCGCGTCGGCTCGCTCTCCGTCGCGCAGCAGCAGATCGTCGAGATCGTCAAGGCCGTGTCCTACGACGCGCGCATCATCTCGATGGACGAGCCGACGGCGGCGCTCGCCGACCAGGAGGTCGAGCTGCTCTACGAGCTCGTCCACCGGCTCAAGGAGCGCGGCGTCGCGATCCTCTACGTGTCGCACCGCCTCAAGGAGATCTTCGACCTCTGCGACACCATCACGGTGCTCAAGGACGGCAACCACGTCCTGACGACCCCGACGGCGGACATCGACCCCGACCGGCTCGTGCGCACGATGGTCGGCCGCGACTTCGCCGGGTACTTCCCGGACAAGGACCCCTCGACCGTCCCGGGCGAGGTGCGTCTCGCGCTCGAGGGCGTCGGCAACACGCAGGTCGACGACGTGTCGCTCGAGGTGCGCGCGGGCGAGATCGTCGCGCTCGCCGGCCTCCAGGGCTCGGGGCGCACGGAGATCGCGCACGGCATCTTCGGGATCGCGGGCTTCACCCGCGGGCGCGTGCTCGTCGGCGGCACGCCGGTCGACGTGCGCTCGCCGCGCCAGGCGGTGCGCGCCGGGCTCGCGCTCGTCACCGAGGACCGCAAGGCGGAGGGCCTCGCGCTCGGGCAGTCGATCCTCGCGAACGCGCGGCTCGTGCTCGACGCCGTCGTGCCCGGCCAGGCGGACCGCCGCGCGAAGCGCATCCCCGGCATCCTCTCCTCGCTCGAGCTCGTCGCGAGCTCGCAGGAGGCCGAGGTCCAGTACCTGTCGGGCGGCAACCAGCAGAAGGTCGTCCTCGCGAAGTGGCTGGTCACCGACCCGCAGGTCATCGTCCTCGACGAGCCGACGCGCGGCATCGACGTCGGTGCCAAGCGCGCCGTCTACGACCTCATGCGCGAGCTCACCGCGAGCGGCGTCGCCGTCCTGTTCATCTCCTCCGAGCTCCCCGAGGTCGTCGCGATGGCCGACCGCGTGCTCGTCATGCGCGACGGCCGCCTCGCGGGCGAGCTCCCCGCCGGCAGCGACGAGGAGACCGTGATGGCCCTCGCCACGGGCGCGGGGGAGGACACCTCGGGCGAGCACGTCCAGGTCGACCTCGAGGCTCTCGCCGACGCCGACGACCTCCCGGGCGCCGAGCCCGCCACCACGCCGGACGGACCGCCCGCGTCCGCCCAGCACCCCACCGACGGCCCGCAGGAGGACCGATGAGCACCGCGGTCGCGACCGCCGCCCCCACCGCGCGCCGCGCTCCCGCGCGTCGGCGCCGCCTGGGGTCGACGGAGATCGTCTACCTCGCCCTCGTCGGGATCCTCGTGATCGCCGGCGTCCTCGTCGCGGTCGGCGGCGGCAACCTGTTCAGCACCGCGAACACGGCGTACATGCTCACGCAGACGAGCCTCCTCGGGTTCGTCGCGATCGGGCAGACGTTCGCGATCCTGTGCAAGTCGCTCGACCTGTCCGTCGGGTACGTCGTGGCGCTCAGCTCGATCGTCGGCGCGACGACCATGGCGGGCGACCCGTCGCGGGTCTGGCTCGGCGTCCTCGCGGCGGTGGGCGTCGCGGCGGTCGTCGGCCTGGTCAACGGTCTCGTCATCGCGAAGCTGCGCGTCAACGCGTTCATCGCGACGCTCGGCGTCGGCCTCATCATCAAGGGCTACCTCGACACGCAGTTCAAGGGCCCGGCGGGCGAGGTGCCCGCCTCGTTCCAGATGTTCGGGTACACGCGCGTCGGCCCGGTGCCGGTCTCGACGATCGTCATGCTGGTCGTCGCGGCGGTCGGCGTCGTGCTCCTCACGCGCACCCGGCCGGGCTACCACATGTTCGCGGTCGGCGGGAACACCGACGTCGCGCGGCTCTCGGGCATCCGGACCGACCGGACCCTGGTCCTCGCGCACGTGCTGTGCTCGGTCTGCGCGGGCGTCGCGGGGCTCCTCATCGCCGCGCGCTTCGGCACCGGCAACGCGCTCGTGTACTCCTACGGCCTCGACCTCGACTCGATCGCGGCCGTCGTGCTGGGCGGCACGCTCCTCATGGGCGGGCGCGGCTCGATCGTCGGGACCGTGGGCGGCGTCCTCATCCTCGCGGTGCTCGACACGGTGTTCAACGTCCTCGACGTCGACCCGTTCTTCAAGGACGTCCTGCGCGGCGTCATCATCATCGCCGCCGTCGCGCTCTACGCCCGGCGCCAGATCGACCCGGCAAGCAGCCGGGCCCGCTTCCGCCCGACCCGCACCGGAGGTGCGTCCGCATGACCACCGACACCACGCGCCGGACGATCCCCGCGCGCGCGCCGCGGGCCGGCTGGCTCGAGCGCCTCACCGCGGGCGGGAGCTGGACCGTGTTCGCGCTGCTCGTGCTCGTCTTCGCGGTCATCCTCGTGATGAACCCGTCGTTCGGCGAGCCCATGTCGCTCATGGCCTTCGTCAAGAAGGCGGCGCCGCTGGTCATCCTCGCGATCGGGCAGTACTTCGTCATCGTCTCGGGCGAGTTCGACCTCTCCGTCGGGTCGCTCGTGGGCGCCCAGGTCGTCATCGCCGCGAAGCTCATGGACGGCGAGGACTCGATGACGTGGCCCGTCATGGCGCTCATGATCGTCTTCGGCCTCGCGGTCGGCCTCGTCAACGGCCTCGTGACGACGCTCCTCAAGGTGCCGTCGTTCATCACGACGCTCGGCATGATGCTCGTGCTCTACGGCGCGATCCGGCTCTGGACGGGCGGCGCCCCCACGGGCGCGCTGACCGACGGCTTCCGGCAGTGGGGACGCGGGGGCATCCCCGACACGCCCGGCCAGTTCCAGGTGCCGTACGCGCTCATGGTCGTCGTGGTGCTCGGCGTCCTCGCCGCGCTGCTCATGCGCCGCCCGTTCGGCCGCACGCTCGTCGCCACCGGCGACAACGACGTCGCGGCCGGCTACGCCGGGAGCTCCGTCTGGTGGGTGCGCACGCGCGCCTTCCTCCTCTCGGGCTTCATGGCGACGGTCGCCGCGATCCTCATCGGCGGCTACGCGGGCGTCACCGCGCAGGTCGGGCAGGGCCTGGAGTTCATGGCCATCACGGCCGTCGTGCTCGGGGGCGTCGTGCTCGGCGGCGGGCGGGGCACCGTGATCGCCGCGATGGCCGGCGCGCTCACGCTCGAGGCGCTGTTCACGCTGTTCAACCAGCTCAGCCTCCCGTCGACGATCCGGCCCGCCGTGCAGGGCGTGATCATCATCGCGGCCGTCGCCTACGCCGCGCTGCCGCGCCGGTCGCGGCGCCGCGCGTCCACCCCCGACGCCCCGCCTGCCGCGGGGCCGACCCCCGCACCGAAGGAGCCCGCCCCCGCGAACGCCTGAGCACCGGCGCCCCGGCGGACTCCCGCCCGCGCGACCTCGACCACGCCCGACGACCCCACCTGAAGAAGTCCCCACCCTTCCGAGCTGTACCCCCTTCCCCCGCACGATGCGGGACGACGACGTCTCACCCTCAAGGAGAGAAGGACATGCGACGTACACGAGCACTCCTGGCCGGCGCGGCGGTGGCCACGCTGTTCCTCACGGCCGCCTGCACGACCGACGCGCCCACCGACCCCGGCGAGGGTGGCGAGACCTCGGCCGAGGAGAGCCCCGCGGACGAGGAGTCCGGCGGCGCCGACTCCGAGTGGTTCGTCCAGGCGGACTTCGACCGTCAGCTCGCCCAGCGCGAGGTCGTGCCCGAGGGCCCGGCCGACCAGCCGTGGCTCCAGGCGATCGAGCCCGAGTACGTGGACACGGCCGAGTACGCGAGCGAGGGCGGCGGCAAGACGCTGTGCTTCTCGAACGCGTCGGTGTCCAACCCGTGGCGCGTGACCGGGTTCATCACCATGCAGCAGCAGGTCGACGTCCTCACCGAGGAGGGCGTGATCGGCGAGTTCCGCGTCTCCGACGCCGCCGACGACGACAACAAGCAGATCTCCGACATCCAGGCGTTCGTCGCGGCCGGCGACTGCGACGCGATCGTCATCTCGCCGTCGACCACCGCGACCCTCACGCCCGCTGTCGAGGCCGCGTGCGAGTCGGGCAAGCCGGTCATCGTGTTCGACCGCGGCGTGAACACCGACTGCATGGTCACGTTCATCCACCCGATCGGCGGCTACGCCTACGGTGCCGACGGCGCCGAGTTCCTCGTCGAGAACCTGGACCCGGGTTCGAAGGTGCTTGCGCTGCGCATCCTGCCCGGCGTCGACGTGCTGGAGAACCGCTGGGCCGCGGCGGACAAGATCTTCTCCGACTCCGAGCTCGAGGTCGTGGGTGCGGAGTTCACCGGTGGTGACGGCGCGAAGATCAAGGACATCGTCACGCAGTACCTGCAGCGCGGGGACGTGGACGGCATCTGGATGGACGCGGGCGACGGCGCCGTCGCGGCGGTCGAGGCGTTCGAGGACGCCGGCAAGCCCTACCCGGTCTTCATGGGCGAGGACGAGATGAGCTTCCTGCGCAAGTGGAAGGACACGGACATGACCGCCCTCGGCGCCGTGTACTCGAACTTCCAGTGGCGCACCCCGATCCTCGCGGCGCAGATGATCTGGGCCGGCGAGCAGGTGCCGTCCGAGTGGGTCCTGCCGCAGTCGCCGATCGACGCCGAGGAGCTGGACGCGTACCTCGAGGCGAACAAGGACATGCCGTCGCTGCACTACGCGAAGTTCGGCGGCGAGGACCTGCCGGGCTTCCCGGAGGCATGGACCGACCGCTGACGGGAGCACTGACCGGACCGCTGTCCGGTCGTCCGTGCCGGGCCTGATGGGTCCGCAGAACCACCCGGTCCGACCCTCGCGGTCGGGCCACCAGGGGCCGCCCGGTCGTCGTCCGACCGGCCGGGCGCCCCGCCCGCCCGACGACGCGGCGGCACCTCCGCGCGGAGGTGCGCCGCGGCGTCGGGCACGCGGGCGGGACGGCCGTGCGTTCGGACCCGACGAGAGAGAGCGACGTGGCTCTTCCTTCCCCGACCCTGCCGCTGCGCCGTCGCGCGCTCGGCGTCAACACGTGGGTCTGGACCTCCCCGCTCACCGACGACGCGCTGCGCGGGATCGCGCCCCGGGTCGCGGGCTGGGGCTTCGACGTGCTCGAGCTGCCCGTGGAGAACCCGGGGGACTGGGACCCGGCGACCGCCGCGAGGGTCCTCGCCGACCACGGCCTGGGCGCCAGCGTCTCGCTCGTCATGGGCGAGGGTCGCGAGCTCGTCGCCGCGGACGCCGCGACGGTGCGCGCCACGCAGGACTACCTGCGGCACGTCGTCGACGTCGCGCGCACGGTCGGCGCCCCGGTGATCGGCGGCCCGGCGTACGCGTCGGTCGGGCGCACGTGGCGGCTGAGCCCCGCCGAGCGCGAGGCGGCGTACTCCGAGCTCGCCGAGAACCTGGCCCCGGTCGTCGAGCACGCGATGGCGGCGGGCGTCGTCGTCGGGCTCGAGCCGCTGAACCGCTACGAGACGAGCCTCGTCAACACCGTCGACCAGGGGCTGGAGGTCGTACGGCGCCTGCCCGCGGCCGGGATCGGCCTCATGCTCGACCTCTACCACATGAACATCGAGGAGACGGACCTGCCCGCGGCGGTCGCGCGCGCGGGCGAGCGCATCGCGCACGTCCAGGTGTGCGGCAACGACCGGGGCGCACCCGGCAACGACCACCTGGACTGGCCCGCCCTCCTCGCCGCGCTCGACGCGACCGGCTACGACGGACCCCTCGTCATCGAGTCCTTCACGGCCGACAACGCGACGATCGCCACGGCCGCCTCCATCTGGCGGCCGCTGGCCCCGACCCAGGACGCCATCGCCGTCGATGGCCTCGCCCACCTGAAGGGACTGATGCCCACGCCGGAGCACCCGTAGCCGTAGTCGACCCACGACCGCAGCGCCGGCACGCCGCGGGATGACGACCACCCTGCCCGGACGACGACGTCCGGGTCCGCACGTCATGCCCCTGGAGGCACCACGATGACCGCACGACGCCCACGCAGGGCGAGGTCCGTCGCGGCACTGACCATCGGAGCGCTCGCGTTCACGCTCGCGCCCGTCACGATGGCCAGCGCCGCCGACGACCCCGTCCCCGCGGACGAAGAGCACAAGGTACTCATCTTCACCAAGACGACCCAGTTCCGGCACAGCGAGGCGATCACGCAGGGCACCCCGGTGCTCGAGGCGGCGTTCGCCGAGGTCGGCATCGCGTCCGACCACACGGAGGACTCGACGGTCTTCAACGACGAGACCCTCGCGCAGTACGACGCCCTGGTCATGTTCCAGACGTCGGGCGACCCGTGGAACGCCGACGAGAAGGCGGCGCTGGAGCGCTACCAGCAGGCGGGCGGCGGCATCGTCGCGATCCACAACGCCACGGACATGCGCGGCAGCTACGACTGGTGGGACGACATGATCGGGGCGCTCATGCCCGGTCACGCCGCCACCGGCACCAGCCCCGGCCTGCCGGGCACGGTCCGCGTCGAGGACCGCACGCACCCGTCGACCGAGCACCTGTCCCAGCGCTGGACGCGCGCGGACGAGTGGTACAACTACTCGGCCAACGTCCGCGGCAGCGCGCACGTGCTCGCCACGATGGACGAGTCCACGTACGACGCGGGCAGCAACAAGATGGGCTACGACCACCCGATCTCGTGGTGCAAGCCCTACGACGGCGGTCGCGCCTGGATGACCGGCATGGGCCACTTCGGGGCGCACTACACCGACGAGCCCGACCTCGTGCAGCACATCGTCGGCGGTGTGCAGTGGGCCGCGGGCCTCGTCGAGGGCGACTGCGGCGGCACCGACTGGGGCTCGTTCGAGAAGATCGCGCTCGACTCCAACACGAGCGCGCCCTTCGGCATGGACGTCGCGCCCGACGGCCGCGTGTTCTACACCGAGCTCGTGCGCGGGCAGATCCGCGTGTACGACCCGCGGACGCAGAACACCACGACCGCCATCACCATCCCGGTGTACTCGGGCGGCGAGGACGGCCTGCTCGGCATCGCGCTCGACAAGGACTTCGCGGAGAACGGGTACCTGTACCAGTACTACGCGCCGGCGAGCTCGAACGACTCCGACCCGGCGAACTTCTTCAGCCGCGTCTCGCGGTTCACGGTCTCCTCCGAGGGGCCCGGCTCCACGGTGATCGACCCGGCGTCGGAGAAGGTGCTCCTCGAGATCCCGGCCGGGCGCCTGCCCGACGAGCCGGGTCACACGGGCGGCGGCCTCCTCGTCGACCACGAGACCGGTGACCTGTACATCGGCGTCGGCGACGACGTGAACCCGCACTCCGAGCCGTCGGGCGGCTACGCGCCGATCTCGGAGCGCGACGGCACGTTCCACGACGCGCGCGCGACGTCCGCGAACACGAACGACCTGCGCGGCAAGGTCCTGCGCATCCACCCCGAGGCCGACGGCACGTACTCGATCCCCGAGGGCAACCTGTTCGCCCCGGGCACCGAGAAGACGCTGCCGGAGATCTACGCGATGGGCTTCCGCAACCCGTTCCGGTTCACGATCGACGCGAAGACGGGCAACCTCGGCGTCGCCGACTACTCGCCCGACAACGGGTCGGACAACCTCGCCAACCGCGGCCCGGCCGGCATCGCCGAGTGGAACCTCATCAAGGAGCCCGGCTTCTTCGGCTGGCCGCTGTGCATGGGCAACAACGAGCCGTTCCGCGACGTCGACTACCGGACGAACCCCGTCACCGTGGGCGACTTCTTCGACTGCGACAACCCGGTCAACGACTCCGTGAAGAACACGGGCCTCACCGAGCTGCCCGCGGCCCAGCCGGCGGACCTCTGGTACGGCTACCAGCGCTCGTCCGTCCCCGGCGTCATCAACGCCGGCGGCGGCCTCGCGCCCATGGGCGGCCCGTTCTACCAGTTCGACCCGGAGCTCGACTCGGACACGAAGTTCCCGTCGTCGTACGACGGCAAGGCCTTCTTCTACGAGTGGGCCCGCAACAAGATGTACACGATCGACCTCAAGGACCCCGAGGCCGCGCCCGGCGCGACCGACGTCGAGAAGGTCAACCCGTTCCTCCCGCAGGAGCAGTTCCTCGCGCCGATCGAGTCCAAGTTCGGTCCCGAGGGCTCGCTCTACGTGCTCGACTGGGGCGGCGGCTTCGGCCGCGACAACCCGAACTCGGGCCTGCACCGCATCGACTACCTGTCGGGCTCGCGCTCGCCGGTGTCGAAGCCGGTCGCGACGCCGGACTCCGGTATCGCGCCGCTCGAGGTGACGTTCGACGGCACGGGGAGCACCGACCCCGAGGGCGAGGAGCTCACGTACGCGTGGGACTTCGACGGTGACGGCACCACGGACTCGACGTCCGCCGCGCCCAGCCACACCTACACCGAGAACGGCGTCTTCGACGCACGCCTCACGGTCACCGACCCCGCCGGCAAGGTCGGCACGGCGACCGTCCCGATCACGGTGGGCAACACGCGGCCCGAGGTCGACTTCGGCCTGCCGCCCACCGGCTCGTTCTTCAACTTCGGCGACGACATCACGTGGGACGTGTCGGTGACCGACGCGGAGGACTCGCCCGAGGGCGACGAGATCGACGACGAGCAGGTCATCATCCAGCCGGCGCTCGGGCACGACGCGCACGCGCACCCGGCCGAGCCGCTGCACGGCCGCACGGGCACCGTGGCGACGAGCCTCGGCGGCGGCCATGGCGAGGACATGAACGTCTTCTACGTGATCGACGCGCGCTACACCGACCGCGGCGGCGAGGGCGACGTGCCCGCGCTCACCGGGTCGGACACGACGCTGATCTTCCCGAAGAAGCGCGAGGCGGAGTTCCACACGACCTCCCAGGGCACCACGACGATCCCGAGCCGGGACGTCGAGGGCGGCGGCTCCGTCATCACCGGGTCCAACGGTTCCTGGGCGTCGTACGACCCCGTGAGCCTCTACGGCGTGCAGGCGCTGAACCTGCGCGTCGCGGCGGCGGCCGAGGGCACGATCGAGCTGCGTCGTGACGCGGCCGACGGCGAGCTCCTCGGCACGGCCGAGATCCCGCAGACCGGGCTCGGCACGTTCACGGACGTGGCCGTCGAGGTCACCGACCCGATGGAGCCGTTCACGCTCTACGTGGTCTTCCCCGGTGAGGGCGAGCGTCGCCTCAACTTCATCGAGGCCGACGGCAAGGGCGTCTCGGACACGACCCGTCCCCAGGTCCGCATCACGTCCCCCGAGGCGGGCGTCCGCCTCGAGCAGGGCGAGATGGCGGTCACCGCGGAGGCGGACGACACCGAGAACACCGTGACCCAGGTCGAGTTCTTCGTCGACGGCGAGTCGATCGGCGTCGACGACACGGCTCCGTACGAGGCCACGTGGAACCCCACGGCGGACAACTACTACGAGCTGACCGCCGTCGCCACGAACGACAAGGGCCTGTACACGCGCTCGCGCGTCGTCCTCGCCCAGGTCGGCGACCTCTTCGCGGGGATGAAGACCTTCACCAACGCGAACGGGACGTTCGAGCAGCTCGCCGAGGGCAAGTACCTCGTCACGTCGGGCGGCGCGAACATGTGGCAGGGCACCAACGAGTACTCGACCATCTACCGCGAGCAGGGCGCCGACGAGAACTGGTCGGCGACCGTGAAGATCAACAGCCAGGGCAACTCGGCCGGGTCCGCCAAGGCCGGGATCATCGTCCGCAACGACGTCACGCAGACGGCGAACTCGCAGGGCTACGCGGCCCTGGGCATGCGCCCGAGCGGGGGCTTCGAGTGGCTGCGCGGCAACTCCAGCGGGCAGCTCACGGCGTCGACCGGCGCGAGCACGACGAGCTACCCCGCGTGGGTGCGGATCGTGCGCGACGGCGACCTGTACACGGCCTCCTGGAGCAAGGACGGCGAGAACTTCACGCAGATCGGCGAGCCGCAGGCCCTGCCGGGTGCGGCGTCCGTCCAGGACGTGGGTCTCTTCGTCACGGCGCACAGCACGTCGGCGACGAGCGCGGTCGAGTTCCAGGACTTCGTGTTCGACGACGACCCGCAGACCGAGGAGCCCGGCGGCGGGAACCCGCCGCAGTGCCTCGCCGACTCGTCCGACGAGTTCGACGGCGACGCTCTCGACCCGCGGTGGACGGTCGTCCGCCAGGCCGAGGGCCAGCCGATCACGGTCGCCGACGGCCACGCCGTCCTGCCGGTCGTGCAGGGCGACATCAACGAGACCGAGACCGGGCCGATCAGCTACCTCGGTCAGTCCGCACCCGCCGGGGCGTGGACGCTCGAGACCAAGCTCGAGGTCCCGCTCGCCCGACACTGGCAGCACGCCGGACTCCTGGTCCACGTGAACGACGACGAGTACACCAAGCTCGCGTTCACCAAGAACCAGAGCGGCGCCCGCTTCCTCGAGTTCCAGACCGAGACCGGCGGTTCCCGGACGTGGCACGGCCAGACGGACGTCGCGACGGACTTCCCGTCGACGATCCACCTGCGCCTCGTCTCGGACGGCTCCGCCATCACGGCGGCGTACTCGGCGGACGGCCAGGCGTGGACGGCGCTCGCGGGCTCCGCGCCCGTGAAGCCCGACGCGACGTTCGGCGTCATGGCGGGCGGCGACACGGCGACCGCGGACTCGGTCGCGAAGGTCGACTACGTCCACGTCACGGGGAGCGAGCCGGACGACGGCGTGCGCGAGCCGAGCGACGAGTTCGAGGGCGACGCCCTCGACGGCTGCCGCTGGGACGCGATCGTCCGTTACGACGGGTCGAAGGTCGCCGTCGCCGACGGCGAGCTGCGCATCACGACCCAGCCGGGCGACATCAACGCCGGGAACAACGGCGACCCGCGCAACTTCGTCCTCCAGACCGCTCCGGAGGGTGACTGGGTCGTCGAGACGCGGTTCAAGGCGCCGCTCGTTCACCGGTGGCAGCTCGCGGGCCTCATCGCGTACGGCGACGACGACAACTACGTCAAGGCCGACGTGCTCGCGAAGAACGCACCGGGTGCGGCCCTCACGCTGGGCGCCGAGCTCGTCTCCGAGAAGGGCGGCCAGTTCGGCAACGGCGGCAACCGCCAGCTCGAGCTCGCCAGCTCGACCGAGTCGGGCTACTGGTACGTGCGCCTCGAGAAGGTGGGGAGCACCTACCAGGGCTGGGTCAGCGACGGCGGGGTGACCTGGACGCCGCTGGGCGCGCCGGTGACCAACGACGCGCCGCTGACCAAGGTCGGCCTCATGGCGATCGGCCCGGAGCAGGAGACGCCGGTCACCGTGGCGTTCGACTGGTTCCGACTCACGACGGAGTCCGAGCCGGAGCCGACGGTCGACGTCGAGGTCACCGCGTCCGCCCGCTGCCTCGCGGGCAAGGCGTACCTCGCGATCCGCGCGACGAACGTCGACGAGGCGCCCGTCGCGATCACCCTGACCACGCCGTTCGGCTCCAAGGAGTTCGGCGCGGTCGAGGTGGGCGGCAACGCCTACCAGTCGTTCGCGTCGCGTGCGACGTCGTTCGACGCGGGCACGGCCACGGTCACGGCGACGCTCGGCGACGTCACGACCGAGATCGAGGTGCCGTACGACGCCGTGAGCTGCGGCTGACGGCGGGCCGGTGACGGGCGACCCGCTCTCGTCACCGGCCACCGCGCCGGCCCGGCCTCGCGGCCGGGCCGGCGCACACCGAGCGGGACGACCACGGACAGGAGCGACAGGTGGCACAGCGCACCGCAGGACGGACGTCCGCGTCCCGGACGCCGACGGCCCAGGACGCCCGGAGGGGCTCCGGCCGCACGGGCGGCCCGACGACGACGCCCGCACGCTCCCGTCCGGCTGACCGGGGCGGTGCCGGCCGCCCCGTGCCCCGACCGCCGGCGCGCGTCCGCGCGCGCCGGTGGTTCGCGGGTCTCGACCCCTGGCGCCGGGTGCTGCTCGCCCTCGCCGCGCTCGCCGTCGTCGCGGTGGTGGTCGCGCTCGTCGTGTCGCTCACGCGCGGGACGTCGTCCGCGCCCGACGAGGGGTTCGTCGTCGACCCGGCGCGCGTCGCCGAGCTCGAGGCGGCCGAGGAGGCGCGCGACGCCGACAACCTCGTCGCCTCGATCGAGCACGCCCAGCACGTGCAGACCGAGCTCGTCCCCGTCCTGCACGGGCTGCACGCGGTGCTCCCCGTCGACGGCTCGACCGCGGTCCCGGCCGACCCGGCCGAGATCGCGGAGTGGCGAGCGACCGTCGACGGCCTCGTTGCCGAGACCGAGTCGCTCCAGAGCGGCTCGTCCGAGCACAACATCGTCCGCAACGGGATGCTCACCTCGCTCCGGCTCGTCGGCGACTCGCTCGACGCCGTCCGCCTCGCGACCGCCGCGGGCACGAGCGACCCGACCGCGGCCACGGACCTCTACGCCCTCGCCGGCGAGCTGCGCACCCGCGCCGTCGACACCTGGGGGCTCGCCGCGATCCAGCTCGACCTGCGCTCGACCGCCGGGGGACAGGGGCACGTCCACGTGTTCCTGCCCGTGCACCCGGACGACTCGCTCGACGGCGGCCTCGACCTCGGGCACGACGGCGGGCCGGGCGACGGTCACGACCACGACGACGAGGACGCGCACGACGACTGACCCGCCACCCGCGGCCCACCGGGCCGCCCCACCGACCTCCCGGTCGGGCGCCCTCCGGGGTGCAGGCCGAGCCCGACCGGGACCCTGACCGGAGCGCCCCGCGCGACGACGCGCGGACCACGACGCCCCACGACGCACCACGAGGAAGGAGAGCACGACCCGCGGCACGGCAACGTCGCCGAGCCGCACCGATCAAGTCTCAAGGAGGAGAAGTGACAGCACGACCTTCGAGAGGTCGGCGCCAGGGGGTCGCGGCGGTCACCGCCGCGGCCCTCGTCGCGCCGGCGCTCACCCTCGCGACGGCAGCCCCCGCCGCCGCGCACGACGAGTTCTCCGTCATGGTCTTCAGCAAGACCGCCGCCTTCCGGCACGGCTCGATCCCCGCGGGCATCGCGGCGATCCAGCAGCTCGGCACCGACCACCACTTCGCCGTGACCCCGACCGAGGACGCGGGAGCCTTCACGGACGAGAACCTCGCCCAGTACGACGCCGTCGTCTGGCTGTCCACCACGGGCGACGTCCTGAACGACGAGCAGCAGGCCGCGTTCGAGCGGTACATCGCCGCCGGCGGCGGGTACGCCGGCGTCCACGCCGCGTCCGACACCGAGTACGACTGGCCCTGGTACGGCGAGCTCGTCGGCGCGTACTTCAACAGCCACCCGCAGAACCAGGACGCGACGGTCGTCGTCGCCGACGACGAGCACCCCTCGACCGCGCACCTCCCGGCGTCCTGGGACCGGTACGACGAGTGGTACAACTACCGCGAGAACCCGCGCGGCCAGGTCCACGTGCTCGCGAGCCTCGACGAGTCCTCGTACTCCCCGGGGTCGGGCGCCATGGGCGCCGACCACCCGATCGCCTGGTGCCAGGAGTACGACGGCGGCCGGTCCTGGTACACCGGCGGCGGCCACACCGACGAGTCGTACACCGACCCGGCGTTCGTCCAGCACCTGCTCGGCGGCATCCAGACCGCCGCGGGTGCGGTCGACGCCGACTGCGGCGCGACGGTCGACGCCTCGTTCGAGCAGGTGACGCTCGCCAAGGGCGCGGTCAAGACGGGCGAGCCGATCGCCATGGCCGTCCTGCCCGACGGCGACGTCCTGCACACCTCGCGCGACGGGCGCGTCTGGTACACGACCGCCGACGCCACGACGGCGCTCGCGGGCACCGTCCCCGTGTACACCCACGACGAGGACGGCCTCCAGGGCGTCGCGATCGACCCGGGCTTCGCCGAGAACCGCTGGGTCTACCTCTACTACGCGCCCAAGCTCGACACGCCGCCCGGCGACGCGCCCGAGACGTCGGCCGACCCGGCCGCGTTCGAGGCGTTCGAGGGGTACAACCAGCTCTCGAGGTTCCGGCTCACGGAGCAGAACCTGCTGGACCTCGCGAGCGAGCAGAAGATCCTCGAGGTCCCGGCCGACCGCGGGCTGTGCTGCCACGCGGGCGGCGAGATCGACTTCGACGCCGAGGGCAACCTCTACCTGTCGACGGGTGACGACACGAACCCGTTCGCGTCGGACGGCTACGCGCCGATCGACGAGCGGGCGACCCGCAACCCGGCGTTCGACGCCCGCCGCAGCTCGGGCAACACGAACGACCTGCGGGGCAAGCTCCTGCGCATCACGGTCGCCGAGGACGGGTCGTACACGGTCCCCGAGGGCAACCTCTTCCCCGAGGGCGAGTACGAGGCCGGCAAGACCCGGCCCGAGATCTACGCGATGGGCTTCCGCAACCCGTTCCGCTTCGGGATCGACAAGGCGACGGGCGAGGTCCACCTCGGCGACTACGGCCCCGACGCGGGCGGCGCGAACGCGAACCGCGGTCCCGGCGGGACGGTCGAGTTCAACGTCATCTCCGAGGCGGGCAACTACGGCTGGCCGTACTGCATCGGCGACAACCTCGCGTACAACGACTACGACTTCGAGACCAAGGTCTCCGGTCCGAAGTTCGACTGCGCGGCGCCGAAGAACACGAGCCCGCACAACACGGGCCTCGTCGACCTCCCGCCGGCCGTGCCGGCGTGACAGCCGTACGACGGCGGGTCCGTGCCGGCCTTCGGCACGGGCGGCGAGTCCCCGATGGGCGCCGTCGTCTACGACTACGACCCCGCGCTCGAGTCGGAGACCAAGTTCCCCGCGTACTACGACGGCAAGCCGCTGCTCTACGAGTGGGACCGCGCGTGGATCAAGGAGGCGATCCGGAACGAGGACGGCAGCCCCGCGGGCTTCGTCCCGGCGCTGGAGTTCATGGACCTGCGCCGGCCGATGAACCTCGAGTTCGGCCCGGACGGCTCGCTCTACGTGCTCGACTACGGCGGCGGCTACTTCGGGGGCGACGCGCTCTCGGCCGTCTACCGGATCGACTACGTGCGCGGGGGCCGCTCGCCCGTCGCGCAGATCGACGCCTCGCCGACGAACGGCCAGGCGCCGCTCGCGGTGTCCTTCGACGGCACCGGGTCCTCGCACCCGGACGGCAAGGAGTTCACGTACGCCTGGGACCTCGACGGTGACGGCGAGACCGACGCCACCGACGCCCAGGTCTCGCGGACGTTCACCGAGAACGGCCGGCACGAGGTACGGCTCACCGTGACCGACGCCGACGGCAAGCAGGGCGTGGCGACCACGACCATCACCGTGGGCAACACCGCGCCCGAGGTGACGCTCGAGCTCCCGGCCGACGGCCAGTTCTTCGACTTCGGCGACCAGGTCCCGTTCCGGGTCACGGTCACCGACGCCGAGGACGGCGCTCAGGTCGACTGCAGCCGCGTCGTGGTCGAGTACATCCTCGGCCACGACAACCACGGGCACCCGCTGTCCAGCGCCACGGGCTGCGAGGGCGTCCTCACGACCGCCAAGGACGAGGGGCACGGCCTCGACGCGAACATCTTCGGCGTCGTCAACGCGACGTACACCGACGGCGGGGGCGCCGACGGCGTGCCCGCGCTCGCGTCCGACGACGAGGCCGTCCTGCACACGCGCACCAAGCAGGCCGAGTACTTCACCGACAGCCAGGGCGTCCAGGTCGTCGCGAAGGACATCTCCGAGGGTGGCAAGCAGCTCGGGTACATCGCGGCCGGCGACTGGTTCGCGTTCGACCGGATGAACCTCGCGGGCATCGACTCGATCTCCGCGCGGTACAGCTCGGGCGGCTCCGGCGGCGTGCTCGACGTGCGGGACGGTGCCGTGGACGGCCCGCTCCTCGCGACGCTCACGCTGTCGCCGACCGGGGCCTGGGACACACCGGCGCGCACGCAGGCGGTCCCGGTCACCGACCCGGGCGGCACGCGCACGCTCTACTTCGTCGCGCGCTCGACGACGGGGGCGACGGGCGACATGTTCGACGTCGACTCCGTCACCTTCACGGGCCGGGGCGCGGCGAACAACGTGGCCCCGGTCGTCGGCTCCGTGACGGCGACGCCCGCCACGGGCGACGCGCCGCTCGACGTCGCGTTCGCCGCGCAGGCCACCGACGCCGACGGCGACGCGCTCACGTACGCGTGGGACTTCGGCGACGGCGGCACGGCGACGGGCGCGACCGCGCAGCACACGTACACGGCGGCCGGGAGCTACACGGCCAAGGTCACCGTGAGCGACCCGTCGGGCGCGCACGCGACCGGCACCGTCGCGGTCTCCGTGTACGGCACGCTCGAGTGCACCGAGCCGGACCCGCAGCGCGGGCCCGAGGACGAGTTCGAGGGCGAGGCGCTCGACGGCTGCCGCTGGGACGTCGTCGACCTCCGCCCCGACCTCGCCCAGGTGCGCGACGGGAAGTGGGTCGTGCGCACGACCGACGCCGACTTCGCCGGCACCGGCAACCAGCGCGTGCCGAACATCATCACGACCGACCAGCCGGGCGACTCCTGGACGGTCGAGACGAAGATGACGGCCTCGTTCGCGAACCAGTACCAGCAGGGCGGCCTCATCGTCCGCGCGTCGGAGTCCGACTACGTCAAGCTCGCCGTGGTCCAGCACCCCGGCGGCCTGCGCGTCGAGCTCCGCAGCGAGATCGGCGACGTCGTGCAGTCCACGAACGGCGACGTCCTCGACATCGCGAAGCCCGTCTACGGCGAGTACCTGCTGCGCCTGTCGCGCGACGGCGACTCGTTCACCGGGTCGTACTCGCTCGACAACGGGCAGACCTGGGTCCCCACCACGCGCGCGGTCACGCACGCGGGGCTCGGCGACGCGGGCGTCGGCGTGTTCGCGCTCGGCAAGAGCGCGGGCGCGAACCAGATCGACGTCGCGTTCGACCACGTGCGCGAGGTCGACGGCAGCGGCGTCCCCGTGTGCGAGGACGTCACCGCGAGCGACACGTTCGACGGCAGCGGGTCCGGCCTCGGCCTCGACCCGTGCCGCTGGTACGTCGTCAACGCCGACCCGTCGCGGCTCGCCGTCGCGGACGGCGCGCTGCAGCTCACCACGACCGACGACGACGTGTACGGCGCGACGAACTCCACCGTGCCGAACATCGTCCGCTCGACGGTCGTGACGGGCGACGAGTGGACCGTCGAGACGACGGTGCGCGCGGACCTCACGCAGAACTACCACCAGGGCGGCCTCATGGTCTACAAGGACCAGGCCAACTACGTGAAGGTCGGCGTGATCCACAACGGCGGTGCCGCCGGGACGGTCGGCTTCGAGCTCCGCAGCGAGAAGGGCGACGTCGTGCTGCAGCCGCAGCCCAGCGCCGGCTCGCTGCCGCGCGAGGCGGACGGGACGTACCACGTGCGTCTCGCCCGGTCCGGCGACACGTTCGTCGGCTCGTGGTCGCTCGACGGCGAGCAGTGGACCGAGCTTGCCGCCGTGACGAACGACCAGCTCGACGGGATCGGGGTCGGGCCGTTCGCGCTCGGCAAGAACCAGACCCAGCCCACGGTCGTCGCGTTCGAGGACTTCGTCCTCGCGGGCGAGGTGGTCGAGCAGCCGCTCGACGTCACGACCGAGGTCCAGGTCCGGTGCCTCGCCGGCAAGGCGTACGTCGCGGTGCGTGCGACGAACGCCGACGGCGTCCCGGTCGACGTCACTCTGACGACGCCGTTCGGCACCAAGGCGTTCACCGGCGTCCAGCCGGGCGCCTCGGCGTACCAGTCGTTCGCGGCCCGGGCGACGTCCGTCGAGGCGGGCGTCGTGGGGATCGCGGCGACCGGCGACGGTCGCACGTTCGCGGCCGACGTCGCGTACGACGCCAAGAGCTGCGGCTGACGCCGTCGTTCGGACAGCAGGCCGAGGGCCGGTCGGGGATCTCCCCGACCGGCCCTCGGTCGTGCGGGGTCAGGCGCGGGGGAGGGCCATGACGACGTCGGAGTGCGTCTCGCCGCCGACCACGTAGGTGCGCCCGCCGACGACGTCGAACCCGTGCTTGCGGTAGAACGCCTGCGCCCGGGCGTTGAGACCGTTCGTGCCGAGCCACACGGGCAGTCCGGGGCCGAGTCGGGCGGCCGCCCCGGTCGTCGCCGTCATGAGCACGCTCGCCACGCCCTTGCCCTGGGCCGCGGGGTGCACGTAGATCTTCGAGAGCTCGACCGCCTCGCCCGCTCCCACCGCCGCCGCGACGTCCGGGTCGTCCGGCACGCCGCGGACGAGGAGCGCGTAGCCGAGGAGGGGCGCGGCGTCGTGCTCGTCGAGGGCGTCCGCCGCGACGTCGTCGCACGCCGGCTCGACGAGGAGGAGCGCGTGCGCGGCGCTCGCGGCCCACGCACGGAACCGCTCGGGCGAGAGCTGCGTCGCGACGTGCTCGGCGATCGCGTCGGGCGACGTGCCCGGCGGGCACGCGAGCGGGAACGTCAGGGCCGCGAGCCCGGCGAGGGCGGGTGCGTCGTCGGTCGTGGCACGCCGCACGCGCACGGCCGGCGCGGCGGGGGAGCGGTCGTCGGGCATGCCCGCGAATCTACGCCCCGCCACGGACGGAGCGGCCGGCCCGCGCCCAGGGTCCGGCCTGTTCCGGGCATGATGGTCGGGTGACGCGCATCGACCTCAACGCCGACCTCGGCGAGGGCTTCGGCCGCTGGACCCTCGCCGACGACGAGGCCCTGCTCGGCCTGGTGACCAGCGCGAACGTCGCGTGCGGGTTCCACGCGGGCGACCCCACGACGGTGCGCACCGTCACGCGGGACGCCGTCGCCCGGGGCGTGCGGGTCGGCGCGCACGTGAGCTACCGCGACCTCGCGGGCTTCGGGCGCCGCTTCATGGAGGTCGACCCCGTCGAGCTCGCCGACGACGTCGTCTACCAGCTGGCCGCGCTCGACGGCTTCGCGCGGCTCGCGGGGGACCGGGTGCGCTACGTCAAGCCCCACGGCGCCCTCTACAACGCGATCGTCCACCACGAGGCGCAGGCGCGCGCCGTCGTCGACGCGGTCCGCGCCTACGACCCCACGCTCCCCGTGGTCGGCCTGCCCGGGTCCGCCGTCCTGCGCCTCGCGGACGCCGCGGGGCTCCCCACGGTGCGCGAGGCGTTCGCCGACCGGGGCTACCTCCCCACGGGCGAGCTGGTCCCGCGGGGCCGGCCGGGCGCCGTCGTGCACGACGCCGAGCAGGTCGCCCGTCGCGTCGTCGGGCTCGTCACGTCCGGCACCGTGCTCGCCGCGGACGGCACGCGCCTGCGGGTCGAGGCCGACTCGGTGTGCGTCCACTCCGACACGCTGGGCGCCGTCGGGCTCCTCGGTGCCGTGCGCGCCGCGCTCGAGGCCGCCGGGGTCGAGCTGCGCCCCTTCGCCGAGGCCGGCCCGGGCGCGCGCGAGGGCACCGTGCCGTGACGGGCACCGTGCACGCGTTCGGGGAGACGGCGCTGCTCGTCGACCTGCCCGACCTGGCGGCCGTGCGGTCGCTGCACCGGGCGCTCGCGGCCGACGTGCCGCCCGGGGTCGTGGACGTGGTCCCGGCCGCGCGCACGGTCCTGGTCCGGTGCGCGGCGCGCGGCGACGTCGCGGGCGCCCGAGCCTGGGTCCAGGAGGCACTGCTCCGCGCGTCGTCCGACGACGCGCCCCTGCCCGCCGGTCCCGCGGTGGAGATCCCCGTGCGCTACGACGGGCCCGACCTGGACGACGTCGCCCGCTGGGCAGGGGTGAGCGTCGAGGAGGTCGTCGCCCGGCACTCCGGACGCGAGTACGAGGCGGCGTTCGGCGGTTTCGCACCGGGCTTCACCTACCTCGCGGGCGTCGACCCCGTCATCGCGGCGCCGCGCCTCGCGACCCCGCGCACGCGCGTCCCCGCGGGGTCCGTCGCGCTCGCGGGCGAGCTCACGGCGGTCTACCCGGCCGCGTCCCCGGGTGGGTGGCGCCTGCTCGGCCGCACCGACGTGGCGATGTTCGACGTCGACCGCGACCCTCCGGCGCTCGTCGCGCCCGGCGCGCGGGTCCGGTTCGTGCCGTCCCGGTCCGTCGTCGCGGCGGCGCCCGCGCGGCAGGGCGGCGAGCCGTCGACGGGGACGGCGGACGCGAGCGGCGAGCTCTTCTCCGGGGCGGCACCCGCGAGCGGCGAGCCGTCCTCCGGGGCGGCACCCGCGAGCGGCGAGCCGTCCTCCGGGGCGGTCGTGCCGGGCGCCGGGAGCGGCCCTGCCCTCGAGGTGGTCGCGACAGGTCCGCTCGTGCTCGTCGAGGACACCGGCCGTCCCGGCCTGGCGGCGGTCGGCGTCGGCCCGTCGGGGGCGGCGGACCGTTCCTCGCACGCGCTCGCGAACCGGCTCGTCGGCAACCCGGCGAGCGCCGCGACGCTCGAGGTCGCCCTCGGCGGGCTCGCGCTGCGGTTCCGGGGGACCGCGACGGTGGCGCTCACCGGGGCGACGGTCCCCGCCACGGTCGACGGGACCCCCGTGGGCATGAACGCGCCCGTCCGGGTGCCCGACGGCGCCGTGCTGCGGCTGGGTCTGGCGGCGCGCGGGCTGCGGACCTACGTCGCCGTCCGAGGTGGGGTCGTCCCGGACGCCGTGCTCGGGTCACGGTCCCGGGACGTCCTGTCCGGGCTCGGGCCGTCCCCGCTGCGGCCGGGGGACCGCGTGCTGATCGGCCCGGTGCCGACGGGCACGTGGCCGCCCGTCGACGTCGCGCCGGTGCGCCACGTCCCCGGCGTCCCGCGACCGGGCGAGCGCGCCGGAGCGCTGCTCGAGATCCTCCCGGCACCGCGCGACGACTGGTTCCTGCCGGGCGCCTGGCAGGCGCTGCGGGCCCTGCGGACCGTGAGCGCGGACAGCGACCGCGTCGCGCTGCGGCTCGACGGGCAAGCCGTGCCGCGCCGCGCGGGGGAGCTGCCGTCCGAGGGGCTCGTCCGCGGGGCGGTGCAGATCCCGCCCGACGGTCGGCCCGTCGTGTTCCTCGCGGACCGTCCCGTCACCGGTGGCTACCCCGTGATCGGGGTGCTGCGGGAGGACGACGTCGACCGCGCGGCCCAGCTCCGCCCGGGGGACAAGGTCGTGCTCCGGGCGGCACGACGCGCGTGACCCCGTGTGCGGGGCGGCGCCCTGACGGCGCGCGGGTCGCGCCGGTCGTCCCGGACGAGGCCCCGACCTGGGCGGGGACACGAGACCGGGCTCGCGAGGCTGTGTGCCGGGTCACCCGGAGCTGGCTTGACCCTGGCGCGACGAGCCGCGTAATGTTCTGGATGTCGGCCCGACAGGGAGGAACAGACACCGCCTCGAACGATCGAGGGTGGCTGGTCCCGGGGTCGAAACCCTTCCACCGCATGGCGTAGGATGTTTTCCTGCCCGCGACGAGGAAGACCACGGTGACTGGATCACGGCGAACAGCCGGGGTTGAGGAGCCGGGGAAGACCTGGTAAGGTTGAAGGGTTGCCCCAAGCGAGGTTCTGCCCGGTCGGGTGGTGCTGAGTTGGTGTGTGTCGGTTGTTTGAGAACTCAACAGTGTGCTTGTTAGTCAATGCCAATTTTTGTCCCTGTGGCATGGCTGGCTGTTCTTGCCCGTCCGG
>NZ_JBVIFN010000014.1:0-84521 GCF_055571305.1 Cellulosimicrobium sp. NPDC030954
CCGCGGGGGGGGGGGGGCGGGGGCCCCCGGCGGGCCCCCCGGGCCCCCGGCGCCCGCCCGGGCGCCCGGTGGCCGGGCGGGGGGCCCCCCCGGGCCCCCCGCGACACGACGGAGGCTGGGTCGGGGTGGCTGGACGGGGGCGTCAGCCGACGGACGGGTTGATCTCCGCGGTCTCGAGCGCAGCGTCGCCGCTGCCCCACGCACCGAGGATCTCGACGAGCTGGCCGCTGTCCATGAGCGACTGCAGCGCCGCCTGGATCGCGGCGGCGAGCTCGGTGTCGTCCTTCGCGACGACGACGCCCTGCGGCGCGCTGTCGAACACGTCGCCGAGCTGCTCGAGCTGGCCGCCGGTCTGCTCGACCGCGTAGCCGATGACCGGCGAGTCCGCGTAGAGGACCTGCGCCTTGCCGCCCGCGACGTTCGTCGTGGCGTCGGACTGCGACTCGTACTGGAGGATGTCGATCTTCTCCTCGCCCGCGTCGGTGCACGCCTGGCTCTGCACGGCGATGTCCTCGTCCTGGATGGTGCCGGTCTGGACGGCGACGGTCAGGCCGCACAGGCTCGCCGGGTCGACGTCGTCCGGGTTGCCCGCCGCGACCGCGTACGCGGAGCCCGCGTTGAGGAAGGAGATCATGTTGGCCTCCTGCATGCGCTCCTCCGTGATCGTGAAGGAGGAGATGCCGGCGTCGTACTTGGTGCCCAGCGCCGGGATGATCGCCGGGAAGTCGGCCGACTGGACCTCGACGTCGAGGCCGAGCGTCGCGCCGACGGCCTTGATGACGTCGATGTCGAAGCCGATCGGGGTCGTGCCGTCCGCGTCGATGAACTCGGCGGGGGCGTACTCCGTGTTCGAGGCGACGACGAGCGTCCCCGCGGACGCGACGTCCTCGGGCAGCAGCGCCGCGGCCGCGTCGTCGACCTCGATGGTCGAGGGGTCGAACGACGGCGCGGACGACGTCTCGTCGGATCCTGCGGTGCTGCCATCCGTCCCGGTCTGGGAGGCGTCGGTGCACGCGGTGAGCAGGAGAGCGCTCGTCGCGGTGAGCGCGACGAGGCCGAGGGGGAGCTTGCGCAGGGTCGTACGCATGGTGTTCTCCGATCGGGTGGGGGCCGGGCAGGGGCAGCGTAGACACCGATCGTCTCCGTCGTGTTACGTCAGCACCCGGCCTGGAGGCCGAGGAACGTACGGGGAACAGAGGACCCGGCGGTGCGCAGCACCTGCGCACGAGTGTGAGGCCGCACCGCTCCACTCACCAAACCGGCAGGAACATCGACGCCGAACCGTGACGAACCGCCCCGCTCGGCGGCGACGCCGGGGCTCGTCAGCCCGCCAGGAGACGCTCGACGTAGCCGCCGAGGAAGCGGGCGTCGGGGTCGTAGCGCTGGACGAGGTCGCCGAAGTCGTCGAAGCGCGGGTAGAGCGCCGCGACTGAGCCCGGGTCGTGGACGAGCGCGTGCGAGAGCTTGCCCCAGTGCGGGCGGGCGCCCAGGGGGAGGAGCGCGGCCTCGACGTCGGGCAGGACGCGCGCGACGTCGTCGAGCAGGGGCTTCCACGTGAGGTGGACGCCGACCGCCGCGCCGTCGAACGGGCTCAGCCACAGGGGCTCCGCGTCGGCCGCGACCGTACGGACCTCCCCGACCTGGAGCAGCGGGGTCACGCGCGGGCCGAGGTCGCGCATCGCCGCGAACGCCTCCTGCGCCCGCGCGCGCGGCACGAGGTACTCCGACTGGAGCTCCGCGCCGTTGCTCGGCGTGAAGTCGAGCCGGAAGTGCGGCAGCCGCTCGTTCCACGGGCCGGGCTCGCCGAGCTGGCGCGTGCAGTGCACGGGGTCGACGCCGGGCAGGGGGTGCAGCATGGTCGCGGCGGGCGTCGCCCCGAAGAGGTCCTCGCGCGCGGTCCCGGCCGTCCCCGGCGCGAGGCGCGACTTGCGCCAGACCTGCTGCACGCCGTCGGGCCCCCAGTCGGTGAAGAGGCTCACCGAGTACGCCGACGCGGTGAGCTCGTCGTAGTGCGCCGTGACCGCGTCCCACGGCAGCCTCACGTGCACGTCCTGGCGCACGTCGAACGTCGGGACGGTCTCGAGCTCGACCCGCGTCACCACGCCCAGCGCGCCGAGCGCGACGACCGCGCCCGGGAAGTCCGCGTCCCCGCGCCGCAGGAGGCGCCGCTCGCCGTCGCCCGTGACCAGCTCCAGCCCGACGACGGCGCTCGCGAGCGAGCCGACAGCGTCACCCGAGCCGTGGGTCGCCGTCGCGACGGACCCCGCGACGGAGATGTGCGGGAGCGACGCGAGGTTCGCGAGCGCGCGGCCCGCCGCCTGCACGTGCCGCGTCACGTCGCCGTACCGCAGCCCCGCGGCGACCGACGCCACGCCCGTGGCCGGGTCGACCACGACAGGCAGGCGGCCGTCGTCGTACCGGTCGAGGACGACGTGCGTGCCGGTCGTGTCCGCGACGTCCCCGAACGAGTGCCGGGACCCGAGCGCCTTGACGCGCGGCGAGCGCCGCACGACGTCGGCCAGTGCCTCGGGCGTCCGGGGATGCACGACCTCGACGGAGGAGTAGGTGAGGTTCCCGGCCCAGTTGCCGGAGCGTGCGGGTTCGGCGGTCGTCGTCACACCCCCACCCTGCCACCCCCCGTCCCCGCCGAACACGACATGAGGGTCGTTCTGAGGCCCAGAACGACCTCCAGGTCGTGCTCGACGACGGGCAGGGCCGTGCTCGGCGAGCCGGACGGGGGGGTTGTCCCCACCTTCGGTCGGGGGCGGCCTGGGGTCCGCGGAACGGGACGAAGCGGTGAGATCGAGACATGACGACCAGCGCACGTCCTCTCTCCGCTCCCGCACGGTCCCGGCATGTCTCGCCCGCCGCGCCCCCGGACGCCTCCTCCCTGGCCGCGGACGCCCCCGGGCGGCCCCTCCGCGGCGGGCTCGCCGCGTTCTGGACGCTCGCGTTCGGGCTGTCCTGGGCGTCGTGGGGCGCCGCGTGGCTGCTCGGCGGCGATCTCGCCGACCCGCTCGTGTTCGCCCTCTTCGCGCTCGGCGGCTTCGGCCCGAGCCTGGCCGCGCTCGTGCTGCGGGTGGCCGGCCGCCGCAGCCCGCGGGCCGCGCGCTGGGGCGCGGCCGGGCGTTGGCTCCCGGCCGCGGTCGGGATCGGCGCCGCGCCCGCGGTCCTGACCGCGCTCGTCGTGCCGTTCCTCGGCGGCCCGACGGCGGACCTGTCGGCCGGCGCGGCGGCCGTCGCCGGGTCGGGCGGACCGCTCCTGTTCGCCCTCGTCTCGCTGTGCGCCGGGCCGCTGTCGGAGGAGTTCGGGTGGCGCGGCTACGCGCAGCCCCGCCTGCGGCGTCGGCGCTCGCCGCTCGCGACGTCGGTCGTGCTCGGCGCCGTGTGGGCGGTCTGGCACCTGCCGCTGTTCGCCCTCACCGGGACGTGGCAGTCGTCGCTCGGCCTCGTGAGCGTCGAGGCGGTGCTGTTCCTGCTCGCGATGATCCCGCTCTCGAGCGCGTACTGGCTGGTCAGCGAGCGCCTGCGGGGCGGGGTGCCGGCCGCGGTCGCGCTGCACCTCGTGGGGAACGTCGCGCTGACGGTCCTCGCCGTGACGTCGCCCGTCGCGATGGCGGTGTACGTCGGCGTGATCGTGCTGACGTCGGTGCTGATCCACCTCGTCACGCGCCCCGGCACGCCCCGCCCCTGAGCCGGGGCGAGGTCAGGGCGTCACGAGCTCCACCGGGTGCTCGGCGAGCACCTCGCCCGTCTCCGCGTCGAGCACGACGACGGTCGACGGCGGCAGCGCGGACAGGTCCGGCACCGTCCAGTCCTCGACACCCGTGCAGGTACGGCGGTCGAACGACTCCAGGACGGTGCCGGTCGTCGTCTCGACGGTGACCGTGGCGGGGTGGTCGAGCACCTGGCGGGGCCACTTCTCGACGTCGAGCCACCCACCGGCGTCGCTCGCCGGGGTGCCGTTCCACCAGCCCTCGAGACCGCCGAGCTCGGTCGGCTCGCCGTCGTCGCCGCGGACCTGGACCGGCGTGCCCGCGGTACCGGTGAAGGTGCCGCACTGCTGCACCCCGTTGGTCTCGACCGGTGCCGGCGCGGGGGTCTCCGCGGCGAGCGCCGGGTCGTCCCCGGGGGCCTCCGCGACCGGTGCACCGCCGACGGCGTCGCTCGGCTCGGTGCCCGCCGCGCGGCCGGTCAGCGCCGCGGCGACCCCGACCCCGAGCACCGCGACGACGAGCGCCCCGCCGACCAGCGGCGCCCGCCAGCGGGTCGACCGCCCCGGTCCGCCGTCGTCCCCGGTGCCGTCCGGGCGTGCCCTGTCGTCCTGCGCGGTGTCGCGCATCGTCTCCCCCTGTCCCCTGCGTGGCCCGCCGCTCTGCGGGTGCCCGCACCCTACCGGCGTGCGGGCGCGGTGTCAGCGGGTCGGGACCAGTGCGCGGAGACGGCGGCGACCTGCTCGTCGAACGCCGCCGTCTCCGCAGGCGTGGGCGCGCGGCGCCACTGGGGCTCGACGACGACGCCCCGCGCCCCGACGACCCAGCGCCACCGTCCGACGACCACGCCGTCGACGGCGAGCGCGTGGATGAACGACCCGAGCCGGTCGCCCAGGTCGACCCCCTCCGCCACGACGACCGCACGGGTCTCGCCGTAGGACATGAGGAGCTCGTCGTAGCTCTGCAGCAGGTCGACGACCGGGCGGTCCGGGTCGCCGTCGGGCGCGAGGGCGCCGACGAACGGGCCGGGATCGACCACGCGGGGACCGGCGTCGGCGAGCCGCCACAGGGTCGCCCCCTCCAGCGCGCCCGCGCCGGGCACCGCCACGACCTCCTCCCCGAGCAGGTCGAGCGCGTGCCGCACGTCGGTGAGCGTGAAGCCCGACCACTGCGCGACGTCCTTCACCGTCGCGTACGCGCGGCTCGCGAGGTAGCGGCGCAGCAGCTCGACGAGCGCGGCGTCGCGGTCGAACCGCTCGCCGAGCGGCCCGTAGCCTGCGGGGACGCGGTCGTCGAACGCGGCGTACGTCTGCTGCTTCCCGTCGAGGGGCCCGCTGATCAGCAGCCGGTCGAGCTCGGCGTGCGCGAGCACGTAGCCCAGGGCGAGGCCCTCGAGCGGGCGGCCACGCGCGGCGAGCAGGCCCGCGAGCTCGCGACGCGTCCGGGGCCGCTCCTGGACCGCCGCGACGACGAGGTCGATCTCGGCGGCGTGCCCGGTCGTCCCGACCTGCCGGTACATCGTCCCGTTCGCCTGGTGCACCCGGGGCGCGCTGAGCTCGAGGAGCCAGCGGACGTCGTCGGACCGGACGAGGTGCCAGGTGGGGCGCAGCACGTGCGTGCGCACCACCTCCGCGCGGTCGCAGGCCGCGGCGGCCCCGGCCGCACCGGGCCGTGCGTCGGGCCGCAGCCGGCGCGTGAGGCCCCACAGCGCGGGGTGGAACTCCTGGCCCTGCACGGCGACGAGGTGCCCGACGGCGGTCGGCACGTCGGGCAGGTCGGGCGACCGCAGGCGGTGCGCGGCGAGGCGCGCCGCGCGCACGTGGCGCTCGTCGATCGCCGCCTCGCTCACCGTGCCGCCCCCGTCCCGCCCGGCCGGGTCACGACGCCACCAGGTCCTCGGCGACGACGTCGGTCCCCGTCACGCCGACGCGCACCCCGCCCTCCACGACGGAGACGGAGTCGAGCGCGACCCCGTCGGGCAGGTCGAGCGGGACCCGCAGGTCGGACAGCGCGCGGGAGATCCCGGACGGGAGGTCGTCGACCGACACCGTCCCCAGGCCCGTGCGGACCGCGACGACGTCGACCGCGAGCTCGGCCGGGCCGGAGACGCGCGGCGTCACGTCGACCGTGATCGTCGCGCCCAGCAGGTCGAAGGCCAGCGACAGGACGTCGTCGGTCGCGGTGATCCCCACGTCCAGGCCGGTCTGCTCCGCGACGATCTGCTGCAGCGACTCGGCGGCGATGACCCCCGACGCGGTCCCGGACGCGATCCGGTGCGGCTCCGACGTGCTCACGCCCTCGGCCTCGACCTGCACGTCGGAGATCGCGTAGCCGCCGAACGACGCGGTGTCCGCGGAGCCCGTGACGTGCGACAGCTCGCCGCGCGCGAGCTGCGTGAGGAACGGGAACCCCGAGATGTCGAGCTGCGCCCCGGTGACGTCGTCGGCCTGCTGCTCGAACGCCGTCACCGCGCCGCGCTCCGCGGCACCGACGGCGACCCGGTCCGCCACGACGGCGACCGCCACGATCACCACGAGCGTCACGAGCAGGCCGACCAGTCGCTTCATGCGCCCACCCTAGGTGCCGAGCACGACCTTGCTGTCGTTCTGACGCTCGTGGCGACGGCAAGGTCGTGCTCGACGCGGGGTGTCGGCGTGCTCGTCCCGGACGTAGATTGCCCGGCATGACCTCATCCCGGCACCCGTACCGCATCGGCGTCCAGCTCCAGCCGCAGCACGCCGACTACGCCCAGGTCCGCGACGCCGTGCTGCGCGCGGAGGACCTCGGCGTCGACATCATCTTCAACTGGGACCACTTCTTCCCCCTGACCGGCGACCCCGACGGCAAGCACTTCGAGTGCTGGACCATGCTCGGCGCGTGGGCCGAGCAGACCGAGCGCGTCGAGATCGGCGCCCTCGTGACGTGCAACAGCTACCGCAACCCGGACCTCCTGGCCGACATGGCGCGGACGGTCGACCACATCAGCGGCGGGCGCCTGGTCCTCGGGATCGGGGCGGGCTGGTTCGAGAAGGACTACGACCGGTTCGGGTACGAGTTCGGCACCGCGGGCGGACGCATCGCCGACCTCGCCGACGCGCTGCCGCGGATCAAGGCGCGCTGGGCGGCGTCGAACCCCGCGCCGACGCGCGACATCCCCGTCCTCGTCGGTGGCGGCGGCGAGCGCAAGACCCTGCGCGTCGTCGCGGAGCACGCGGACGTGTGGCACTCGTTCGGCGACGCGGAGACGCTCGCGCGCAAGAGCGCGATCCTCGACGAGCACGGCGAGGCCGTCGGCCGCGACACCGCCGCGCTCGTCGAGCGCTCGGTCGGCGTCTCGCGGCCGCCGTCGGAGTCCGCGGACGCACTCGTCGCCGCGGGCGCGACGCTGTTCACGGTCGGCACGAGCGGGCCGGACTACGACCTGGCGCTCGTGCGGGAGTGGGTCGCCTGGCGCGACGCCCAGGGCTGACCACCGCGCCGAGCACGACGAGCAGGAGCCCTGCGCGCCACCACCACGGCGACCGGTGCACCGTCCGCCCTCCCGTCCCGTCGTTCGATCCCTCGGCTCCCGCGGGGCGCGGGTCGGCCGCCGTCAGTACGACAGTGTCCGCCACGGCGACGACTCGGTGTCCAGGAGTCGTCGCACCGCGCGCTTGAAGTCGGGCAGGTCCTGGTCGATCGGGGTGCGGTTGCCCGCCGACCAGAACGCGCGCCCGGCGAGGAACCCGTCGCCGAACTGCTCCCACGACGCGTACGCGGGGCGCGACATCACGACGGCCTCCTCGATCGCGGCCCACGCCCGCTCGGGCGTGACGAACCCGGCGTCGACCGCGAGGCGGCTGACGTGCACGACCCGGGCCGCGTCCCACGCCGCGATCGACGGCGGCAGCGGGTCCGCGAGCTCGCCGTGCCCGCCCACCTGCGCCGACGCGCTCCAGCCCTGGTAGAAGGAGACCGCGCGCTCGGGGTCGAGGCCGCGCGCCGTCGCCTCCTGCCGCGCCTGGGCGGCGTGCTGCTCGGCCGCGCCCTTCGCGTCACGGCGACTCAGCCGGCCCGAGTACAGCTCCTCGACCTTGGGCATCGCGATCGCGTAGTAGCCGCGGTGCCCCTGGGTGAGCAGGAACTCGTACGTGCGCTCGACGTCCTCCGCGCCCCGCACGTTCCACCCCGCCGCGAGCGGCTTCGCGGCCGTGCGGGCGTCCGCCTCCACCGTCAGCGCGTTGATGGGCAGCACGCCCTCGACGGCGTAGACCGCGCCGAGCGCGAGACCGCGCTGCTGTGCGGGCGTGAGCCCGGGAGCGTCCTCCTTCGCGTACAGGTCCGCGGTCCCCGAGAACATGTCCTTGAGCTTGTCGAACAGGCCCACCGTCGCTCCTTCGTCTCCCCGCGCCACCGACGCGGTCCGTCGCCGCGGTCGTCGCGGCCCCCGGGCAGCGTGACCGCGCGGGCGGCGCCGGGCACGCGTCCCGAACGATCCCGAACGGCGCGGGCGCGTTCTTCACCCGGTCGTCCGCGCCCGGGGCCTCGCGCGCGGCGCGGTCACGTCGGGCGCCGGTCGGTGGCCGTCGCTGGCCTGGCGCGGTGCCCCTCGACCCGCCGCCGTCCCCCGTGGGCGCCGGGTCGGTGGACGAGCTCGCGACCCGTCTGCGGGCGCTGCGCGCCTGGGCCGGCGACCCCTCGTACACGGAGATCGCACGGCGCGTCGGCGCGCTCCGCACCGCGCGGGGAGTGCCCGCCGCGGAGTCGCGCCCCGGCCGCGTGACCGTCTACGACGTCCTCCGGGACGGTCGCTCGCGGCTCGACGTCGACCTCCTCGCCGACGTCGCGCAGGCCCTCGGCGACGCGCGTCCCGCCGGGTGGCGCGCGGCGTACCGGACGGCTGCGCAGGCCGCCTCCGCGCAGGGCACCGCCGTGGACGCGGCGGCGCGCACCGGGCCGCGCGCCGCAGACCGACCGCTCACCGCGGCGCCGACCGTGCGGCGGGGGCCGGTCGCGCGACGGGGGTCGGTCGCGCCCGACCGTGCGCTCGTCGGCCGGGACGGCGAGGTCGCCCGGCTGGTCGCGGTGCTCGCGGAGCCACCGGACGAGGACGCGCCCGGCAGCGCCGCACCGCGCGTCGTGACCGTCACGGGTCTCGCCGGGACGGGGACGACGAGCGTCGCGCTCGCCGTCGCGCGCGAGGTCCCGGCGGACGTGGTCGTGCAGGTCGACGTGCACGGGGAACCGGGCGGCGCGGCGTCCTCGGCCGCCGTCGTGCTCGACGCGCTGCTCCAGGCGCTCGGCGCGCCGCCGCCCGCGGCGGACGCGCGCAGCCTCCCCGCCCTCGCCGCACGCCTCGCGACCACGCTCGGCGGGCGTCGCACGACCGTCGTCCTCGACGACGCGACCGACGCCGCGCAGGTCGCGGACGTCGTCGCGCACCTGCCGACCACGGCGCGCGTCGTGGTCACGGCGCACCGCGTGCTCGACCTTCCCGGCGCGATCGGCACGATCCTGGACCCACTACTCGAGGACGCCGCGCTCGCGCTCCTCGGGTCGGTCGTCGGCGCGGACCGCGTGGCCGCGGAGCCGGAGGCCTCGACCCGACTGGTTCGCGCGTGCGGGGGCCTCCCCGCGGCGCTGGTGCGCGTCGCCGACGACGTCCGTGCGCGGCCCGGCTGGTCGCTCGCCGACCACGCCCGCCGGGTCGAGGAGCTGCCCGGACCGACCCTGCACCCGGCGCTCGCCGCGGCGCACCGCGGCCTCCCCGCCGACCACGCCCGCGCCCTGCGCCTCCTCGCCCTCGTCCCGGTGCCGCTCGCCGCTGCCTGGGTCGCCGTGCTCCTCGGCGTCTCGACGAGCGAGAGCCACGACACGCTCGCCGCGCTGGAGCGCGCGCACCTCGTGACGCACGGGCCGCACGGCGAGGTCGTCGTGCCCGACGCCGTCCGCACCCTCGCCGCCGACCTCGCCCGGTCCGACGACCCGTTCTCCGCGCGGGCCACCGCCGTCGCGCGGCTCGCCGCCCGGCTGCTCGACGCCGCCCGGCCCGCCGTGCGCGCGACGTCGCCCCACCACGACGCACCCGTGCGCACGGCCGGGCCGGGCTCGACCGGGCCAGGGGCGAACGGGTCGGACTCGGCCGGGTCGGACTCGGCCGGGCCGGGGGACGCGGCGGCCGCGCGCACGACCGACGTCGCGCTCGCGTGGCTCGACGCCCACCGTGACCTGCTCGTCGCGACGTCGGCGCTCGCCGCGGAGCACGAGCTCGCCGACGTCGTGACCGAGCTCTCGGCCCTCCTCGCGCCCTACCTCGACTCCGCGGGCCGCTGGGACGACGCGGTCGCGGTGCACATGGCGGCAGTCGAGCACGGGCGGCCCTCCGGACGGTCGCAGGCCGGGCGGGACCTCGGGCGAGCGCTCGAACGGCTGGGCCGGTACGACGAGGCGCTCGCCCAGCTCGTCCGCTCGCTCGAGCGCGGCGACGACCCGCGCCCCGGCCAGACGCTCAACCGCGTCGGCAACGTGTACAAGCGGCTCGGTCGCCTCGACGAGGCCGAGACCGCGTACCGCGACGCGGCGGCCGGTGCGCGGACCGCGGGCGACCCGGTCAGCGAGGGTCGCGCCGTCGGGAACCTCGCGGACGTGCACCGGATCCTCAGGCGGCACGACGACGCGCGTGCCGGCTACGAGCGGGCGCTCGCGCTGTCGCGGCGCGTGGGCGACGTCCTCAACGTCGCCATCGTGTCGAGCAACGCCGCGATCCTCTCCGAGGCCGAGGGCAGCCTCGACCGCGCGCTCGCGCAGCACCGCGACGCGCTCGCCAGCGCGACGTCGCTCGGCGACGCAGGGCTCGCGACGCGCGCCCGGGTGCACGTGGGACGACTCCTCGTGGGCTCCGGCGAGACCGGGGCCGGCGTCGCGGAGCTGCGGGCCGCGGTGGGGGCCGCCGTCGCGCTCGGGGACCCCGACGCCGAGGCCGAGGCCCGCAGCGCCCTCACGACCGCGCTGCTCGCCGCGGGCTCCGTCGCCGAGGCGGTCGCGGCGGGCGAGGCAGCGGTCGACCTGGCGCGACGCGTGCGCGCACGACTCGTCGAGGCGGAGGCGCTCAACGCGCTCGGGGAGGCCGTGCTCGCCGCGGGGGACGCCCATCGCGCGGCGGACCTGCACGACGCGGCCCGCGCGCTCGCCGTCGAGCTCGACGACGCCGCCGAGGAGGCCCGTGCGCGGCGCGGGCTGGCAGCCGCCGGGCACGGGGGCGGGGACAGCGGGGTTCCCGGCCCCGCCTGAGGCCGCCCGCCGTCTCAGCATCCGATCGCGTACGGCGTCCGGGAACATGTGGCGCCCCGCCCGCGGTTGCCGCTGTCATGGCCTCCACCCCACCCGCGACCCCGGCGCCGACCGCGCCTGTCGCCGCCCAGCCGGGCACCGGACCCTCCACGAGCCCCGCCGCTCCCGCCCGACCCGGGCGCATCAGCGCGGGCCTCGTCCTGCTCCTCTCCGCGCTCACCGCGATCGGTCCGCTGACGATCGACCTGTACCTCTCCGCCTTCCCGCGCATCGTCGACGAGCTCGGCACGACCGAGTCCCGCGTCCAGCTCACGCTCACCGCGACCCTCGCGGGGCTCGCGCTCGGCCAGCTCCTCATCGGGTCGGTCTCCGACGCGATCGGGCGCCGCGCACCCCTGCTGGTCTCCCTCGCGGTGTACGTCGCCGCGTCCGCGGGGATCGTGTTCGCCGGGTCCGTCGCCGCGCTCACCGGCCTGCGGTTCGTCCAGGGCCTCGCCGCGGCCGCCGGGATGGTGCTCTCCATGGCGATCGTGCGCGACTCGTTCGAGGGCTACCAGATCGGCAAGGTCATCGCGCGGCTCATGCTCGTCGTGGGCGTCGCGCCGATCCTCGCCCCGACCATCGGCGCCCAGTTCCTGCGGCTCGGCTCGTGGCGCGGCATGTTCGTCGCGCTTGCCGTCGTCGGGGCGGTGCTGTTCGTGCTCGTGCTGCTCCGCCTGCGCGAGACCCTGCCCGCGGAGCGCCGGCGCTCGGGCGGGACCGTCGCCGCCCTGCGCTCGTACGGATCGCTCCTCACGGACTGGTCGTTCATCGGGCTCGCGCTCATTGCGGGCTTCTACATGGCGGCGATGTTCACCTACATCTCCGCGTCGACGTTCGTGTTCCAGGACTTCTTCGGCATGTCCGCGCAGCAGTACGCGATCGTGTTCGGCGTCGGCGCGGTGTCGGTGACCGCGGGCAGCCAGATCAACGGCGCGCTCGTGGGCCGCGTGGCGCCCGAGCGCATCCTCCAGGGCGCGGTCGCCGCGGGCTTCGTCCTCTCGGGCGGCCTGCTCGTCGCGGCGCTCGCCGGCGGCGGGCTCGCGTGGCTCGTCCCGCTCATCGTCCTCACGCTCGGCACCGCGGGCTTCGTCATGCCGTCCGTCCCCGCCATCGCGCTCGAGCGCAACGCGCACCGCGCCGGGAGCGCGGCGGCGCTCATCGGGGCGTTCCAGTTCGGCGTCGGCGCGGTCGTCGCGCCGGTGACCGGGCTGCTCGGCGGGTCGCCGCCCGTGACGATGGCCGCCGTGATGTTCGGTGTCGTCGTCGTCGCGGGGGTCGTCCTGCTCGGCCTGCGGCACACGTTCGGCGCGCCCGTCCCGGACGACGCGGCGGACGCCCTCGGCACCCGGGACGCGGCGGAGGTCGGCAGCACGACCACCACCGACGGGCCGACCGGCGGACCCCCTGCCGCGGGCGCCGTCGACCAGACCGGGCACCGGGCGGCCGTCGACGTCCCCGACGACGCCGCGGCGCTCGCCGACGCCGCGGCGCTCGCCGAGGCCACGGTGCTCGCCGACCGGGGCGCCTGACCCGGCGCTCCCCCGGCGCCGAGAACGACACCACGCGCCGTCGAGCACGACGTTGCTGTCGTTGTCCGGCGGATAACGACAACAACGTCGTGCTCGGCGCGGAGAATGGGTGGGTGACGCCCGACGAACCCGACTATCCGCTCGGCGCGCGCGGCGCGCCGACGCTCGCGGCGCTCGACGCGCACCTCGTCGAGTGCCGGGCCTGCCCGCGGCTCGTCGCGTGGCGCGAGCACGTCGCCGACGTCAAGCGCGCGTCGTTCCGCGAGGACGACTACTGGGCCCGACCCGTGCCCGGGTTCGGCGACGAGCGCGCGGGGATCCTCGTCGTCGGGCTCGCGCCCGCGGCGCACGGGGCCAACCGCACGGGCCGCATGTTCACGGGCGACCGCAGCGGCGACTTCCTCTTCGCGTCCATGCACCGCACGGGCCTGGCCAACCAGGCGACGTCCGTGACCGCCGACGACGGGCTGCGCCTCACCGGGATCCGCGTCACCGCCCCGGTGCGGTGCGCCCCGCCCGACAACAAGCCGACGCCCGAGGAACGCCGCCGGTGCGGGCCGTACCTCGCGCGCGAGGTCGAGCTGCTCGGCGCGACCGTGCGCGTCGCGGTCGTGCTCGGTGGCTTCGGGTGGCAGGCGCTCCTGTCCACGCTCGCGGAGCAGGGCTGGGACGTCCCCCGGCCCCGGCCACGGTTCGCGCACGGTGCGGAGGTGACGCTGCGCCGGCGCGAACCCGCGCCGGCCGGCGCCGCGGCGGGACGTCCCGCGAGCGCGGTGCCCGACGTCGGGCAGGCGGCCCCTGCGCCGACCCTCACCCTCCTGGGGTGCTTCCACGTGAGCCAGCAGAACACGTTCACCGGGCGGCTCACGCCGCAGATGCTCGACGACGTGCTCCTCCGCGCGCGCACCCTCGCCGGCCTGGGCGCACCGGGCTGAGCCCCCGGCGCCGAGAGATGCGCTCCGGGGCGAGGGATCCACCCGGACGTGCAGCGCTCGGCCGCAGACGCAGCGCTCGGCGGCGGGTACGACGCGCGGCCGCAGACGCAGCTCTCGGCCGCGGGTACGACGCTGGGCCTCGGGCGCGGCGCTCGGCCGACGTGCGCCCGACGGGGTCGTCTACCGGGTCGCGGTCGTCGGGGACTGACGTCGCGGCGCGTCCGCCCAGCGGCGACGCTCGGCCACGCGGGGCAGGACGCGACCCACGAGCCGGAGCTGCTCGCGGCGCGCGATGACCTCCATGCGCCGCAGCTCGCGCTCGAGCGGGGACGATGCTGCTGACATTGCTGCTCTCCTTCGACGGCACCGGGCGGCGGTCCACCACGCCGCGGTCGCGACGGTCCCGGTGATGACGCGCGACGACCGCGGTCGGTCGTCGCCCTGCCCCCGTAGGAGGGACGGACGCGGTCCGGGTTCGTGACACCCGCCGCCGCGCCCGTCCGGTCCGCTCACGCCGTCGGGAGGGCGGACTCCTCGTACTGCTCGACGAACTCGCCCGTCGGCGGGATCGGGGTGATGACGTCGAGGAGGACGCCGTTCGGGTCGGCCGTGATGAAGTGCCGCTGGCCGAACGCCTCGTCGCGCAGCGAGCGCAGGATCGGCAGGCGCGCCGCGACGAACCGGTCGTGGACGGCGTCGACGTCCTCGACCTCCAGGTTGAGCAGGAGCCCGTTCGCCCTCCCCCGCCCGCTCTCGGGGATCGTCTCGTGGTCGCCGTCCAGCACGGCGAGGTTCACCGCGTCGTCGTGCACGGACTGCAGGTGCACGTACCAGTCGCTCGTGAAGAGCGGCCGGAGGTCGAGGTGCTCGACGTAGAACGCCGCGGTCGCCGCGACGTCTCCGGTCATGATCACCGGGTACCAGCTCGTGATGCGCACGCGTCTTCTCCTCCTGGTGATGGGCGGGCGGCCGCCCGAGAGAACAAACAAACAGGCTGTATGTATCTAAGAATGACCTACAGTCTGTCGGTATGCAAGAGACCCGTCGCACCAACGCCGAGCGCACCCTCGCGACCCGGACCGCCCTCGTCGCAGCGGCGCGCGAGCTGTTCGTCGACCCCGGGTACGCGGAGGCGTCGACGCCGCAGATCGCCGCGGCCGCGCACGTCACGCGCGGCGCGCTGTACCACCACTACGCGGACAAGCGAGACCTGTTCCGGGCGGTCGTCGAGGCCGAGGCGGAGGCCGTCGCACGCGAGATCGAGGCGCGGACCGGCCCGCTCGGCAGCGCGCACGAGACCGCGGCCGCGGGCGACACCCGGACGGCACCTCGCACGAGCGACGCACCCCCCGGCCCCCGCTCGCGACGCGCGCCCGGAGCGCCCGGGGTCCCCGAGTCACCCGACGCACCCGACGCACCCAACGCCCGCGGGATGCTCGTCGAGGGCGCGCGGGCCTACCTCGACGCGATGGCGGTCCCCGGCCGGACGCGCCTGCTGCTCGTCGACGCCCCGGCCGTGCTCGGCGCCGCCGAGGCCGACGCGCTCGACGCGCGCCACGCCCGTCGCACGCTGCGCGTCGGGCTCGCCGCCGCGATCGACACCCCGCCCGACGACGCCGCTCCCCACGTCACCGCACCCGACGACCCCGCTCCCCACATCACCGCGCCCGACGACACGCCCGACGGCGCCGCGACCGACGACGAAGCCCGCACCGGCCGGGGGCGCGACGGCGGCTCTCAGCGCGCGGGGAGGAACCTGCCGACGTCGCCGCGCGTCGGGGACGACGTCGCGCACGACGACCGCCTCGACGCGCTGACGCTCCTGCTCTCCGCGGCCTTCGACCGTGCGGCGCTCGCGCTCGACGGCGGCGCGCCGCCACACCCCGTGCGCGCGGCGGTCACGGAGCTCGTGGACCGGGTCTGCGCGCCGCGAACCACTCGATGACGCCCGCCCGCGTGCGCTCGTGCCGCTCGACGGTGAGCCCCGCGTCGAGCACCCAGCGCAACGGGCGGCGGCGGAAGTGCTCCCCGGCGAGCGGGACGCTCACGACGTCGGCCGTCGCCTGGAGCGCGCGGAGCGACCACGACGTCGACTCGACGTGGTCGGCGAGGACGAGCAGGCCGCCGGGCCGCAGCACGCGGAGCATCTCCGCGAGCGCGGCACGGTGGTCGGGGATCGCGCAGAGCGAGAACGTGCAGACCACGGTGTCGTAGGCGTCGTCGGGCAGGTCGAGCCGCTGCGCGTCACCCAGCCGGAGGTCAGCGTCGATCCCCTGCTCCGCCGCCCGGCGCCGCGCGAGCGCGAGCATCCCCGGGCTCCACTCGACACCCACCAGACGGCCGTCGAGCACGTGCGCGGGGTAGTGCACGAGGTTGAGGCCCGTGCCGATAGCGATCTCCAGCGTCTCGCCCGTCGCGAGCCCGCACGCCCGGGGACGGACGTCCGGGAAGAAGCGGCGCTCGGCGACGGCCATGCCGCGGTCGTAGGCGCCCGCCTCGCGGTCCCAGCGCCGCCGCAGCCGGGCGGCGCGCGGGGTCACCGCGCCGTCGCGCCCGGTCGGTCCTGCCATCCGCACCACCCCTCGCCGCCCGTGGGCGGTCCGTTGCACCCGGCAGCGTCGACCGGTCGTCGGCGCGGCCGGCCGACGTCGTGCCCTCGGCGTCCCCGGCCGACGTCGTGCCCTCGGCGTCCCCGGCCGGCGTCCCGGGCCGGCACCGCCGTCCTCACGCTCGCACGGTGAGCGTGCTCCCGCCTCCGGGCACGCGCCGCACCTCGATGCGTTCCGCGATGGACTGCTTGAGCGCCTCCACGTGGGACACGACGCCGACGACGCGCCCGCCCGCCCGGAGCCGCCCGAGGGCGGCGAGGACGGCCTCGAGCGTCTCGGGGTCCAGGCTGCCGAACCCCTCGTCGACGAAGAGCGTCCCGAGCTCGACGCCGCCCGCCTCCGCCGTGACGACGTCCGCGAGACCCAGGGCCAGGCACAGGGACACGTAGAACGTCTCGCCGCCCGACAACGTGCGCGGGTCGCGCTCGCGCTCGGTGACGTGGTCGAGGACCTTCATCGCGAGCCCGCGCTTGTGCGCGCGCACGTCCTCGCGCGTCTCGCTGCGCACGAGCTCGTACCGGCCCGACGACATCTCGGCGAGGCGCTCGTTCGCGGCGGCGACGACGTCCTCGAACCGCTGGACGAGGACGAACGTCGCGAGGGTGAGCGCGTGGGCGTTGTCCCCGGAGCCGGACGCCAGCGCGGCCATGCGCGCGACCGGCTCGGCGGCGGCCCGTGCCCGGGCCCAGTCGTCCGCCGCCGTCCCGATCCCCTCCGCGGCGACGCGCGCAGCCTGTGCCTGACGGGCGACGAGCTCGTGCCGACGACCCGCGGCCCGGGCCGTCGCCTCGGCCTCCGCGACGGCCGCCCGCGCCGCGGCGACGTCGGGCTCTGCGTCCGCGGAGAGGTCCGCGGCGAGGTCCGTGAGGGCGGGGTCGGCGAGCGCCGCGGCCGTGGCGGCGCACGCCGCCTCGTGCTCGGCGACGCGGCGCGCGAGCGCCCGCCGGTCCGGCTCGTCGAGCACGGCGGCGAGGGCGTCCGCGGCGTCCGCGAACCCCGACCGGTCGACGATCGCGCTCAGCTCGGCCGTGCGCTCCTCGACGGCCCGTGCCGCGGCGGCGACCGCGGCGCTCGCGTCGGCGAGGGCGTCGATCGTGCGGAGCCTCTCCTCGAGCGCCGCGGCGAGCACGGCGACCGGGTTGCGGGTCCCGCCCTCGTCGGCGAGGGCGTCGGGCAGGTCGGCCAGCTCCACCAGCGGTCCGGCCGCAGCGACCTCCGCGCGGATCTCCGCCCGGTCGGTGTCGAGCGCCGCCTCGAGCTCCTCGAGGCGGGCCGTCGTGCCGGCGATCCCCTCCGCGAGCGCGGCGGCACGCTCCTGGAGCGCGGCCGTGCCGGCGTCGAGGGCGTCGAGCTCCCGCTCCGCGTCCGCGCGCTCGCAGGCCGCCGCTCGCGCGCCCGCGACGAGCGCGTCGACCTCCGCGACCCGCTCCGCCGCCTCGTGCGGCGTCAGCCCCTCGGCGTCCCGACGGCGCGCCGTCAGCCGCTCCGCGAGCACCCCCGCGCGGGCGGAGGCGTCGTGCAGCGCCTGCTCCGCCTCGGCCCGGCCGCGCTCCGCGTCCTCGACGTCCTGCGCCGTGGGGTGGTCGTCCGCGAGCGGTGCCGGGGCCGGGTGGTCCGTCCCGCCGCACACCGGGCACGGTGACTCCTCGACGAGGCCCGCGGCGAGCTCGCCCGCGAGGCCGGCGATGCGGGCCGCTCGGACCCGCGCCTCCTGCTCGACGGCGGCGCGCGCGACCGTCGCGGCTCGCGTCCGCGCGGCCCGGGCCGCCTCCTCCTCCCCCGCGAGCGCCGCCGCCTGTCGGGCCGCCTCCTCGACCGCACGTGCACGCAGCGCCTGCTCCTGCAGGGCACCGAGCGTCCCGGCCCTCTCCGCGAGCGACGTCAGCCGCAGGCGCAGCTCCTCGCGGTGCGCCGGCCGCGCGGCGAGCTCGTCGAGCGTGCGCGCTCGCTCCTCGGCGGCCTGCACGACGTCCTTGCGTCCGTCCGCGACCTCCTGGTCCCGGGCCGGGAGCGAGGCACCCACGGGGAGCAGCCGGGTCACACGCACCCCAGCCGTCGCGACGTCGGCGCGCAGCGCCTCGAGCGTCGTCGGGTCGGCGTCGGCGAGGGTCGCGGGCGCGCCCGTCCGGGCGAGCGCGAGCCGGTCGTGCGCGGCGGTGAGGAGCTGCTCCGCGCGGACGAGGCCCTGCGCCGCGGGGGCGACGACGGCGGCCTGGGTCGCGGCGTCGACGCGACGTCGGTCGTCGGCGACCCGTGGTTCCTCCTCCGCGAGCCGCGCCTCCTCGACGCGCAACCGCGCGACGCGCTCCACCGCGTCGGCGAGCGCCCGCTCGGCGTCGAGCCGGTCGCGAGCCGCGACGAGCGTCGCGTTGGTCGCGAGCTCGCGCTCGGCCAGCGCCTCCGCCTCAGCCTCCAGCCCCGCGACCCGCGCGAGGGCGAGCGCGTGCACGCCCGCGGCCGGGGCCGGGGCCGGGGCCGGGGCCGGGGCCGGGGCCGGGGCCACCGTCTCCCCGTTCGCCGCCGCGGGCAGGAGGGACTCCCCGTCCGCGACCCGTCCGTCGTCGAGCGCGGACGGGGACGACAAAGCGGTGTCCGCGGTGTCCGCGGTGTCCGCGGTGTCCGCGGTGTCCGCGGCGTGCGCGGCTCCCGCGGCTTCCGCGGCGTCGACGCTCGCGGACCCGTCCGCCTCGGTCCGCGCCAGGTCCGCCACGGCCCGGGCGAGGTCGGCCTCGTCGGCCCGCCGCAGCCGCGCGTCGTCCTGCGCGGCCTCGCGCAGGCGCCGGGCGTCGTCGGGCACGAGCCCCGCCGCCCCGGTGAACCGCTCGACCGCGCCGCGCACGCCCTGTCGCGCGCCGTCCGACCGTGCCCGCGCCGTGCGCGCGAGCTCGGCGAGCCGCACCGCCGCGCGGTGGTAGAGCTCGGTGCCGAAGACCTTCTGCAGCAGCACGGCCCGGTCCTCGGGCTTCGCGCGCAGGAACGTCGCGAACTCGCCCTGCGGCAGCACGACGGTCTGCACGAGCTGGCGCCGGTCGAGCCCGACGATCCGGCGGATCTCCTCCCCGGCCTCGTCGAGCCGCGCCGAGAGCAGCTCGCCCGGCGGGCCGTCGACCCCTGCGAAGGCTTCCGGGGACGGGACGCCCGCCAGCCGCCAGAGCCGCACCGAGGCCTGCTGGGTCGTCGTGCCGGTGCCGCGCTTCTTGGGCCGGCGGTACTCGGGCGTCCGGCGCACGCGGTACACGCCCGACGGGACCTCCAGCACGAGGTCGACGAACGACTCGACGTCGGGCGCCGCGAACGCCGAACGGAGGCGGTCGTCGCTCGCGGCCTCGGAGGCGACCTTGCCGTACAGCGCGAAGACGATCGCGTCGATGACCGTCGACTTGCCCGCGCCCGTGGGCCCGTCGAGGAGGTAGATCCCGGACGCGCCGAGGGACGCGAGGTCGACGTGGTGGAGGCCCGCGAACGGCCCGATCGCCTGGAAGGTCAACGAGTGCAGGTGCATCAGGCGCTCCGCTCCTCCGCCAGCGCGAGCTCGAACGCCTCGCGCAGCACGGCGACCTCCGCGTCGCTCGGCGCGTGGCCCGCGACGTGCTCGACGAAGTCCCGCGCGACGTCGAGCGGGTCCCGCCCCGGCCCGACGGCGGTCACGACCTCCCGCTCGGCGGGGCGCGGCGGGCGGTGGGTCACCTGGAGCGCGTGCGGGAAGCGTCCCCGGACGCGCGCGTAGAGCTCCGCGGGGCGCACCGCGTCCGTCACGACGACGCGCAGCCAGTCGTCCACGTGCGGCTCGCCCGCCTCCCCGAGCAGGTCGTCGAGCGTCCCCGTGACCTCGGCGAGCCGCCGCGGCACGGGCGCGGGGACGAGGTCGACCGCCGCGTCCGGGTCGCCGCCGGTGGCACCCGCCAGCCGGTCCAGGTCGACGAGCGCCGTGGACTTGCGCTGGTGCAGCTCCGAGAAGGAGAACGCGAGCGGAGATCCCGAGTAGCGCGCGACCGTCGCCGACCGGCTGCCGTGACCTGCGGTTTCACGTGAAACGTCGGGCACGGTCACGCGCTGCGGCCCATGGAGGTGCCCGAGCGCGACGTAGTCGACCCCCCAGCCCCCGAACGCGGCCGCGGGCACGGCGTCGACGCCGCCCACGCGGATGTCCCGCTCGGACTCCGACGCGAGCCCGCCGACCACGAACGCGTGGCCGACGACGACGGCCCGGGCGGCCGGGTGCTGCACGCGGCGGCGGGCGAGGTCGGCCCCCACGCGCCGCATCGCCGCGGCCATGACGGCCTCGTGCGACCGGGCGAGTGGCCTCCGCGCGGCGCCACCGACGCTCCGGTCGGGGCGCCCGTGCCCGGCGTCGTCGTCCTCGGCCAGGGCGTGGCGCGCCGTGTCCGGGTCGAGGTACGGCAGCGCGTAGACCAGCAGCGGGGCGTCGCCCTCGGCCGCCCGCCCCCGCGGCCCGGGGTGCGGCGCGAGGACGACGGGCGTCCCGACGTCGGACAGCCGCGCGCGCAGGTGCACGCCCGGGCGCATCACGCGGTCCCCGAACCCGAGCCGGACCGCGGAGTCGTGGTTCCCCGGCGTGACGACGACGTGCGCGTGCTCCGCGAGCCGCGTCAGGGTGTCGGACAGGAGCGAGACCGCGTCGACCGGCGGGATGGCGCGGTCGTACACGTCACCCGCCACGACGACGGCGTCGACGTCCTCCGTGCGGGTCAGCTCGACGAGGTGGTCGAGGTGCGCGGCCTGGTGCTCCAGCAGGTCGACCCCGTGCAGCGTGCGCCCGAGGTGCCAGTCGGACGTGTGCAGGATGCGCATGACCGCACCGTACCGACCACGTCCCACAGGCCGAAGGACCGACGGCGGTGCGGTCCGACCTGCGGCGGGGCACCGGGACGCGGACGCGCTCACCGGTAGGGTCGAGCGACACGGCGCCCGCACGGGCGCCCCACCGACGGAGGACCCATGGACCGACGCACGCTCGACCTCGCGGTCCCGATGGTGTACGGGGCGCTCCTGGCCTGTTCCGCGCTGTGGTTCAAGGACGCGCTCGTGCCGATCGCCGTCGTCGGCGGCATGCTCACCGGGCTCTACTGGGCGGCGCTGCGCCAGAAGCTCCCGGTGCAGAACCCGCCGCACGGCTCCGGCCGTCCCGGCACCCAGGACGCGCCGCCGCCCCGCGACGACGACCCGCCGTACGGCTCGGCCTGAGTCAGACCGCTCCGACGACCTCGATGGGGCCGGTCGTCGCGCCGCTGCGCTCCACGGGGATGCGGCCACCCATGCCGATCATGTCGAGCAGCTCGACGATGCTGGTCGACGGGTCGCGGAGCACCACGTCCCGACCGTCCTCCTCACCGAGCATGTAGAGCTGGATGATGAACGCGATGCCCGACGAGTCGATGAAGGTCACGTCGGCGACGTCGACCACGACGCGACCTCGCGTGTCCAGCACGTAGGACATCGCCTCGCTCGCGCGGTCGCGCAGCGCCGCGTCGATCTCTCCCCACATCGTCACGACCACGCCGCCGTCCGCCGGGGCGTAGACGATCCCGCTCGTCCGGTCGATCGCGCTGCCTGTGTCCACGGTTCCCGCTCACCGTCTCTCTCGAGTCGTCCTGCGTGCTGTCGGCCGCCCCTCCGGACAACGTCCGGTGGTGGCGGCCTGTTCCCCGCGCGCCCCCGCGAGGCTCCGTCCGGTCGTGCGCGCCGCCGTCGGGCGACGGGCCGCGCCGGACGACCGTGACCGGAGCAGGACGAGTCTGCACCCGACGCGCTGCGCGCACCAGCCCCCGCGGGGGTGGTCCTCGACCTTTCTCCGAACCCACACAACCGCCGCGCCGCGGCCGGTCGGACGCCCTACAGGGGCTCGGTGACGTCCGCGACCTGCGCGCCCAGCGCGCCGACGAGCGCCTGCCCGTCCACCGTCGCGGCGACGCCGTGCGCGCCCCCGCCGATCGAGACGAGACGCGCCGCGGCGTCGGACCCCGTGCCCTGCCCGTCGGCGTCGCCCGCGACGTCGACGTCGTCGCCCTCCCCCGGCCCGGCCACGACCCGGACGTCCGCGACCACGGGCCACGGGTGCATCGAGCCGAACGGGGTGATCGTGCCGCGCTCGTAGCCCGTGACGTCGCGCGCGACCTCCTTGTCCGGCATCGACAGGCGCGAGACCCCGAGGAGCGAGCGCAGCTTGGGCCACGAGATCTGGCGGTCGCCGGGGACGAGCACGAACAGGTAGTCGTCCTCCGCGCGCCGCACGACGATCGTCTTGAGGACGCGCGACGGGTCCACGCCACGGGCCGCGGCGGCCTCCTCGAGCGACCCCACCCGGCCGTGCCGCGTGACGGTGTAGTCGATGCCCGACGCCTCCAGCGCCGCCAGGGCGCGCTCGCTGCTCATGGCACCGACACTAACCGCCGCGTCCGACGCCCACCCCGCCGTGCGACCCGGGCTCCCGCACGTCAGACGTCGTCGAACTCCGTGACGACCGTGCGCCAGTACTCCGCGCCGTCGCGCGTGCGGTGCACGAGGCCGGCGTCGACCATCGCGCGCCGCAGCGACACGGGGTCCGCCGCGCGGGCCGCGAGCCGCTTGGTCAGCGTGAGCTCGGTGACGGGCTCCTCCAGCGGCAGCACCTGCGCCGCCAGGTACCGCACGACGAGCTCGCGGTCCCGCTGCCGCTTGGGCGAGCGCAGCAGGCGGCCGTCGACGAGGAACCGCTCGTGGCCCGTCGGGCGAGGCGTGGGGACCGACGCGAGCAGCGCCGCGAACCGCTCCGGCGCGGCACGCAGGAACCCGGTCTCGTCGCGCACGACCACCCCGGCCGCGAGGAGCGGTGCGAGCCGCCGCCGCTCGTCGGTCGAGAGCACGGCCTCCGCCGGTCGCTCCGTCACGACGCGCGCGAGCACCCCCAGCCGTCCCGCGTCCGCGAGCGACGCGACGACCTGCTTCCACGCGTTGTCCGGCGGCACCGCACCGGCCTCCTCGACATCCACCCCCCGACCCTAGACACCCCCGGCGTCCAGACCTTGAGAGTTGTCGGCGCCCCACGGGTCCGGGACGCCGGGGCGCCGACAGGTGCGGGGCTCACGCGAGGTGCACGACGTCGCCCGTCCAGCGCTGCCGCAGCCACCGGTCGTGCGACGCGACGACGACGGCGCCCGGCCACTCCTCGACGGCCGCCATGAGCTCCCCGGCGAGGGTGAGCGACACGTGGTTCGTCGGCTCGTCGAGGAGCAGCACGTCCGGCGCCTGCGTGACGAGCATGGCGAGCACGACGCGCCGTCGCTGGCCCACCGACAGCTCCGCGAGCGGACGCCCGAGGTCGCGCGGCGCGAGCAGCCCGTGCGCGTCCACGGCGGCCTCGCGCGCACCCGCCCGGTCGGCCGGGTCCCAGCCCTGCGCGAGGGCGAGGAGCTCGCGCGGGGTGCGGTCGTCGTCGTGCAGGTGGACGTCCTGCTCCAGCAGGCCGACGCGCACCCCCCGCGCCCGTCCGACCGTGCCCGCGTCGGGCACGAGGTCGCCCGCGAGGACGTGCAGCAGCGTCGACTTCCCCGCACCGTTGGCGCCCGTGACGAGCAGCCGCGTGCCGCGCGCGACCTCGATCGAGGGCACGCCCGACGCCGTCATGTCGAGCCGGTCGGCGCGCTCGCCGGGTGCGCCCGTGCCCGCCGGTCGGTGCACGACGACGCCCCGCGCCCACGCGACGACGTCGCCGCCGCCGAGGGTCGCCGCGCCACCGCCGTCCGGCGGGGCGAAGCGCAACGGCGGCGGGGGCTTGCGCACCTGGTCGCGCTCCAGGGCGTCGAGGCGCTGCTGCGCGTTGCGCACGCGCCGCGACACCTGGCTCTGGACGCGCTCCCCCTTGAAGTCGTAGAGGATCTTCGCCTGGTTGCCGCGCTCGCGGTTCTTCGAGACGTCGCGCGCGGTGACCGCCACGGACCGGCGCAGCTCGGCGAGCTCCGCCTGCTCGGCCTCGAACCGCTGCTCCCAGCGCGCGCGCTCGACGCGCTTGGCGTCCAGGTAGTCGCTGTACGTGCCGCCGTACAGCGTGGCGGCGCCCCCGCCGGGGCGCGGGCCGCCGTTCGCGGGGCCCCGCAGCGGCTCGGCCACCGGGTCCAGGTCGAGGATCTCCGTGCACACCTCGTCGAGGAAGACCCGGTCGTGGCTCGCGAGCACGACGGCGCCCGGGAGCGCGCGCAGCGCCGCCGCGAGGAACTCGGCCGCGTCGTCGTCGAGGTGGTTCGTCGGCTCGTCGAGCAGCAGGGCGCCCGGCTGCCGCACGAGGAGCGCGGCGAGCCCGAGGCGCGTGCGCTGCCCGCCCGAGAGCGAGCCCACGGCGCGGCCGGCGACGCCGTCGACGTCGAGCCCCAGGCCCGCGAGCGTGCGTGCGGCCCGGGCGTCGGCGTCCCACACGTCCGCGAGCTCGGCCCGGGCGAGGGCGCGCGCGTACGCCTCGTCGGCGCCTCCGACGGGCCCCTCGACAGGCGACCCGGCAGTCACCGAGCCGGCCGGACCCGCGAGAGCGAGCGCCGCCTCCTCGAGCTCGCGCTCGATCGCCCGGACGCGCGCGAGCGCGTCGTCGACGACCGCACGCACGGTCGTCGAGGGCGGGTACGGGAACTCCTGGTGCAGGAACCCGAGGTCGTCGGGCCGGGTCACCGCCCCGTCGTCGGGCGCGAGCGTGCCCGCGAGCACGCGCAGCAGGGTGGACTTGCCGACGCCGTTCTCGCCGACGAAACCCGTGCGGTGGCCGGGGTCGACGGCGAGGTCGACGCCGCGCAGGACGGGACGCCCTGCGAACGACACGCGGACGTCGGACGCACGCAGGACAGGGGTGGAACGGGCCATGGGTGATCACCTACCAGGGTGCCCGGGCGGCACGCGCACGCGCCGGGACGGCGCGGGGGCCACGACGACGGGCTCGACGGGACGGAGCGGTCGGGGCAGGTGAGGATCACATCGTCGACGAGGCTACGCGGTCGCCGCGCACGGCGCACGGGAATTACCCCGCAAGGTGCGCGGCACGGGCGGGCGACCGGACCACAGGTCTGGTGGGCTCGGCGGTCGCGCGTCAGGGTGCGGTCGTCTCCGTCGCGTCCGCGGCAGGCTCCTCGGTGGGCGCCGACGTCGGCGCGACGGTCGGGTCCTGCGTCGGCGCGGGGTCCGTGGGCTCGGGGTCCGGCGTCGGTTCGGGATCCGGCGTCGGCTCGGGCTCCGGCTCGACGACCGCGGGGCCGGTCGAGACGACGATCGTCACCGTGCTCCCCTTCGCGAGCTCGGTGCCCGAACCCGGGTTGACCGCGATCACGGTGCCCGCCGCGGCGGCGTCCTCCTGCGTCGTCACGCTGACCTTGAACCCTGCGTTCGCGAGCGCGGCCGCGGCCTGGGCCTGCGTCGTGCCGACGAGACCGGCCGGCACGGCGACCTTCGCGGGCTCCTCCGGCTCGGTCGGCGTCGTCGGCTCGGTGGGCTCGGTCGGCGTCGTGGGCTCGGTCGGCGGGGTCGGGGTGGGCTTCGGCGCGGGCGGCAGGGTCGGGGTCGACGGCTTCTGCGGCGTCGTCGGCGACGTGCCCTCGGAGGGCGTGTAGCGCGTCGGCATCTTGCCCGCGGCGAAGAACTCGAAGTGCCACGGCTCGGGCTTGGACCCGTTCGGCCGCGCCCAGGCGGGGTTGTCCCAGCCGTAGTCCGGGCCGTGCGTGCGCAGCCACACGTACTCGCGCGACGTCCCGGACGGGACGTTGCCGCCGATGTCGATCGCCAGGCCCCAGCCGTGCTGGGACGTCCCGGGGACCGCGGCGAGGTAGGGCTTGATGGCCTTGAGCCGCACCTGGTCGTCGTAGGGGCGGTACGCGTCGGTGATCTTGAGCGCGTACCCGAACTCCTTCTGGAACTCCGCCGCGAGCGCCTCGAGCTGCTCCGCCGCGTCGCAGCGCAGCGTCTTGCCCGGCGCGAAGTCGAGCGCGCACAGCGCCTCGGGCGGGATCCGTCCGTTCTGGTACTGCGCCGTCGAGCCCGCGTACCGCTCGACCACCTCGGCGAGGCGCTCCGCGAGGGTCGTGCCCGCGAGCGCCGTGACGCCGGCCGCGGGGACGACGCCGACCGGGGAGAAGTCGGTGCCGAGCAGGTCCGCGAGGTGGGTCGCCGAGACGACGACGTCCTCGAGCGTCACGTCGCCGTGAGCGTGGTCGTCGTCCTCTCCGTGCTCGCCGTCACCGCTGTCAGGCGACGGGTCGGCGAAGTCGTCCGAGCTGCCGTCGAGCTCACCCGGCGCGACGCCGTCGGGAGCCGGCACGGCGTCCTCGGGGAGCGTCCGGTCGCCGGGCGACGTCGTGCCGCCGGTGGAGCCTGGGCCCGTCGGCCCCGTCGGCGCGTCGCCCGACGGAGACGGGCTCGGCGACCCGCTCGGGCTCGGGGACGCGCTCGGGTCGGGGCTGCTCGTCGGGCTCGGGGACGGGGCGGTGCGGGTGGCGGACGTGCGCACCACGTCCGCGTCGCCCGCGGCGTCCACGGACGCCGGCTGCTGCGCGGGGCGCCCGGAGGGCGTCGTCCCCTGGTCGTCCGTGCCGGGGAGCGCGGGGTCGTCCGTTCCCGTGCCCGGGTCGAGCGGCTCCGGCAGCGCGGGGACCTCGGCGTCGTCGAGGGACTCGTCGAGGTCGAGCCCGCCGTCGGGGACGACCTGGACGGGCACGCGGCGCGCGGCGTCCTGCTGGGCGAGGTACGTGGCGAGGAGCATGCCGAGCTCCGCGCGCGCCTGCTCGACCGGGGCGGTGACCTCCCCGTCCGCGAGCGCGTTCGCCGTGGCGAGGACCTCGATCGCGCCGTCGAGCTGCTGGTCCTCGTCGAGCCCGGCACCGAGCGTGCTCGACAGCGCCGAGACCTGCGTCGCGGTCGTGGCCTCTGCGGAGAAGAACGACGCGCCCGGCCGGGGCTCGACGCTCCCGGCGAGCGCCGCGGCGAGCGTGATCGCGAGCGCCGAGGAGATGAGGACGTGGGAGACGCTGCGGGCCCGCCGCGCGAAGGTCGGCGTCGGGGCGGGTGCGGGCGCCGCAGGCTCAGTCGCGTCGGGCACGTCGTCCGTCGCGCCCTCGTGCTCCGCCGTGGTGCTCACCGCTCACTCCCGTGCTTCGTGCCCTGCCACGGACCTGCGGTCCCGCACGCCGGTTCAGCGCGTCGTCGCGCCCGACGTCACGGGTGCGCGCGCCCGCCGGTCGGTGTGCTGCACGCCACAGTGCCCTCGTCCGCCTACCGTACACCGCCTCCACGAGGCTCTCACCCCCGTCTCATGTTCGAGGGGGAGAATGCCGGCATGAGTTCACCCACGCGTCACCGCAGGTCAACGTCACGCTCGCTCGCGCTCGGCGCGGCCGTCGTGGCGACCCTCGCGCTCGCCGGGTGCGCGGAGGACGGCTCGGTGAGCGTGCCGGAGTTCACCCTCTCCGGCGACCAGGTGCAGCAGTTCCTCGACGACGCCCGGTCGCAGGCGGAGACGATCGGCGACGACGTCCGGTCGCTCACCGACGACCTGGGGTCGCTGTCCGGCGACGCCCGCACGCGTGCCGAGGACGCCGTCGCGGCCGCGCAGGAGGCGGCGGACGAGGCGCGCGCCGCGGCGGACGAGGCGGCCGCGGCCACCGAGGACACCCGCGCCGAGGCCGAGCAGCGGCTCGCCGACGCGGAGACCGCGCTCGAGGACGCCTCCACCGAGCTCGACGCGGTCGCGGACTCCCTCTCCGGCGCCGACGCCGCCGTCCGCGACGCGCTCGAGAGCCTGCGCACGCGCGTCGACGAGCTCCGCGCCGACCTCGAGGAGTCCACCGGCTCCTGAGCGGCCCCGCCGCAGGGCCGGGCGAGCGCGCACCGGTGACCTAGGTCCCCGTGGGCGACGACCTTTGCCTGACGTCCACCCTTCCTTCACAGGGGTTTGCTTGGTCTCAGGAGCCCGACCGCACCGGCCGGGTCGATGAGAGGGGACAGTGATGAAGGGGACGATCGAGCGGAACGCCAACACACCGCTCCCCACGGTCGAGGGCAACGAGCCGGAGACCACCAGCCTCGCGGAGCGCGCTCCGCGGCACACCCAGGTCGTCCTCGGCGTCCTGCGGATCGTGGTCGGCTTCTACTTCCTCTGGGCCTTCCTCGACAAGACGTTCGGGCTCGGGTTCGCGACCCCGGCCGAGCGGTCGTGGATCAACGGGAACAGCCCGACCACCGGCTTCCTGTCGAACCTCGAGGGCACGTTCTCGGGCTTCTTCGGCGGCCTCGCCGGCAACGCGTTCATCGACGTGCTGTTCATGGTCGGCCTGCTCGGCATCGGGCTCGCGCTCATCCTGGGCATCGGCATGCGGGTCGCCGCGGTGAGCGGCACGCTCCTGCTCCTGCTCATGTACCTGGCCGAGCTCCCGCTCGTGACCAACCCGATCATCGACGACCACATCACGATGGCCCTGACGATCATCGCGCTCACGCTCCTCGGGGCGGGCAGCGTGCTCGGCCTCGGCCGGACGTGGAAGAAGATCCCGTTCGTCCAGCGCAACCCCTGGCTGGTCTGACGGTCACGACAGCCCGCCGTGTGCGGCGGGCCTACGGGGCGACCGATACCGCGCGACGATTCTGAGGCCGTCGCTGCAGGGAGTCGCTCCCGGGGGAAGAGGGACGTGCGGGCGGTGGGGAGACCACCCGCACGTCCCGCCCCTCGCGCCCGGCAGGGCGACCGACGCTCGACGGAGCGGGTCGCCCGCCGGGCGCCTTTCTGTCCCCACCCGCGTGGCCCCCGATGTCAGCCGAAGCGGGCGAGCAGCTCCGCCGCCTGGGGGTCGCCCTGGGCGGCGGCCTCGCTCCACAGCGTCATCGCCTCGGCGACCCGGCCGGCCCGCAGCCGCAGGACGCCGAGGCTCGTGCGCGCGGTCGGCTCGCCCGCGAGCGCCGCCTGCTCCAGGAGGTCCTCGGCGTCGAGGGCGCGGCCCGCGCGGACGTAGAGGTCCGCGAGCGCTGCGGCGACGCGCGCCTCGCCCGCCTCGGCCCAGCCCTCCAGGAGCGCGACGGCGTCGTCGCCCGTGAGCGCGCCGTTGCGCGTGAGCTCGACGGCGGCCTCCCAGCTCTCGCCCGACGTCGCGACCAGGAGGTCGGCGGCGGCGCCCTGCTCCCCCAGCTCGGCGAGCACCTGCGCGAGCCGCACGGAGGCGCCCTCGACCTCCTGCGCCTGCTCGTACCACCGGCGGGCCGCGTGCAGGTCCCCGCGCTCGCTCGCGACCTGCGCGGCCATGAACGCGCCCAGCCCGTCGCCCGCGAGCCCCGCGAGCTCGAAGCAGCGGAACGCCTCGGCGGCGTCACCCGCCTCGTGGTGCGCGACCGCCAGGCGGTAGACCGCCCCGGGGACGCCGTGCTCGACGGCTGACTCGTAGAACGGCACGGCCGCGGCGGGACTGCCGAGGGCGCGCAGGTCGTCGGCGATGGCGACGAGCTCGGCGGGGTCGTCGGGGTGCAGGTGCCCGACGGCGGCGCGCAGGTCGGCGAGCGCGGTCGCCGTGGCGGGGCCCGTGCTCCGGTCGGTGGTCGGCATGCGGCACCGCGTCCCTTCGGCCCCCTGCGTCGACGGCCTCGGTCGGCTCGCGCCGGGCCGGTTGCGGTGAGCGACCGGCAGGACGGCGACGGACGTCCCGAGATGTGGACGCACGATAGCGCGCGGGTGTCGCCCACGTCACACCCCCACGTCAGGTGGGGTGCTGCCCGGGGCCTCCCGTCTGGGAGACTGGCTCGGGTGAGCGGAACGACCGACCTGCCGACCGCCGTCGGGCAACGCGTGCTGGACGCCGTCGTGGCGGTGACGAGCGACCTCGACCTCCCGCAGGTGCTGCGGCGCATCGTCGAGGCGGCCATGGAGCTGACCGGAGCCCGGTACGGGGCGCTGGGCGTGCTCGACGCCTCGGGCCGCGAGCGCCTCGCGCAGTTCATCCCGCTGGGCCTCTCGGACGACGAGGTCGCCGCGATCGACCACTGGCCGCACGGCGAGGGGCTGCTCGGCGAGCTCATCGACCACCCGGAGCCCATCCGCGTGCCGGAGATCGCCGACGACGTCCGCTCGGCGGGCTTCCCCGAGGGGCACCCGCCGATGCACACGTTCCTCGGCGTGCCGGTCCGGGTGCGCGAGACGGTGTTCGGCAACCTGTACCTCACGGACAAGCGGGTGCCCGGGGCGGGCGGCGAGGACTCCACGACGGAGTTCACGGCCGAGGACGAGGCGGCCGTCATCGCGCTCGCCGCGGCCGCGGGTGTCGCGATCGAGAACGCGCGGCTCTACGGGCGCGCCAAGCAGGTGGGCGTGCTCGAGGACCGCGACCGCATCGCGCGCGACCTGCACGACGTGGTGATCCAGCGCCTGTTCGCGTCGGCGATGACGCTCATGAGCGTGCAGCCGCTCGTCGCCGACCCGAACGCGCGGACCCGCATCGAGGAGACCGTCTCCGACCTCGACGAGACGATCCGGCAGATCCGCTCGACCATCTTCGCCCTGCACACGGCGACCGACCCGGACGCGCCGTCGATCGAGGACCGGTTCCGCGCCCAGGCGGAGGCCGCGACGACGGTCCTGGGCTTCGCCCCGGAGGTGAGCGTCGAGGTCGCGGCCGAGGGGTCGGGCGCGGGCGTGTCCGACGGCGGCCCGAGCCTGCCCGCCGAGGTCGCCGACCAGCTCGTCGTCGTGCTCGGCGAGTCCCTGACGAACGTGGCCCGGCACGCGCAGGCGAGCCACGTCGTCGTGCACCTGTCCGTGACCGCGCACGAGGCGCGCCTCACGGTGACGGACGACGGCGTGGGCATCCAGCCCGGCGGTCGCCGCTCGGGGTTGCGGAACATGCAGGCGCGCGCGGCGGCGCTGGGCGGGTCGAGCACCGCGACCGCGCTGCCCGACGGCGGCACGCGCCTCGAGTGGTGGGTGCCGCTCGTCTGACGCGGCCCGGTGCCTCTCGGTCCGTGTCGGCCGAGGGTCGGCCGAGGGGTCAGCGCAGTATCCGCCGCCCGGTGACGATGCGCGGGACGACCTTGATGACGCGGTCGCGCACGCCCGGCACGAACGTCACGAGCGGGAGGGCGAGCAGCCGTGCGCGCTCCACGGGTTCCGTGACCTCGAACGTGCGGCCCACGAGCACGACGGACCACCCGGAGCGGGCCTCGGCGTCGAACTGGTCCACCTCGAACGCGACGACCGCCCGGCTCGCCGCGACCGCGAGCTTGGAGCCCTCGGCGGTGCGGAACACGACGTCCGGCCCGTCGAGGACGAAGTTCACCGGCTGGATCGCCGGCAGCGCGTGGTCGGTGTAGACGATCCTGCCCACGGGGACGGTCGCGAGGAGCGCGTAGCTCTCCTCCGGCGTGAGCTCCGAGAGCCCTGCCGAGGCGCGGGGGCGCTCGGCCGTCATGGCCCCCGCTCCCGCCACCGGTGCCCCTGTCCCGGTCCGCTCGACTGTGTCCATCTCCACATCGTCGCGCCGCGGTGTCAGATCGGCGAGTGCCGAAGGTCCCGACGCCACGCGGTCGCCCGGACCTTCGCCGTCGGCCCCCGGTCCGTCGGGCGACGAGCCCTCGGGCCCCGCGGGCCGCGCCCCGGCGCCGCCCTCAGGGACGGAAGGGCTGGCCACCGTGCTGCCGGTCCCCTGCCGGCGCGCCCGCGCCCGGGGTGCCCTGGCGCGACGCCTCCTCCTGGCGCATCTCGGTCGCGAGCACCGCGACCTGGGTGCGCCGCTGCAGGCCGAGCGTCGCGAGGACGTGCGAGACGTAGTTCTTGACCGTCTTCTCCGCGAGGTAGAGGCGCTTGCCGATCTCGCGGTTCGTCAGGCCCTCGCCGATGAGCGCGACGATCTGGCGCTCCTGCTGGGACAGGCCCTCGAGCCGGTCGGGGGTCTCGTCCGCGGCGTGGCGCAGGCGCTCGAGCACGCGCGCGGTGCTCGCCGGGTCGAGCAGCGACCCGCCCGCCGCGACGGTGCGGACCGCGCCGACGAGGTCGGAGCCGTGGATCTGCTTGAGCACGTACCCCGACGCCCCGGCGAGCACGGCCTGGAACAGCGCCTCGTCGTCGGCGAAGGACGTGAGCATGAGGCAGCCGACCTCGGGGAGCTCGGACCGGATCTCGCGGCACACCTCGACGCCGGAGCCGTCGGGCAGGCGCACGTCGAGGATCGCGACGTCGGGCCGCGTCGCCTTGATGCGCGCGAGCGCGGAGGCGGCGGTGCCGGCCTCGCCGACGACGGTGATGTCACCGGCCGCCTCGAGCAGCGCGGCGACGCCGCGCCGGACCACCTCGTGGTCGTCGAGCAGGAACACACGGATCGGGTGGGGAGAGCCCATGCCCTCAACGTAGCCCGTCGGGGGCGGATTCTCGCGCGGGTGCGGTGCTCGCGCCGCAGGTGCGGGACCTTCGTCCCGCGACCGGGAGCCGAGGGTCCTCGCGGGCGAGGGCGGTCGGGGGGTGCGCGGGGCCGGGGTCGGGGGGTATCCAGGAGGTGTGCAGGCGGTGGGAGGGAACCCGCCGCGAAGGGGACGAGGGACCGAGGTGGGAACCGTGAGCGGATCGACGCAGCAGGTCGTGCTGGTCGGTGTGGACGGCAGCGCGACGAGCGGCAAGGCCCTGGACTGGGCCGTGCGCGAGGCGGCCCGCCGCGACGCGCAGCTGCGCGTGCTGCACGTCGCGTACGTGCCCGTGGTCGCGACGCCGTTCGTCGGCGGCGCCTACTACCCGAGCGTCGAGGAGCTCGGCGAGATCGCCGGGCCCATCCTGTCGGCCGCCGCCGAGCGTGCCGCGCACGTCGACCCCACGGTCCCCGTGCGCACCACGCTGCGCTCCGGCCCGCCCGCGGAGGCGCTCCTCGACGAGGCCAAGGACGCCGACCTCGTCGTCGTCGGGTCGCGCGGGCTGGGCTCGGTCGGCTCCATGTTCTTCGGCTCCGTCGGGACCCGGCTGGCCGCGCGCTCGCCGGTGCCCGTCGTGGTCGTGCCGCCGGTCGTGGACCGGGCCGAGCGCACGACCGACGTCGTGGTCGGCGTCGACGGGTCCGTGCACGGCGACGCGGCGCTGCGGTTCGCGCTCGACGAGGCCGCCCGGACCCGGTCGCGCGTCGTCGCGGTGTGCGCGTGGCGGCTGCCCGTCGGACCGCTGTGGGAGGAGAACCCGTCGTTCTACACCGCGGCCGAGCGCGACGCGCGGGCCGAGGCGTCGCGCACCGTCGAGGCCGCGCTCGCGCGCGTGCGGACCGCCGAGCACGACGACGTCCTCGTCGAGACGTTCGTCGTGGACCGCGAGCCGTCCGTCGCGATCCGGGAGGCCGCGGCGGGCGCCGCGCTGACCGTCGTCGGCTCGCGCGGTCGCGGCGACCTGCGCGGGATGGTCCTGGGCTCCGTGAGCCAGCAGGTGCTGCACCACGCGACGCACCCGGTCGCGGTCGTGCACGCCACCCGCGCCTGACCCGACCCGCCGAGCACGACATGAGGGTCGTCATCCCGCGGACAGCGACCCTCATGTCGTGGTCGCGCTAGCGTCGAAGGCGTGACCAGCGCATCGCAGTCCCTGTCCCACGACCCGTCCTGGCCGCGGGCCGGCGACTGGCCCGCGCTCCCCGCGGGTGATGTCGACGTCGCCCTGCTCGGGGTCCCCGCCTGGCGCACGTCGCTCTCCCCCACCGGCGCGCACGCGACGCCCGCCGCCGTGCGCGACGCGCTGCGCCGGTTCAGCCCCGCCCTCGCCCCCGACCGCACCCTGCCCGACGGCGGACCCTCCGCCCGCGTCCGGCCCGCCGTCGCGACCGGGCCGGACGCGACGGGCCCTTCCGGGACCGGGCGGGCAGCGTCGTCGGGCCGTGCCGGGCCCGTGGACCTCGCGGGCCTCGCGTTCGCGGACCTCGGCGACGTCGACGAGCCGGACGGCGCGGAGGGCGAGGCGCGGACGCGCGCGGCGGTCCGCGCGGCATTGGAGCGCGCCCGCCTGCTCGTCGCGCTCGGGGGCGACAACTCCGTGACCGTCGCGACGGCGCTCGGGGCGTGGGGCGACGACCTCGCCACCGCGGGCCTCGTCACCCTCGACGCCCACCACGACCTGCGCGACGGCGTGTCGAACGGGTCGCCCGTGCGGCGGCTGGTCGAGGCCGGCCTCGACCCGCGCCGGGTCGTGCAGGTCGGGATCGCGGACTTCGCGAACTCCGCCGAGTACGCGCGCCGCGCGGTCGAGCTCGGGATCACGGTCGTGCACGTCGACGAGCTGCGGCGGCGCGGGCCGGAGGACGTGATGCGGGCGGCGCTCGAGATCGCCGGTTCCGCGGGCGGGCCGGTGCACCTCGACGTCGACGTCGACGTGTGCGACCGCTCCGTCGCGCCCGGCTGCCCCGCCAGCGTCCCCGGCGGCATCGCGGCGTGGGAGCTCCGCGCCCTGGTCCGCGCGGCGGCCCGTGACGACCGCGTGCGGTCCGCCGACGTCGTCGAGGTCGACGCCACCGCCGACGCCCCCGACGGCCGCACCGTCCGCCTCGCCGCCCTCTGCGTCCTGGAGCTCGCCGCCGGCGTCGCCCTCCGCGAGGTAGAGCGTCCGGTCGCGACGTAGGACGCGGCGAGCTCTATCTCGTGACGGGAGGCTCTACCTCGGCGGGAGGCGGACGCCGTTCTGCCAGACCGCGGCGACGAGCGGGACGCCCGGGCGGTAGGCGAGGTGCACGCGGCTCGGGGCGTCGAGCAGCACGACGTCGGCCCGCGCCCCCGGGGCGAGGTGCCCGACGTCGGCCCGCCGCAGCGCGAGGGCGCCGCCCGCGGTCGCGGACCAGACGGCCTCGGCGACGGTCATGCGCATCTCGCGGACCGCGAGCGCGACGCACAGCGGCATGGACGACGTGTAGCTCGACCCGGGGTTGCAGTCGCTCGCGAGCGCGACGACGGCGCCCGCGTCGAGGAGGCGCCGCGCGTCGGGGTAGGGCTGGCGCGTCGAGAACTCCACGCCGGGGAGAAGGGTCGCCACGGTCCCGGCGACCGCTCCCGACTCCGCCCCGCTCCCGGGCGCCGTGTCCGCGGCGGCCCCCGACCACGAGCCCCCGAGCGCCGCGACGTCGGCGTCGGTGAGGTACGTGCAGTGGTCCACCGCGGCGGCGCCGAGCGCGACGGCGAGGCGCACACCCTCCCCCGGCGCGAGCTGGTTCGCGTGCACGCGTACGCCGAGGCCCGCCGCCGCGCCCGCCTCGAGGACGCGACGCGACTGCTCGGGCGTGAACGCGCCCGTCTCGCAGAACACGTCGACCCACCGCGCGTGCGGGGCGCACGCGGCGAGCATGTCGCCGCACACGAGGTCGACGTACGCGTCTGCCCGACCCGCGTACTCGGGCGGCACGACGTGCGCCCCGAGGAACGTGACCTCCGGCGTGACCTCGCGCGCGAGCCGCACGGACCGCTCCTCGTCGGCGACCGTGAGGCCGTAGCCGCTCTTCACCTCGACCGTGGTCGTGCCCTGCCGGGCCGCCTCGTCGAGGTGCCGCGCGAGGCCTGCGCGCAGGTCGTCGTCGGACGCCGCGCGCGTCGCCGCGACGGTCGACCGGATGCCTCCCGCCTCGTACGGGCGCCCGGCCATGCGCGCCTCGAACTCGGCGGCGCGGTCGCCCGCGAACACGAGGTGCGTGTGGGAGTCGACGAACCCGGGGATCACCGCGCGCCCGCCCACGTCGACGGTGACGTCGGGCTCGCGGCCGCCCAGCGCGCGCCCGACGGCGTCGCGCGCCTCCCGCGCCGGCCCCGCCCAGGCGACGCGGCCGCCGTCGAGCAGCACGACGGCGTCGGTCACCAACCCGGTCGGGTCGCCGTCACCCGTGCCGGCCCCGCCGGGCACGTTGGTCGTCAGCTCGCCGATCCCGGTGAGGAGCGTCGACCCACTCGCCGAACCGGGGCCGACGGTCCGCCCAGACGACGCCGAACCCAGGGTCTCTCCCCAGGACGTGCCCTCCGTGGGGAACGACCCCGGGTTCGGCACCGGGGGGTGGGCCATCAGGACTCCCGCGTCGGGACGCGGAGGCCGTTCCGCTCGGCCGTGGCCATCGCGTCGTCGTAGCCCGCGTCGACGTGGCGCAGCACGCCGAGGCCCGGGTCGTTCGAGAGCACGCGCGCGAGCTTGGCCGCGGCGAGCGGCGTGCCGTCCGCGACGGACACCTGGCCCGCGTGGATCGAGCGGCCCATGCCGACGCCGCCGCCGTGGTGGATCGACACCCACGTCGCGCCCGACGACGCGGCCGTCAGCGCGTTGAGCAGCGGCCAGTCGGCGATCGCGTCGGAGCCGTCGGCCATGGCCTCCGTCTCGCGGTACGGGGACGCGACCGACCCGGCGTCGAGGTGGTCGCGGCCGATGACGACCGGCGCGCGCACCGCACCCGACGCCACGAGGTCGTTGAAGGCCAGCCCCGCGCGGTCGCGCTCGCCGTGCCCGAGCCAGCAGATGCGCGCGGGCAGGCCCTGGAACGCGACCCGCTCCTGGGCGGCGCGGATCCAGCGGTGGAGGTGGTCGTCGTCGAACAGGTCGAGCACGGCGGCGTCGGTCGCGGCGATGTCGCGCGGGTCGCCCGAGAGCGCGGCCCACCGGAACGGGCCCTTGCCCTGCGCGAACAGCGGCCGGATGTACGCGGGCACGAACCCCGGGAAGTCGAACGCCCGGTCGTACCCGCCGCGACGCGCCTCGTCGCGGATCGAGTTGCCGTAGTCGAACACCTCGGCACCCGCGTCGAGGAACCCGACCATGCCCTCGACGTGCCGGGCCATGGACTCGCGCGCGCGGTCGGTGAACTCGTCGGGCTTGGCCGCCGCGTAGTCCGCCCACTCCTCGACCGGCACCCCGACCGGGAGGTACGAGAGCGGGTCGTGCGCCGACGTCTGGTCCGTGACGACGTCGACCTCGACCCCGCGCCGCAGCAGCTCCGGCACGACCGTCGCGCTGTTCGCCTCGACCCCGACCGACAGCGCCCGACGCTCGCGCCGCGCGTCCTCGACGAGCCGGACCGCGGCGTCGAGGTCGTCGGCGACGACGTCGAGGTACCGCTCGCGCACGCGCCGGTCGAGGCGCGACCGGTCGACGTCGACCACGAGGCACGCGCCGCCGTTGAGCGTCACCGCGAGCGGCTGCGCGCCGCCCATCCCGCCGCACCCGCCGGTGAGGGTGAGCGTCCCGGCGAGCGAGCCCCCGAACCGCTTCGCGGCGACCGCGGCGAGCGTCTCGTACGTGCCCTGGAGGATGCCCTGCGCGCCGATGTAGATCCACGACCCCGCCGTCATCTGCCCGTACATCGTCAGGCCCATCGCCTCGAGCCGCCGGAACTCCGGCCACGTCGCCCAGTCCCCCACGAGGTTCGAGTTCGCGAGCAGCACGCGCGGCGCCCACTCGTGCGTCTGCAGCACCCCGACCGGCTTGCCCGACTGCACGAGGAGCGTCTCGTCGTCCGCGAGCGTCGTGAGCGTGCGGACGATCGCGTGGTAGCTCGGCCAGTCGCGCGCCGCCCGGCCGGTGCCGCCGTAGACGACGAGGTCGTCGGGCCGCTCCGCGACCTCCGGGTCGAGGTTGTTCATGAGCATCCGCAGCGGCGCCTCGGTCTGCCACGACCGTGCGGTGAGGGTCGTGCCGCGCGGCGCGCGGACCGGGACGGGGGTGCCGAGTCGGTGGGTCGGCTCGTGGGTCATGGTCGTCTCGCTCCTTCGGGGTCGGTCGGGCGGGAGGTCAGGCCAGGTGCCCGACGGCGGCGCTCGCCGCCGCGACCACCGCACCGCTCGTGACGAGGCGGGTCACGGCCTCGATGTCGGGCGACAGGTAGCGGTCCGGGCCGGGACCGTCGACGACGGTGCGCACGAGGTCGCGCACGGCGCCCGTCCCCCGGGCGGGGTGCAGGGACCCGCCGTCGCAGCGCAGGTCGAGCGCGCGCGTCGCGGTGAGCAGCTCGATCGCGAGGACGCGGCCGAGGCCGTCGACGGCGCGGCGGAGCTTGCGCGCCCCGGCCCAGCCCATGGACACGTGGTCCTCCTGCATCGCCGACGACGGGATCGAGTCGACGCTCGACGGCACGGCGAGGCGCTTGAGCTCCGAGACGATCCCCGCCGCGGTGTACTGGGCGATCATGAGCCCGGAGTCGACACCCGGGTCGTCCGCGAGGAACGGCGGCAGACCCTCGTTGCGAGCCTTGTCGAGGAACCGGTCGGTGCGGCGCTCGCTCATGCTCGCGACGTCGGCCGCGGCGATGGCGAGGAAGTCGAGCACGTACGCGACCGGCGCGCCGTGGAAGTTCCCGTTCGACTCGACGCGGCCGTCCACGGTGACGACCGGGTTGTCGATCGCCGCCGCGAGCTCGCGACGCGCGACGGCGGCGGCGTGGTCGAGCGTGTCGCGCGCCGCGCCGTGCACCTGCGGCGCGCACCGCAGCGAGTACGCGTCCTGCACGCGCGTGCACTCCGGGCGGCCCTCGGCGTCGAGCGTGCGATGGCTCGCGACGACGGGCGAGCCGTCGACCAGGGCCCGCAGGTTCGCGGCCGACGCCGCCTGGCCGGGGTGCGGGCGCATCGCCACGAGGTCCGCGGCGAACGGCGCGTCCGAGCCGAGCAGCGCCTCGACGCTCGCCGCCGCCGCGACGTCGGCCGTCGTGAGCAGGGACCGCAGGTCGTGCAGCGCGAGCGCGAGCATGCCGAGCATGCCGTCCGTCCCGTTGATGAGCGCGAGGCCCTCCTTCTCGCGCAGCGTCAGCGGGGCGATCCCGGCGGCGGCGAGCGCGTCGGCGGCAGGCACGAGCGCTCCCGTCGCGTCCCGCACCTCGCCCTCGCCGAGCGCCGCGAGCGCGACGTGCGCGAGCGGCGCGAGGTCGCCCGAGCAGCCGAGCGACCCGAACTCGCGCACCACGGGCGTCACCTGCGCGTCGAGCATCGCGGCGTACGTCTGCGCGACGACGGGTCGCGCCCCGGTCCGCCCGGTCGCGAGCGTCGCGAGCCGCAGGAGCTGCAGCGCCCGCACGACCTCCTGCTCGACCTCGGGCCCCGACCCCGCGGCGTGGGAGCGCACCAGGCTGAGCTGGAGCTGCGCGCGCCGCTCGACCGGGATGTGCCTCCGGGCGAGCGCGCCGAACCCGGTCGAGACGCCGTAGTGCGGGCGGTCGTCGTCCGCGAGCCCCTCGACGACGGCGCGGGTCGCGGCCATCGCGTCGACCGCCGCGTCGGCGAGCCGGACACGCGCGCCGTGCCGCGCGACGTCGACCACGTCGTCGATCGTCAGCGGTCCGGCGCCCACCTCGACGGTGCGCGTCGTCGAGCCGGGACCGCCGGAGGCCCCGTCCAGGACCATCGGGGGATGCGTCGTCGTTGCCATGCCGTCAGCACACACCGTGCTCCGGGGCCGCCGACAGGCCCGCGCTGCAGGTTCGGTCTGGGATCCCAGACAACCACCGGGGGATCTCCTCAGGCCGGCGAACCGCCGGCGACGGCGGAGGTCCACGCCGCGAGCTCGGCGGCCAGCGCGACCGGGGCGTCGAGCTGGACCAGGTGCCCCGCGCCGGGGAGCCGCCGGACCGACGAGCCGGGCACCGCGGCCTGCAGCCGATCGGCACGGTCCACGGGGATCCACGTGTCCTCGGCGCCCCAGACGACGTGCACCGGCTCGGTGAGCGTGCCGTAGAGGGGCTCGATCTCGTCGGTGAAGCGTTCGTCTGCCTGGGCGATCTGCCGATAGAACGCGGCCTGGCCCTCCGGCCCGGTCCAGGGCGCCACGAGCGCCTCACGCTCGGCCGCCGTGAGCCCGCGGTGGCTCGCGCCGGCGACGTAAGCACCCACGATCCCCTCGTGCACGCCGGCCGGGACCCGGGCGAACACGTCGGCGTTGTCCCGGACGAGCCGGAAGAAGGGCGATCCCCACGGGGAGAGCACCACCACGTCGACGAGGCAGAGCGAGGCGAACCGTGCCTCGTGCAGCAGGCGGGCCCGCAGGGCTACGGCGCCGCCGACGTCGTGCGCAACGACGTGCGGCGCGTCCAGCCCCCACGTCTGCAGGAGTTCGGCGAAGAGCAGGCCCTGCGTGCCGAGGTCGACGTCGTGCTCGGGGTCCTTCGAGGAGGCGCCGTAGCCGGGCATGTCCCACAGGTAGACCGTGAAGCTCGACGACAGCGCCTCCGCGTACGGGCGCCAGAGCCATGACGACCACGGCGTCCCGTGCAGCATCACGAGCGGCGGGCCGGACCCCAGTCGGTCCCACGCGACGCGTCGGCCGCGCCACTCCAGCGTCCTGGTGAGCGCGCCCGACGGCGTGCGTCCGTCGTCCCGGGGCGCGCCTGCTCCGTCCATGTCGGGTCAGGAGCCCACGTAGGCCGCGAGGTGCTCGCCCGTGAGGGTGGACCTGGCCGCCACGAGGTCGGCCGGGGTGCCCTCGAAGACGACGCGGCCGCCGTCGTGGCCGGCGCCCGGGCCGAGGTCGACGATCCAGTCCGCGTGCGCCATGACCGCCTGGTGGTGCTCGATGACGATGACGGACTTGCCCGAGTCGACGATCCGGTCGAGCAGGCCGAGGAGGTTCTGCACGTCGGCGAGGTGCAGGCCGGTCGTCGGCTCGTCGAGGACGATGACGCCGCCCTTGTCGCCCAGGTGCGTCGCGAGCTTGAGGCGCTGGCGCTCGCCGCCGGACAGCGTCGTGAGCGGCTGGCCGAGGCTCACGTACCCGAGGCCGACGTCGTCGAGCCGCTCGAGGATCGCCTTCGCCGCGGGGACCTTGGCCTCGCCCGACGAGAAGAACTCGCGGGCCTTCGAGACCGGGAGGTCGAGCACGTCGGCGATGTTCAGCCCGCCGAGCGTGTAGTCGAGCACCGCGGCCTGGAACCGGCGGCCGCCGCAGTCCTCGCAGGGGGTCGAGACGGTCTCCATGAAGCCGAGCTCGGTGTAGATGACGCCCGCGCCCTTGCACTCGGGGCACGCGCCCTCGGAGTTCGCGCTGAACAGGGCGGGCTTGACGCCGTTGGCCTTGGCGAACGCCTTGCGGATCGGCTCCAGCAGGCCCGTGTAGGTGGCGGGGTTGCTGCGGCGCGAGCCTCGCACCGCGCTCTGGTCGATCGTGACGACGCCCTCGCGCCGCGACACCGACCCCTCGACGAGCGAGCTCTTGCCCGACCCGGCCACCCCGGTCAGGACGACGAGCACCCCGAGCGGGATGTCGACGTCCACGTCCTGCAGGTTGTGCGCGTCCGCGCCACGGATCTCCAGCGCACCCGACGGCGAGCGCACCTCGTCCTTGAGCGTCGCCCGGTCGTCGAGGTGGCGGCCGGTCACGGTGTCGCTCGCGCGCAGCCCCTCGACCGTGCCCTCGAACGTCACGTGCCCGCCGGCCGTGCCCGCGCCCGGGCCGAGGTCGACGACGTGGTCGGCGATGACGATCGTCTCCGGCTTGTGCTCGACGACGAGGACCGTGTTGCCCTTGTCCCGCAGCTGCAGCAGGAGGCCGTTCATGCGGTCGATGTCGTGCGGGTGCAGGCCGATGGTGGGCTCGTCGAAGACGTACGTGACGTCCGTGAGCGACGACCCGAGGTGGCGCAGCATCTTGATGCGCTGCGACTCGCCCCCGGACAGCGTGCCCGACGGTCGGTCGAGGCTGAGGTAGCCCAGCCCGAGCTCGACGAACGACGCGAGGTTCTCGCCGAGCGCGTCGACCACCGGCGCCATGCTCGCGGCGGCCGGGTCGTTCCTGAGGTCCCCGATCCACGCGGCGAGGTCGGTGATCTGCATCGCGCACAGGTCGGCGATGTTCACGCCGCGAATCTTCGACGAGCGCGCCGACTCCGACAGGCGCGTGCCCCCGCAGTCGGGGCACGGCGCGAACGTCGCCGCCCGCTCGACGAACGCCCGGACGTGCGGCTGGAGCGAGTCGACGTCCTTGGAGAACATCGACTTCTGGATCTTGGGGATCAGGCCCTCGTAGGTGACGTTGATCCCCATCGCCTTGATCTTGGTGGGCTCCTTGTAGAGGAAGTCCTGCATCTGCCGCTCGGTGAACTCGCGGATGGGCCTGTCGCCCGGGAAGAACCCGGACTCGGCGAACCCCCGCACCATCCACCCGTCCGCGGTGTACCCCGGGACCTTGATCGCGCCGTCGAGCAGCGACTTCGAGTCGTCGAAGATCTCCGTGAGGTCGAGGTCGGAGACGGAGCCGCGCCCCTCGCACCGCGGGCACATGCCGCCGTGGTAGATCGCGTTGCGCACGATCGTCTTCTCGCCCGTGGCCGACGTCATGATGCCGCTCGCCTTGCGCGCGGGGACGTTGAAGGAGAACGCGGGCGGCGGGCCGATCTGCGGCTCCCCGAACCGGCTGAACAGGACCCGCAGGATCGCGTTCGCGTCGGTCACCGTCCCGACCGTGGAGCGCGGGTTCGCGCCGAGGCGCTCCTGGTCGACGACGATCGCCGTCGTCAGGCCCTCCAGCACGTCGACGTCGGGCCGGTCCAGCGTGGGCATGAAGCCCTGCAGGAACGCCGGGTACGTCTCGTTGATGAGGCGCTGCGACTCGGCCGCGACCGTGTCGAACACGAGCGAGCTCTTGCCGGACCCCGAGACCCCCGTGAACACCGTGAGGCGCCGCTTGGGGATCTCGACGCTCACGTCCTGGAGGTTGTTCGACCGCGCCCCCTGGACCCGGATGACGTCGTGCGCGTCGGGGTCCTGTGGCGTCGCGGCCTGCGTTCCCGTCGTCGTTGCCGTGCTCATCGTGTCTCCTCGTCGTCGAGCCTCGTCGCGCGGCCACCGCCGACCCGGTCGACCGGCCGGTCGACGGCGCCGACCGGCCGACCTCGGCAGTCCGGTGAAAGTCTGCCCGAGAACGGGTCGGTCCGGCGCGCGGATCCTGCCGCGGCGCGCGGCCTTCCGGTGTCAGGCGCGCGGCCGTCCTGTGCCAGACCGGCCACGCGGGCGCGGTTCATCGCGGCGTGAGCCGCACGAGCGGGTACTGGCGCTCGGCCTTGCTCTGGTACTTCGCGATCCGCGGCTGCTCCGTGGCGACGCGCTGCCACGCGCGCTCCCGGTCCGCGCCCGCGAGCTCGTGCGGCACTGCAGGGACGGGCGCCCGCCCGGGCAGCTCGATCGCGACGTCGTCGGGGCGGGCCGTGAGGTTCGCGTGCCAGTCCGGGTTGCGGCTCCCGCCCCCGGACGCGACCACGAGGACGGCGTCGCCCTCGTCCGGCAACCACATGAGCGGCGTCTCGCGCGGCACCCCGCTGCGGCGGCCCAGGGTGTGCAGCACGAGGACGTCCATCCCCATGAACGTCGCCCTGCCGCCCCGGACCTTGCGGACGAGCCGCGCGTTCGAGCGTCGCTGCATCCAGCGCGAGAACCGTCCCGGCGTGCCCGGGGCGCGCCCCGCGCCGTTCGTCGTGCGTCCTTCGGTGCTCATCGTCGTCTCCTTCGTCCTCGTGGTCGGCCCCGCCCGTCGGGCCGGTCCGTGGTGCGTCGTGGTGCTGCGTCGTCGGTGCCGCGTCGTCCCCCGGGGGCCGGCCGGGGACGACGGAGGTCCTCACCGCTCGTCGAGCACCTCGCCGTCGAGCGCCTCGTGGTCCGTCGTGAGGCCGAGCGTCGCCCCGACGAGCGGGACGTCGCGCGCGGCCTGCGCCGCGGTCTGCATCGCGGCGGCCGAGTCCCAGCGCCAGATGTCGAGGTACGTCCCGTCCTCGAGCCGGACGAGCGTCGCGGCCGTGAAGGCGGGGTTCGCCGCACGCAGCCCCTGGATCAGCGCGCTGCGCTGCTCGAGCATCTGGGCCAGCCGGCCCGTCTCCACCGTGTACCGGTGCGTCCTGACGACGGCCATGGTCGTCTCCTCTCCGTCCCGCCCGGCGCCTCTCGCCGTGCCCTTCCAGGCTCGGGCCGCCCGCGCGGGCGAACAACGGCCGATCCGGCAACGGTGCTTGCGCCGGGGGTTAACGAACGCGACGATCGTCGGGTGGAGCTGCGCGACATCGAGATCTTCCTGACGCTCGCCGAGGAGCTGCACTTCGGGCGCACGGCGGAGCGCCTGCACGTGTCGGCGCCCCGGGTGAGCCAGGCGATCGCCAAGCAGGAGCGCCGCATCGGCGCCCCGCTCTTCGAGCGCACCAGCCGGCGCGTCGCGCTCACGCCCCTCGGGGAGCAGCTGCGGGCCGACCTCGAGGCCGGGTACCGCCGGATCCTCGAGGGCGTCGAGTCCGCCGCGAGCACCGCACGGTCCGCGCGCGAGACCCTGACGTTCGGCGTCATGGGGCCGCTGTGGCAGGAGCTCGCGCCCGTGACCGCGCTGTTCCGCGCCCGCAACCCGCACGTCGACCTGCGCATGCGTGAGGTCCGCATCGACGAGCCCTTCCGCCTCCTGCGCGACGGCGAGGTCGACGTCGCGCTCCTCTGGCTGCCCGTCGAGGAGAAGGACCTCGCGGTCGGCCCGGTGACGTTCACCGAGCCGATCGTGCTCGCCGTCGGGCGGACGCACCCGCTGGCCACGCGCTCGTCGGTGTCCGTCGCGGAGCTGGCCGACGAGAACGTGCTCCCGTCCGGCCTGCCCGTCCCCGACTACTGGGAGGACGCCGTCAGCCCCGTCCCCCGCAGCGAGCCCGACCGCGGCGGCACCACCCCGACGCGCGAGGAGGTGCTGTGGCGGGTCATGTCCGGCGACGGCGTCGCGGTCGCGTGCGCGCAGGGCATCCGCTACCTGGAGCGGTCCGACGTGGCCTACGTGCCGCTCGACGAGCGTCCCGTGCTGCGCTGGGGCCTCGTCCGGCGCGCCGGGCCGATTCCCCCGCTCGTCGCGGAGTTCTCGCAGGTCGCGGCCGAGCTCGGCCCGCTCGCGCTCACCTTCGACCTCGAGGCCGCGGGAGCGAGCGGCCGCGTCTGACGGCGCCCGCAGCGGGTGTCCCGTCGACGGCCGTGCGCCGAGAGGGACGGTCGCTCAGGGGCGCTGCTGGATGCGGATCTCGTTGCCGGCCGGGTCGCGGAACGCGCAGTCGCGCACGCCGTAGGACTGGTCGATCGGCTCCTGCACGACCTCCGCCCCCGCGGCCTCGATCTGCGCGAAGGTCGAGTCGACGTCCGCCGTCGCGAGGTTCACCCCGAAGTAGGCGCCCTTCGCGACGATCTCCAGGAGCGCGCGCTTGTCGTCGTCGCTCAGGCCGGGCGTCACGGCCGGCGGGTGCAGCACGATCGCCGTGTCCGGCTGGTCGGCCGGGCCCACCGTGATCCACCGCATCCCCTCGTAGCCGACGTCGTTGCGGACCTCGAAGCCGAGGACGTCGCGGTAGAACGCCAACGAGGCGTCGGGGTCGGTCTGGGGCAGGAAGCTGGCGTTGATGGTGAGGTTCATGAGAACGACGCTAGGACCGCCGCCCCACCCGCGCTTCTCGATTCCTGACCGGTCGCGTGACGCGCCGCGCGACACACGCCGGCATCCCGTCGAGCCGCTCCGCGCCGGGGACGGTGCCGGTCCCGCCCGGACGCGCCCGCCCGGCGTCGGTCGGGGTGCCGGCCCCGATCCCGGGCGACGCGGCTGCCGCGGCCGTCCGAGACTCCACGGGCACGGGGGACCCGGCGTCGGCCTCCGCCGCGCGGCGCCGGTAGACGCTCGGCGGCACGCCCACGAGCTCGGTGAACCGCGTGCTGAAGGTCCCCAGCGACGAGCACCCCACGGCGAAGCACACGTCCGTGACGCTCAGGTCGCCACGACGCAGCAGCGCCTTCGCCCGCTCGATGCGCCGCGTCATGAGGTACGCGTACACCGACTCCCCGTACGCGGCCCTGAACTCGCGGCTCAGGTGCCCGGCCGAGACGTGCACGCCTCGCGCCAGCGCTGCGACGTCGAGCGGCCGCGCGTACTCGCGGTCGATCCGGTCCCGCACGCGCCGCAGCCGCGCGAGGTCGCGCAGGCGCTGGTCGTCGGGCAGGGTCGTCACGCCTCGATCGTGCCACGGCCCTACGGTGGTCTCCATGCCGAGCGACGTCCCCGCCGCGCGCCAGGCCGTCCGCGTGCTCACCTACCTCGCCGCGCAGGCCGGCCCGTCGCCCGCGGCCGCCGTCGCACAGGGCCTCGGGCTCCCCCGGTCGACCGTCTACCACCTGCTGTCCGTCCTCGTCGACGAGGGGTTCGTGACGCACCTGCCCGAGGAGCACCGCTACGGGCTCGGGACGGCGTCGCTCGCGCTCGGCTCCGCGTACGCGCGCCAGGCGCCGATCGCCCGCCTCGCCCGGCCCGTCGTCGCGCGCCTCGTCGAGTCGACCGGCGAGAGCGCCCACCTCGCCGTCCTCAACGGGCGCGAGGTGCTCTACCTCGTCGAGCAGCGAGCGCCGCGCCGCCCCACGCTCGTGACCGACGTCGACGTCCGCCTCCCCGCCCACCTCACCGCGAGCGGTCGCGCCGTCCTCGCGGGCCTGCCCGCCGCCCAGGTCCGCGCCCTCTTCCCCAGCGCGGCCGCGTTCGCCGACCGCACCGGCGTCGGGCCGCAGTCCCTCGGCGCGCTGCGCGAGGTCCTGCGCGGCGTCCGCCGGCGCGGCTGGGCCGAGGAAGACGGCGAGGTCACCCCCGGCCTCGCGTCCGTCGCCCACGCGGCGGTGGACCACACCGGCCTCCCCGTCGCCGGCATCGCCCTCACCTTCTGGGCCGACGACGCCCCGCCCGCCCGCCGCGCCGAGCTCGCCGCCGCCGTCGGCCGCGCCGCCACCGAGGTCAGCCGCCGCCTCGGCGCGCGCGAGCGCCCCGCCCCGCCGAGGTAGAGCCCTGGTCGGTCGAGGTAGAGCCCTGGTCGGTCGACGTAGAGGCATGGTGTGCGCTCGTGGCGAGGGCGTTGCGGACGCCGGGTGTGCGGACTAGATTTTTCGGCGTGCCGAACTTTGCTTCCCGGGTCACCGGAAGATCCCGCGCTCGCGCGGCCGTCGCGATCGGGGTGACCGCGCTCGCGCTCGCCGGGTGCTCCGCCGGGACGGACGCGGGGGGCGAGGCCGACGCCGACGACGGGCGGCCGGTCGTCCTCACGACGTTCACCGTCCTGGCGGACATGGCGCAGAACGTCGCGGGCGACCACCTGCGCGTCGAGTCGATCACCAAGGTGGGCGCGGAGATCCACGGCTACGAGCCGACGCCGGGCGACCTCCGCAGGGCCGCCGACGCGGACCTGATCCTCGACAACGGCATGGGGCTCGAGGCGTGGTTCGGGCGGTTCGTCGAGGGGCTGGACGTGCCGCACGTCGTCGTGAGCGAGGGCGTCGAACCCATCGCCCTCGGCGACGACACGGCCGAGGCCTACCAGGGCAAGGACAACCCGCACGCGTGGATGTCGCCGGTGAACGGCCGGCTCTACGTGCAGAACATGGCCGACGCGTTCGCCGAGCTCGACCCGGCGCACGCGGACGACTACGCGGCGAACGCCGCAGCCTACTCGGCCGAGCTCGCCGCGGTGCACGACGAGCTCACGACGGCGCTCGACGCGCTGCCCGAGGGCCACCGCGCGCTCGTGTCGTGCGAGGGCGCGTTCCCCTACCTCGCGCGCGACGCCGGGCTGGCGGAGAAGTACCTGTGGGCGGTCAACGCCGAGCAGCAGGCGACGCCGCAGTCGGTCGTCGGCGCGATCGAGTTCGTGGAGCGGCACGACGTCCCCGCCGTGTTCTGCGAGTCCACCGTCTCCGACGACGCGATGCAGCAGGTCGCGCGCGAGTCCGGCGCGGCGTTCGGCGGGATGCTCTACGTCGACTCCCTCTCCGCGCCGGACGGCCCCGTGCCGACCTATCTCGACCTCCTGCGCCACGACACCGAGACCATCGTCGCGGGCCTCACCGGCACCACCGCGGGCGGTGACGCGTGAGCGGGGGCGGGCGCGCGCCGTCGGGCACGCCCGCGATCGACGTGCGCGACCTCACCGTCCACTACGGCGACGTCCTCGCGCTCGACGGCGCGACGCTCGCGCTCGGGGCGTCGAGCGGGCGCGGGACGGTGTGCGGGCTCGTCGGCATGAACGGCTCGGGCAAGTCGACGCTGTTCAAGGCGGTCATGGGCATGGTCCGGCCGGACCGCGGCACCGTCCTGGTCGACGGCGCACCCCCCGCGCGCGCCCGGCGCGCCCAGGCGGTGGGGTACGTGCCGCAGAGCGAGGACGTCGACTGGGCGTTCCCGCTGAGCGTGCGCGACGTCGTCATGACGGGCCGCTACGGCTACCAGGGCTTCACGCGCCGCACGCGCCCCGCCGACCGGGAGGCGGTCGCGCGCGCGCTGGAGCGAGTCGAGCTGACCGACCTCGCGGACCGGCAGATCGGCGCGCTCTCGGGCGGGCAGCGCAAGCGCGCGTTCGTCGCACGCGGGCTCGCGCAGGGCGCGACCGTCCTCCTGCTCGACGAGCCGTTCGCCGGCGTCGACAAGCGCACCGAGGCCACGATCACCGCGCTGCTGCGCGAGCTCGCGGCGGGTGGCGCGACCGTGCTCGTCTCGACCCACGACCTGCGCGCCCTGCCCGAGCTCGCGGACGAGGCGGTGCTGCTCCAGCAGCGCGTCCTGCTGCACTCGACGCCGGACGAGGTCCTGCGGCCCGAGAACCTCGCGCTCGCGTTCGGCGTGGAGGTGGCGCCGTGACCGACCTCCTCGCCACCCTGCTCGAGCCGCTGTCGTTCGAGTTCCTGCGCACCGCGCTCGCCGTCACGGTCACCGCCGGGATCGTGTGCGGCGTGCTGTCGTGCTGGCTCGTGCTCGTGGGCTGGTCCCTCATGGGCGACGCCGTCTCGCACGCCGTGCTGCCCGGCGTCGTGCTCGCGTACGTCGTGGGGGCGCCGTTCGCGCTCGGCGCGCTGGTGTTCGGCCTGCTCGCGGTCCTGCTCATCGGCGCGGTCCGCGACACGAGCCGCGTGAAGGAGGACGCGGCCATCGGGGTCGTGTTCACGACGCTGTTCGCGCTCGGCCTCGTCCTCATCTCCGTGACGCCGAGCCAGACGGACCTCAACCACATCCTCTTCGGCAACCTGCTCGGGGTGTCGCGCGCGGACCTGCTCCAGGTGCTCGCGCTGGGCGCGGTGACGCTCGCGGTCGTCGTGCTCAAGCGGCGCGACCTCACGCTCTACGCGTTCGACCCGACGCACGCGCACGCGATCGGGCTCTCGCCGCGACGGCTCGGCGCGCTGCTGCTCGGCCTGCTCGCACTGACGGTCGTCGTCGCCCTCCAGGCCGTCGGCGTGGTCCTCGTCGTCGCGCTGCTCATCACGCCCGGCGCGACGGCGTACCTCCTCACCGACCGCTTCTCGCGGATGCTGTGGATCTCGCCGCTCGTCGCGGCGGTGTGCGGGGTCGTGGGCATCTACGTCAGCTACTACCTCGACACCGCGTCGGGCGGGACGGTCGTCGTCGCGCTGGGCGTGGCGTTCGCGCTCGCGTACCTGTTCAGCCCGCGGCACGGGCTGATCGGGGCCCGTCTGGCCGCCGCCCGACGCCGCCGCCTCGTCCGCGTCTGACCCTCGTCCGGCGGGACGGTGCCCGCTCCGGACGTCGGCGACGTGTCACCCACGTGCGCTGTGTGCGAAATCTCCATGAATTCGCCCACGATTCCCTGGCTCTTCTCAGGTTCGACCGGGAGACTGGGTGCCATGTCAGCGAGGACGAGCGAGCCCACGACGCCGCAGCGCACGCGCACGTCTGCCCGGTTCGCCGCGGCGAGCCTGCTCGCGCTGGCCATGATGCTCCCGATGTGCGCCACGGCGACCGCCGCCGAGGTCCAGCAGCTCATCGCCGACGCGCAGGTCCAGACCGAGACGATCGGCGACGACCTGGACCGCGTCCACGCCCAGCTCCCCGCCCTCCACCCCGTGCTCCGCAACGACGTGCTCGACGCCGTCGAGTCGGTCCAGGCGGCGACGGACGAGGCCCGCTCCGCGCTCGACCGCGCGTCCGACGGCGACGAGGCCGCCGACGGCCGGGCCGCCGTCGCGCTGGCCGACGCCCAGGTCGCCCTCGACGCGGCGTCCGCGCAGCTCCGGTACGCGACGGACCTCGCGCACGACGCGGGCGAGGGCGTCGCCGTCGCGCTCGAGCGGCTGCAGGCCCACATCGACGTGCTCCGCGGCGAGACGAGCCGCGCTGGGGTCTGACCCCGCCCCCTCTCCACGCGAGATCGACCCGCACGGTCGAGATCGACCTTCGGAGGGTCGATCTCGTGACGGGGAGGTCGATCTCGCGGCCCGGCCGCCGCCGCGCGGTCCGTCGCGTCGCTTCCTACGATGGCGGGATGCCGCGCGTCACCGGGATCGTCAAGCCGCACGAGGCGTTCCCCCGGGTCGCCCGGCTCGATCGCGCGGTCAACGGCTGGACCAACCGTCGCGCGCTCGGGCCCCGCGCCGACGCCGCGCTCTCGCGGCTGTCCGCCGCGGCCGACCACAGCGTCCTGTGGGCCGGGGCCGCACTCGGCATCGCCGCGACGGGCCCGCGCGGGCGCGAGGCGGCGCTGCGCGGCTACGGCTCGCTGCTCGTCTCGAGCCTCCTGGCCAACGTCGTCGGCAAGACCGTGTTCGGCGGCGAGCGCCCCTCGCTCGAGCCGCTCCCGCTGTGGCGCCGGCTCGCCGACCCGCCGACGTCGCCGTCGTTCCCGTCCGGGCACTCGGCGTCGGCAGCCGCGTTCGTCACGGGGGTCGCGACCGTGCGGCCCGCGCTGGGCCTGGCCCTCGCGCCGCTCGCCGGCGCGGTCATGTACTCGCGCCTCCACACCGGCTCGCACTGGTTCTCCGACGTCGCCGCGGGCGCCGCGCTCGGGGCGGGGGTTGCCCTCGTGGGGCGTGCGCTCGTGCCCGGTCGGGCCGAGCGCGGCCCCGACGTCCCTGCCGGGCCGCCCGCCGTCGTCCCCGCGCTCGACGACGGGGTGGGGCTGTTCGTCGTCGTCAACCCGGCGGCCGGGTCGGGCCGCCTGCTCAAGGAGGACCCGCTCGTCGCGCTGCGCCAAGGCCTGCCGCGCGCCGAGGTGCACGTGCTCGGCGAGGGCGACGACCTGCGGCGCCTCTTCGACGAGGCGGCCGGCCGGGGCGTCCGGGCGCTCGGCATCAGCGGCGGCGACGGGACCGTCTCCACGGCCGCGGCGGCGGCCCGCGCGCACGACCTCCCGCTCGCCGTCTTCCCCGGCGGCACGCTCAACCACTTCGCGCGGGCCGCCGACCTCACGTCGACGAGCGCGACGGCCGCGGCGGTCCGCACGGGCTCGGGCGTGACGATCGACGTCGCGGACCTCGAGGTCGACGGCCACGACGACCGGACCGTGCTCAACACGTTCTCCGCCGGCGTCTACCCGGAGCTCGTCACGGAGCGCGAGAAGCACGAGCACCGCCTCGGCAAGTGGCCGGCGGCGGTGCTCGCCGCGGCGCGGGTCCTGCGGCGGGCCCACCGCGTGCGGATGGAGGTGGACGGGCACGAGGGCGAGTACTGGTCGCTCTTCGCGGGCGTCAACCGCTACTTCCCGCAGAGCCTCGCCCCGGTCGAGCGCCGCCGCCTCGACGACGGCGTGCTCGACGTCCGCACGGCCCGCGCCGAGCGGCGCGCGAGCCGGCTGCGCACCTTCCTCGAGGTCGCGGCGGGCGACACCGGGACACGGATCGCACGGCGGGTGCCCGGCGTGCGCCGGCACCTCGTCGTCGACGCGACGACCGTCCCGACGCTCGAGCTGCGGTTCCCCGGCGGGGGCGCGGTGATCGGCCCGGACAACCCGTCCGCGTCCGACGGCGGGGCCTCGCCCGAGGCGGCCGGGTCGCCGCCCGTGGTGCTCGCGCACGACGGCGAGACGCTCACGCTCGACGCGGTCGCCGACGCCGGGCCGATCACCGTGCGCCTCACCATGCGGCCCGGCGCGGTCCGCCTCTACGCCCCGAGCGACCCGACCCTGGGGTGAGGCGTCGCACCCATACCTTTTGTCCCGTTTTCACGGACATCGGGGAGAACTCCCCCTGTTCAGACACACACGACATGGCCCACAATGAGCCCCGCAGACGCGCGGACGGCCCGTCCGCGCCTCCCCAGGACCCGGCCTCGTCGGCCCACCCAGAAAGCAGAAGAACCATGGCCCAGCAGTACCCCGCCGCCCCCCAGGCTCCCGCCGGCTACGCCGCCCCGATCGAGGACCCGGGCAAGACCCTGGGCATCGTGGGTTTCGTGCTCGCGTTCGTCTTCGCCATCGCGGGCATCGTCGTCAGCGCGATCGCGCGCAAGAAGAGCAAGGAGGCGGGCTTCGACAACCAGCTCGCCAAGTGGGGCCTCATCCTCAGCATCATCTTCACGGTGCTGGGCGCCATCGGGACGATCATCTACATCGTCGCGATCGCCGCGCTCGTCGCGAACGGCGCCGTGACCTCGACGTACTGACGTCCCCGCGCCGCCCGCCGGCGCCCCGTCCGACGGCCGTCGTCCCGCCCGGGACGGCGGCCGTCGTCGTGCGCGGGGCGGTGGCCGTCGTCGTGCGCGGGGGCGGAGGCACGCGAGCGTGCCCGGTCGCGGAAGATCCTGCGGCCGGGCACCGTTGAGACGGCGCACGACCGCGCCGCCGGTGAGCCCCACCGGTCCCCCGACGGTCGCCCGACCGCAGGAGCAGACGATGACCGACGACACGACCTCCCCGACCGCACCCGCGCACGCCCCTGCCGACCCGGCCGCCGTCGAGCTGGGCCTCGACACGTTCGGCGACGTGACCGCCGGCCCGGACGGCGCGCTGCTCAGCGGTGCGCGGACGATCCGCGACGTCGTCGAGGAGGCGGTGCTCGCGGACCAGGTCGGGGTCGACTTCTTCGGCGTGGGCGAGCACCACCGCGCGGACTTCGCGATCAGCGCGCCGGAGGTCGTGCTCGCGGGGATCGCGACCCGGACGTCGCGCATCCGGCTCGGGTCCGCGGTGACCGTGCTCAGCTCCGACGACCCGGTGCGCGTCTTCGAGCGGTTCTCGACGCTCGACGCGCTGTCCGGCGGGCGGGCGGAGGTCATCCTGGGGCGCGGGTCGTTCATCGAGTCGTTCCCGCTGTTCGGCTACGACCTCGCCGACTACGAGGTGCTGTTCGAGGAGAAGCTCGACCTGTTCGTCCACCTGCTCGACGAGGGGCCCGTCACGTGGTCGGGCACGACCCGTGCCGGGCTCGCCGACCAGGAGGTCTGGCCCAAGACCGAGAGCGGTCGGCTCCGCACGTGGGTCGGCGTGGGCGGGTCGCCCGAGTCGGTCGTCCGGACCGCGCGGCACGGGCTCGGCCTCATGCTCGCGATCATCGGCGGCGAGCCCGAGCGGTTCCGGCCCTACGTGGACCTCTACCACCGCGCGGTCGAGGAGCTCGGGAACCCGGTGCTGCCGGTCGGCGTGCACTCCCCCGGCCACGTCGCCGACACCGACGAGCAGGCGCAGGAGGAGGTCTACGAGCACTTCGCGGCGATGAACAACCGGATCGGCCGCGAGCGCGGCTGGCCCGCCTACCACCGCGGGCGGTTCGCCCACGACGTGCGCGACGGCTCGCTCTACGTCGGCTCGCCCGAGACCGTCGCGCGCAAGATCGCCCGCACGGTCCGGCTCCTCGGGGCCGGCCGGTTCGACCTCAAGTACTCGACCGGCACGCTCCCCCACTCGGCCATGCTGCGCAGCATCGAGCTCTACGGCACCCAGGTCGTCCCCCGCGTCCGCGAGCTCCTCGCAGAGTCCTGACCCCGCCCCGTCCGTCAGCCCCGGCCCGGCCCCGCCCCGCCGTCGAACACGAGGTTGCTGTCGTTATCGGGCTGATAACGACGGCAACCTCATGCTCGACGGCGGGCAGGGTCGTGTTCGACGGCGGCCGGTCCCCCCGGGGGGTGGTCCGTGGGCAGCCAGTCGGCGGGTCAGCCGATGGCGGCCGTGCGCTCGGCGGTCGGCGGGTCAGCCGGTGGCGGCCGCGCGGAGGGCGGCGGCCTCGAGGTCCGGCGGGAGCCCGACGGCGGGGCGGTCCGCACGCTGCGGCGTCGCCTCGCCCGCGGCGTCGAGCGTGCGGAGCCAGGCCCAGGTGTCGTGCACGGTCTCGTTCACGTCCCGGGGGCGGAGCCCGAGGGCGTACGCGCGCGAGGTGTCGGAGCCGTGGAGCGCGTCGTGCAGCTCGCCGGGCGGGAGCCACACCGGGAGCTGCGTCCAGGGCTCGATCCCTGCGGCGAGCACCACCTCCGGCTCGACCCACACGAGCTCGGCGGGCGGGTTCCCGGCCGCGGCGGCGTCGTCGGCCGTCACGGCGACGCACGCGGCGAGCAGCTCGCGCATCGTCGTGTGGCCCGGGGCGCTGACGACGTCGACCGGCCCCGACGCGCCCGCGAGCGCCACGTCCAGCGCGAACGCCGCGAGGTCGCGGGCATCGACGTACTGCAGCGGCAGGTCCTCCGGCCCGGGCGCGAGCACCGGCCCGCCCTGCGCGACGCGCCGGAGCCACCACGGCAGCCGCCCGACGTTCTCCCGCGGGCCGAGGATCAGTCCCGCGCGCAGCAGGACGGCCCGGTCGCCGAGCGCGTCGACGGCGGCGATCTCCGCCCCCCGCTTGGCGCGGGCGTAGTCGTCGTGGCTCGTGTCGTCCGGGTCGCCGTCGACGACCGACGCCGTCTCGTCCGCTCCGCGGGGCTTCGGGAACGGGTACACCGAGCGCGACGACACGTAGACGTACCGGCTGTCGCCGGGGATCCTGCCGGCGAGCAGCCGCGCGGCGTCGCGGACCGCCGCGGGCGCCCACGACCACGTGTCCACCACGGCGTCCCACGTCTGCGGGACGTCGTGGGCGCGCAGCGCGTCCAGGCCGTCCGGCCGGGTGCGGTCGCCGACGAGCTGCCGGACGCCGTCGGGCACGGGCGTGCTGCCGCGGTTGAGGACGGTCACGTCCCAGCCACGGGCGAGCGCGTCGTCGACGACGGCGCGTCCCACGAAGTCGGAGCCGCCGAGCACCAGGAGCCGGGTCATGGCCTCACTCTGACGCGTCGTCGGCGCGCCCGCAGCACGTTACGCCGCGGGCAGACGCGGAGCAGGTCTTCGAGCGCGCCGCGCGCCTCGGTGCCGCCTCGTCGCTCCGCACGCCCGACGCGCTGCACCTCGCCGCCGCACAGGTGCACGGGTGCACCGCCCTGTGGACGAACGACGCGCGGCTCGCCGTCGCCGGGCGCGGGCTCGCCGTGGACGTGCTGCGCGGCACCTGACCCGGACCCCCGGTGCGCGCACCGGCCGACGCTCAGTCGGGGTCGGCCGGGTCCAGGGGTGCGTCGGGGTCGAGGTTGACGACGCCGCGCCGCCAGTAGCCGTGCACCTCGACCTGGTCGGGCCGCGCCCCTGACCGCCGCAGGTCGCGGCGCACCGGGACGAGGTCGGTCGCCTCGCCGGCACCGAACACGTACTCGTCGGCGTCGAGCGGGCCGAGCGCCCTCACGGCCTCGGCGAGCTGGCCGGGCCCGTCGGTGCGGTAGAGGATTTCCGCCGTCGCCCGCCCGAGCTCGTCCTCGACGAACGCCTCGTCCACGTCGTCGCCGATCTCCACGATCGCGGTCACGGGGACGTCGGGCCCGACGGCGTCGACCCACCGGGCGAGCGCCGGCAGCCCGGCCTCGTCCCCGACGAGCAGCAGCCGGGCGACGCCGTCGGGCATGTCGCGGCTCGTCGTCGGGCCCGCGAGCACGACCTCGTCGCCGACCTGCGCCCGAGCCGCCCACGCCGATGCCGGACCGCCGTCCCCGGTGGGCGGCGCGCCCGGGTCGGCGCCGCCGTGCAGCACCCAGTCGACGTCGACCTCGGCGACCCCGTCGACCGTCCGCGTCGTCCGCACGGTCATCTCGCGCGAGATCGACACGACGCCGGTCGGGCGCTGGAGCGCGCCGTCCGGTGCGAGCGTCGGGGCGTGCAGCACGCCGGTCGCCGGGTCGGGCAGGAAGACCTTGACGTGGTCGTCCGGGCCCGGGGCGCGCAGCGTCACGAGCGACGCCTCCGGAGGGGTGCCGTGCGAGTCGGCGACGTCGCGGAAGGTGACGCGCCGCAGCGCGCCGGACGTCTCCTGGACGCGGTGCACGCGCACGCGGCGGGGAACGAGGTCGAGGGTGGTGCGGGCTCGGGTGAACACTGCCCCATTCTGCGCCGAGCACGACATGAGGGTCGGTATCCGGCGCTTTCCGTCCTTCAGGTCGTGCTCGACGGCGGGTCAGGTCGTGCTCGACCGACGTCGTGCCCGGGATCGGGACCACGTGCGGACCGCGGCGCACGCCTCGCGCCGAACACGACGTGAGCGTCGTTTTCCGCCGCTTTCCGTCCTTCAGGTCGTGCTCGACGGCGGGTGGGGTCGTTCTCGGCGCCGCCCCCGACGCGAGGCCCGACGGTGGTGCTCGCCCGCGTGGGTGGGGGCGCCTAACGTGGCGGGATGGACGTGGAGGTGCGCTCCGCCGTCGGGCGCTACGACGACTTCGCCACGGTGGTCGGACCGCGGAAGGCGGGCGTGCACGCGTGCTGGTGCATGTCCTACCGCGACAGCCGGGTCAGCGCCGAGGACCGCCCCGGGTTCATGGCCGACCTGTGCACGACCGACCCCGGGCCGGGCGTGCTCGCCTACGTCGACGGCGACGTCGCGGGCTGGTGCTCGGTCGCGCCGCGCAGCACCTACCGGCGGCTCATGAACGCCCGGACCATCCCGTTCGTCGACGACCTCGACGCGTGGAGCGCTGTGTGCTTCGTCGTCCGGGCCGGGTACCGGCGCCGCGGGCTGATGCACGACCTGCTCGCCGGCGCGGTCCAGCACGCGGCCGCGCACGGCGCGCCGGCCGTCGAGGGCTATCCCGTGGACGCGGGCGGCGAGCGCGTCGACGTGATCTCCGGCTACGTGGGTACCGTCGCGCTGTTCGAGCGGGCCGGGTTCGTGCGCGCGGCCCCGACCACCGGTGTCAGCGGCGGCGTGCCGCGGGTCGTCATGCGGCGAGACCTTGGCCGAGCCGTGAAACCCAGGTTTCACCCGGCGCCGGGCTGACAGCAGAGGCCACTCGGCGCGCAGCAGCGGGCGTCGCGCACACGAGGATCGACCGGTGATCACCCGGGCTTGATCAGGTCAGTGTCCAGCGGCTCGGGTCTTGATGGCCTCGAGGACAGGGCCGGCCGCGGTGATGGTGTGCTCGCCGAGGGTGATCTCGATGGTGCGGTAACGGCGGGTGGGCTTGACGAACTTGCGCAGGGACCAGCCGGTCGTTTCCTCGATCCACCGGCCCACAGCGATCGCGGCGAACACGATCAGGAGCTCCACAAGCCGTGCGGGCTCGTCCGACCGTGGTAGGCGCCTCGGCACTCGCAGCGACAGGTCGGCCACCGTGCGGACCGGCGCTCGAGGTGACGATCCTCCGTCCCGACGACGACGGCACGAAGGCGGCCTGATGTTCCCGCGGCGTGCTGACCGTCCGCTCCCCGTTCGAGTCGTGTCGGCGGCGTCCGGCATGCTGGATGCCGAACCGTCGGTCATCTGGAGTGAGGCGTCGAAGTGTCCGTCCTCAGTACCGCGCTGGGCTTGCAGGAGCTCGTCAAGGACGACCCTGCGCTCACGCTGCTGCGCGCCGAGCACCTGCCCGTCGTGGTCGCGGTACTCGGCGAGCACCTGGGGGGTGATGTGCACCGCCGCCCCGCGGAGGAGCTGTACGACCTGGTGGAAGCGGACCTCGACGAGCTACGTGCTCACCTCCACCTGCCACTGACGGGTCGTGCGTACTGCGACGCGTGGCGGGCGAACGGCTTCCTCGTCCGGCGCCCGGCCGTCGAGTCCCGCGGCGAGACACTCGAGCTCTCACCCGGTGCGCTCGCCGCGATCCGTGTCGTCGAGCAGATCACGACGCCGCGTCAGGCGGTCACGGAGTCGCGGCTCGCGAGCATCGTCGGGCGCCTCGCGGACCTCGCGGTCGAGACCGACCCGGACGTGACTCGTCGCCTCGCGGCCCTCCAGGCGCAGCGCGACCGGCTCGACGAGCAGATCTCCCGGACCGCGGCGGGCGAGCCCACGCTCGACGACCGTCGCGCCGCCGAACGCCTCCTGGACATCCTCACCCAGGCGCACGACGTGCCGGCCGACTTCGCGCGCGTGCGTGCCCGGTTCGAGCAGCTCAGCCACGACCTGCACGCGAGCGTCCTCGGCTCCGACCAGTCCTCGCGCACGGTCCTTGCGGAGGTGTTCCGCGGCGTCGACCTCATCGCCTCCTCGGACGAGGGACGGACCTTCGCGGCCTTCTCGCGCCTCGTGCTCGACCCGGCGCAGGGGGCCCAGGTGGACGACGCCGTCACGCGCCTCCTGCGCCGCGAGTTCGCCGCCGACCTCGACCCGGGCGAGCGGCGCTTCCTGCGCCGGTTCATGCGGTCCCTCAAGGAGCACTCCGCGGAGGTCCAGGGTGTCGTGACGACCTTCGCGCGCGGCCTGCGTCGGTACGTGCAGTCCCAGGACTACCAGCGTGACCGTGCCCTGCGCCGACTCCTCGACGAGACGGTCGCCAAGGGCGTCGCCGCCGCACCGCGCACGAAGCCCTACTCCCCCACCGACGTCGTGCTGGAGCTGACCTCGGTCCCGCTGACGAGCATCGGCGAGCTACGCCTGCACGACCCGGCCGAGATGGACGCGACCGCGCCCATGGAGGTCAACGCGGGCGGTGTCGCGAGCCTGGAGAACCTGCGCGCCATCGCGCGCGAGACGGAGATCGACTTCGCCGAGCTCGCCGACGCGGTGGACGCCGTGCTGGCCGGGCGCGCGACCGCGACGGTCGGCGAGGTCCTCGCCGCGCACCCCGCGACGCAAGGCATCGCGAGCGTCGTCGGGCTCCTCACGCTCGCGGCTCGGCACGGCACGCGCGACGACGAGACGACCGAGATCCTCACCTGGACCGGGCTCGACAAGATCCCGCGGCGCGCCGACGTCGTCGTCCATCGCTTCACGGAGAGGACCGCACGATGACGGACGTGACCACGACCGCCCCGGCCCACGCCGGAACCGAACCCGCGGGCACGGACGATCCGCTCGCCCCCACTTCCCCGGACGCGTTGTGGCACGAGGACACCGGGACCCTCGCGAGCGAGTCAGCCCGCCGCGCACTGCTGACCCTCGTCCGCGGCCCGTACCTGTCCGCGGCACGACACCCCGCCCTGTGGTCGGCCCTGCTCTCGGACGAGTCGGCGATCCGCTCCCGGCTGCACGACCTGTTCCTCGACCTCGTGGTCGACCTGGACGCCGAGCTCGCGTTCGTCCGGCGCGCACGCACGGACGAGGTCGAGGTGCCGAGCACCGTCCGCACCGTCCAGCTCACGTTCCTCGACACTGCGATGCTGCTCGTCCTGCGCGAGCTGCTGCTCTCCGGTCAGGGTGAGCGGCGCGTCATCGTCGGGCGTGACGAGGTGTTCGAGCGGTTGCAGGTGTTCCGCACCCGGGATCGTGACGAGCAGGACTTCTCCCGGCGGCTCAACGCGTCGTGGACGAAGATGCGCAACACGCTCCGCGTCGTGCACTCGGCCGGCGCGGCCCGTGCCGACGACGACGACCGGGTCGAGATCTCCCCCGTGCTGCGCGTCCTCGTCGACGAGCAGCAGGTGCGCGCTATCGGCGCCGAGTACGACCGCATCGCCGCGGCGGAGGTCGCAGACCGCCCGACGAACCAGGAGACGGACCGATGACGACCCCGACCCTCGCGCCCCTGGCAGCGGGCCAGTGGCGGCTCGCGCGCGTCGAGCTGTTCAACTGGGGGACGTTCGGCGGGTTCACCCCGATCGGCGTCGCGCGCAGGGGACACCTCGTGACAGGGGCGTCGGGCTCGGGTAAGTCATCCCTGCTCGACGCGGTCGCCGCCGTCCTCACACCGGACAAGTGGCTGCGTTTCAACCTCGCCGCGCAGGACACCGGCGGCCGCGGTGAGGACCGCAACCTCGTCAGCTACGTCCGCGGCGCGTGGAGCAAGTCCGCGGACGAGCACGTGGACCGCGTCGTCACGACGTACGCACGGACGGGCTCGGTGTGGAGCGGCATCCTGCTGCGCTACGAGGACGGCGAGGGCGGCACGGTGGTTGCCGCACGCCTGTTCCACCTGCGCGGCGCGAGCACCGACCGCTCCGACCTGCGCGACGCGTGCCTCCTCCTGCGCACCCCCGTGACGCTCCAGGACCTGGGCCCCTTCGTCGAGAAGGGCATCGAGGCGAAGGCGCTCAAGACGGCGTTCCCCGGCGAGACGGTGACGACCAACGGCAGCCACGCGCAGTTCTACGTCCGGCTCCGCCGCGCGCTCGGCATCGATCACGAGAACGCCCTGCTACTCCTGCACAAGACGCAGTCCGCGAAGAACCTCAGCACCCTCGACCAGCTCTTCCGCCAGTACATGCTCGAGCCGCCGACGACGTTCGCGCAGGCCGACAACGCCGTCGCGCAGTTTGGCGAGCTGCACCGCGCGCACCAGCACGTCGTGACGCTGCGCGAGCAGGCGGAGCACCTGGGCCGGATGGCCGAGGTCGGAGACGAGCACGAGAAGGGCCTCGCGCTGCAGGACCAGTCCGACCGCCTGCTCGCCGCGCTCGACGGCTACGCGACCGGGCTCGAGCTGGATCTGTCCCGCACCGTGCACCACGAGCTGCTCTCGCGGCACGCCCGGGCCCAGGACGACGCGCGCGCCGCCCGTGACGAGGCGAAGCGAGCACGCGAACGCTACGACCTGGCGGTTGAACACACGGCCCGGCTGGGCGGCGGCGAGGTCGGGGCGCTCGCCGGGCGCGTCGAGGACGCGGAGCGTGCGCTGCACGAGGTCGAACGACGCTGGGAGTCGTTCGCGCACGAGCTGCGAGACGTCGGAATCGTCGACACCCCGACGACCCGTACGGAGCTCGCGGAGCTCGCCGAGGTGGCGCGCCGCACCCTCGCGGCGGAGCCCACGGCCGTCCCGCACGACGTCCTCGACCGTGCCGCTCGCACCCGACGGGAGCTCGCGCGGCTCGAGGCGGAGGTGGACGCCATGCGGAGGGGGCGTCCGACGAACATGGACCCGGTGCTGACCTCGATCCGCACCCAGGTCGCGGCCGAGGTCGGCATGCCCGAGGCGGCGCTGCCGTTCGCGGGCGAGCTGATCGACGTCCGCCCCGAGCATGCCGTCTGGACCGGAGCGATCGAGCGCGTCCTGCGTCCGTTCGCCCGGACGCTCCTCGTACGACCCGAGCACCTCGCGGGCGTGCGGCGCGCGATCGACCGACGCCACCTCGGCACACGATTCGTCGTCGAGGTCGCCGGTCGCGGGGCCGAGGCTCCGCGTCCCGCCGCATCGCCAGACTCGCTGCTGCACAAGGTCGACGTCGCACCCGGGCCGCTGCACGACTGGCTCGTCCACACCCTCACGCAACGGTACGACTACGCGTGCGTCGAGACCGCCGACGACCTCGACCACGTGGCTCGCGGGGTGACGCCCGCGGGGCAGGTCAAGACGTCCGCGACGCGGTACGAGAAGAACGACACGCACCCGGTCGACGATCGCCGACGCTGGGTGCTCGGGACGGACAACGCGGCGAAGCTGGGGGTGCTGCTCGAGGCACTGGCCGCCGCCCGCACCGCCCGCGACACCGCGGAGGAGGCAGCCGAGGCGGCCCAGCAGTCCCGGTACCGGGAGGCCGCGCGTCGACTCACGCTCACCCGCGTGACCCGCACGACGTGGGACGAGATCGATCGCGAGGCGGCACGGACCCTGGTCGCAGAACGCCGTGACCAACTCGAGGACGCGACGCGCACGAGCCCCGACCTGCGAGACGCGCAGCTCCGCCGCCAAGAGGCCGCAGACGAGGACGCCGCCGCCAACGAGCGCGCGAACTCCGCGGAGCAGGCATCGGCCGAGCTCAAACGCCTGCTCGTCGAACGCGAGGAGCGCATCGGTGACCTCGAGGCACGGCGCACGGAGGGTGACCGCCTCGACGGGGAGGTCCTCGAGCAGCTCGATCGGAGGTTCCACAGCGACCGGCGCCGCCTCGGGCCCGACGACGTCGCGCGGGTCACCACGCAGGTCACCCACCGTCTGTGGGAGGAGCGGTCGGGCGCGGAGGCGGCGCTGCGCGCCTCGGGCGAGCAGTTCGTCCGGCTCGCCACGCAGTTCCGTGGTCGGTGGCCCGCGACGGCCGCAGACCTGACCACCACCGTCGACGACCGTGCCGGCTACCGCACGGTCCTGGACGACATCGTGGCGCGCGGGCTGCCCGAGCACGAGGCCGACTTCCTGCGGCTGCTGCGCGACCGGTCGGTCGAGCTCGTCGGACACCTGCGCGGGGAGATCCTCGACGCGCCGCAGCGCGTCGCCGAGCGGGTGGACAGCGTGAACGACTCGCTCGCGCTGTCCCCGTTCGACGAGGGCGTCACGCTCATGATCGAGCCCAAGGTCCGCCGCTCGGAGGAGGTCACGGCCTTCCTCTCCGACCTGAGCAGCGTCATCGACGGGTCCTGGGAGGCCGACGACCTCGAGGCCGCCGAGCGACGGTTCGCCGTCCTCGCCGAGCTCATGCGGCGGCTCGCGTCGAACGAGGGCAAAGACCGCGGGTGGCGCCAGCGCTGCCTCGACACGCGCGAGCACGTCACGTTCCTCGCGAAGGTGCTGGACGACGACCGACAGGTGGTCGACGTCTACGACTCCGGCGGTGGTCGGTCCGGCGGTCAGCGGCAGCGGCTCGTGATCTTCTGCCTCGCGGCCGCGCTGCGATACCAACTCTCCGACGAGGGCGAGGTCGCCCGGTACGGGACCGTGATTCTCGACGAGGCCTTCGACAAGGCCGACGCGGAGTACACCCGGATGGCCATGAACGTGTTCGTCCGGTTCGGCTTCCAGATGGTGCTCGCGACGCCCCAGAAGCTCCTCCAGACCATCGAGCCCTACGTCGGTGCGGTCACGCACGTCACGAACCCCGACCGCTACCAGTCTCTCGTGGCCGACGTGACGTTCGAGGAGGGGCGGTGACGGCGCGCCGTCCTGTGCCCGTCACCCCCGCCGACGTCCGTGGGCGCGCCCAGCGCCTCGTCCAGCAGCGGCGCGGTGGTTGGGCCGCGCGGGACGACGCACGGCCAGCGGTCCTCGACGTCCCGCTGCACCCCCCGACCGAGGACGACGTCCGACGCGACGAGGCCGCGGCGCGCGCGTGGGTCGACTCGTGGCGGGCGGTGCGCCCTGCGGACGCGGTCGTCTGGACCGAACGGCGGTGGCCGCGCGTCGGTCGACAGCGCGTCCCCGACCGTGTCGTGCTGGACGGGTCGGACGCGATCGCGTCTTTCGCCGGCCACGGCGTACACGCGCACTGGAGGGCGCTCGACGAGCGATCCGCCGTCGTGCGAACCCGGATCACGGCCGAGGGCTCGGGTACCGAGCTCGACGGCATCGCGCGGGCGATCCGCCGGAACACCGCGACCCTCAGCACGATCGCGGCGGACGACCTGGAGCGTGCGCTCGACGTGGCGACGTGGCTCGCGCAGCGACCGGATTCGGGTCTGCGCGTCCGGCAGGTCCCCGTCCGCGGGGTCGGGACGAAGTGGCTCGAGCGTCACGTCGGCCTGGTCACGTCGTTCCACGAGGCGCTGACCGGCTCGCCGACGCTCGGGCTGGCCCAGGACCAGAACCTCGTGCGCGTCCGGCTCCTCGACCCCGGGCTGCTGCCCGGTGCGCCACGCACCTTCGGCGCCTCTCCCGCCGAGCTCGTCCGGCTCGCCCTCGACCCGGACGCCGTCCTCGTCCTGGAGAATCTCGAGTCCCTGCTGTCCCTCCCCGACGACGACCCGGCGCTGGGTCGAGCTCTTGTCGTCCACGGCTCGGGCTACGCCCTGCCACGACTCCGCGACGTCCCGTGGATCGCCGACCGCCCGCTCGTCTACTGGGGAGACATCGACTCCGACGGGCTCGCGATCCTCGACGACCTCCGCGGCTGGCACCCCCGCGTGACGAGCATCCTCATGGACGAGCAGACGTTCACGGCGCATCACGACCTGTGGGACGTCGAAGCCCGCCCGGTCCTGCGCGAGCCGACGCACCTGACACCCGACGAGCGCAGGAGTCTCGACCGTGTCCGTGCCGAGGGTGGTCGACGGCTCGAGCAGGAGCGCATCCCGTGGGAGACGGCGCTCACCGCAGTCCGGGTGGCGGTCGCCGCGGCGACTCGTCACGCTGGGCGCTCGTCAGGCGCCCTCGGTCGGATCTGAGGTCCGCGGCGCTGCTCGGCTTCTCGGCGACAACTCCCACGGGTCGACGACGTCCACCCCTGTGCCGACGAAGTCGCGGACGTTGCGCGTCGCGAGCGTCGCGTCGTGCACACGACAGATCGCGGCGATCTGCGCGTCGGCCATGCTCATCGGCCGCCCCGCTCGCTCGCGGAGCGCGAGGAGGGTGCCCCCGACGCGCGCGGCGTCGGCGTCGTACGCGAGCACCCTGTCCGAGAAGGTCGTGGTGACGTGCTCCTCGATGAGCGCGGCGAGGCGGTCCCGGCGCCGCCCCTCGGGCAGCCGAGCCACGCCGTGGACGATCTCGCCGACGGTGACGGCCGTGATCCACAGCGCCTCCGGAGCCTGCGCGTCGAGCCAGCGGAGCACGCGCGCCTCGGGTACCGGGCGGATCGCCTCGGACACGACGTTCGTGTCGAGGACGATCACGCGTCCGCGACCTCGCGGTCCGACCCGCCCGGCTCGTCGGAGAAGTCGACGGCGCGTCCGTGTTCCGAGCGCGGGGGCAGGTCGAGCTCGACCGTCAGCCCGGCGTCGGCGAACGAGCTGTGGATGAACGTGCCGAGCCCGCGTTCCAACCCGCTCGGTGCCGTCACCGCAGACGTGAGGATCGCGCGGATCTCCGCCTCCATGGACCGGCCGTGCTCTGCGGCCCGGGCACGCAGCCGTTCGCGCACGTCGTCGTCGAGCCCTCGGATCGTCAGCGTCGCCATCTCGACCACCTCCGAGAACCACGCTAGCAAAACGACAGCACCGTCGGCCAGGGTCGTCCCGCCCTCGGGAGCAATGAAGTTGCGACGGGTTGAGAGAATGGACCGTCGTGAGTACCGAGCCCGCAGCGAACCAGCCTGACGCGCGCCCTGCCCAGCAGGGCGGCGCCGCCGAGGGCACCCCGCGCGAGGGTCGTCGTCGCCGCGGGAACCGCCGCGGACGCGGACAGGGCGACCGCCCGACGTCGGGCACCTCGACGACCGCGACGGCGACGCGGCGCGGGCGGGGCGAGCGGCCGCCGTCGGGCCCGCGGCAGGTGAGCCGCGCGCAGCTCGATCGGGCCGCGCAGGCACGCGAGGCCGTGACGGTCCCGCCCATCACGTACCCGGAGCAGCTCCCCGTCAGCGCCCGACGCGCGGACATCGCCGCCGCGATCCGCGACCACCAGGTCGTCATCGTCGCGGGCGAGACGGGCTCCGGGAAGACGACGCAGCTCCCCAAGATCGCGCTCGAGCTCGGGCGGGGCCGCGCGGGGCAGGTCGGGCACACGCAGCCCCGCCGCATCGCCGCGCGGACCGTCGCCGAGCGCATCGCGGAGGAGCTCGGCACGGAGCTGGGCGGCGTCGTCGGGTACCAGGTGCGGTTCACCGACACCTCCAGCGAGGACACGCTCGTCAAGGTCATGACGGACGGCATCCTGCTCGCGCAGATCCAGCGCGACCCGGAGCTCCTCGCGTACGACACGATCATCGTCGACGAGGCGCACGAGCGGTCCCTCAACATCGACTTCCTGCTCGGCTACCTCGCGCGGCTCCTGCCACGCCGCCCCGACCTCAAGCTGATCATCACGTCGGCGACGATCGACTCCGAGCGCTTCGCGCAGCACTTCTCCCCCGCACACCTCGCCCAGCTCGGCGGCGCGCCGGACTACGTGGTCGACGCGCTGCCCGACACCGCGCCCGTCGTCGAGGTGTCCGGCCGCACCTACCCGGTCGAGATCCGGTACCGGCCGCTGTCCCCCGACGTCGACCCCGGCGCCTCCACCGGCAGCGGCACGAAGGCGAAGGGCCGCGCGGGCGCCGAGGAGAAGGACCTCGTGACCGGCATCGTCGACGCGTGCGACGAGCTCATGCGCGAGGGGCACGGCGACATCCTCGTGTTCCTCTCCGGCGAGCGCGAGATCCACGACGCCGCCGACGCGCTCACCGGCCACCTCAAGGACCGCGTCACCGACCCGAAGCACCCGCAGCGCGTCGAGATCCTGCCGCTGTACGCGCGGCTGTCGTCGGCCGAGCAGCACCGCGTGTTCCAGGCGCACACGTCGCGGCGCATCGTGCTCGCGACGAACGTCGCCGAGACGTCGCTGACCGTGCCGGGCATCCACTACGTCGTCGACCCCGGCACGGCCCGCATCTCGCGCTACTCCAAGGCGACCAAGGTGCAGCGCCTGCCCATCGAGCCCGTCTCGCAGGCGAGCGCGAACCAGCGCTCCGGCCGCTCCGGCCGTGTCGCCGACGGCATCGCGGTGCGCCTCTACTCCGAGGACGACTTCCTCTCCCGGCCCGAGTTCACCGAGCCGGAGATCCTGCGCACCTCCCTCGCGTCGGTGCTGCTCCAGATGATCTCCGTCGGCGTCGTCGAGACCCCCGACGAGGTCGCGCGCTTCCCGTTCGTCGAGCCCCCGGACACGCGCGCCGTGCGCGACGGCGTCCAGCTCCTCACCGAGCTCGGCGCGCTCGCCACGTCCGACGGCGTCACGCGCCTCACCGAGGTCGGGCGCGTGCTCGCGCAGCTCCCCATGGACCCGCGCCTCGCCCGCATGATCTGGGAGGGCTCGAGGCTCGGCGTCGCGCGCGAGGTCGCGATCATCGCCGCCGTCATGTCGATCCAGGACCCGCGCGAGCGCCCCGCCGAGGTCCGCGCGCAGGCCGACCAGGCGCACGCGCGCTTCACCGACCCGCACTCCGACTTCCTCACCTACCTCAACGTCTGGGAGTACGTCCGCGAGCAGCAGCACGAGCTCTCGTCGTCGGCCTTCCGCCGCCTGTGCAAGGCCGAGTACCTCAACTTCCTGCGCATCCGCGAGTGGCAGGACGTCGTCGCCCAGCTCCGCGAGATGTCCAAGCCCCTCGGCATCGACATGTCGTACAAGCCGCGCGCCGGGCGCTCCGGATCGGGTTCGGCGGAGGGGGCCTCGGGCTCAGCCGCCGCGGACCCGACCACGGCTCCCGACCCGGCCGCCGCCGAGCAGAGCGCGGCGTACAAGCGCGCCTGGGACGGCGACACGATCCACAAGGCGCTGCTGTCCGGGCTGCTGTCGCAGCTCGGGATGCAGGACACGGGCGACGTCAAGGCGTCGTCGGTCGCGCACCTCAAGGGCGAGGCCCGGGCCAAGGCGCTGCGGCGCGCGCAGAAGCAGGCGCGCAACGAGTACACGGGTGCACGCGGCGCGCGGTTCGCGATCTTCCCCGGGTCCCCGCTCAGCAAGAAGCCGCCGGCGTGGATCATGGCGGGCGAGCTCGTCGAGACGTCGCGGCTGTGGGCGCGCGACGTCGCGCGCATCCAGCCCGAGTGGGCCGAGGACCTCGCGGGCGACCTCGCGCGGCGCACGTACTCCGAGCCGCACTGGTCGACCAAGCGCGGCGCCGCCATCGCGACCGAGAAGGTGCTGCTCTACGGCGTGCCGATCGTCGCGGACCGCAAGGTGCTCTACGCCAAGGTCGACCCCGAGGCCGCGCGCGAGATGTTCGTGCGGCACGCGCTCGTGCAGGGCGAGTGGACGACGCACCACCGGTTCTTCCACGACAACCGGAAGCTCCTCGCCGAGGCGGAGGAGCTCGAGGCGCGCTCGCGCCAGCGCGGGCTCGTCGTCGACGACGACGCGCTGTTCGACTTCTACGACGAGCGCGTCCCCGACGACGTCGTGTCCGCCGCGCACTTCGACCGCTGGTGGAAGACGGCGCGCCGCCGGGACCCCGACCTGCTCACCTTCACGCTCGAACAGCTCGTGCCCGACGCCGAGCAGATCGACACGTCCCAGTTCCCCGAGACCTGGCCGCAGGGCGAGCTCACGCTGCCGCTCACCTACCAGTTCCAGCCCGGGACCGACGCCGACGGCGTCACCGTGCACGTCCCGATCTCCGTGCTCAACCGCGTCGTCCCCGACGGGTTCGACTGGATGGTCCCCGGCCTGCTCGACGAGCTCGCCACGGCGACGATCCGCTCGCTGCCCAAGCCGGTCCGCGTCCAGCTCGTGCCAGCACCGGACGTCGCGCGCGACGTCGTCGCCTGGCTCCGCGAGCACACGCCCGCCTGGGAGGACATGGCCCGCGCGGGCGACATGGCCGAGCCGTTCCCCGTCGCCTTCACGCGCGCCGTCCGGGCGCTGCGCGACGTCGTCATCCCCGACGACGCGTGGGGCCCCGAGCAGGAGGCGCGCCTGCCCGCGCACCTGCGCATGACGTTCCGCGTCGAGGACCCGCGCGGCCGCGGCGGGTCCGTCGTCCTCGACGAGTCGAAGGACCTCCTCGCCCTCCAGCGTCGTCTCGCCGCGCAGAACCAGGCGGCGGTCCGCGCCGCGGTGAAGGGCGCGGTGGGTGCTGCTCTGCGCGAGGCGGCTTCGGGATCGGTTCCCGGGTCGGGTGCGTCGGTCTCTGGGTCGGGTTCGGCGGCGGAGGGGGCGTCGGTGCTCGGGCTACCATCCGCGCCGCTCGTTCCTCACGGCGCTCCCGCCAGGCCCGCCACGCCCTTCGCATCCGACGCCCCCTCCCCCGCCTCCGCGTCCGGCTCGCCGACGCGCCGCGGACAGGGCACGGCGCCGGACGGCGCAGCGTCGCCCTCGGCGTCCGGTTCGCCGCGGCGAGGCGACGCACCGCCCGCAGACCCCACCACGGCCGCGCTCGTGAGCGAACGCACCAACCTGATCACCTGGCCCGACGACCTCACCGACGGGCGGCTGCCCGCGACGGTGTCGACCGACCTCGGGGGTGGGGTCGTGGTGCGGGGGTACCCGGCGGTCGTCGAGGAGCAGGACGCGAAGGGCAAGCCGGTCGTCGCGCTGCGCGTGCTGGCCGACGCGACCGCGCAGGCGCGGGAGCACGCGCGGGGGGTGCGGCGTCTGCTGCTGACGGAGACGGCGCTGCAGACCGGGCGCATCACGAGCCGGTGGAACGGGACGCAGTCGCTCACCATGGCGGCCAGCCCGTACCGGAACACGGACGCGCTCGTCGCGGACCTCCAGCTCGCCGCGGTGATCGCGCTGACGAGCGGCGGCAGCGGGCCGTACGGCACGCAGCCGGACGTCGCGGCGATCCGCGACGCCGAGAGCTACGCGGCGGCACGGACGTTCGTGCGGGCGCACCTGGAGGACCAGGTGCACCAGGTGGTCGGGCACGTCGTGGCGGCGCTGACGGCGTCGCGCAACCTCGACGCGGAGATCCGCGCGTCGAACAGCCTCGCGCTGCTCAACACGCTCACCGACCTGCGCGACCAGGCTGCGGGCCTGATCCACGACGGGTTCGTCTCCCAGACCCCGCCCCGCCGCCTGCCGCACCTGACGCGCTACCTGCGCGCGGCGTCGTACCGGCTGGAGAAGGCGCAGACGAACCCGAACCGCGACGCCGAGCTCGCGTGGCGCGTCCACGACGTCGAGGAGGCGTACCAGCGCGCCCGGGCCGCCTACGCCCAGGGCCCGGCCGACCCGGTCCGCGCGGCGGACCTGGCCGAGGTCCGGTGGCTGGTCGAGGAGCTGCGCGTGTCGCTGTTCGCGCAGCAGCTCGGCACCGACGGCCCGGTGAGCGAGAAGCGCATCCGCAAGCTCCTCACGCCCGACGGCTGGTGACACGAGGCGGCGCACGGCGCGGGCGCCGCCCGCCGCCTCGCGGTCAGCAGGTCTCGAACACGTACGAGTACGGCTCGCCCGTCTCCTCGACGGGGTCGAACCCGCTCACGTCCGTGTCCGGCGTGACGAGGTAAAGGTCGCGCAGCACGGTCAGGGGTGCGCGGTCGCCGAGAGCGCAGACGTCGGCGAACGTGAGGCCCTCGCCCGCGAGCGGGCCGGGGTACTCGACCTGCAGCACGTGGTCGCCGTACACGTCGGTGTACGCGGAGCACTCGTCCCAGACGGCGCACTCCTCGGTCACGGCGAAGTCGAAGCCGAGGTCGTCGTGCGCGACCTGCGTGATCTCCGCGGCGTTCTTCTGGGCGATGGCGAGCCCGGCGTCGTGCGCGAGACCGACGTACGCCGTCGCGAGCGCGTGCGCGCCGGCCTCGTCGATCTGGTCGAACCGGGTCCAGGTGTCGAGGTTGTCGATCTCGACGGCGTCGAACCCGTCGTCGGCGCACCCGGTGACGACCGGGCCGAGGAGGTCGAGGATCCCGTCCCGCTGCGCGGCGGTCGAGGGGTCGAGCACGAACTCGTCCGGCCAGTCGGGGTCGATCACGAGCTCCCCGCCCGCGTCGTGCAGCAGGAGCTCCTCGTGGTCGAGCCAGAGGTCGGCGTCGTCGGGCTGCGTCTGGAACCCGTTGACGTAGCAGACGTTGTACGCGCCCGCGAGCGGCGTCGCCGTCGCGTCGCGCACCACCACGTCGGGGGCGACCGGCCCGGATCCCGCGTCGACCTGGTCGTACGCGCCGCCGAGCTGGTAGTCGAGGATCCCGCTCGTGGGCGGCAGCTCGACCGCGGCGGGGGTCGTCGCGTCGGTGGAGGTCGTGCGCGCCGTGTCCGGGACGGGGCTCGTGCCGCCGACGGCGGGGCCGCCCGCGCACGCGGTCAGCACCAGCGCCGAGCCGAGGGCCAGGCCGGTCGTCGTTCGTCTCATGTGCTCGTTCCTCTCGTCGTGACGCGCTGCCCGCGCGCCATGGTGGGGGTGCCGATCAGGAGATGCAGGACGGTCCGAGGTGTCAGGCGAACACCTGCGTGCAGAGCCGGTCGACGGCGTCGCGCACAGCCCCTCGCGCCGGGGCGAGGTACTTGCGGGGGTCGGTGACCCCGTCGTTCGCGTCGAGGAAGTCTCGCACCTGACGCGTGTAGCCGACGTTGAGCGCGGTCCCGACGTTGATCTTCCGGATCCCGCGCGCGACGGCGTCGCGCAGCATCGCGGCGGCCACGCCGGACGACCCGTGCAGCACGAGCGGGACGGGGACCTCGGCGGCGATCCGCTCGACGAGGTCGAGGTCGAGCTCCGCGGTCGTGCTCGTCATGGCGTGGGAGCTGCCCACGGCGACGGCGAGCCCGTCGACACCGGTCGCGGCGACGAAGGACGCCGCCTCGTGCGGGTCGGTCCGCACGCCGGGCGCGTGCGCACCGTCCTTGCCGCCGATCGCGCCGAGCTCGGCCTCGACCCACAGCGTGGTGTCGTGCGCCGACCGGGTGAGGTCGCGGGTCGTGGCGACGTTGTCCGCGTAGTCGAGGTGGGCGGCATCGACCATGATCGACGTGATCCCGAGCCGCCACGCCTGGTCGACGACCTGGCGCGCGAGGTCGACGTCCTGGACGTGGTCGAGGTGCAGCGAGACGGGGACGCGCGCCGCGACGGCGATCTCGCGGCAGGCCGCGACCAGGGCCGTCATGCGGCCCTCGTGGTAGCGGACGGCGTTCTCGCTGACCTGCAGGATGCCGGGTGCCCCGGAGTCCTCGAGGCCGGCGACGATGCCCTCGGCGTGCTCGAGCGTGATGACGTTGAACGCGAGCACGGCGCCGCCGTCGCGCGCCGCCGCAGCGACGAGGTTGCCCGTCGCGGCCAGGGTCACAGGGCACCTGCCGGCACGAGGGCGCGCAACGGCTCGGGGAGCAGGTCGCCGTGCGCCGTGACGAGCTCGTCGCACAGGGCCCAGATCTGCTCCGGCGTGAGGGTCGAGGACGCGTTCGGGTCCATGAGCACGGCCTGGCGCACGAGCCGAGGGTCGCCGGTGCGCGCCGCCTCGACGGTGAGCGCGCCGACCGAGACGTACGGCTGGTTGAGCGCCGCGCACTGGGCCGGGAGCGAGCCCATCGGCACGGGGCGCAGACCGTCGCCGTCGACCGCCGCCGGGACCTCGACGACCGCACCCTGGGGCAGGTTGCCGATCAGCCCGTGGTTGGGGACGTTGACGTGCACCTCGCGCGGCGTCCCGGTGATGAGCGAGTGGATGATCTGGGGCGCGTACTCGCTCGCGCCGTCCTCGAGCGCGAGGTCCTCGCCGGCGGCGAGCGCACGCCGCGCCGCCTCGAACTCAGCGACGTTCTCCCGGCTGATGCCGACGTACTCGAGCGGCTGCAGGCGGTAGCGCTCGATCTGATCGTCGGAGCGGAGGAACCAGGGCAAGTACTCGGAGGAGTGCTCGCTCGTCTCCGTCGGGTAGTAGCCGAGGCGACGGAAGATCTCGACCCGGACGCGACGCTCGAGCCCGGGGTCGCGGCGGATCGTCTCGCGCAGCCGGGGGTACAGCGACTCGCCCTGGTGCTCCCACTCGAGCAGCCACGCCTGGTGGTTGACCCCCGCGGCCCGGTACCGCGTCTCCTCCACGGGGACGCCCACGAGCTCCGCGAGGTCGTGCGCCGTCCAGTAGACGGAGTGGCAGAGCCCGGCGACCTTGAGGTCGGGAGCGACGGTGGAGACCCACCACACGTTCATCGCCATCGGGTTCGTGTAGTTGAGCAGCCACGCCTGCGGGCACAGCTCGCGCATGTCGGTCGCGATGCCCTCGAGCACCGGGAACGTGCGCAGCGCGCGGAACACGCCGCCGACGCCGGTCGTGTCGCCGATGGTCTGGCGCAGGCCGTGGCGCGCGGGGATCTCGAGGTCCCTCAGCGTCGCGTCGATGCCGCCGACCTGGATCATGTTGACGACGAAGTCGGCACCGTCGAGGGCCCGGCGACGCTCGGCGTACGCCTCGACGGTGGCCGACGCCCCGAGCTGGCGGCTCACCTGACGCGCGGTGCCCTCGGCGACGCGGAGCCGCTCGGGGTCGATGTCGTGCAGCACGAGGCGGGCGTCGGCGAGCTCCGGGTAGCGCAGGATGTCGGCGACGAGCTGGCGGGTGAAGACGACGCTCCCGGCGCCGACGAACGCGATGCTGACCATGTCGACGATCCTGGGCGCCGTCGAGCGCACTGTGCAAGAATACGATCAGATTTCGCTGATAACACTCACTCTGACTGAGCGATTTGCCTCGTCCGCTGCCGAGAGCGTCGGACACCCGCCCCGCAACCGCCGGAAGGAAGCGCATGTCCGTCGCACCCGACGCCGCGCCCCGCGCGATCTCCCACAAGCGCAGCGACCGCATGATGCGGGCGTTGACGTACGTCAACGAGCACGGCACGGCGCGCCTCACGGAGCTGGTCCGTGAGCTCGGCGTCTCCTCGGCCACGATGCGGCGCGACCTCGCGGACATGGAGGAGCAGGGCCTCGTGCTGCGCACGCACGGCGGGGTGCGCGCCCTCGACCCCACGACGGAGGTCCCGGTGCTCCTGCGCGACTCCCGGTTCCGCGAGGCGAAGCTGCGCATCGCGCAGCACGCCGCCGGGCTGCTCCCGCCGGGACGCTACTCCGTCGCGATCAGCGGCGGCACGACGGCGGCGGCCGTCGCGCGCGCCCTGGCGACGCGACCCGACCTCGCGATCGCCACGAACGCCCTGACGACGGCGACCGAGCTCGCCGCGCGCAGCAACCTGCAGGTCATCATGACCGGCGGGTTCGTCCGGTCGAGCTCGCTGGAGGCCGTCGGCGTGCTCGCCGAGCACACGTTCAACGCGATCAACGTCGGCACCGCGTTCCTGGGCACGGACGGCATCAGCGTGCGCGGCGGCGCGACGACGCACGACGAGACGGAGGCGCGCACCAACCACGCGATGGTCGCGCACGCCGAGCGCGTCGTCGTGGTCGCGGACGGCTCGAAGGTGGGGCGCGTGACGCTGGCCAAGATGGCGGACCTCGAGGAGATCGACGTGCTCGTGACGGACTCGTCCGCCGACCCGGCCGCGCTCGACGCGATCGCCGCGGTCGGCGTCGACGTCCAGGTCGTGCCCGACGACGGTCCGGTCGCGGCCGTGCGGCCGACCGAGGGGCCGACCGCGCAGCGCTGACCCCGCAGCGGGTCTACGGCACCGGGAGCGCCACGGTCTCGACCGTGACCTCGCCGACGAGACGGCGGGCCAGGTCCGCGTCCAGGACGGCCGCACCGGGGACCTGGGCGTTGGCCGTGCCCGCGGCGGCACCGAGCGCCACCGCCTCGGCGAGGGACGCCCCCGCGTCGAGCGCGACGAGCATCCCGCCCAGGAACGAGTCGCCGCTCCCCACCGGGAAGCGGCCGACGTTGCCCTCGAGCCGCACGCGCAGGACGCTCGTGCCGTCGCTCGCCCACGCCCCCTCCGCGCCGTCGGTGACGACCACGAGGCCGCCCGACCGGTCGCGGAGCCCGGTGACGAGCACTGGACCCGGCGTGTCCTCGGGGACGCCCAGCAGCTCCGCCGCCTCGCCCCGGTTCACCTTGACCAGGTCCGGCCCCTCGCCCACGGCGCCCGCGAGCGCCGGGCCGTGGCTGTCCACCGCCACGCGGGCACCCGCCGCCCGCAGCCGACCGACGACGGTGCCGACCATGCTCGGCGCGATGGTGCCGGGGAGGCCGCCGGACAGCAGCCACCACCCGCCCTCGCGCGTGGCGAGGTCGAGCGCGAGCCCGACGACGCGGTCGAGGGTGTCCGGCCCGACGGGGACGGCGCGCTCGTAGATCTCGGTGAGCGCACCGGTGCCCGCGGCCAGGACCGAGACGCACGTGCGCGTCGGGTGCTCTCCCGTCACGACGTGCAGGTCCACACCGTCGGCTCTCGCCCCGGCCGCGACGTCCTCGCCCGACCCCCCGGCGAGGACCGCGACGGCGGTCGTGCGGGCGCCGAGCGACGCCGCGGCCCGGACCGCGTTGAGCGCCTTTCCCCCGCCGACACGTCGGACCTCGCGCGGGCGCTGGATCCCCTCGAGCGCGTCGACGACGTACGTGACGTCGAGCGAGGGGCTGAGGGCGAGCGCGGAGATCATGCGAGCGCGGCCCGGAGCACGGCGAGCGAGGCCTGTGCTCCGGTGCCGCCCGGGCCGAGCGTGGACAACGAGCCGGCGCAGGCCGCCCAGCGCACCCGCTCGGCCTCGTCCGCGACCCCGTGCGCGAGGGCCGCGAGGTAGCCGGCGTCGAAGCTGTCACCGGCGCCGGTCGTGTCGACGACGTCGACGGCGAGACCCGGTGCACGGACCACCTCCCCGACCCGACCCACCGACCACCCACCGCGCGCACCGTCCTTGACGACCACGCGCGGGCCGCGCGCGGCGACCGCCCGGGCGAGCGCGACGTCGGGCTCGTCCGCCGACCCCTCCGGCGAGCGGGCGCCCAGGGCGGCGGCGACGGCGCGCAGCTCGTTGCGGTTCGGCAGCAGCACGTCCACGTGGGGCAGCAGGTCTGCGAGCCCGGTCCAGCGCTCGGCGGGGTCCCAGTTCGTGTCGAGGCTCGTCGTCCACCCCCGCTCGCGTGCGGACGCGAGGACCGCGGGCAGGTCCGCGGCGAGACGCGGCTGGAGGAAGTACGACGCGACGTGCACGACGCCGAGCGGCCCGTGCCAGCCGTCGAGCACGGCGAGCGTGTGGGAGCCGGCGAGGGTCGGGATCGTGCCGGGGACCGTGAGGATCGCCCGGTCGTCGGGCGTGGAGAGGATGACCGAGAGCCCTGTCGGCTCGTCGTGGGCGACGTCGACGGCGGACACGTCCACCCCGGCGGCGCGCAGCGCGTCGAGCGTGAAGGTGCCGAACGTGTCCGCGCCGACGCGCGCGACGAGCGTCGTCGGCACCCCGAGGCGCGCGACGCCGGCCGCCGCGATGCTGGCCGAGCCGCCGAGGACGAGGTCGCCGGAGTCGGCGAGCTGCTCGGCCTGGCCGAAGCGCGGGACGACGTCGCCACGCAGCACGAGGTCGACGTTCGCGTCGCCGACCACGACGACGGGTCGTGCAGTCGTCCGGTCGGGTCCGTCGGGCAGGGTGTAGGGCGTGGTCATCCCTTGACTCCGGTGAAGGTCATGGTGGCGATGAACTGGCGCTGGGCGAACAGGAAGAACAGCACCAGCGGCAGGGTCGCGACGACGTTGCTCGCCATGAGCAGCGACCAGTCGGTCCGGCGCGCGCCCTGGAAGTTCGTGATCCCGAGCTGGAGCGTGAACGACGACGGGTCGTTGATCGCGATGAGCGGCCAGACGAGGTCGTTCCACGAGCCGAGCAGCGTGAAGATCGCGAGCGTCGCGAGCGCGGGCCGCGCGAGCGGGAGGATGATCCGCCAGAACGTCGCGAGCCGGGAGCACCCGTCGAGGACGGCCGCCTCCTCGAGCTCGGGCGGGAGCGACAGGAAGAACTGGCGCATGAGGAAGATCCCGAACGCCGACGCGAGCCACGGGACCATCGCGGCGGCGAGCGTGTCGATGATGCCGATGCGCGCGAAGAGGACGTACGTCGGGACCATGAGGAGCTGGGTCGGGATCATGATCGTCGCCATGATCGCGAGGAACCCGAACGTGCGGCCCGGGAACTTGAGGCGTGCGAACCCGTACCCGGCGAGCGAGCACAGCACGATGTGCGACGCGACGGCGACGACCGAGACGAGGACGGTGTTCGTCGTCCAGCGCAGCACGTCGGTCTCGGTGAAGAGCTTGACGTAGCCGTCGAGCGTGAGCTGCGAGGGCCAGAACCGCGGAGGGAACCGGTTGATCTCCGCCTCGGGCGTGAGCGACGTGAGGAACATCTGCACGAACGGCGTCGCGAACAGCGCGGCGACGGGGACGAGCAGCAGGTGCCACAGCCAGGCGCGTCGCCGCCGGCGCCGCGGTGCAGGGGTGGCGGTGGTGGCGGCGGGGAGCGGGCCGTCCGGGGCGCCGGGCGGCGCCGCCTGCGGTCCGCCGGGAGTCGTGGCGTAGGCGGCAGGTCCGGGAACGGTCGTCGACATCAGAGTCCACCAACCTTCGTGCGGCGGGAGTAGAGCGTCACGGCGATGGTGATGAGCAGGGTCACGGCGAACAGCCCGTACGCCACGGCTGACGCGTACCCGAACTCGAGCTCCTTGAACGCCGCCTTCCACAGGTAGTACACGACCGTCTCGGTCGACCCGAGCGGGCCGCCGCGCGTCGTCGTGTAGACGAGGTCGAAGAGCTGGATCGCCTGGATCGTCTGCCAGATGGCGACGAACACCGTGACCGGGGCGAGCTGGGGGAACGTCACGTGCCAGAACGACTGCCACCGGTTCGCGCCGTCCACGCGGGCGGCCTCCGCGAGCTCGACCGGGATGTCCTGGAGCGCGGCGAGGTAGATGACGGTCGTGAACGCGGCCTGGCCCCACAACGACATGATCGTGATGACGACCATCGCCTGTGACGGGTCCTCGAGCCAGCCCTGCTGCGGGAGGCCGAGGACGCGCAGCACGTTGTTCACGAACCCGAACTGCGGGTTGAACAGGTAGGTCGTGAGGATGCCGGTGGCCGCCGCGGAGACCACGAACGGCAGGAACACGAGGGTGCGGTAGACCCCGACCAGGACGAGCCGGCGGTTGAGCGCGACCGCGAGTCCGAGCCCGAGGAAGAGCGACGCCGGGACGAACAGCGCGGTGTACAGGAGCGTGTGCCCCACCGCGGCTCCCAGCTCGGCGTCGGTCAGCATGCGCCGGTAGTTGTCCGCGCCCACCGGTTCCGGGGTGGAGAAGCCGTTCCAGTCCTGCAACGACAGCAGGAACGCCCAGACCGCGGGGAAGATCGACAGACCGACGACGAGCAGGGTCGCCGGGGTGACGAAGCCCCACCCGGCGAGCGCCTCCCCCGTCCGGCGGCGCCGCGGGGCCCGCCGGACGGGGGTGGGCACGATCGTCGGCGTCACTGGTCCGCCAGCGCTTCGTCCGATCGGTCGGCGGCCCGCTCGAGCGCCTCGCGCGGTTCTCCCTTGCCCTGGAGGACCTCCGAGACCGCCGTGCCGACCGCCTCGGAGAGGTTCACGTACCCCGGCACGGTCGGTCGAGGGATCGTCGCGTTCTCGCTGTTCTGCGCCATGACGTCCAGGCCGGGCATCGCCGCGACCTGTGCCTGGAACTCCGGCGAGTCGATCTCGCTCTCGCGCAGCGGGAGGTTGCCGTAGACGACGTTCCAGCGCACGTCCTGCTCGGGGTCGGTCAGCCACCTCGTGAACTCGTACGACCAGTGCTCACGGTTCGCGTCCTGGTGGTCGAACAGGACCCAGAGGTCGGCGCCGGAGATCGTCGTGTGCTCGCCGTCGTAGGCCGGCAAGGGGACGACGCCGTACTGCGTGCCCGCGACCTGGAGGTCGTACAGCGTCCACGGCCCGGACGTGACCATGCCGATCTGGTCGCTCGCGAAGATCTGCGTGAACTTGGTGTCGGTCTGGTCGAGGTAGACCGACCCGTCCTCGACGGCCATGTCGCGCAGGAACGTCAGCGCGTCCACGCCGGCGTCGGAGTCGAACGTCGCGGTCGTGCCGGACTCGTCGAGGATCTCCCCGCTCCGCTGCCACAAGTGCGGCCAGAACTGCCACGTCGTCTCCTCGGAGCCGGAGACCCCGTAGGCGTAGCCGTACGTGCTCGTCGAGGGGTCCGTGAGCTCCTTCGCCGCGGCGCGGAAGTCGTCCCACGTCCAGTCCTCGGTCGGGTAGTCCACGCCGGCGGCGTCGAACACCGTCTTGTTGTACAGGAGCGAGAGGTTGTCGACGACGGCCGGGAAGCCGATCGTCGTCTCGCCGTCCGGCTGGGCGGTGGCGCGAGCGGCGCCGGAGAACTCGTCCCAGCCGACGTCGGGGTCGCTCACCTGGTCGGTGATGTCGAGCGTGCGCTCCGACTCGGCGAGCTCGCTCGCCCAGGAGCCGAACGCGTAGGAGATGTCCGGGTAGGTGCCGCCCGCGAACGAGGACGACAGCTTCTGCAGCAGGTCCTCCGTCGACGGCGCGCCCGACGACACCTCGATCGTCACGTTGGGGTGGAGCTCCTCGAACTCCTCGGCGAGGCCCGTGAGGATGGTCTGGGCCTGGTCGGCCTGGCCGGTCCACCACGTGAGCGTGACGTCGGCCTCGGGGTCGAGGGTCGTGGCGCCCTGGGTCCCGGACGAGCACGCCGCGAGCAGCAGCGCGCCGGAGACGACGACCGCTCCGGCGGCTCCCCGGGCCACGGTGAGAGGACGGTCGGGACGGCGGCGGGTGGGATGACGGAACATTGTCGGCCTTGTCTCTTGGGCGGTCTCTTCGTCGAGTGTCCGGGTACTGCGTCCCCGTCGTTGACGGGCTGTCGCGGGTCGTCCTCAGCCGAGGACGACGGAGCGGGTGAGGTGGCGCGGCGCGTCCGCGTCGAGGCCGCGGTCGGTGGCAAGGGCGACGGCGAGGCGCTGGCACTGCACGAGCTGGACGAGCGGGTCCCCCTCGAGGTGCACGACGGTCGCGCCGGTGCGCCGCACGTCCTCGGCGAGCGCCGGGTCGTCGTCGCCCAGCAGGATGACGAGCGTCGCGTCGGTGGCGACGGCGACCGGCCCGTGCCGGTAGTCGAGCGCGGGGTAGGACTCGGACCACGCCTGCGCCGCCTCGCGGATCTTCAGCGCCGCCTCCTGCGCGAGGCCGTAGGCCCACGAGCGGCCGAGGAACACGAAGTGCTCGAACGCGCCCGGCTCGACGGGCAGCGGCGTCGCGAGCGCCTGCTCGGCCTGCTCGACGAGGTCGGAGAGGTCCTCGCCGAACGCCTGGCGGGCGACGGCGAGCACGGAGGTCGGGAACCGCGTCTGGACGACCGACTCCTCGTCCGCGAGGTCGAGCACGAGGACGTCGTCCGCCGCGAGGGCGACGGGCGTACCTGCGACCCCGACGACCGCAGCGGTGCGCGTTCCTGCGGGGACGGCCGCGAGCGCCTCGAGGCACTCGCTCGTGGTCCCCGAGCGGCTGATGACGACCACGCGGTCGTAGGGACGCGTCGGGTGCCACTCCGACGCGTACGCGGCGTCGGTCTCGCCGAGGCCCGCGTCCTCACGGAGGACCGCGATCGCCTCGGCGACGAACGCGCTCGTCCCGCACCCGAGCACGAGGACGCGCTCGCCGGGCGCGCCGAGCACGGAGCCGGTGGCGGGTCCGCCCGCGAGGGCCTTGGCCCACACGTCGGGCTGGCTGTGGATCTCTCGCTCGGTGACGGCGCTCGGGCTCACGTGCTTGTCCTGTCGTCGGCGGGGTCGTGACCCCGGGTCCAGCGGTGGTGGGTGCCGCACGGCGCGGACCCGATGCCCAAGATCCTGCTCATCGTCTGCGCGATAGTCACGCAGAGTGGCACATTCACTCACTATGAATGATCGGTTCGCGTAACATCCGTGAAATCTGCGCGCGCGGGGCAGATGCTCGAGGACGTGACCGATCCTCTCCATCACGCCACCCCGCCCCCGGTGCCGCCCGTACCCGGCCTGCGGCTCGCCGACTGGGAGCCGCGTGCCCGCGTGCGGCTCCCCCGGACCGACGTCACCCGGGCCGCGGTGGCCGCCGTCGACGTCCACAACCACCTGGGCCGCTGGCTCACCGCCGACTGGTGCGCGCCGGACGTCCCCGCGCTGCTCGACCTGCTCGACCGCACGAACGTGCGCACGGTCGTCAACCTCGACGGCCTGTGGGGCGACGAGCTCGAGGCCAACCTCGACCGGTACGACCGCGCGCACCCGGGCCGGTTCCTCACCTTCTGCCAGGTCGACTGGGGGGCGCTCGCCCACGCGGGCGGCGAGCGCGAGGTGCAGCGGCAACTCCGCGACGCCGCGGCGCGCGGGGCGCGCGGCCTCAAGGTGTGGAAGAACCTCGGCCTGACCGTCACCGGCCCCGACGGCGCCCTCGTCGCGCCCGACGACCCTCGCGTCGTCGAGACGCTCGCGCTCGCGGGCGAGCTCGGGCTGCCCGTCCTGATCCACGTCGCCGACCCGAAGGCGTTCTTCGACCCGCTGGACCGGTACAACGAGCGCATCGACGAGCTCTCCGCGCAGCCGTCGTGGTCGTTCGCCGACCGGTCCCGGTTCCCGTCGTTCGATCACCTGCTCGACGCGTTCGAACGCCTGCTCGTCGCGACGCCGGGGACCACCTACGTCGGCGCGCACGTGGGCTGCGTCGCCGAGGACCTCGACCACGTCTCACGGCTCCTGCGGTCCGCACCGAACCTCGTCGTCGACGTCGCGGGCCGGCTGGGCGAGCTCGGGCGTCAGCCACGGCGCTTCCGCCGGCTCGTCGAGGACTTCCCCGACCGGGTCCTGTTCGGCACCGACGCGTTCCCGTTGTCTCGCGAGCAGCTCGAGACGCACTTCCGGTTCCTCGAGACGGCCGACGAGCACTTCTCCTACGCCCCCGGCGACCCCGTTCCGCCGCAGGGTCGGTGGGCCATCTCGGGCGCGGACCTCCCGGCGCACCTTCTGCCGGCGCTCTACGCGGGGAACGCGTGCCGGGTGCTGAAGCTCGACGGGTCCTGACCTCCCGGGTCAGGGCAGCACGACCTCCCGCGCCGGGTGCACCGACGCGTCGAGCACGACGCGGTCGCTCAGCGGTTCGTCGAGCTCGACGACGAACGGCGTCGGCGGGTTCGACGGGCAGTCCGCCTCGCCGGTGCGCGGCTCGACGCCGACCGTCACGGCGATCGCGTCGTCGCGCACCGCGAGGTCGGAGAGCCGCACCCGCCCCTCGGCGTCCTGTCCGCTGTTGCACGCCATCTCCGTGACGAGCAGGTGCACCTCGTGCGCGTCAGGCACCGGCGGGTGCTCCGGGTCGAGCGTGAGCGTCGCGGTGCTGAGCCCGCCGAGGTCGGCGCGCAGGGCACAGGTCTGCGCGACGGTGAGGGACCACGTCGGCACGGGGTCTCCGTCCGTGGCGTCGGTCAGCTCGATCACGAGCATCTCGTGGGTCCGGACGTCGCCGGCCCCCAGGTCTTCCGGCTGGTCGAGCACGCGCAGCAGGGCGACCCGCTCGGCCCCGACCACTCTCCCCGTACGTGCCACGCGGTCCTCCTTCATGTCCCGAATGCGTGGCGACCGGGCGCGACCGTGCGGGCCTGCCGTGGCCGGGGTGACGACCCGCCGCTTTACTCGTGGTGAGTGACAGCGTGCGCACTGTCACACTGTCGGACAAGACAAACCCCATACGGATGTCTTGAAATGGGACCCATCGACCACAACCGTCGTCCGACGAGGCGACGCCCGCAGGTAGGGGGACACCATGACACGAGCCGTCGTCACGGGCTACGGGGCGGTGACCCCGGTCGGGCTCACCGCGGCGAGCACCTGGGACGCGCTGCTGCGCGGCGAGCCCGGGGTGCACGCCATCAAGGACGACTGGGCCGCCGACCTGCCCGTGCGCATCGCGGCGCGGGTGGACGACGCGTTCGCGGAGGGGCTCGCCGTGCGCGAGGCGCGCCGCACGGACCGGGCCGAGCAGCTGACGCTCGTCGCGGGCCGCGAGGCCTGGGCCTCCGCAGGGACGCCCGACGTCGATCCCACGCGCCTCGCGGTCGTCGTCGGGTCCGCGAACGGCGGCATCGCGACGACGCTCGACCAGTCCCACGTGCTCGACGAGCAGGGGCCCCGGCGCGTCTCGCCGCACACGGTCACCATGCTCATGGCCAACGGGCCGGCGGCGTGGCTCTCGATCGACCTGGGCGCCAAGGCCGGGGCGCGCGCACCGATCAGCGCGTGCGCCGCGGGGTCCGAGGCGATCACGATGGGCCGGGAGATGATCCTCGCCGGGTCGGCGGACGTCGTCGTGTGCGGGGGTGTGGAGGCGGGCGTCCGGCCGTTCTCCCTCGCCGCGTTCGCGGCGGCGCGCGCCATGTCGACCCGCAACGACGAGCCCGAGCGCGCGTCGCGCCCGTTCGACGTCCACCGGGACGGCTTCGTCATGGGCGAGGGGGCGACGCTCCTCGTCCTCGAGAGCGAGGAGCACGCGCGGGCGCGCGGCGCTGCGGTGCACGGCGTCGTCGCCGGGGCCGCGCTGACCTCGGACGCGTTCGACATCGTCGGCGGGGACCCGGAGAACCAGGCCCGGACGATCGGGATGGCCCTGCGCGCCGCGGGCCTCTCCCCCGCCGACGTCGGCCTCGTCCACGCGCACGCGACGTCGACCCCCGTGGGCGACGTCAACGAGTCCGACGCCCTGCACGCGGCGCTCGGCATGCCCCCGCCCGTGACGAGCACCAAGGGCGCGACGGGCCACCTGCTCGGTGCCTCCGGCGCGCTGGGAGTCCTCGTCGCGCTGCTCGCCGTGCGCGACGGCCGGGTGCCGCCCACGCTCAACCTCGACGCGCTCGACCCGGCGATCGACCTCGACGTCGTGCGGGGTGCCGCCCGGGACACGACCGCCCGCCACGCGCTGGTCAACGCGTTCGGCTTCGGCGGCCACAGCGCGAGCGTCGTCGTCTCGCGCGACTGACCCCTCGGCCCGAGAACGAGGTCGCTGTCGTTCTCGGCGCCAGAACGCGAAGAACCTCGTGCTCGACGGCGAGCAACGCCGTGCTCGCGCGAGGATGGGGACATGGACCTCGACGCCCGGCTCGCCGACATCACGACGCTCACCGTCGACGCCATCGTCAACGCCGCGAACTCGACGCTCCTCGGCGGCGGGGGTGTCGACGGCGCGATCCACGCCGCGGCAGGGCCCCGGCTCCTGGAGGAGTGCCGCCGCATCCGGCGCACGACCCTCCCCGACGGCCTGCCCGTCGGCGACGCCGTCGCCACCGGCGCCTACGACCTCCCCGCCCGCTGGGTGGTCCACACCGTCGGGCCGGACCGGCACCGCGGCCAGACCGACCCCGCGCTCCTCGCGTCGTGCTTCACGCGGTCGCTCGACGTCGCCGCGGGCCTCGGCGCCGCGACCGTCGCCTTCCCCGCCGTGAGCGCGGGTGTCTACGGCTGGGACGTCGACGACGTCGCGCGCGTCGCGGTCGAGGCCGTCCGCGGCTGGTCGGGCGCCGGGGCGGGCACCGACTCCGGCACCGGGGTCGCCGCCGTGACCTTCGCGCTCGCGTCGCCGCGCGCGCTGGCAGCGTTCGAGGCAGCGCTCGGACGCTGAGCCCGGGCTCAGGGTCGCCGGCGCGAGGATCAGGGTCGGTTCGGGGGACATCCCGATACCGACGCCGCACCCGCGCTCCTACCGTCGAGGTATGAGCACCTTCGACGCCTCCGCAGCCTCCTTCCGGCCGACCCTGTCCCGGCCGCGCCACGGTCGCATGATCGCGGGCGTGTGCGCAGGGATCGCGCGCCGCTTCGGCTGGGACCCGACCGTCGTGCGCATCGTCGCCGCGGTCTCGATCCTGCTCCCCGGCCCGCAGGTCGTCGCCTACCTGATCCTCTGGGCCCTCATGCCGAACGACCGCGACTGAGCCCACCCTCTCGCCGCCGAACCCGGGGTTGGGGGGGGGGGGGGGGGGGGGGGCCCCCCCCCCCCCCCCCGGGGGGGGGGGGGGGGGGGGGGGGGGTGGGGGCGGTGCCGCGGACGGGAGGCGTGACGGGCAGGTCGTCGTCGGCGACGCGCAGCGGGCCGAGCCGTGCCGCGAGCTTGGCGTTCGCGTCGC
>NZ_JBVIFN010000015.1:0-76063 GCF_055571305.1 Cellulosimicrobium sp. NPDC030954
GGCAGGGCAATCTGCTCGGTAACCCACGACCTTCATAGCGAGGCCCCGCCCGCGCGACCCGGGCCGACCCGGGAGCTACTCATACCGTCTGACCCACGGCGTCGCGCCACTCGTCCGGCCACCGTGGCCGACGTCTGACGCGCCCATCGCCCGACGCCGCGCCCCCGTCCCCGGGGCGCGGCGTCGTGCCGTCCTGACCGCACCGGGGCAGCGCGTGATGGCCTTCGATGGGGGTATTGGGGACCTTGGTCCCAGACGGCCGATGTGGCCGGACCGCCTCCCCTAGGGTCGGGAGCAGGGTACCGGTCGCACCCGGACCGGGACCTCGACGCAGCCCCCGCCTCTCGAAAGTGCTCCCCGTGGCCTCCCTCTCTCACTCCCCGTCGGACGCGGACGCTCCCGCCGCCGGCGGTCCCCTGGACGGCGACCGGATCGTCGTCGTCGGCGCCGGCATGACGGCCCACCGCCTGGTCGCGGGCCTGCGCTCGCGCGACCCCGAGGGCGGCTGGTCGCTCACGGTGATCGGCGACGAGCCGCACGAGCCGTACGACCGCGTGCACCTGTCCGAGTGGTTCGACGCGCGCGACGCCCAGGCGCTCACCCTGGACCGCGGCGTGTGGGACGACCCGCGCGTCACCCTCGTCACGGGTGACGCGGTCGCGACGCTCGACCGCACGGCGAGCGTCGTGACGACGCGGTCGGGCCGCCAGGTCCACTACGACCGCGCGGTGCTCGCGACGGGCTCGTGGGCGTGGACGCCGCGCGCGGAGGGCACGGACCTGCCGGGCCTGTTCACCTACCGCACGCTGGACGACGTCGAGCGGCTGGCCGAGTGGGTGCGCCTGCGCGAGCGGACGCTGGGCCGGGCGGTGCGCGGCGTCGTCGTCGGCGGTGGCGTGCTGGGTCTCGAGGCCGCAGCGGCGCTCCAGCGGCTGGGTGCCGAGGCCACGGTCGTGGAGTTCGCCGACCGGCTCATGAGCGTCCAGCTCGACCAGGGCGGCGGCGAGATGCTGCGCCTGCTGATCGAGGACCTGGGCGTCACGGTGCGCACGGGCGCGGGCGCCCACCGGTTCCTGCCCGCGGGCGACGGGTCCGTGGGGTCCGTCGAGCTCACCGACGGGTCCGCCCTGCCGACGGACGTCGTCGTCTTCTCCGTGGGCATCCGCCCGCGCGACCGCGTGGCACGTGAGGCCGGCCTGGCCATCGGCGAGCGCGGCGGCGTCGTCGTCGGCGAGGCGTGCCAGACCTCCGACCCGGGCGTGTGGGCGATCGGCGAGTGCGCGTCGGTCGACGGCGTGTGCGCGGGCCTGGTCGCGCCGGGGAACGACATGGCGGACGTCGTCGTCGACCGCTTCCTGGGCGGCGAGCGGGTGCACCGCCGCGCCGACGACGGCACCAAGCTCAAGGGCGTGGGCGTCGAGGCGGCGTCGTTCGGCGACGTGAACGCCGTGAGCGCGGGCGCGCTGGAGGTGTCGTTCGTCGACCCGATCCACCGCCGCTACCGCAAGCTCGTGCTCTCGGACGACGCGACCACGCTGCTCGGCGGCGTGTTCGTCGGCGACATCGAGCTCTACTCCGCCCTGCGGCCCCTGCTCGGCCGCCCGCTCGGCGCCGACCCCGCCGCCGTCATCGCGCCCGACGGCGAGGGCCTGGCCGAGACCGAGCTGCCGGACGAGGCCGTCGTCTGCTCGTGCAACAACGTCGACGCCGGGACGGTCCGCTCGGCCGTGACCGAGCACGGCTGCCGGACGATCGGGCAGGTCAAGGAGTGCACGACGGCCGGCACGGTGTGCGGGTCGTGCGTGCCGGCGCTCACCAAGCTGCTGAACGCCGAGCTCTCCCGGGCGGGCGTCACGGTCTCGGACGCGCTGTGCGAGCACTTCGCGATGTCCCGCGCCACGCTGTACAGGCTCGTCCGCGAGGAGGGCCTGCGGACGTTCACCGAGGTCGTCGCGGCGCACGGGACAGGGCGCGGGTGCGCCGTCTGCCGCCCGACGGTCGCGTCGATCCTCTCGACGCTGCGTCGCGGGCACGTCCTGGAGGGCGAGCAGGCCGCGCTGCAGGACACCAACGACCACGTCATGGCGAACCTGCAGAAGAACGGCACGTACTCGGTGATCCCGCGCATGCCCGGGGGAGAGGTGCGTGCCGACCAGCTCCTGGAGTTCGCGAAGGTCGCCGACGACTTCGGGCTCTACGTGCGCGTGACCGGCGGCCAGCGCCTCGCGATGTTCGGCGCGCGGCTCGACCAGCTCCCGGAGATCTGGCGGCGCCTGACGGCCGTCGGCTTCGAGTCCGGGCACGCGTACGGGAAGTCGCTGCGCACGGTGAAGACGTGCGTCGGGCGCACGTGGTGCCGGTTCGGCGTGCAGGACTCGTCGGCGATGGCGGTCCGGCTCGAGCTGCGCTACCGCGGGCTCCGCTCGCCGCACAAGATCAAGTTCGGCGTCTCCGGCTGCGCCCGCGAGTGCGCCGAGGCGCGCGGCAAGGACGTCGGCATCATCGCCACGCACAAGGGCTGGAACCTCTACGTCGGCGGCAACGGCGGGGCCCAGCCGGCGCACGCCCAGCTCCTCGCCGAGGACCTCGACGACGAGACGCTGGTCCGCTACGTCGACCGGTTCCTCATGCTCTACGTCCAGGAGGCCGACCGCCTGCAGCGCACGGCGCCGTGGGTCGCGGAGCGCGCGGGCGGGCTGGAGGAGCTGCGGCGCGTCGTCGTCGAGGACTCGCTCGGGATCGCGGACCAGCTCGAGGCCGCGATGGCCGAGCACGTGCGCGACTACGAGGACGAGTGGGGCGCGACGCTCGCCGACCCGGCCAAGCTGCGCAAGTTCACACCGTTCGTCAACGCGCCCGAGGCGATCGACGGCGACCTCGCGTTCGTCCCCGAGCGCGGCCAGGTCCGACCCGCAGCCGAGGGCGACGCCGACGCCTACCCCGACCCGCGCGCCGCGCGCGACGTCGCGCTCGCCGCGGCCCGCGCCGAGCTGGAGGACGCCCGATGAGCACGTTCGTCGACATCTGCGCGCTCGACGACCTCGACCCCGAGCGCGGGGCCGGCGCGCTCCTGGGCGACACCCAGGTCGCCGTCTTCCGGCTCGCCGACGGCACCGTGCGCGCCGTCCAGCAGCGGGACCCGTACTCGGGCGCCAACGTCATGTCGCGCGGCCTCGTCGGCACGCACCGGGTGACCGCCGACGACGGCGCGGAGCGTGACGTCAACACGGTCACCACCCCCATGCTCAAGCAGGTGTGGGACGTCGACACCGGCGAGGTGCTCGACGCCGGTGGCAAGGACCGCAGGCCGCTGACGGTGTTCGCGGCGCAGGTGCGCGACGGTCGCGTCCTGGTCGCCGACGCGCCCGGGGCGTCCGCGCCGTCGCCCTGACCGGCGGGCACGCGGGCGGAACATCGCCCGGTGAGCACGGCACGGCGGCACGACACGCGCCCGGCGGTCCGGCCCTGGTCACCCGCGATCCCCTAGCCTGACGGCATCCCGTCAGCAGGCGCGACCACGCGCCGCGCGTCGCAAGGGAGCCGCGGGTGCGCGTCCTGCTCGTCATCGACCAGTTCGAGGATCCCACCAACGGGACCACGATCTCCGCGCGTCGCTTCGCCGTCGCCCTGCGTGAGCGCGGCCACGAGGTGCGCGTCGCGTGCTGCCGAGGCGCGGCCCGCCCAGGTGGTGCCGACCCCGAGGACCGCGCGGACGGCGTCGTGCACTACCGCCTGGAACCCCGCGGTGTCCCGGGCTTCGACCGGGTGATCGCGGGGCAGGGCTGGGTCCTCGCCAAGCCCGACGACGACGTGCTGCGCGACGCCCTGCGCTGGGCCGACGTCGCGCACGTCATGTCGCCGTTCTGGCTCGGCTCCCGGACCAAGCGGCTCGCGGACGCGCTCGGCGTCCCGTCCACCGCCGCGTTCCACGTGCAGCCGGAGAACGTCACCTACAGCCTCGGCCTGGGGCGGGTCGCGCCGCTGAACCACCTCGTGTACGCGGTGTTCCGGCCGTTCTACGACCGGTTCGGGCACGTCCACTGCCCCAGCCGGTTCATCGCCGGGGAGCTGCGCGACCACGGCTACCGGGCGGCCCTGCACGTGGTGTCCAACGGCGTCGACCCCGGGTTCGTCCCGCGCACGCTGCCCAAGAGCGCCGACCTGGCCGGCCGGTTCGTCATCACCATGACCGGGCGGCTCTCGCGCGAGAAGCGGCAGGACGTGCTCCTCGACGCCGTCGGCCGGTCCCGGCACGCCGACCGCATCCAGCTCGTGCTCGCCGGGCGCGGTCCGCTCGCGGAGAGGTACGCCCAGCAGGGCGCGAGCCTGCCGCACCCACCGCGGATCGGCTTCCTCGCCCAGGACGAGCTCCGGGACGTGCTGGCCATGAGCGACCTGTACGTGCACGCCGCCGACGCGGAGATCGAGGCCCTCGGCTGCCTCGAAGCGGTCGCCACCGGCCTCGTCCCGGTGATCTCCGACTCCCGCGCGTCGGCGACCGGGCAGTTCGCGCTCGACGAGCGCAGCCTCTTCCGCGCCGGGGACGCCGCCGACCTCGCGCGCGCGATCGACTACTGGATCGAGCACGACGACGAGCGGGCCCGCATGGGTCCGGCCTATGCCGAGGTCGGCCGGGAGCACGCGCTCGAACTGTGCGTCCCCCAGATCGAGGACATGCTGCGCCAGGCGGTCGACGACGGTCAGGACGCGGTGGCCCTCAGGGCCACCGACCGGGACGACCCCGAAGGCAGGGCGCGGGGGCGCGCGCATGGCCGCTGACCGCGCGACCAGGCGCGCGACGCCGCGGCTCTGGAGCCGCTTCGACGCGGTGTTCTTCGACGTCGCGATGGCCGTCGTGCGGGGGTACGGGTACGTCGTCCACGGGCTGCGGGTCACGGGGCGCGAGCACCTCGTCTCCGAGCGCGGTGGGGTCGTCTCGATCGCCAACCACGTGCACTACCTGGACGGCCCGTGGGTCGCCGGACAGTTCCGCGGCCGTCGCGCCGCCGTCGTCTCGCAGCCCTCGAACTTCCACCTGCCCGTGGCGGGCCTCCTGGTCAGCCACCTGCTCGCCGTCCCGCTGCCCCGCGGGCCGGGAGAGCTCTCCGCGTTCGAGGCGCGACTGCGCCGGACCGTCGACGCGGGCCAGGGCGTGCACTTCTTCCCCGAGGGCGTGCTCGTCATGTACGACACGACCCTGCGCCCGTTCCAGCGCGGCGCGTTCGTGTACGCCTGCCGGCTGGGCGTGCCCGTCGTGCCGATGGTCTTCACCTACGGCCGACGGCCCTGGTGGCGCCCCCGGCCGCCGATCCACCTGACGATCCTCCCGGCCGAGCATCCCCGCGGCGCCGCTCCCGCCGACGTCGCGGAGCTCCTCACCCGCTGCCGGTCCGCGATGGAGGCGGTCGTCGCAGGGGCTCCCGACGACGTCGCCCGCCGGTGAGGACTCCCGGGCCTACAATCGCTCGTCCCGGCAACGGTGCCGGCAGCACGACCGAAGGAGTCCCGACACCCATGCTCGCCGCGTGGGGCGCGCTCGCCCTGCTCACCCTCGTCCACCTCGCCGCGCAGCTCGCGGGCGCCTCGACGCTCGCCGACGCGTCACAGTGGTTCCTCATGCCCCTCCTCGCGGTCTGCCTGTGGCTCGCCACGCGACGACGCGACGGCGGACGACGCGACGGCGGCGGTCCCGCCCGGCGCTCGCGGCTGGTCCGCCTCACGCTCGTCGCGCTGGGCTTCTCGTGGCTCGGCGACACGGCCCCCGACCTCGCCGACGGCGACACGCCGTTTCTCGTCATGGTCGGGTTCTTCCTGTGCGCCCAGGTGACGTACACGCTCGCGTTCTGGCCCTTCCGCGCGGGGTCGGTGCTGCGTCGCCCGCTCGCGCTCGCGCCGTACCTGCTCGCCTTCGTCGCACTCGTCGTCGCGTGCACGCCCGGTGCCGGGACGCTGCTCGTCCCGGTCGTCGTGTACGGCGCGTGCCTCGTGCTGATGGCCGTGACGGCGACGGGCGTCGACCGCCTCGCGGCCGTCGGCGGGGCGGTGTTCCTCGTGTCCGACGCGCTCATCGCCCTCAACGCGTTCGCGCCGTGGTACGCCCTGCCCGCGCACGGCTTCTGGGTGATGCTCACCTACGTCGTCGGGCAGGTGCTCCTCGTCCTCGGGGTGCTGCGCCGGGAGCGCGCCGCAGCGGCTCCCGTCGAGGAGAAGGGCAGCGCCGCGTGGGCGTCGACGTGACGCTTGCGCGGATCGTCCAGGAGGGGACGAGCCCGCGACGTCGTTCGACGACGTCGATCGCCGTGGTGCTCGACGACGGCGACGTGCTGGCCCGCCTCCTTCCCGCCAGCGGGTTGCCGATGCTCGCGCGTGTCGACCCCTACGGTGACGTCGTCCTCAGCGGCTCAGAGATGGAGCAGCTCCTCGACGAGTTGCACGTCCTGAGGTCCAGATCGGATCGGTCCGAAGCCGCCGTCATCGACAAGGTCGTCGCGCTGGCCGAACGGTGTCGTGGGGAACCTGGATGGGAGCTGCGGTTCGAGGGCGACTGACCCTCAGGCCTCGAGCGAGCGGACGACGCGCGCGGGCGTGCCGACGACGACGGTGCAGGCGGGGACGTCCCGGGTGACGACGGAGCCGGCCCCGACGACGGCATCGTCCCCGATGCTGACGCCGGGGAGGACGGTCACGTTCGCCCCGAGCCACACGTTGCGGCCGAGGACGACGCGCGCGGGATGCATGTCGGCGCGTCGGGCGGGGTCGAGGTCGTGGTTGAGCGTCGTGAGGACGGCGCTGTGACCGATGAGGCAGCCGTCCCCGACGACGATGCCGCCCTGGTCCTGGAACCGGCAGCCGGAGTTGATGAAGACGTCCCGGCCGAGGGTGAGGTTCTTGCCGAAGTCGGCCGTGAAGGGCGGGAAGAGGTTCACGGACTCGTGCACGGGCCTGCCCGTCAGCTCCGCGAGCAGCTCGCGGACGCGCTCGGGCGAGCGGTAGGCGCCGTTGAGCTCGCCGGCGATGCGCAGCGCCTCCTGGCTCGTGCTGTGCATGACGGCGTGCAGCGGCGAGCCGCCGGGGATCGTCCGCCCGGCGTCGAGCTCGGCCAGCAGGTCGTCCAGGTCCACGGGTCCCTCTCAGTCGGTGCGCGACGGCGCGGCGGCCGCGGTCGCGGTGGCCGCCCACGACGCGAGCAGGCGCAGCGACTCCTCGGTCGGGGAGCCCGGCGTCGCGGTGTACACGGTCATGCCGAGCCCGGGGTCGCCGTGGAGCTCGAGCGTCTGGTAGTGCAGCTCGAGGTTCCCGACGACGGGGTGGCGGAACGTCTTCTGCCCGGCGTAGTGCCGGCGCACGTCGTGGGACGCCCACAGCTCGCGGAACCGCTCGCTCCGCGTCGAGAGCTCGCCCACGAGGGCCTGGAGGCGCCAGTCGTGCGGGCTGCGGCCGGCCTCGCGGCGCAGGATCGTGACGTTCGTCCACGCCGCGCGGTCCCAGTCGGGGTAGAAGTCGTGCGACGCGGGGTCGAGGAAGATGTGCCGCGAGAAGTTCGCCGGGCCCGCGGAGCCCGCGGTCATCGGCGCGTACATCGCGTACCCGAGCGCGTTGGCTGCGACGAGGTCCATGCGGTTGTTCTGGATGAACGCGGGCGCCGTCGTGATCGCGTCGAGCAGGTACTGCAGCTCGGGGCGCACCGGGGTGTCGCCGTGGCCGCGCTGCGGGCGGGCGCCGACGGGGTTCGCGGTGCGCGCGAGGTCGAGCAGGTGCTCGCGCTCGGCCGCGTCGAGGAGCAGGGCACGCGCCACCGACTCGAGCACGACGTCGGACACGCCCCGCAGGTTTCCGCGCTCGAGCCGCGTGTAGTAGTCCACGCTCACGCCGGCGAGCCGCGCGACCTCGTCGCGGCGTAGTCCCGCGACGCGGCGACGGCCGCCGAACGTCTCGATGCCGGCCTGCTCGGGGGTCACCCGGGCCCGGCGGCTCATGAGGAACTCGCGCACCTCGGAACGGTTGTCCATGGCCTCCACGTCTTTCACGGTACGTCGGGACGACGGCGGGCCGCGCGGGCGGGAGTGCCGTGGCCTCCCACCCGCGCGGGGGCACGTCAGCCCGGGTACTCCTCGGGGGCGAGGAGGTCGCCCCACGTCGTCTCGGGCTCGTCGACGCCGGGCGCGGGCGCCTCCCACAGCGCGAGATGGCACAGGAAGCTGTCACCGCTCGCGCCGTGCCAGTGCCACTCGCCCGGGGGCGTGTAGACGGTGTCGCCCGGCCGGAGCTCGACGACCTCCTCGCCCCGCGACTGCACGTAGCCGAACCCCTCGGTGACGTGCAGCGTCTGCCCGACGGCGTGCCGGTGCCACGCGGTGTGCGCGCCGGGGGCGAAGCGGACGAGATTCAGGCGCGCCCGCGACGGCTCCGTGCCCGCGTAGTAGGAGTTGAACCAGACGTCACCGGTGAACCACGAGGCGGGTCCCTTCACGGTCGGCGTCGTCGGTTGCCTCTCGGTGCTCATGTCTCTCCTCCTGTCAGGACGTCGTTCAGAACGCGACGAGCGTCTTGAGGGACTCGCGGCGGTCCATCGCGGCGTAGCCCTCGGCGATGTCGTCGATCGCGACGGTCTTGTCGAACACCCGGCCGGGGTCGATCTCGCCGCGGAGCACCTGCGGGATCGCATCCTCGAGGTACGCGCGGACGGGTGCGGGCCCGCCGGTGAGCGTGATGTTGCGGCCGAAGAGCGAGCCGAACCCGACCGGTGCGTCCTCGTACTGCTGGACGCCGACGCGGCTGATCACGCCCCCCGCGCGCACGACGCCGTAGGACTGCTCGTAGGCGGGCATGTGCCCGACGGCCTCCAGCACGACGTGGCTGCCCAGGCCGCCGGTGAGGTCACGGACCCGCTGGATCCCCTCGGCGCCCCGCTCGGCGACGACGTCGGTCGCGCCCCACTCGCGCCCCAGGTCGGTCCGCGACGTGTGGCGGCCCATGAGGATGATGCGCTCGGCGCCCATCTGCCGTGCGGCGAGCACGGCGGACAGCCCGACGGCGCCGTCGCCGATGACGGTGACGGTCGTCCGCGCGGAGACGCGTGCCATGTGCGCCGCGTGGTAGCCGGTGAGGTACACGTCCGAGAGGGTGAGCAGCGAGGGGAGGAGCGGGCTCGTCTCGTCGACGTCCGGCACGGCGACGAGGCTGCCGTCCGCGAGCGGGATGCGCGCGAGCTCGGCCTGCTGGCCACCGACGTCTCCGGGGTTGCCGTAGAACCCGCCGTGCGGGCACGCGGTCTGGAAGCCGTCGCGGCACACGGGGCACGTGTTGTCCGACCACGCGAACGGCGCGATGACGAGGTCGCCCGTGCGGACGGTCGTGACGGCTGACCCGGTCTCCTCGACGACGCCGAGGAGCTCGTGCCCGATCGGGACGCCCTGGTCGGTGTGCGCCATGGAACGGTAGGGGTGCAGGTCGGACCCGCAGACGCACGCGCGCACCGTGCGCACGATCGCGTCGGTCGGCTCGACGATCGTCGGGTCGGGGCGGGTCTCGACGCGGACGTCGCCCGCGCCGTAGATGACGGTGGCCTTCAAGGAGCTCTCCGTTGCCGGTGGGGATCAGGTGCGATCACCATTCGACACCCGGTGCGCGACCACCTGGGAGTCCCGCTCCAACAGGGTCCTGGCAGTACCTGGTTCGGGATCGGTGACGAGGATCCCGAGCGGCGCCTCGCCGCGGCCCGGATGTCAGACAGGCCTCAGCGCCAGGTCGTCGGATCCCACGGGTTGACGGTCTCGACCTCGAGCGGAGCGAAGTGCCTGACGTTGCGTGTGGCGACCACCGCTTCCCGGGATCGTGCGGTCGCGGCGATGACGGCGTCGTCGAGAGGGGCGTGCTCCGGCACGCGGAAGGTGGCGAGGACTCGTGCCGCGGCGAGATCAAAGGGTGCGACGCGCTCTGCGAAGGCGGGGAGGACGTTCTCCTCGAACCATCGGCGCAGGATCATGCCCTGAGCGGCGTCCTCCCGTCCCTTGGCAACGATCCCGCGCTCGATCTCGGCGATCGTCGGTGCAGCGACGTACTGGTCGCGGACCGGGATCGAGGACGCCCAACGCTCGACGGTGGGATGGCGTCCTCGAACGCGCAGCGCCGACACGACGTTGGTGTCGAGGAGATACCTCACAGGTCGACGTCGCGCGACGTCAGGCCGACGCGCTGCGGCTCGAACTCGATGTCGGCGCCCTCGTCCGTCCCGAGCAGGTCGACCATGGTCACCGGGTCGCGGGCAAGTGCCGTCGTGAGCAGACTCCGGGCCTCTGCCTCCACTGAACGGTGGTGCTGCTTCGCGCGTGCGCGGAGGGCTGCTTTGGTGCCGGCAGGGAGATTGCGGATGAGGACCTGTTCCATGGATCACCTCCGATATCATTGACACGATATCACCCGCGGCCCACGGGCTTGACAAGGCCTCAGGCGCGAGCAGGGGCGGAGCGCGCGATCCGGTCGACGAGCTGCAGCGGGTCAGGGATGCGCCCGCCGCCGGGGAGGTCCGTGACCAGTCGTGCCGCGGAGCCCAGGTCGATCCCCGTCGCGGTGACGTGGAGCGGACGGGCACTCGCGCCGCGCAGGACGTCAACGGCGTGCGCCGCGGACCGGAACGGCGTCTTCGCGACACCGATCACCGTCGGAGCAGCACCCGACCGCGCCACGTGTGCCCCCAGGCCCGGAGTTCCGTCCGCGTCGAGCGTCACGTAGCCGTCGATGATCAGCAGGTCGAGAGCAGGGACCTGCGAGAGTACGGCGAGCAGCGGCGGGAGCTCGCGCTCGAAGAACCGTCCGGGCACGTACGGCGCGACGGTGGGTACCCAGACCGTCCGTGTCTCCAGCACGTTCCGGAACGTCGGGTCCGCGGCGACGACGACCGCGGCGTTCGCCCCGCCGTCGGGCGGGTAGTGGACGTCCACCGCCGCCGAGAGTCCGTGCCGGAGGGAGGCGCGGTCCGACGGCGGCGGGCGCATCGGCTCGTGCCTCAGCCGACGGCCGTGACCGGCGAGGCGAGCGGCGTGCCCGACCCGTCGCGGCGCTGGTCGACCTCGGGCAGGTCGACGGCCTGGCCGCCGGAGCCCGTGGCACGGGCGGGGCCCTGCCCCACCCACGCGAGGATCAGCGCGTCCTCGCCCTTGAGGAACCGCTGGGCACGGACGCCGCCGGTGCCGCGGCCCTTGCCGGGGTAGAGCTCGTACGGCGTGACCTTGCCGGCCCCGGTCTGGGTGCCCGCGAGGGCGCCCGACGACCCGGCGACGGTGACGACGACCCCGAGGTCGCGCACGTCGGCCGGTACGACGCCGAAGAACGCGACGCGGTGGCCGTCGGCGAGCCGGATCCCGGCCATGCCGCCGGCCGCGCGTCCCTGCGGTCGCACGGCCGACGCGTCGAAGTGCAGCAGCGACGCGTCGGTGCTGATGAACACGACCTCGTCCGCGTCGGTCGCGGGCGCCGCGCCGACGACGGTGTCGCCGTCCTTGAGGCCGATGACCTCCCAGTCGTCGCGGTTGTTCGGCACGTCGCCCGGGGTGACGCGCTTGACGACGCCCTGCGCCGTGCCGAGGGCGAGCGGGGGAGCGTCCGCGTCGAGCGACGCGATCGTCACGGCCTCCTCGCCGGGATCGAGCGCGACGACCTCGCTGAGCGGCACGCCGCCGGACAGGCTCGGCGCGTTGTCGGTGGGCGGCAGCGCGGGCAGGTCGAGCACGGACACGCGGACCATGCGCCCGCGGCTCGTCACGAGGCCGACCTCGCCGCGCGCCGTCGTGCGCACGACGGCCCGCAGCACGTCGTGGGCGGCGCGGGGCCCGCTGCGCGCGGGCTCCGTCTCGTCGCTCGTGCGCGCGAGCAGACCGGTGGCCGAGAACAGCGCCCAGCAGGGCGTGTCCGCGACCTCGAGCGGCACGGCCGCGGTCGTGGTCGGCGCAGCGCCGGCGGACTCCAGGAGGATGGTGCGGCGCGGCGTCCCGTACGTCTTGGCGACGTCCGCCATCTCGCCCGAGACCACGGCCCGGAGCTTCGCGTCGCTGCCGAGGATCTCCTGCAGCTCCTCGATCTCGCGGCGCAGCGTCTCCTGCTCCTTCTCGAGCTCGATGCGGGAGAACTTGGTGAGGCGGCGCAGCTGGAGCTCGAGGATGTACTCCGCCTGCGGCTCGGACAGGTCGAACACGGTCTGGAGGCGTCCGCGGGCCGTCGCGGTGTCGTCCGAGGACCGGATCACCTGGATGACCTCGTCGATGTCGACGATGGCGATGAGCAGGCCGTCCACGAGGTGGAGCCGCTCGGACCGCTTGCGCAGCCGGTGGGCCGAGCGCCGGCGGACCACGTCGATCCGGTGGTTCACCCACACCGTGAGCATCTCGCGCAGGCCGAGCGTGCGCGGCTGCCCGTCGACGAGCGCGACGTTGTTCATGCCGAACGAGTCCTCGAGCGGCGTGAACTTGTAGAGCTGCTCCAGCACCGCCTCGGGGTTGAAGCCCGTCTTCACCTCGACGACGATCCGCAGCCCGTGCTCGCGGTCCGTGAGGTCGGTCGCGGCGGTGATGCCCTGGATCTTCTTGGTCTTGACGCCCTCGGCGATCTTCTCGATCACCTTCTCCGGCCCGACGAGGTAGGGCAGCTCGGTGATGACGATGCCCTTGCGGCGCGGGGTGAGGTTCTCCACCCGCGCGGTGGCGCGCGTGCGGAAGGTGCCGCGGCCGGTGCGGTAGGCGTCGCGCACGCCGTCGAGCCCGACGATCTTGCCGCCCGTCGGCAGGTCGGGGCCGGGGACGAACCGCATGAGCGCGTCGAGGTCGGCGTCCGGGTGCGCGACGAGGTGGCGTGCCGCGGCGACGACCTCGACGAGGTTGTGCGGCGCCATGTTGGTCGCCATGCCGACCGCGATGCCCGACGCCCCGTTGACGAGCAGGTTGGGGATCGCCGCCGGCAGCACCTCCGGCTGCTGGAGCTTGTTGTCGTAGTTCGGGACGAAGTCGACGACGTCCTCGTCCAGCCCGGCCGTCATCGCGAGCGACGGGGGAGCGAGGCGCGCCTCGGTGTACCGGGACGCGGCGGGGCCGTCGTCGAGCGTGCCGAAGTTGCCGTGCCCGTCGACGAGCGGGAGGCGCAGCGAGAAGTCCTGCGAGAGGCGCACGAGCGCGTCGTAGATCGCGGCGTCCCCGTGCGGGTGCAGCTTGCCCATGACCTCGCCGACGACACGCGCGGACTTCACGTGCGCGCGGTCGGGGCGCAGCCCCATGTCGGCCATCATGTAGAGGATGCGGCGCTGGACGGGCTTGAGGCCGTCACGAGCGTCGGGCAGCGCGCGGGAGTAGATGACGGAGTAGGCGTACTCGAGGAACGACGTCTCCATCTCCGCCTGGACGTCGACGTCGACGATCTTCTCGTTCACCTCGGCCGGGTCGAGCGAGGGGGTCGAGGACTTGCGCGCCATGTGCCTGCGGGCTCCTGCCGTTCGGTGCGCCGCGAGGGCGCGGGATCTGTGCCGGCGTGCGCCGGGGGTGGCGTGCTGCGGTTGCGCGCCGCACGCGAGGGTACGCCAACCGTCCGACACGCCGCGTCGCGATGTCTGTCGAGGGACCATTGTCCTCCCAGGTCGGGCCGGGGTGGCGCAGGCGCACCGCGCCGGGGACCGCATAGCCTGGGGGCGTGAGCGACGGCGGCGCAGCCGGGCGGGGCCCGGACCGGTACCCGGTGGAGTGGGAGGCGGACGTCGTCCTGCGCGACGGGACGACGACGCACGTGCGCCCCATCCGTCCCGAGGACGCCGACGCGCTGCAGCGGTTCCACGTGGGCCAGTCCGAGCGCTCGACCTACCTGCGCTTCTTCGCCCCCATGGAGCGGCTGTCGGAGCGCGACCTGGACCGGTTCACGCGCGTCGACCACGTCGACCGCGTCGCGCTCGTCGCCGTCCGTCCGCGCGACGGCGCGGACGGCGGTGCCTCGGACCCGGCAGCCGAGGAGCGGGCCGACGACGTCGGCGAGGACATCATCGGCGTCGCGCGCTTCGACCGCACGGGCACGAGCGAGGCCGAGGTCGCCTTCAACATCGCCGACTCGGCCCAGGGCCGGGGGCTGGGCTCCGTGCTGCTCGAGCACGTCGCGGCGGCCGCGCGCGAGCGCGGCGTGCGGCGCTTCACCGCCGAGGTGCTGCCGCAGAACGGCAAGATGCTTGCCGTCTTCCGTGAGGCCGGGTACGACGTGCGCCAGCAGATGGACGACGGGTTCGTCCAGGTGAGCGTCGACCTCGACCCGACGGAACGGTCCCGGGCCGTCATGGCGGACCGCGAGCACCGCGCGGAGGCGCGGAGCATGCAGGGGCTGCTCGGGGCGACGAGCGTCGTGCTCGTGGGGCCCGGCGTGCCGCCGGGCGAAGGGCCGGACCACGCCGGCGCACCTCTCGACCGCGTCCTCGCGCACCGTGCCCTGGCCGCGCTCGTGCGCAGCCCGGACGTGACCGTCCACGTGGTGGGGGGCGCGGGCGTGCCCGACGGCGGGGCGGCGGCCCGTGCCCACGCCACCCTCGCCGACGTCCCCGGCCCGGTGGACCTCGCGGTCGTCGCGCTGCCGCCGCCGGACGCGATCGAGGCGGTCCGCCAGCTCGCGCGCCTCGAGGTGCGCGGCGTCGTCGTGCTGTCCGCCGGGTTCGCCGAGACCGGGCCGGACGGGCTCGCGCTCCAGCGCGAGCTCCTGCGCGTCGCCCACACGGCGGGGCTGCGCGTCGTCGGGCCTGCGAGCTACGGCCTGCTGCGCACGGGCGAGACCCGCGAGCGGCCCGCGCTCGCGGCGACGCTCGCCGAGGACCTGCCGCTGCCTGGCGTCGTCGGGCTGTTCAGCCAGTCCGCGCCCATGGCCGTCACGCTGCTCGCCACGACGGCGCGACGCGGGCTGGGCGTGTCGTCGTTCCTGTCCGCGGGCCACCGCGCGGACGTGTCGGGCAACGACCTCATGCAGTACTGGCAGGACGACGCCGCGACGCAGGTGGTCTGCCTGTACCTCGAGTCGATCGGCAACCCGCGCAAGTTCTCGCGCATCGCGCGCCGCCTCGCGTCGGTCAAGCCCGTCGTGGTCGTCACGGCCGGGCGCTCGGGCCAGGTCGTGCCGCCGGGCCACGCCGTGCGGTCGACGCGCGCGCCCCGCCGCACGCTCGAGGAGATGCTGCGCCAGTCGGGCGTGATCCGGGCCGAGAACACGCACCACATGATCGACATCGCCCAGCTCCTCGCGCACCAGCCGCTCCCGGGCGGGCGCCGCGTCGGCATCCTCGCCAGCTCGGCGTCGCTCGCCGCGCTCGTCGCGGAGGCGTCGTCGTCGGCGGGCCTCGTCGTCGCGCGGTCGGACTTCCTGCCCGAGGACGCGTCGTCGGACGAGCTCGCCGCCACGGTCGACGCGCTCTACGCGCCGGACGCGTGCGACGTCGTCGTGGTGGTCCAGGTCCCCGTGGTGCACCCCCGCCGCGCGGACCTCTCCCGGGCCGTCGCGCTCGCGGCAGCGCGCACCGGCCGCACGACCGTCGCGAGCATGCTGGGGCTCCACGGCCTCACCGACGAGCTCTCGGCCCCGGCACCCGACGGCGGCGCGTCCGACACCCTGCTGCGGGTCCCCGCCTACTCCACGCCCGAGGACGCGGTCGCCGCGCTCGGCGCCGTCGTGCGCTACGCCCGCTGGCGCGAGGCGGACCACGGGACGCCCGTGCGCCCCGCGGGCGTCGACGCGGGCCGCGCCCGCGCCCTCGTCGAGGGCGCCCTGGCGGGCCGGGACGCCGTCGACCTCGACCCGGCGACGACCGCCGACCTGCTCGCGTGCTACGGCGTCCGCGTGTGGCCCGCCCGCCGCGTCCGGACCGCCGACGAGGCCGTCGCGGCCGCGCGCGAGATCGGCTGGCCCGTCGCGCTCAAGAGCACGGCGGCCGGGCTGCGCCACCGGGCGGACCTCGGCGGCGTGCGCCTCGACATCGCGGACGAGACGGAGCTGCGGTCCGACGTCGCGCAGATGCGCGAGGCGCTCGCGGCCGTGCTGCCGGGCGCGGCCGACCAGCCGTTCGAGGTGCAGGCGATGGCCGACGCGGGCGTCGCGTGCGTGGTGCGCTCGACGGAGGACCAGCTCTTCGGGCCCGTCGTGTCGTTCGGCCTCGCGGGCGACGCGGTCGACCTCCTGGGCGACGTCGCGTACGGGGTGCCGCCGCTGACCGACGTGGACGTCGCGGCCATGGTGCGCTCGGTGCGCGCGGCACCGCGGCTCTTCGGGTACATGGGCACGCACGTCGTGGCCACGGCCGCGCTCGAGGACGTCCTGGCGCGGGTGTCCGTGCTCGCGGACGACCTGCCCGAGGTGCGCAGCCTCGAGCTGTACCCCGTCGTGGTGTCCGAGCACGAGGCCGCGGTCCTCAGCGCGCGCGTCACGCTCGCAGACGCCCAGCGCGCCGACGCGCTGCGCCGCGCCCTGCCCGGCTGAGGTCCGCCCCGGCCGTCCACAGGTGGCGAGGGCGGGTGGCCGCAGTCGCTCCCCGGATGGGAGAATGCGCGGGTGCCCTCAGCAACCTCGAACCCCTGGACCGACCTGACGACCCAGCTCCACCGCGCCGGCTACTACCCGGAGCTCGTCGCGGACGTCCTCGACCTCGCGGTCGCGGGGGAGGAGATCGTCTCGCACCTCGTGCTCCCGGAGACGACGTTCGACGCGTCGGAGGTACGGCGTCACCTCACCGTGCTCGTCCTGACCCCCACGCGGCTCGTCACGGCGCACGTCGACGACCACCCGGCGGACAGCGAGAACCCATCCGCGTCCGCCGCCGCCACGACCGAGTCGGTGCCGCTGGCCGAGGTGCGGTCGGTCTCGCTCACGCACGTCGTGGCCGAGCCGCACGAGCACCGCGCGGGCACCGCGCCGCTCGAGGTGACGCTCGCCCTCGGCTGGGGCGCGGTCTCGCGCGTCGACCTCGAACCGGCCGGGTGCGCGGACCCGAACTGTGACGCCGACCACGGGCTCACAGGGCAGATCACGCCGGACGACGTCGTCGTCCGGGTGAGCGCAGAGGCGGAGGGCCGCGACGCCGTGCGCGCCGCGGTCGACTTCGCGCGCGCCCTCTCGCGCGCCACCGCGAGGCACAGCGCCCGGTGAGCGAGGCACGCACGGACGAGGCCCCTGCCACCCCCGCGCTCCCCGCGGGCCTGCTCGCGCCCGACCTCGGGCTCGGCGGCCTCGCCGCCGTGCTCCCCGGGGCGGCGGGCGCGCTCGGCGCCCGGTTCACGACCGCCACGGGCATCGGCAGCGAGGAAGCGCGCGCGGCGCTCGACCTGCCGCGCGCCGAGCGCGTGTGCGTCGTCCTCGTCGACGGGCTGGGGCACGTCAACCTGGCCGAGCGCGCCGGGCACGCGCCGTTCCTGCGCTCGCTCCTGCCCGACGCGCGGGCTCTCACCTCGACCTTCCCCAGCACGACGGCCGCCGCGATCGGCGCGTTCGGCACCGGCACCGCCCCCGGGCGCACGGGCATGCTCGGGTACACGCAGCGCAACCCCGCGACGGGCGGGCTCGCCAACATGGTGTCGTGGGACGGCGCCCCGCCACCCGCGGAGCTCCAGCGCGAGGCGCCCGTGCTCGAGCGGCTCGCCGGAGCGGGCGTCGCGGTGACCTCGACGGGCCCGGCGCGGTTCGCCGGGTCCGGCATGACGGTCGCGGCCCTGCGCGGCGGGTCGTACGCCGCCGCCGAAGGCCTCGGGGCGCGCGTCGACGCCGCCGTGCGGACCCTCAAGCGGCCGGGCCTCGTCTACCTGTACTGGGGCGAGGTGGACAAGGCGGGTCACCATCACGGCAGCACGTCCTGGCAGTGGGGCGACGAGCTCGAGGCGCTCGACCGCGAGCTCGCCCGGCTCGCCCGGTCGGTCCCGCGGGGCACCCTCGTGCTCGTCACCGCCGACCACGGGATGGTCGACGTCGACCCGGGTCTGCGCCGCGACGTCGCCACCGACCCGGTGCTCGCACGGGGCATCGCGCTCGTCGGCGGCGAGCCGCGCGCGGTGCACGTCTACACGGAGCCGGGGGAGACGACCGCCGTCGCGGCCCGCTGGCGCGACGTCCTGGGCGACGACGCGCTCGTCCTCGAGCGCGAGGACGTGCTCGCCCGCGGCCTCCTCGGGCCCGACCCGCGGCCGGAGGCGGTCGCGGCGGCGGGCGACGTGATCGTCGCGCTGCGCGGCCGCGCCACCGTCGTCGACTCGCGCACCCAGACGCCCGCGTCCCTCGCGCTCGTCGGCGTGCACGGCTCGCTCACGGAGCGCGAGATGCGCGTCCCGCTGCTCGTCGCCGGTACCTGACCACCCGCGACGCCCGGCGCCACGACGCGGCCCGCCCGCGACCCCGCACCGACCGACCGCGCACCGACCGACCGCGCACCGACCGCGCACCGACCTCGCGAAGGAACGCCGATGGCCGAGCTCGTCTTCTTCTCCGGGACCATGGACTGCGGCAAGTCCACCCTCGCCCTGCAGCTCGACCACAACCACGCCGCTCGTGGCCGCCGGGGGCTCATCTTCTCCCGCAACGACCGGGCCGGGTCCGACCGGCTCTCGTCGCGGCTCGGGCTCGAGGTCGTCGCGCGCGAGGTGGGGGACGACACGGACTTCTGGTCGCTCGTCACGGCCGAGCCGGACCCGGTGGACTACCTGGTCTGCGACGAGGCGCAGTTCTACTCCCCGGCGCAGGTCGAGCAGCTCGCACGGCTCGTCGACGAGACCGAGATCGACGTCTTCGCGTTCGGCATCACGGCCGACTTCCGCACCCGGCTCTTCCCCGGCTCGGCCCGGCTGATCGAGCTCGCCGACCGGGTCGAGGTGCTGCAGGTCGAGTCGCTGTGCTGGTGCGGCCGGCGCGCGACGCACAACGCCCGCACCGTCGACGGCAGCATGGTCGTCGAGGGCGACCAGGTCGTCGTCGGGGACGTCGGCGCAGGCTCGGGGGAGGTCGGGTACGAGGTGCTCTGCCGTCGCCACCACATGCGCCGCATGACCACGGCCGTCGCGCGCCGCCAGGCCGCGGCCGACGGGCTGCCGTTCGACCTGCCGCACTGAGCCGGCGCGCCGGGACGGTGCGTCAGGACGGTGCGCCCGGTCGGCGCCCTCGGTTCGGCGCGCGGCGCCTACTCCGGGCGAGCCCCGAACACGATCTCGTCCCAGCTCGGGACCTTCGCGCGCGAGCGGTTCTTGCCCTTGCGGGGCTCGCGCGCGGCCTGGGGCGGCGCCGCGCGCGGCGGCTCGTCCGCGTCCGCGGAGCCGGTGCCGTCCGAGCGTTCCTCGCGCGGCGGACGGCCGGCCGGGCCGTCCTCGGAGCCTGGGTCGTCCGGGGCGTCGTCGGGCGTCGGGTCCGGGAGACGCACCGCGTCGAGCGGACGGACGGTCGGGAGGTGGACGACGGTCGCCCCCGCGGGCGCGATCGTGTCGTCCGGGGAGCCCTGCGACTCGTCCTCGTGCCTGGCCCCCACCTGCGGGCCGAACCCCTCGAACGGCTCCTGCCCCTCGACCTCGACGGGACCCGCAGGGGCCTTGCGCGGGCGCACGCCACGGCGCTGGCTCAGGTCGTCGAGGAGCTCGGCCGTCCCGTCGTCGGGCGGGGTCGGGGGAGCGGCACGGAGCGCCCGGCCCCGCCCCGTCGCGTCGACGTCGAACACCGCGACGGCGCCGGGCGTCGGGTCGCGCGGGGCGTCGGTCCCCGAGAGCCAGCGGGCCTCGTCGTCGAGCGCCTGGAGCGCCCGCGTCACCGCGTCGTACTCCCAGCGGGCCGTCCGGCTGCCCGTCCCGACCTCGAACGCCGCCGTCACGACCCACGACGCCCCGGGCTGGCGAGCGGCGCTCCACTCCACGGCGTCGGGCTCGACGTCGCGCGCGGCGAGCCGCTGCGCGACGAGCTCCCCGACGGTCGGCGAGTCCTCTTCGTGCCCCTGACGGGAGGCGCGGACCCGGTCGACGACGTACTCCTGCTCGGCGACGACCGGGCCCGCGAAGCGGCGCACGTGCTCGACCCCGAGGCCGGCGGCCTCGGCGACCGCCTCCACGGACTCCCCGGCGCGCAACCGGGCCTGGATCTCGCGCGGGGCGAGGTTGCGCTCGCCCTCCGCGCGCAGGTGCTCCAGGTGCGGGCGGTCGCGGCGCACGGCCGCGCGCAGCGCCTCGGTGATCGGCAGCGTGAACTGCGTGCCGCCCGTCGCGCGCAGGACGAGGTGCTCCCCGTCCTCGTGCAGTCTCACCAGCTCCAGCTCGTCCATGGACCCTCCCGTGTCGCCGCGCCCGGTGGCGCTCGCGGTGCCGCTCCCGGAGCCGCCCGGTCGCCCGATGCCGCTCCGGTCGCCGGTGCCGTGCCGCGAGCCCGTCTCCCGGGCCGGCGGACCGCGACGACCGCGTCACCGCTCCCTCGAGGGTGCCATCGTCCCACCCGCGAGCCGCGCAGCACGCGCGGTGTGCCGCGGACTCGGCGCGCGCTCGTCCGCGCCCCGGGTGCGGGCGGCTGGGATGATGCCGGGTGTGATCCTCGACCTCGTGCCCGGCGACGCCCTCGAGCTCGGCGGCGTCTTCTTCGCGGCGCTCTCGGGCGGGCTCGCCGCCGTGCGCAAGCGGTTCGACCTCGTGGGCGTCCTGGTCCTCGCCTGGGTCGCCGGCCTCGGCGGCGGTCTGCTGCGCGACGTCCTCATCGGCGCGATCCCCCCGGTCGGGATCTCCGACTGGCGGCTCGTCGCGGTCGCGGTGCTCGCGGGCGTCGTGACCTTCTTCTGGCACCCGCGCCTCGAGCGGCTCCGGCGGGGCATCATCGTGCTCGACGCGGGCGCGCTCGCGCTCTTCGTGCTCTCCGGCACGATGAAGGGCCTCGACTACGGGGTGGGCCCGCTCGCGGCGATCTTCGTGGGCGTCATCACGGGCGTCGGCGGCGGGATCCTGCGCGACCTGCTGACCAACGAGGCGCCGCTCCTGTTCCAGGACAAGCAGCTCTACGCGATCCCGGCGCTCGCGGGCGCCGCGCTCACCGCCGGGCTCGCGGAGGCAGGCGCGCTCGGGCTGCTGTCCCAGGCCGCGGTCCTCGCGCTCGTGTTCGGCTTCCGTCTCCTCTCCCTCCGCCTCGGCTGGTCCGCCCCCGGCCCGTGGGAGGGTCGCACCGCACGCCGCGGGTCGGGCAGGATGTGATCCGTGCGCCTCTTCATCGACGACCCCCGACAGCCCGACGACGTGACCGTGGCCGACCTGCGTGACCTCGCCGAGCGCCTCGCGCGCGAGGCCGGCGACCTGGTCCGCTCCGGCCGCCCCGACCGCGTCGAGGTGGCCGCCACGAAGTCGACGGCCACGGACGTCGTGACGCGCATGGACGCCGACTCCGAGGCGCTCCTGCGACGCGGCATCGCGGCGGCCCGCCCGGACGACGCGATCCTCGGCGAGGAGGAGGGCGCGTCGGCGGGCACGTCCGGCATCACGTGGGTGATCGACCCCGTCGACGGCACGGTCAACTACCTCTACGGGATCGCGTCGTACGCGGTGTCCGTCGCCGCCGTGGTGGGCCCGCCGGACCCGCTCGAGTGGACCGTCCTCGCCGGCGCGGTGCACTCCGTCGTCGACGGCCGCACCTGGACCGCGGGCCTCGGGGCCGGGGCGACGGTGGACGGCCGTCCGGTCCGCGTGAACGCCGAGACCGACCTGGGGCAGTGCCTCGTGGGCACGGGCTTCGGGTACGACGCGGAGCGGCGCCGCGCGCAGGCGCGCGTGCTGGTCGACGTGCTGCCCCAGGTCCGGGACATCCGTCGCCTCGGCTCCGCGGCGATCGACCTGTGCCTCGTCGCCTCGGGCGAGCTCGACCTCTACTACGAGCGTGGCCTCAACCCGTGGGACATGGCCGCGGGCGCGCTCGTCGCGCACGAGGCGGGTGCGCGCGTGACGGGTCTGCGCGGCCGCGCCGCGGACCGCGAGATGACCGTCGCGGGGCCGCCCGAGGCGGTCGCACGGCTCGTCCGGATCCTCGAGGACGCGGACGCCGACACCGGCGCCTGATCGCGCCCGACGGGGCTGGGAGCGTTCCCGCGTCCCCGGGCCGGACGACCCCGTGTTCGCCCGTGACGAACGACACCGGGCGGGCGGGGCGCCACAGGGTGCATCCCTCCCGGAAATGGTGCAGAATCCGGTGGCCCGCCGGGAACAATTCCGGTGCGCCGTGCATTGACCAGCGTGCAACGCCTCGACGACCTCGGGGCACGACACGTCACGGGGTGCCCCCCGCGCCCCGCACCTGTGCCGCCCGGCACGACCGGCCATCGCCGGTGGTCCCGGACGGGCACTGTCGCGATCGACGAATACTCCGGAGAGTGACCCCACAGATGGCAACAGACTACGACGCCCCCCGCAAGAGTGAAGAGGAGCTCAGCGAGGACTCGCTCCAGGAGCTCCAGGCTCGTCGCTCCGACAAGAGCTCGGGCGTCGTTGACGAGGACGAGACCGAGGCGGCGGAAGGTTTCGAGCTGCCCGGTGCCGACCTGTCCGGCGAGGAGCTCTCCGTCCGGGTCCTGCCTCGTCAGGCCGACGAGTTCACGTGCTCGAGCTGCTTCCTCGTGCACCACCGCAGCCAGCTCGCGTACGAGAAGAACGGGCAGCAGATCTGCTCGGAGTGCGCCGCCTGACCTGCACGACGCCCGAAGGCCGCCGCCCCCTCCCCGGGGCGGCGGCCTTCGCCGTTCCTGGTGGCGCGTCGCGCCGCACCCGTCAGGACGCGCGTGCGGCCCGGACCGCGTCCGCGAGGCGCTGCGGGTGGCGCGTGGAGACGAGCCAGTACGGCGTCGGGTCCTGCGGGTCGTCGAGCACCACGTGCACGCCGGTGCGGGCCCACGCGCGCAGGCACACGTAGGCACGGGCGTCGAGCCGCGGGCCGAGCTGGACGCGCATCGCCTCCGCGTCGAGGGTCGTGACCTGACCGAGCAGCGACGCCGGGACGTGCGCGCGGCCGGCGCGGAGCTCGCCGTCCGCCACGGCGACGACCGGGGAGCTCCACCAGAGACCGACGACGCCCGCCACCGCGGCGAGCGCGCCCACGCCGAGCGCGATGGCGTGGCTCGCGGGCCACAGCGCGATCCCGAGCACCAGGGCGAAGCCGAGGGCCGCGGCCCAGCCGCCGACGCCCGGGACGAGCCGCTCGCGGTACGGCGTCATGCCCTCCGCGCGGGGTGCCCCGGCGGTGCCCGGGGTCGAGGAGGGCGTGCTGCGGTCGGCGGGGTCCGTCATGGGTCCATCATCCCAGCAGTCGGGGCGTCGCCCGACGTGCTCGCCCGGCCCGCCCCGGACCATTAGGCTCTGCCGGGTGCCGAACCACCACCAGCCCGAGACCGGGGACGTCGACGTCCTCATCACGCTCCTCGACGACGTCCCGGTGCCGTCCTACGCCCACCCGGGCGACGCCGGCGCCGACCTCGTGACGACCGTCGACGTCGAGCTGGCACCGGGGGAGCGCGTCGTCGTCCCGACGGGCGTCTCGATCGCGCTGCCCGACGGCTACGCCGCGTTCGTGCACCCGCGCTCCGGCCTCGCCGCGAAGCACGGCCTGACGGTCGTCAACGCGCCGGGCACCGTCGACGCGGGCTACCGCGGCGAGATCAAGGTGACGCTGCTCAACACCGACGCGCGGGAGGCCGTCGTCCTGCGCCGCGGCGACCGCGTCGCGCAGCTCGTCGTGCAGAAGGTCGAGCGCGCGCGGTTCGTGCAGGCCGAGCGGCTGCCCGGGTCGCACCGGGGCGAGGGCGGCTTCGGGTCGAGCGGCGGGTGGGGCGCCGCGACCTGACAGGTCGCGGACGGGCGCCGGCGCAGGAGCCGCACGCCCGTCGTCGCACAGCGAACGTCGCACCACGACCGTCGCTGCGCGGGCTAGTGTGGAAGCAGCGCGGGGCGAGCGCCCCGCGAGGAGTCCCGGCCGAGGGCCGGGCAGGTGAAGGAGTTCCTCCGTGGGTCTGTTCCGTCGCTCCAGGTCGTCCGAGCCGACCGAGTCGCCCGAGCCGTCGGCGCCGTCGGGCACGACGTCCGAGCAGGTCGACGACGGCGCTCCCGTCGTCGAGGCGACCGACGCGAAGCCCGCCCGCGGCCCCTACGACTCCTCCCAGGTGCCCGAGCGCGGGCCCCGCCTCGACCTGGGCGCCGTGTGGCTGCCCGGCGTGCCCGGCATGGAGCTGCGCATGGAGGTCGACAAGAAGACCCAGCGCATCACCGGCGTCGCGTGCGCCGTCGCGGGCTCCGGGCTGCAGGTGCAGGCCTTCGCCGCGCCGCGCACGGACGGCATCTGGGACGAGATCCGCGGCGAGATCGCCGCGTCGGTGACCAAGCAGGGCGGCACGGTCGACGACCTCCCCGGCCCGTTCGGCCGCGAGCTGCTCGCCCGCATCCCCGCGCAGACGCCGGACGGGCGCCCGGGCGTGCGCCCCGCCCGGTTCGTCGGGTTCGACGGCCCGCGCTGGTTCCTCCGCGGCGTCCTCACGGGCAAGGCGGCGGTCGACCCCGCCGAGGCCCGGCTGCTCGAGTCCGTGTTCGCCAACATCGTCGTCGTGCGCGACCAGAGCCCGCGCCCGCCGCGCGACCTCCTCGCCCTGCACCTGCCGGGCAAGGGGCCGGCAGCGGCGGCACCGGCGCCCGCCGGTGCGGCGGAGACGCCCTCGTTCGACCCGCTGACGCGTGGGCCGGAGATCACGGAGATCCGCTGACATGGCCCCCACCCTGCGGGACGCCTGGCGCACCGCCCTCGCCTCCCAGGAGGAGCTCGCCGCCGACGAGGAGCGCTCCGAGGCCGCACGGCAGAAGGGCTGCCGCGCCGTGTCCGAGCTGCCCAACCGCCGCCGGGCCAAGATCTCCGGCGTCCTGCGGTCGGTCGTGCTGCGTCCCCGCGAGGGCGTCCCGACGGTGGAGGTGGAGCTGTTCGACGGCTCCGGCGTCGTGGACCTCGTGTGGCTGGGCCGTCGTCGCATCGCCGGGATCGAGCCCGGTCGTCGTGCCCTCGTCGAGGGCCTGGTGTGCGACGTCGACGGGCGCCGCACCATCTTCAACCCGCGCTACGAGCTCCTCGCCAAGCCGGGGGAGTGACCTCGCGCCCGCCGACGCGCGGCGGTGCCGTACGATCCTGCGGACCCGCAGCGGCCGACCCGGGCCGCGCGCCCGGACCGTGACCGACCGACCCCGAGCCACCGAGGACGCCACGAGATGACGAGCAGCAGCGACGCGACCGGCGGCCCCGCGGACGGCCGGCCCGGCCCCGGGCACGCGCCGGAGGGGCTCGCGCACGACGCCGAGGTCGCGGAGACCGTCGTCGACGACGTCGCCGCGCCCGAGGACGGCCGCGCCCGCGGGGTCCGCGCGCTCGCCGGGCAGGACTTCTCCGTGGCCGACGCCATCGGGGGCGTGCGCGGGCTCGTCGAGTCGGTCGCCCCGGGTCTCGTCTTCGTCGTCGTCTACGTCGCCACGACGAACCTGCAGTGGGCGCTCGTGACCTCGGTCGCGGCGGCCCTGGTCGCCGTCGCGGCGCGACTGGTCCAGCGCACCCCCGTCACGCAGGCGTTCGGCGGCCTCCTGGGCGTCGGCATCGGCGTGATCTGGGCGTGGCGCTCGGGCGAGGCGCAGGACTACTTCGCGTGGGGCCTGTGGACGAACGCCGCGTACCTCGTCGCGCTCCTCGTCTCCGTCCTGGCCCGCTGGCCGCTCGTCGGGCTCGTGGTCGAGGGCTTCCGCAGCGGCTTCGGCGCGGGCGGCGCATCGGGGTCGGCCGGAGCGACCGCGGAGGGGTCGCCCGACGCGGTCGACGCCCCGGACGTCTCGGCCGAGCAGCCCGTCGTGGCCGCGGCGCAGGCCGGCGCACCTGCCGACGCGCGCGCCGGCGAGCCCGGCGCGTTCGCCCGCTGGGCCCGCACCTGGCGGTCCGACCGGGCGCTGATGCGCCGGTACACTGCCGCGACGTGGCTCTGGATCGGCCTGTTCGCCGCCCGGCTCGCGGTCCAGGTCCCGCTCTACCTCGACGGCGACGTCGGCTGGCTCGGCACGGCGCGCCTCGTCATGGGCATCCCGCTGTGGGCCCTCGTCCTGTGGCTCACGTGGATCCTGGTGCGCCGGCCGCACGGCGCGCCAGCCTCGCAGCCGTCGGCGTAGGCCCGCCGACCGCGGGGGCGTGCCCCGTCAGAGGACGGTGTCGTCGGCCTCGGGCGCCTCGACGGGCGTGTCCGGCGAGGTCGGCTCGACCTCGCCCTGGCCGGCGAGGAGCCGGCCGAGGGCACCCTCGTCCGCCTCGTCGCCCGTGACGAGCAGGAGCTCGTCCCCGGCCTCGAGCGTGTCGTCCTGGCTGGGCGCGATCGGTCGCGTGCCGCGGACGATCGCCGCGAGCACCGTGTCCGCGGGCCAGCTCACCTCGCCGACCCGGTGGCCGACGAGCGGCGAGGTCGGCGGCAGCGTGACCTCGAGGATGTCCGCGCCGGACTGGTGGAACGTGAAGATGCGGACGAGGTCGCCGACGGCGACGGCCTCCTCGACCATCGCGGTCATGATGCGGGGCGTCGAGACGGCGACGTCCACGCCCCACGACTCGTCGAACATCCACTCGTTCTTCGGGTTGTTCACGCGCGCGACCGTGCGGGGCACCCCGAACTCGGTCTTGGCGAGGAGCGACACGACGAGGTTCACCTTGTCGTCGCCCGTGGCCGCCACGATGACGTCGCACTCCTCGACCTTGGCCTCGGCGAGCGTCGAGAGCTCGCACGCGTCGGCGAGCAGCCAGTCCGCCTCCGCCACCTGCGCGACCCGCATGGCCGCCGGCTGCTTGTCGATGAGCATGACCTCGTGGTCGTGGCTCAGGAGCTCCCGGGCGATCGAGCGGCCGACCGAGCCCGCCCCGGCGATGACGACGCGCATCACTCGGCCTCGACCTTCGGTGCGTGGGTGAGCTTGCGTTCGACGACGGCGGCCTGCTCGTCGTCCATGAGCACGTGCAGCACGTCGTTCTCCTGCAGGACGGTGCGGTCCGTGACGAGGACCCCGTCGCCGAAGCGGCTGACGAACGCGACGCGCGCGCCGGTGGCGTCCTCGATGGCGCGGACGGTGCGCCCGACCCAGTCGGGGTGGAAGTCGACCTGCGCGAGCCGCACGTGCCCGGACGGGTCGCGGTACTCGTCGGTCGCGCCGAACGGGAGCATGCGGCGCAGCACCTGGTCCGCGGTCCACCGCACGGTCGCGACCGTGGGGATCCCGAGGCGCTGGTAGATCTCCGCGCGCTGGGGGTCGTAGATGCGGGCCACGACCTTCTCGACGCCGAACGTCTCCCGCACGACGCGCGCGGAGAGGATGTTCGAGTTGTCGCCGTCGGAGACCGCGGCGAACGCGTAGGCCTCCTCGATGCCGGCCTGCACGAGCGTGTCGCGGTCGAACCCGACCCCGGTCACCTTCTTGCCCGTGAACTCGGCCGGGAGGCGCCGGAACGCGTCGGGGTTCTGGTCGACGACGGCGACGGAGTGGCCGCTCGACTCGAGAGACTGGGCGAGCGTCGCGCCGACGCGGCCGCAGCCCATGATGACGAAGTGCACGCACCGAACGCTACCGCTCGCGGGGCCGCCGGGCGCGCACCAGCGCGACCGGGCGCCGTCGGGCATAGCATGAGGCCTCGTGTCGGAGATCGCTGATGCCGCGAAGCGGCTGCTGCTCGGGCGGCCGGTCCGCAGCGAGCACCTGGGGCACACGCTGCTCCCCAAGCGTGTGGCCCTGCCCGTGTTCGCGTCCGACGCCCTGTCGTCGGTCGCGTACGCCCCGGACGAGATCCTCCTGACGCTCGCCATCGCGGGCCTCAGCGCGACGATGATCTCGCCGTGGGTGGGCCTCGCGGTCGTGGTCGTGCTGCTGACGGTCGTCGCGTCGTACCGCCAGAACGTGCGCGCCTACCCGTCGGGCGGCGGCGACTACGAGGTCGCCACGGTCAACCTGGGCCCGTCGGCGGGCGTCGGTGTCGCGTCGGCGCTCATGGTCGACTACGTGCTCACGGTCGCGGTCTCGATCTCGTCGGGTGCGCAGTACGCGGCCAGCGCGATCCCCGCGCTGCGCGACCACGAGGCCGCGTTCGCGATCGGGCTCGTCGTCGTCCTCACGCTCGTCAACCTGCGCGGGGTCAAGGAGTCGGGGACGTTCTTCGCCATCCCCGTCTACCTCTTCATGCTGGCCATCGGCACGACGGCGGTCGTCGGGTTCTTCCAGTACGTCACGGGCAACCTCGGCCCGGCGGAGAGCGCGGAGTTCGAGCTCACGGCGGAGAGCGGGTTCGACCAGGGCCTCATCGGCATCGCGGGCGCGTTCCTCGTGGCGCGCGCGTTCGCGTCCGGGTGCGCCGCCCTCACGGGCGTCGAGGCCATCAGCAACGGCGTCCCCGCGTTCCGCAAGCCCAAGTCGCGCAACGCCGCCACGACGCTCGCCCTGCTGGGCGGCATCTCGGCCGTGATGATGCTGTCGATCCTCTTCCTCGCGCGCGCGACCGGCGTGCACTACGCCGAGGACCCGCACACCCAGCTCTCCCTGAACGGGGAGCCCCTCCCCGCGGACTACGTGCAGCACCCGGTGATCGGGCAGCTCGCCGAGACCGTGTTCAGCGGGGCCCCCGTGCTCTTCTACGTGGTGTCCGCGGTGACGGGGCTCATCCTCGTGCTCGCGGCGAACACCGCGTTCAACGGCTTCCCGGTGCTCGGCTCGATCCTCGCGAAGGACGGCTACCTGCCACGCCAGCTCCACACGCGCGGCGACCGGCTCGCGTTCTCGAACGGCATCATCACGCTGGCCGTCGCGGCGATCGTGCTCATCTGGGCGTTCGACGCGCAGGTCACGCGCCTCATCCAACTCTACATCGTGGGCGTCTTCGTGTCGTTCACGCTGTCCCAGCTCGGGATGGTGCGGCACTGGACGCGCGCGCTGCGGACCGAGCACCAGCCCCGCGAGCGGGCGCGCATGCGCCGCTCGCGCGTGGTCAACACGGTCGGCCTGGCCATGACCGGGACCGTGCTCGTCATCGTCCTCGTCACGAAGTTCACGCACGGCGCCTGGATCGCGATCCTCGCGATGGCGCTCGTCTTCGTGCTCATGAAGTCGATCCGCAAGCACTACGACCGGGTGCGCGACGAGCTCGCGCTCGGCGACGAGGCCGCCGCGGCCCGCGCGCTGCCCAGCCGGGTGCACGCCATCGTCCTCGTGTCCAAGATCCACCGGCCGACGATGCGGGCGCTCGCGTACGCGCGCGCGTCGCGCCCGTCCGTCCTGGAGGCGGTCACCGTCGGCGTGGACTCCGAGGACGTCGAGGACCTCATGCGGCAGTGGGAGACGCTCGACCTCCCCGTCCCGCTGCGCGTCCTGGACTCGCCCTTCCGCGAGATCACACGCCCCGTGCTGTCGTACGTGCGCTCGGTCCGTCGCGAGTCGCCGCGCGACCTCGTGGTCGTCTACATCCCCGAGTACGTCGTGGGGCACTGGTGGGAGCAGCTCCTGCACAACCAGAGCGCGCTGCGCCTCAAGGGTCGTCTGCTCTTCACGCCGGGCGTCGTCGTGGCGTCGGTACCGTGGCAGCTCTCCTCGACCGCGGGCCAGACCGGCCTCGAGGGCGAGGGCTTCCGCCAGCGCTTCACGGGCTACTGATCCGGGACCGGTTGTGGGCGTGGAATGGGCCCGGTTCTTCGACGAGGACCGGGCCCATTTCACGCCCACAACCGGTGTGGCGGCGCGAGTCCGGGATACTGGGGGCATGCCGTCCTCCTCGCGCGGTCCCGCCGTGCCCTCCGACCGATCGTCCGACCCCTTCGCGGACCGTCGTGCCGCGCGCGGCGGACGCCGCACGACCCGTCGGCAGGGCGGTCGAGCGACGCGGCAGTCGGCCCGCGTCGACCCTCGACCTGAGGTCGAGGTCGAGCTCGAGGTCGGCCCGGTCGCGCACGGCGGCCACTGCGTCGCGCGGTACGACGGCCGCGTCGTCTTCGTCCGTCACACGCTGCCCGGGGAGCGGGTGCGCGCCCGGGTCACGGAGGGCGGGGACGCCGCGAAGTTCTGGCGCGCCGACGCCGTCGAGATCCTCGAGGCGTCGCCCGACCGCGTCCCCTCGGTGTGGCCGGAGGCCGGTCCCGGGGGCGTCGGCGGCGGCGAGCTGGCGCACGTCGCGCTCGACGCGCAGCGCCGCTGGAAGCGGGACGTGCTGGCCGAGCAGCTCCGCCGGCTCGGGAAGGTCGACCTCGACGAGGTTGACCCTCAGGTAGAGGTCGAGGGTTTGCCGGGCGACGCCGAGCGCGGCGGCCTCGGCTACCGCACGCGCGTGGACCTCGTGGCCGACGGCACGGGCCGCGCGGGCATGCACCGCTTCCGGTCGCACGACGTCGTCGCGCTGAACGGCATGCCGCTCGCGACCGAGGACGTCGCGGAGCTCGCGGCGCGCGAGAAGGTCTTCACGCGCACCTGGCGTCCGGGCACGCGGATCGAGCTCGTCGCCCCCGTGGGCTCGGCGCCGGTCCTCCTCGTGGACGGCGAGCCGTGGCGGTCGGGCTCGCCCGACCAGCGCCCCAACGCGCGCCGCAGCGTGACCGAGCGCGTCGTGCTCGGCGACCGGGAGCACGAGTACCGGGTCGCGGCGGGCGGGTTCTGGCAGGTGCACCGCGAGGCGCCCGCCACGCTGGCGCGCGCGGTGCTCGACGGCGTGGGGGACGTCGACGGCGCGCGCGTGCTCGACCTCTACGCGGGTGCCGGGCTGTTCACCTCGCCCCTGGCAGCGGCCGTGGGGGCGACCGGCTCGGTGGTCGCCGTGGAGGGCGACGAGCGGGCCGTGCGCGACGCGCGCCGCAACGCGCACGGGCTCGACCGGGTGGAGCTGCACCACGGTCCCGTCGAGCAAATGCTCGCCGACGACCCCACCGGTGCGGACGTCGTCGTGCTCGACCCGCCGCGCGTCGGCGCCGGACGCGGCGTGGTCGAGGCGATCGCCTCCCGGCAGCCGTCCCGGGTCGTGTACGTCGCGTGCGACCCGGCCGCGCTCGCGCGCGACGTCGCCTACCTCGCCGGCCACGGCTACGGGCTCGCGTCCCTGCGCGCGTTCGACCTCTTCCCGCACACGCACCACCTCGAGGCCGTCGCGGTCCTCACGCGCTGACGTCGCCGGGCGCGCTCGGCCGTGCGCGAACCCGGGTGCGCCGGGGCGCGCGCCGGGAGGACGATGAGAAGACGGTCGGACGAGCGGGACGGTGAGGGACGTGACGAGCACCAGCACGACGAACGGGACCACCGCGAGCGGGACCACGGCGAGCGGGACGACGGCGGTGACGGCTCCGGCGGCGGACCAGGCGTTCCCCGTGCCCGACGACGTGCGCGACGTCGTCGGCGTCGGCGTCCTGCTGCCGAACGGACGGCTCGCCGGGCGGAGCTTCGCGTCGCGCGCCGAGGCGGAGGCGTGGGCGCGCCCCGACGAGGGGGAGCAGGTCGTCGAGCTCAACCTGCTGTGCGACTGCGACCTCTGAGCGGGTAGGACGGCCATATATCTTGACGTCAAGATATATGGGGTATGCTGGTCGCGGTGCAGGTCGCAGCGGGTCGTGGACGAGCCGCCGACCACCGCCAGAGCGGTCCTCCGGGCCCGGCTGAGCGGCGCGCCGGCCCGGCGTAGGCTGGGCGAAGCCCCCTGAACCATGGCATCCGTGCCACCGTCTCGCCACGAAGGAGCTACGAGTGAGCAGCGTCGACACGTTCGGGTCGAAGGGAACGCTGGAGGTCGGTGAGAACTCGTACGAGATCTTCCGCCTGTCCGCCGTCGAGGGTGTCGAGCGCCTCCCGTACAGCCTGAAGATCCTTGCCGAGAACCTCCTGCGCACGGAGGACGGCGCCAACATCACGGCCGACCACGTGCGCGCGCTCGCGTCCTGGGACCCGGACGCGCAGCCCGACACCGAGATCCAGTTCACGCCCGCGCGCGTGATCATGCAGGACTTCACGGGCGTGCCCTGCGTCGTCGACCTCGCGACCATGCGCGAGGCCGTCGCGGAGCTCGGCGGCGACCCGTCGCGCATCAACCCGCTCGCGCCGGCCGAGATGGTCATCGACCACTCCGTGCAGATCGACGTCGCGGGCCGCTCGGACGCGTTCGAGCGCAACGTCGAGTTCGAGTACCAGCGCAACCACGAGCGCTACCAGTTCCTGCGCTGGGGCCAGACGGCGTTCGACGACTTCAAGGTCGTCCCCCCGGGTACCGGCATCGTGCACCAGGTCAACATCGAGTTCCTGGCGCGCACGATCATGACGCGCGAGGTGGGTGGCACCCTGCGCGCGTACCCCGACACGTGCGTCGGCACCGACTCGCACACGACGATGGTCAACGGCCTCGGCGTGCTCGGCTGGGGCGTCGGCGGCATCGAGGCCGAGGCGGCCATGCTCGGCCAGCCCGTGTCGATGCTCATCCCGCGCGTCGTCGGCTTCAAGCTCAACGGCTCGATCCCCGCGGGCGTCACCGCGACCGACGTCGTGCTCACCATCACCCAGATGCTGCGCCAGCACGGCGTCGTCGGGAAGTTCGTCGAGTTCTACGGCGCCGGCGTGGCCCAGGTGCCGCTCGCGAACCGCGCCACGATCGGCAACATGAGCCCCGAGTTCGGCTCGACGGCCGCGATCTTCCCGATCGACGGCGTGACGATCGACTACCTGCGCCTCACGGGCCGCAGCGACGAGCAGCTCGCGCTCGTCGAGGCGTACGCCAAGGAGCAGGGCCTGTGGCTGGACCCCGCCTCCGACAGCTACGTCGAGCCGGTGTTCTCCGAGTACCTCGAGCTCGACCTCTCGACGGTCGTGCCGTCGATCGCCGGGCCGAAGCGCCCGCAGGACCGCATCGAGCTGTCGAACGCGAAGTCGGCGTTCGAGCGCGACCTGCCCACCTACGCGCCCGAGGTCCGCGACCTCGTCGACGAGGCGGAGAAGGAGTCGTTCCCGGCGTCCGACTCGCCCGCGATCACGCCCAACGGCCGCAAGACCGTGAGCGTGACGGACTCGGACGGCAGGTCGTTCGAGCTGTTCCACGGCGCCGTCGCGATCGCGTCGATCACGAGCTGCACCAACACGTCCAACCCGTCGGTCATGCTCGCCGCCGCGCTCCTCGCGAAGAAGGCGGTCGAGAAGGGCCTCGAGGCCAAGCCGTGGGTCAAGACCTCGATGGCCCCGGGCTCGCAGGTCGTGACGAACTACTACGAGAAGGCCGGCCTGTGGCCGTACCTCGAGAAGCTCGGCTTCCACCTCGTGGGCTACGGCTGCGCGACGTGCATCGGCAACTCGGGCCCGCTCGACGAGAAGATCTCCGAGGCGGTCAACGAGCACGACCTCGCCGTGGTGTCGGTCCTCTCGGGCAACCGCAACTTCGAGGGCCGCATCAACCCCGACGTGAAGATGAACTACCTCGCGTCGCCGCCGCTGGTCATCGCGTACGCCCTCGCGGGCACGATGGAGTTCGACTTCGACCACGACCCGCTGGGCCGTGACGAGGCGGGCCACCCGATCTTCCTGCGGGACATCTGGCCCACGCCGGACGAGGTCCAGGCGACGATCGACGCGTCGATCGACCGCGACATGTTCACCAAGGACTACGCGGACGTCTTCACCGGCGACGACCGGTGGCGCGCGCTCGAGACGCCCGAGGGCGACACGTTCGCGTGGGACACCGAGTCGACCTACGTGCGCAAGCCCCCGTACTTCGACGGCATGGGCATGGAGCCGTCCCCTGTCGCGGACATCTCCGGTGCGCGCGTGCTCGCCAAGCTGGGTGACTCTGTCACGACCGACCACATCAGCCCCGCGGGCGCCATCAAGGTGGACTCGCCGGCCGGGAAGTACCTCGCCGAGCACGGCGTCGCGCGTCGCGACTTCAACTCCTACGGCTCGCGCCGCGGGAACCACGAGGTCATGATCCGCGGCACGTTCGCGAACATCCGCCTGCGCAACCAGCTCCTCGACAACGTCGAGGGCGGCTACACCTTCAACTTCGTCAAGGGCGCGCAGGACACGATCTACGACGCCGCGCAGGACTACGCCGCGCAGGGCACGCCGCTCGTCATCCTGGGCGGCAAGGAGTACGGCTCCGGCTCGTCGCGCGACTGGGCGGCCAAGGGCACGGCGCTCCTGGGCGTCAAGGCCGTCATCACCGAGAGCTTCGAGCGCATCCACCGCTCGAACCTCATCGGCATGGGCGTCCTGCCGCTGCAGTTCCCGGCGGGCGAGGACGCGGGGTCGCTCGGCCTCGACGGCACCGAGACGTTCGACATCGCCGGCATCACGGCGCTGAACGACGGCTCCACGCCCTCGACCGTGAAGGTCACCGCGACCAAGGCCGACGGTACGACGGTCGAGTTCGACGCCGTCGTGCGCATCGACACCCCCGGCGAGGCGGACTACTACCGCAACGGCGGCATCCTGCAGTACGTGCTGCGCTCCCTGGTGGCGTGAGCCACCGCTAGCGCTACGGGCTTGCCCGACGGCGCACGCGCACCCCGGCGGGGCGCCCACCTCTCGAGGTGGGCGCCCCGCCGTCGTCCCCGGCGAGAGCGACGGCGGCGAGCTCGGCACGTCCTGCTGAGATCGGCGGTCGTGGCTGCCGAACCTGCGCGGGCGTGCCGATCTCGCGCGCCGCCGCCGTGCCGCGAGAGACTGGGGCATGGCGAGCGAGAACACGACCCGGCCCACCGGCGCGGACGTCGAGACGTTCCTCGCGGCGGTGGAGCACCCCGTCCGGCGCCGCGACGCGTACCGGCTCGTCGAGCTGATGGGACGGGTCACGGGGGAGCCCGCGCGGATGTGGGGCTCGTCGATCGTCGGGTTCGGCACCTACCACTACCGCTACGCCGGCGGTCGCGAGGGCGACATGGCGGCGGCAGGATTCTCGCCGCGCAAGGCCGCGACGACCGTGTACCTCATGGACGGCGTCGACGCCCACGCCGCGCTGCTGGACCGTCTGGGACCCCACTCGGTCGGCAAGGGCTGCGTCTACGTCAAGGACCTCGACGCCGTCGACCTCGACGTGCTCGAGGAGATCGTGCGCCGCTCCTCCACGACGCTCACGGACGACCCCGAGTTCGGCCGGCGGCTCTCCGGGCCGTCGGCACAGGAGCCCGGCTAGCTGACCGCGACCGGGTCGACCGGTCAGAGCGGGGCGTCGAGCGTGCGGGTCCGGTCCCAGGGCTCGGTCCAGCCGAGCCGGTCGAACAGCGCGTCGAGGATGCCGCCCGTGAACCCCCAGACGAGGTGCTCGCGCCCGTCCGCCTCGACGAGGAACCCGGGGCTCTTGTGCACGCGGCGGTCGCGCCGGACGGTCACGGTGCGACGGCGGGCGGGGTCGAGCAGGTTCGCGACCGGGACGCGGAAGACGTGCGCGGACTCCGCGGCGTCGACGGCGCGCACGGGTGTCGGGTGCGACCACCACCCGAGCACCGGGGTGACGACGTGGTTGCTCACGGGCACGGGGAGCTCGCCGAGCGTGCCGAGCACGTCGACGCCCGAGCGGTCGAGACCCGTCTCCTCCACGGCCTCGCGCAGCGCGGCGTCGACCGGCCCGTCGTCCCCCGGGTCGATCCGGCCGCCGGGGAAGGCCACCTGGCCGGGGTGGTGGCCGAGCGTCGCGGCGCGGGCGAGCAGGAGCACGTCCAGGTCACGCGGAACGGTGCGGGCCCGGTGCTCGGACGGCACGGCGTCGAGGGCGCCGAACAGCAGGAGCACGGCGGCGGGCCGGGCACGCTCGTCGAGCGAGCCGATCGCGAGCCGCCATGGCGACGGCCAGGCCCCGCCGTCCACGGCGAGCGCGGCGAGCTGGTCGCGCGCGAGTGCCTCGGCACCGGCGGACGCCCGGGGATCGGTAGGGGCCGTCACGGCAGGATCCCGCCCGGCCTCGCGGCTCGTCACCAGCTCACCGGGAGCGGGCGGCCCTCCTCGTAGCCCGCGGCGGACTGGATCCCGACGACGGCGCGGTCGGCGAACTCCGCGAGGCTCGACGCGCCCGCGTAGGTCGCGGAGCTGCGCAGCCCCGACGTGATCTGGTCGAGGAGGTCCTCAACGCCCGGGCGCTGCGGGTCGAGGAACATGCGCCCCGAGCTGATGCCCTCCTCGTAGAGCCCCTTGCGCGCGCGGTCGAACGGCGAGCCGCCCGCGGTGCGCGCGGCCACGGCCCGCGCCGAGGCCATGCCGAAGCTCTCCTTGTAGAGCCGGCCGGTGCCGTCGTCGTGCAGGTCGCCGGGCGACTCGTACGTGCCCGCGAACCACGAGCCGATCATCACCTGCGAGGCGCCCGCGGCGAGCGCGAGGGCGACGTCGCGGGGGTGGCGCACGCCGCCGTCGGCCCAGACGTGCTTGCCGAGCTCGCGCGCCGCGGCGGCGCACTCGAGGACGGCGGAGAACTGCGGTCGCCCGACGGCCGTCATCATGCGGGTCGTGCACATCGCGCCCGGGCCGACGCCCACCTTGACGATGTCCGCGCCCGCGGCGACGAGGTCGCGCACGCCGTCGGCCGTGACGACGTTGCCCGCGACCACGGGGACGTCCGGACCGACCGAGCGGACGGCGTCGAGCGCCTGGAGCATCTTGGCCTGGTGGCCGTGCGCCGTGTCGACGACGAGCACGTCGACGCCCGCCGCCAGGAGCTCCTTGGCCTTGGCCGCGACGTCGCCGTTGATCCCGACCGCGGCGCCGACCCGCAGGCGGCCCGCCGCGTCGAGCGCGGGCGCGTAGACGGACGAGCGCAGCGCGCCCTTGCGCGTGAGGACGCCGACGAGGGCCCCGTCGCGCGTCACGGGCGCGACCTTGAGGCGCGCGGTGTGGAGCTGGTCGTAGGCCGCCTCGAGCCCGGCGCGGCCGCCGTCGAGGACGGACGCGTCGAGGACCAGGGGGTCGGTCGTCATGACCTGGTGGACCTGGGTGAAGCGGTCGACGTCGGCGCAGTCGGCCTCCGTGACCACGCCCACGGGCCGGCCGTCGTCCACGACGACCGCCGCACCGTGCGAGCGCTTGCCGATGAGGGTGAGCGCCGTGTGGACGGTGTCGTGCGGGCCGACCACCACGGGCGTCTCGATGACGGGGTCCTTGGACTTCACGTCGGCGACCACGTCGGCGACGACGTCGGTCGGCACGTCCTGCGGGATGATCGCGACGCCGCCGCGGCGCGAGACCGTCTCCGCCATGCGGCGGCCCGCGACGGCGGTCATGTTCGCGACGACGACGGGGATCGTGGTCCCCGTCCCGTCCGCGGAGGAGAGGTCGACGTCGAAGCGCGAGGCGACCTCGGACCGCGACGGGACGAGGAAGACGTCGCCGTACGTGAGGTCGGTCGCGGGGGACTGGCCGGGCAGGAAGCGCATACCCCCCATCCTACGAGGTCGCGGCCCCCCGATGTCCGCAGGGCGGAAGTGACATTCCATGCGCGCTTGGTCTTTGCATCGCGCAACCCTCGCAGGCGCGGGGTCCGTGGGTGGGTCGGGGTGTCGTCGGACTTCCGTTCGGCCGCCTTGGTTGCCGTGAAAGTGCCACCTGTCGGCGTGATTCCCGGCTCGGGGATTTGGCGTGGTCCCCAGCCTGTCGGTGCTCGGCGGTAGCGTGCTCGTCGTGTCCCGGCATACGACGTTCCAGTGGGTTGTTGAGCCCACCGTGGAACAAGCGCGTGCCATGGCCAGGCACGAGGGTGCTGCGCGGTTCGCGTTCAATCAGGGCCTACGCCTGCATCTGAGCGCCCGCGACGCGTCCGAGAATGCCGATGACGGCATCGTGTCGGTGCCGTGGACGGGGTTTGACCTGATCAACGCGTTCAACGCGTGGAAGCGCTCGGGGGCCGCCGGTCGCCGGTTCATCGTCGATGGCTCGGGCGTCGTCGAGGCCGAAGTCACAGGCCTGGCCTGGCGGACCGAGGTGAGCGCGCAGGTCTTCGAGGAAGCTGTCGTCGACCTCGGCAGAGCGCTCAAGGCATGGACCGACTCCCGGCGTGGCAAGCGGACCGGTCGGGCGGTCGGGCATCCGCGGTTCAAGAAGAAGAACCACGAGCGTGGCTCGTTCCGCATGCGCAACAAGACCTCGAGGACGAAGACCGGTGAGCGGTCCACGATCCGCGTCGGTGAGGCTGGGCCGCGCTCGGTCACCCTGCCCGGGATCGGCGCGATCAAGGTCCATGACGACACCCGGAAGCTGCGCCGCATGCTCGCCGCGGGGAGGGCTCGGATCTTGTTCGTGACCGTGTCGCGGCGTGGCGGGCGGTGGCGCATCAGCGTGAACGTCGAGGCCAGCGACCTGCACCCTGCTGCCCGGCACCTGCCGAATGAGGACACCGATCACGGTGGATGGGTCGGCGTGGACCGCGGCCTGCACGCGCCCGTCGTCGCTGCCACCAGCGACGGAGCCGAAGTGCTGCGCGCAAGCACGGCACCCAAGGCGTTACGAGCCGCGCAGTCGGTCACTCGCCGGTTGCAGAAGTCCGTATCCCGGAAGGTCAAGGGCTCGGCGAAACGGCGTTCCGCAGTGCGTCGGCTGGCTCGGCACCACGAGCGGGTTCGCGCCCGCCGCCATCATTTCCTGCACCAGGTCTCCAGCGCGCTGGTCAAGACCCACGACCGGCTCGTCATCGAGGATCTGAACATCACCGGCATGCTCGCCAACCACCGGCTCGCCGCAGCGATCTCGGACGCGGCCTGGGGAGAGCTCGCCCGCCAGGTCGCCTACAAGCAGTCCTGGCGTGGCGGGCAGGTCCTGGTCGCGGATCGATGGTTTCCCTCCTCGAAGACCTGCTCGGCCTGCGGCGACGTCACCACGACGCTCACCCTCGCCGACCGCGTCTTCGTCTGCGACACGTGCGGGCACACCATCGACCGCGACCTGAACGCCGCGGTCAACCTCGCCACCTGGGGCGAGAAGCACCACTCCCAGGTCCTGGACCCCGAAGCACGAGGCCAGGTCACCAACGCCCACCGACCGGACGGCTCTGGCCGACGCCCTCGCGTCGACGAAACCAGCCGGGATGACGTGGGAACCCTCACCGCGCCAGCGGCATAGGGACGTCCGAGAAGGACGCTGCCGAACACCTCAGCGGGGAGGTTCGACAGGCTTTAGAGTTGTCGGGCTGGTCGCACGGGAACGGAACGGAGCATCTGCATGAGCCTGCTTGGCACGATCACCTCGCCCGAGGACGTGCAACGGCTGACCCTCGAGCAGACGCGGGAGCTCGCCGGCGAGATCCGTGCGTTCCTCGTCGACTCGGTCTCGCGCACCGGCGGGCACCTCGGTCCGAACCTCGGGGTCGTCGAGCTCACGATCGCGATGCACCGCGTGTTCTCGTCGCCGACCGACACGTTCGTGTTCGACACGGGCCACCAGTCCTACGTGCACAAGCTCCTCACGGGTCGCCAGGACTTCTCGGCGCTGCGCAAGCAGGGCGGAATGTCGGGCTACCCGTCGCGCGCCGAGTCCGACCACGACGTCGTCGAGAACTCGCACGCGTCGACCGCGCTCTCGTGGGGCGACGGCATCGCGAAGGCGAACGTCGTGCGCGGCCTGACCGACCGGCACGTCGTCGCGGTCATCGGCGACGGCGCGCTCACGGGCGGCATGGCCTGGGAGGCGCTCAACAACATCGCGGAGAGCCAGGACCGGCGGCTCGTGGTCGTCGTCAACGACAACGGGCGCTCGTACTCGCCCACGATCGGCGGCCTCGCGCACCACCTGTCGACGCTGCGCACGACGCACGGCTACGAGAGCTTCCTGCAGTGGGGCAAACGCACCCTCAACCGGTCCGGCGCGCCGGGGCGGTTCGCCTACGAGTGGCTGCACGGCCTGAAGAAGGGTCTCAAGGACGTCGTCGCCCCGCAGGGGATGTTCGAGGACCTCGGCATCAAGTACGTCGGCCCGGTCGACGGGCACGACGTCGAGGCCATGGAGCACGCGCTGCGCCGGGCCAAGGCGTACGGCGCGCCCGTGATCGTGCACACCATCACCGAGAAGGGCCGCGGGTACACGCCCGCCGAGCAGGACGTCGCCGACCGCTTCCACGCCGTCGGGAAGATCCACCCCGAGACCGGTCTGCCGGTCGCGCCGTCGCGCTTCGGCTGGACGAGCGTCTTCGCGGACGAGATCGTGCAGATCGGGCGGCGCCGGTCCGACGTCGTCGCGATCACCGCGGCGATGCTCGAGCCCGTGGGGCTCAAGCCGTTCGCGCAGGCGTTCCCCGAGCGCACGTTCGACGTCGGGATCGCCGAGCAGCACGCCGCCACGTCCGCCGCGGGCATGGCGTTCGCGGGCCTGCACCCCGTCGTCGCCGTCTACGCGACGTTCCTCAACCGCGCGTTCGACCAGGTCCTCATGGACGTCGCCCTGCACAAGGCCGGCGTGACGTTCGTGCTCGACCGTGCCGGCATCACGGGCGACGACGGCGCGAGCCACAACGGCATGTGGGACATGGCGATGCTGCGCATCGTGCCCGGCCTGCGGCTCGCCGCGCCGCGCGACGAGGAGACGCTGCGGACGGCGCTGCGCGAGGCCGTGGACGTGGACGACGCACCGACGGTCGTGCGCTACCCCAAGGGGGCGCTCGGGGACCCGCTGCCCGCCGTCGACACCGTGGACGGCGTGGACCTGCTCGCCGTGCCGGGCGAGGCGCCGAGGACCGCCCCGCAGGGCGCGGCACCCCGCGCTCGGGTCCTGCTCGTCGGCCCCGGGTCCATGGCGCGCGTCGCGCTCGACGCGGCGGAGTCGCTCACGGCCCACGGCGTCGACGTCACCGTCGCGTCGCCGACGTGGGTCCTGCCGATGCCGAGCGCGCTCGTCAAGCTCGCGGGCGAGCACGACCTCGTCGTGAGCGTCGAGGACGGCGTCGCCGACGGCGGCGTGGGCGCGCTCCTCGCGCAGCGCTCGCTCGAGGGCGGCGTCCGCACGCCGGTGCACGCGCTCGGCCTGCCCGCGCAGTTCCTCGACCACGCGACCCGGGACCAGGTGGCCTCGGCGTACCGGCTCACGCCGGCCGACGTCGCGCGCGACGTGCTGGACGCGCTCGCGGCGCTCGCCCGCGGCTGACCGTCCCGGACGCCCGCCGCGGACGCCTCGGCGCCGCGCGGGTCGTCCGGGCTAGGGTCCAGGCGTGATCTGGCTCCTCGACCTCGACAACACGCTCGTCGGCCGCGACGCCGCGTTCGCCGCCTGGGCGGCCGACGCCGTCGCGCGCGCCGGGCGTGACGCCTCCGACCTCGCCGCGATCGTCGCCGCCGACCAGGGCGGGTTCGCGGTCAAGACGGAGGTGGCGCGCGTCATCGTCGACCGCCTCGGCTGGGACGAGGATCTGCCCACCGCGGTCGACCGCTTCCGCGCCGGCATCCTCGACCACGTGCGCGCGTACGACGGCGTGCTCGACCTGCTCGACGCGCTGCGTGCCGACGGCGACGTGGTCGTCGTGGTGACGAACGGGACGTCCGCCCAGCAGCGCGGCAAGCTCGCCCGCTGCCGGGTCGGGGTGCACGTCGACGCCGTCGTCGTGTCCGGCGAGGAGGGCGTGGACAAGCCGGACCCGCGGCTCCTCGAGATCGCGCTGGAGCGCGTCGGCGCGACCGACGTGGACCGTGCGGAGGTCTGGATGGTCGGGGACGCGGCGCACGCCGACGTCGCCGCGGGCCGGGCCGCCGGCACCCGCACCGGCTGGGTCTCCCACGGGCGCGCGTGGGCGGACGGCCCGCGGCCGGACGTCCTGGGACCGACCGTGCACGACGTCGTCGCCCGCGCCCGCGAGGCGGCCCTCACCGCGCCGTAGCGCGCAGCGCGTCCTGTCAGCGGCGCGCCGGCGGCCGGGGCGTCAGGAGTGCGTGACCTCCACGGCCTGCTCGACGACGGCGCGCAGATCCCCGCCGGACGCTGCGTGCCACGCGCGCTGGCGCTGCGCGCCGTTCCCGCCGGACCAGAGGCGTCCGAGGAGCTCCGTCACGGCGTCGAGGTCGCCCGCGTCGACGAGCGCGTCCCGCACGTGCGCGACGAGCAGCCCAACGACGTCGTGCGCCGGGGCGGGGCGCCACGTGAGCGGCGAGACCAGGTCCTCCTCGAGGCCCGAGCGCCCGGCGCGCCACGAGGCGGTCCGCAGGATCTCGGGGCGGAGCTCCGGTGCCGCGACGCCGTCCGCGGCCTCGCGCGCCGCCGTCTCGACGAGGCCGCGGCTGAGGGCCGCGAGGAGCGTCGCCGTGTCGGGGTCGAGGCACACGTCGGCGACGCGGATCTCGACCGTCGGGTAGCGCGACGACAGCCGGGCGTCGAAGTAGACCATGTTCTCGTCGAGGATCGTGCCGGTCGCGACGAGGGTGTCGACCGCGTCGCGGTACGCCTCGGGCGAGCCGAACGCCCGGGTGGGCCCCGACGTCGGCCAGCGGGACCAGACCTGGGACCGGAAGCTGGCGTACCCGCTGTCCTGGCCCTGCCAGAACGGGGAGTTGGTGCTCAGCGCGAGGAGCGTGGAGAGCCACGGCCCGATGCGGTCGAGGACGGCGACCCCCTCGGTGTCGTCCGCGACGGCGACGTGCACGTGGCACCCGCTCGTGAGCTGCTCGCGCGCCGTGAGCCCGAACGCGGCGCGGGCCTCGAGGTAGCGCAGGCGCGAGACGGTGGTGCCCTCGAAGGGCAGGGGCGAGGTGGAGAGCGCGGCGACCCGGGCGCCGACGCGGTCCGCGGCCTCCTGGGCGCGCTGCCGGCCCGCGCGGATCTCCGTCGCGAGGTCGTCGAGCTCGCGCCGCGGGTGGGTCGCGGTCTCGAGCTGCTCCTCCATGAACTCCGACTCGAGCGAGCCGGTCCCGCCGCCCTTCTCGTCGGTCCCCGACGCCTCCAGGGCCTCCGCGGCCCGGGCGACCGGGTGGCCGTCGTCGCCGACGAGCAGGAACTCTTCCTCGACCCCTACGGTGCGCTTCACCCGGGCAGTCTCACACGGAAGCCGCGACCACGTCGGGCGGGCGTGTGACGTGCGTCCGTGTCGTGCGTCACGGGGGTGCGCTGCCGGGGTCGCAGCCAGCTTCCGAGGGCTTGTGAAGGTCATCACAAGAGGTGGTCGCGACGGGGTGTAAGCGGTGAGGAAACGGCGAGATCCCGCGGTTCCCGCGGGGTCCCGCCCGGCTCGGGACCTAGGTCCCCGGACGGCCCGAAACCCCTCCGCGCGACGCCGCGTGAACCTAGCCTGGAGGTGGCGAAGGAGCCCGTCGGACCTCCCACGAGGGCCTCCACCCGAGGCCGGGGAGACCGGCGGGTCCGGCCGGCGCGCGGACCCGCGCGTCAGGCACGAGGGAGGTCCAGATGACCAGCGTTTCCGAGGCACCCGGCACGACGAGCGGCGGCCGTGCGGTGGAGGGCGGCGTCGACGCGCAGCACGACACCGCGCACGTCCCCGCGTGGGAGGGCTTCACCGACGGCCCGTGGCGCGACACGGTCGACGTGCGCGACTTCATCCAGCGCAACTACCGCCCGTACACGGGCGACGCGTCGTTCCTCGCCGGGCCCACGGAGCGCACGACGGGGATCTGGGACACGCTGTCCGCGATGTTCCCCGAGGAGCGCGAGATGGGGATCTACGACGTCGACCCCCACACGCCCGCGGGGATCACGGCGCACGCGCCCGGCTACATCGACAAGGCGCACGAGGTGATCGTCGGCCTGCAGACCGATGCCCCGCTCAAGCGCGCGATCATGCCGAACGGCGGCTGGCGCATGGTCGAGGGCGCGCTGCAGACCTACGGCTACGAGGTCGACGAGACCCTGAAGAAGGTCTTCACCGAGTACCGCAAGACCCACAACCAGGGCGTGTTCGACGTCTACCCGCCGAACGTGCGCGCGGCCCGCAGCTCGCACATCATCACCGGCCTGCCCGACGCCTACGGCCGCGGCCGGATCATCGGCGACTACCGCCGCGTCGCGCTCTACGGGGTCGACGCGCTGATCGCCGCGAAGAAGCTCGACAAGCTCGGCCTCGACGCGCAGCCGTTCAGCGAGCAGGTCGTGCGCGAGCGCGAGGAGCACGCCGAGCAGATCCGCGCGCTCGGCGAGCTCAAGGAGATGGCCGCCGAGTACGGCTACGACATCTCGGGCCCGGCGACCACCGCCCGCGAGGCAGTGCAGTGGCTCTACTTCGCCTACCTCGCCGCGGTGAAGGAGCAGAACGGCGCCGCGATGTCGCTCGGCCGCACGTCGACCTTCCTCGACGTGTTCATCGACCGCGACCTCGAGGCCGGCCGCATCACGGAGTCCGAGGCGCAGGAGATCATCGACGACTTCGTCATCAAGCTGCGCATCGTGCGGTTCCTGCGCACCCCCGAGTACGACGCCCTGTTCTCCGGCGACCCGACGTGGGTCACCGAGACCATCGGCGGCATGGGCGAGGACGGGCGCCCGCTCGTCACCAAGAACTCGTTCCGCTTCCTCCAGACCCTCTACAACCTCGGCCCGGCCCCCGAGCCGAACATGACGGTCTTCTGGAGCCCGGAGCTGCCGCAGGGCTTCAAGGACTACTGCGCGCAGGTCTCGATCGACACCTCGGCCGTGCAGTACGAGTCGGACGAGCTCATCCGCCAGCACTGGGGCGACGACGCGGCGATCGCGTGCTGCGTGTCCCCGATGCGGGTCGGCAAGCAGATGCAGTTCTTCGGTGCTCGCGTGAACCTCGCCAAGACGCTGCTCTACGCGATCAACGGCGGCCGCGACGAGATCTCCGGCAAGCAGGTCTCGCCCGTGGCGGCGCCCGTCGAGGGCGACGTGCTCGACTTCGACGACGTCATGGCGAAGTTCGACGCGACCATGGACTGGCTCGCCGAGACCTACGTCGAGGCGCTCAACTGCATCCACTGGTCGCACGACAAGTACGCGTACGAGCGCATCGAGATGGCGCTGCACGACAAGGACGTGCTGCGGACCATGGCGTGCGGCATCGCGGGCCTGTCCGTCGCGGCGGACTCGCTCTCGGCGATCAAGCACGCGAAGGTCTCCGTCGTGCGCGACGAGCGCGGCCTCGTCGTCGACTACGTGACCGAGGGCGAGTTCCCCACGTACGGCAACGACGACGACCGGGCCGACGCGATCGCCGTCGACCTCGTCGAGCGGTTCATGGCGAAGGTGCGCACGCACCCGACCTACCGCGACGCGGTGCCGACGCAGTCGGTCCTGACGATCACGTCGAACGTCGTGTACGGCAAGGCGACGGGCAACACGCCCGACGGCCGCCGCGCCGGCGAGCCGTTCGCCCCGGGCGCCAACCCGATGAACGGGCGCGACACCCACGGCATGCTCGCCTCGGCGCTCTCGGTGGCCAAGCTGCCGTACGACGAGGCGCAGGACGGCATCTCGCTGACCAACACGGTCGTGCCGAGCGGCCTCGGGCGCACCAAGGAGGAGCAGGTCACCAACCTCGCCGGCCTCCTGGACGCCTACATCGGGTCCGAGGGGTACCACATGAACGTCAACGTGCTGAACCGCGAGACGCTCCTGGACGCCATGGACCACCCGGAGAACTACCCGCAGCTGACGATCCGCGTGTCCGGGTACGCGGTGAACTTCGTCCGCCTCACGCGCGAGCAGCAGCTCGACGTGCTCTCGCGCACCTTCCACGGCGCGCTCTGACGAGCGCTGAGGAGCCCGCCATGACCGTCACCCTTCCCGGCCCCGCCGTCCGCCCGTCGCGCGGGTGCGGCGTCGCCGGGGGCACCCTGCCCGACGACGCCACGCGCCTCGACGTCCCGGGTGCCCCGACCTCCGCGGTCGAGCCCGCCGCGTCGGGCACGCCCGTGGGCCACGCCCGCCGGGCGGGCGCGGGCCTGGACGGGCTGACGGTCGCGGACGTGGACCGGGCCGACAAGCTCGCGGCGATGCGCGCAGGCGAGCTCGGCTCGGTCCACTCCTGGGAGCTCGTCACCGCCGTGGACGGCCCGGGGACCCGGCTCACGGTGTTCCTCAACGGGTGCCCGCTGCGGTGCCTGTACTGCCACAACCCCGACACGTTCGCCATGAAGGACGGTCGGCCCGTCACGGCGGACGAGCTCCTGGGGCGGGTCAAGCGCTACCTGCCGGTCTTCCGAGCCACCCACGGCGGGCTCACGCTCTCCGGCGGCGAGGTGCTCATGCAGCCCGCGTTCGCGGCCCGCGTGCTGCGCGGCGCCAAGGCGATGGACGTGCACACCGCGCTCGACACGTCGGGCTTCCTCGGCGCCAACGCGACCGACGCCATGCTCGACGACACAGACCTCGTGCTGCTCGACGTGAAGTCGGGCGACCCCGACACCTACAAGAAGGTCACGAGCCGCGACCTCGAGCCGACCCTGAGGTTCGGACGACGGATCGCCGAGCGCGGCCTCACCGGCCACGCGCCCGAGGTGTGGGTGCGCTTCGTCCTCGTCCCGGGCCTCACCGACGACGTGGACAACGTGGAGAAGGTCGCGGAGTACGCGGCCTCGCTCAACGCGATCCGCCCCGGCACGGTGACACGCGTCGAGGTGCTGCCCTTCCACCAGATGGGCCGCGACAAGTGGGACGCCCTCGGGCGCACCTACGAGCTCGACGACACGCCCGCTCCGTCGGCCGAGCTCACCGAGCGCGTGCGCGACCAGTTCCGCGCTCACGGCCTGACGACGTACTGACCCGACCTGCCGACGAGCGCCCGCTCGCCGAGACCCGAGAAGTGGCCCCGGACCGCCATGGTCCCGGGGCCACTTCTCACGTCTCGGTGGGCCTGCGCTCCCGAGGCGGGGCCGGGTCGTAGGGTTCACGGGTGCCCGCAGCGACCGTCGACATCCACGACCCCCGATGGGCCGACACCGGGAGGCGGTGGACGGAGCGCGTCGCCGGCGCGCTCGCCGACCTCGCGAGCCCCGACGGCACGAGCCCGGTCGTCGTCGAGCACATCGGGTCGACGGCCGTCCCCGGGCTCGCGGCGAAGCCGATCATCGACCTCCAGGTGCGCATCGCGCCGCTGCCCTCCGAAGCGGCGCTCGAATCCGCGCTCGGGCCGCTCGGGTTCTCGATCGAGCGCGGGGCGCGCCCCGACTCGCCCGGCGTGTACCGGGACGTCCCGCGCCCGGGCGCCGACCCCGCCCCCGAGCTCTACGCCAAGCGACTGCTCACCCGCCCCGGCGACGAGGACGAGCCGCCCGTGATCCTGCACGTCCGGCGCCTCGGCTCGCCGTTCGCGGCGTACGTCGTCGCGTTCCGCGACTGGCTGCGCGCCGTCTCCGCCGAGGCCGCGGCGTACGAGGCGACGAAGCGCAGCCTCGCCGCACGCCACGCGGACGCCGACGACTACGACGACTACACGGGTGACAAGACGGCGTTCCTCGACGCGGCGCAGTCCCGGATGGAGCGCTGGCTCGCCGAGCGCGCGAACGCTCCTGCCTGATCCCTGCACGGCGCCGCCCGAGCACTGATACCGTGGTGGTACCAAATGAGAGGAGCTCACGTGGCTATGACCTTGCGGCTCGACGACGACGCGCAGGCGGCGCTGGAGCGTATCGCCCGCCGCGAGGGCGTCTCCGCGAACACCGCCGTCGCGCGCGCCGTCGTGGAGTACGACGCGAAGCGGCGCGAGATGCGTGACCGGCTGCTCGCCGACATCGTGGCGGAGGACCAGGAGCTGCTCGACCGGCTCGCGCAGTAGCCGTGGTCGTCTACCTCGACGAGGACGACCTCGTCGCCGCCGCCACGGCGTTCCTCGGGCACCCGCCCGCCGTCCGCGACTACGGGCTCCTGTCGTCCGCACTGGCGCGTCCGGCCGCGTCGATGTACGGCGTCGAGGCCTACCCCGCCCTCGACGAGAAGGCAGCGGCGCTGCTTCTCTCCGTCACGAAGAACCACGCGCTGATCGACGGGAACAAGCGACTGGGCTGGGTCGCGGTGAGACTCTTCTACGCGCTCAACGGGGTGCGGCTCGTCATGCCGCAGGACACCGCGTACGCCCTCGTCGTCGGTGTCGCAGCCGGCGAGATCGACGACGTCGAGACCGTGGCGCAGAAGCTCGCGGAGCACGTCGTGCGCCGCGAGTCGTGACCGCCGCGAGCGGCGCGCTGCCCGACGTCGCCACCGCTCGGACGGTCGTCGCGGATGCGGACGCCCTCGCCGCGCTGCTCGCGGCGCTCGCCGCGGCACCCGGGACGGCGCGCGAGCAGGTGCGCGCCGCGTTCGGCGACAGCCGCGAGGAGAAGGTCCTGGCGCGACTCGACACCGTCGACGTCGCGTCGCTGCGCGACGTCACGCGCGAGCGGCTGCGGCTCGGGGCGCTCGCCGGCGCAGGCGTGCGGACGGTCGGGGAGGTCGCGCGGCTCGGGCGCGAGGGCCTGGAGACGATCCCCGACATCGGGCCGCAGACCGCGACGCACCTGCTCGCCGCCGCCGAACAGGTCGCGCGCGCGGTGCGCGAGAGCCTGCGCTTCCGGATCGACCTCACCCCGACGGAACCGGTCGCGACCGCTCTCGTCCAGACGTTGCACACGCTCGACCAGGCCGACGCCGCACTCGCCCGGTACGGCGACCAGGTGCGCGCCGCGCTCGCGACGCACGAGCTCGTGCGCGACGACGCACGGGTCGCCGCGAGCGGGCCGCGCCGCCTGTTCGCCTGGGGCGAGCGGCGTCGTCGGGTTCTCGCGGCGGTGGCGACGCTCGCCGGGGTCGCGGAGCGGGCCCGCGAGACGGGGCTGGCCGAGGAGGCCCGCCGCGTCACCGCGCTCCTCACGGAGCCCGCGCGCCCCTACGACGCCTGGGCGGACTTCCGGCGCCGGTCCGCGGCGTACTACGCGCTGCTCGACGGCGTCGCCCCCACCGGCCGAGACGTCGCCGCCGCGGCGGGCCACCTGCCCGCGGAGCTCGTGGACCGCGTGCAGACGCAGACGCTCAACGAGACTCTGCTGCGGGTCTCGCTGCGCGGGTACCAGGCGTTCGGGGCGCGCTTCGCGCTCGCGCAGCGGCGCGTCGTCCTCGGCGACGAGATGGGGCTCGGCAAGACCGTCCAGGCGATCGCCGTCGTCGCGCACCTCCTCGCGCGCGGCGCGACGCACGCGCTCGTCGTGTGCCCTGCGAGCGTCCTGGAGAACTGGGTGCGCGAGCTGCGCGCGCACGCGGACCTCCCGGTCCACGCCGTGCACGGCGAGGAGCGCGACGAGGCCGCCGAGGCGTGGCGCGCGACCGGTGGCGTCGCGGTCGTGACGTTCGCGGGCCTGCGCCGCGCCGGGACCGAGGCCTTCGTGACGGCCGGGTCCGTCGGCCCCGCCGTGCTCGTCGTGGACGAGGCGCACTACGTGAAGAACCCGCTCGCGAAGCGCTCGGTCGCCGTCGCGGCGCTCGCGGCCAGGACGCAGCACGTGCTGCTCCTCACCGGGACGCCGATGGAGAACCGGGTCGCCGAGTTCCGCACCCTGGTCGGCTACCTCCAGCCCGCGCTCGCCGAGCGTCTCGATGCCGCGCACGGCGCGGCGGGCCCCGACGCGTTCCGGCACGCCGTGGCGCCCGCCTACCTGCGGCGCAACGCCGAGGACGTGCTCGAGGAGCTGCCCGAGCTGGTGCAGGTCGACGAGTGGGAGCGGCTCGGGGCGGTCGACGGCGCGGCGTACCGCGAGGCGGTCGCGGCGGGGTCCTTCATGGCGATGCGGCGGGCGGCGTTCGCGGTCGACCACCCCGAGGACTCGGCGAAGCTGCGCCGGCTCGTGGAGCTCGCGCGCGAGGCGGCCGAGAACGGGCGCAAGGTCGTGGTGTTCTCGTACTTCCGGGACGTCGTGGACGTCGTCGTGCGCGCGCTCGGCGACCTCGCGCTCGCTCCGTTGACCGGCTCCGTGGCCGCCCGGACGCGCCAGACGATCGTCGACGACTTCACCGCGGCCGAGGAGCCGCGCGTGCTCGTGAGCCAGATCGACGTCGGGGGAGTGGGCCTCAACCTCCAGGCCGCCTCCGTGGTGATCCTGTGCGAGCCCCAGACTAAGCCCACGACCGAGGCCCAGGCCGTCGCCCGCGCCCACCGCATGGGTCAGGTCGAGACCGTCCAGGTGCACCGTCTGCTCACGGTCGACAGCGTCGACGAGCACCTCGTGCGCCTGCTCGGGACGTAGGCGCGGCTGTTCGACGCGTACGCGCGGCGCAGCGCGCTCGCCGAGGAGGTCGCGGGCGCGGTCGACGTGTCCGAGGCGTCGCTCGCGCGCGCGGTGGTCGACGCCGAGCGGGAGCGGCTCTTCGTCGACCCGGCGGTCACCTCGGTCGAGGACGCCGTCGTCGAGGACTGAGCGACGGTCCGGGCGCGACGGCGCGCGCCTGACGGCCTAGCGTCTGTCGTATGAGCGACGACACCGGCACCTCCGCGACCCCCGCCGCGCCCCTGACCCCGCTGCCCGAGGACTGGTCCACTGCGCTCGCGGTCGTCGCCCATCCCGACGACATGGAGTTCGGCGCCGCCGCTGCCGTCGCGCGATGGACGGGGCAGGGCAAGCGGGTCGTGTACTGCATGGTCACGAGCGGCGAGGCCGGCATCGACGGCATGGACCCGGACGAGGCGCGACGCGTGCGCGAGGCGGAGGAGATCGAGTCCGGGCGGATCGTCGGCGTCGAGGAGGTCGAGTTCCTCGGGCTGCCGGACGGCGTGCTCGAGTACGGCCTGCCGCTGCGCCGTGCGATCGCGGGCGCGATCCGGCGCCACCGGCCCGACGTCGTGATCACCGGGAACTACCGCGAGACGTTCCCGGGCGGGATGCTCAACCAGGCGGACCACATCGCGACGGGACGGGCCGTCGTCGACGCCGTGCGCGACGCGGGGAACCGGTGGGTGTTCCGTGAGCAGGTCGAGACGGACGGGGTCGAGCCCTGGGGCGGCGTGCGCCAGGTCTGGGTCGCGGCCTCGCCCGATAGCGCGCACGGCGTCGACGTGAGCGCGACGTTCGACGCGGGGGTCGCGTCGCTGCGCGCGCACGCCGCCTACCTCGACGGGCTGGGGTGGGAGGACTTCGACCCCGCGGCGTTCCTCGCGTCCATGAGCGCGCCCACGGGCGAGCGCATGGGCGTCCCGCACGCGGTCGCGTTCGAGGTGCTGCGCATGGGCTGGGAGGACTGACTCAGGCCGGGTCGGGCTGGTCCTCGACCTCCACGACCTTGAGCTCGGGCGCGAACCCGAAGAGCCTGCCGTCCTGCGCGCCGACCCACCACTTCCCGCACATCGCGGTGGCGCCCTGCTCCGTGCCCTCCTCCCACCACGACGCCCTGAGCGTCGCCGACGTGCGGTAGTCCGCCGCGGTCAGGTCGCCACGCTCGGGTCGAGGCTCCAGCGGGTGCTCCGCCGAGACGGGCGTGCAGCTCTCGGGCAGGGCGCCGAGGTCGGCCGTCATCGTGAGGATCCGCTCGTCGCCCGTCGTGCGGACCACCTCGCGCACGTCGGTGGCCGAGTCGGGGACCCAGTCGGGGAGCACGGCCTCGGCCTTGCCCGTCTTCCCGGTCGCGAACGCGTAGGTCTTGGTGTGGCCGGCACGGTTCTCGGCGACCGCCTCGCCGATGCTGCCGCACGCGGAGAGCAGGAGGGCAGCGCCGGCGGCCAGCGTGAGGGCGCCGAGCATCCGGCGCTCGGTCGTGCCGCGCGGCGTCGTGGTCAGGGGGAGGTCGGTGGCGGGCTGGGCGGGGGTGCGGTCTGTCATGGCCACGACGCTACGGAGCGCGTGGCGCCAGCGGATCGGGCCGCGAGCGGAACCTCCGCGCGGTCGTCGTACGACCACGGGAGGGCGCTCGCGGCCCGGCGTCCGACCCCGGTCGCTCAGGCGCGCGACGCCGCCGGGACGTTCGCGACGCCGTCGGGCAGGAAGCGGCGGCCCAGGACCTTCTCGCTGTAGCCCGTGCGGTCGAGGTACGGCGTGATGCCGCCGAGGTGGAAGCCCCACCCGGCGCCGAGGATCATGCACAGGTCGATCTGCGACGGGCTCGCGACCACGCCCTCGTCGAGCATGAGCCCGATCTCCTGCGTGAGTGCCGTGAGCACGGAGTCGAGGACGCCCGCCTCGTCGAGCGCCCCCGGGCCGCCCGCCTCGCCGGTCCCGAAGACCCGCTGGATCGCCGGGTCGACCGGCTTGGGCAGGCCCTTCGGCGCGTCGAGCACGACGGGGATCTGCTCGTCGACGATGCGCTGGAGGCCGGGGGACTCGGGGAACCGGTCGCCCAGGTCCTCGCGCAGCGACGTGAGGACGTGCAGGCCGACCGCCGGGCCGACGAGGTCGAACAGCGCGAACGGCGGCATCGGCAGGCCGAGCGGCGCGACGGCGCGGTCCGCGACCTCGACCGACGTGCCGTTCTCGACCGCCTCGACGATCTTGCCCATGAGCAGGATGAGGAGGCGGTTGACGACGAACCCGGGGCGGTCGGCGACGAGCACCGCCGTCTTGCGGAGCTTCTTCGTCATGGCGAACGCCGTCGCGAGCGCGGCGTCGTCGGTCTTCGCGGCCTGGATGATCTCGACGAGCGGCATCTGCGCGACGGGGTTGAAGAAGTGCATCCCGACGACGCGCTCGGGGTGCTGCAGGTCGGCCGCCATCTCCGTGATGGACAGCGCGGAGGTGTTGGTCAGCAGCACGGCCTCGGGCGAGAGGACACCCTCCAGCTCGGCGAAGACCTTCTTCTTGAGGCCGAGGATCTCCGTGACCGCCTCGATGACGACGTCGCAGCCCGCGAAGTCGCCGAGCTCGGTCGTGCCGTGCACGGAGCCGACGATGCGCGCGCCCGTGTCCGCGGACATGCGGCCCGAGCCGACGAGCTTCTCGACCGTCGCACGGACGTAGCCGAGGCCCTTGTCGACGCGCTCCTGGTCGAGGTCGCGCATGACGACGGGCACCTGGAGGCGCTGGGCGAACAGCAGCGCGATCTGCGCGGCCATGAGCCCCGCGCCCACGATCCCCACGCGGGTGACGGGGCGGGCGAGCTTCGCGTCGGGCGCGCCCTGGGGCCGCTTGCCCTTCGAGACGAGCTGGAACGCGTAGACGCTCGCGCGCATCTCGTCGCTCATGATGAGGTCCGCGAGGGCCTCGTCCTCGGCGGCGAACGCCTCCTCGCGCGACGCGGTACGCGCGGCGGCGACCAGGTCGAGCGCGCGGTAGGGGGCGGGGCGCGAGCCCGCGACCACGGCGTCGAGGCGCTGACGCGTCCCCGCGACGACGGCGTCCCACACGGGCTGCGGGTCGAGCTCGCGCCGCTCGACGACGATCTCGCCGCGCAGCACGGCCCCGGCCCAGCGCAGCGAGGACTCGAGGAAGTCGGGTGCCTCGAAGAGCGCGTCGACGAGGCCGATCTCGTACGCCTCCTTGGCCTTGAACGGCTTGTTCGCGGCCGGGCGGGCGAGGATGACGTCCATCGCCTTCTCGACGCCGAGCAGGCGCGGCACGAGGTAGGCGCCGCCCCAGCCGGGGACCAGGCCCAGGCCGACCTCGGGCAGCGCGAGCGCGCCCGCGTCGGACGCCACGGTGCGGTACGTGCAGTTCAGCGCGACCTCGAGGCCGCCGCCGAGCGCGACGCCGTTGACGAACGCGAACGTCGGCACGCCCATGTCCTGGAGCAGCGTGTAGGCGGCGTGCCCGGCGCGCCCGAGGGCGAGCGCGTCGTCGCGCACCTGGACGGCCGCGGCCTGCGTGAGGTCCGCGCCCGCGGCGAGGAAGTACGGCTTGCCGGTGATCGCGACGGCGACGATCTCGCCGTCCGCGGCCCGGCGCCGCAGCGTCTCGAGGGTCGCGTGCAGCTCCGCGAGGCCCTCGGGGCCGAGCGTCGTCGGCTTCGTGTGGTCGAGCCCGTTGTCGAGCGTGACCAGGGCGAGCGTGCCCGTGCCGCCGGGGAGCGCGACGTCGCGCACGCGCGAGTGCGTGACGCGCTCGCCGCGGGAGGCGTCCTTCGTCGCGTCCTGGGAGGCCGCGGGGGTCTGGGTGTCGGTGGGTGCGCTCATCGTCAGTTCTCCGCGGTCTCGAAGGTGTGGCCGGAGTAGTCGGCGTGGTGCGGGTTCTCCCAGATGACGGTGCCGCCCATGCCGAGGCCGACGCACATGGTCGTCATGCCGTAGCGCACCTCGGGGTGCTGCTCGAACTGGCGCGCGAGCTGCGTCATGAGGCGCACGCCCGACGACGCGAGCGGGTGGCCCATGGCGATGGCGCCCCCGTACTGGTTGACGCGCTCGTCGTCGTCGGCGATGCCGAAGTGGTCGAGGAACGCGAGCACCTGGACCGCGAACGCCTCGTTGATCTCGAACAGGCCGATGTCGTCGATCGTCAGCCCGGCGGACGCGAGCGCGCGCTCGGTCGCGGGGACCGGCCCGATGCCCATGACCTCGGGGTCGACGCCCGCGTACGCGTACGCGACGAGGCGCATGCGCGCCGGGAGCCCGAGCTCGTCGGCGACGTCGCCCGCGGCGAGCAGGCACGCCGTCGCGCCGTCGGTCAGCGGCGAGGCGTTGCCCGCGGTGACCTTCCCGCCGGGGCGGAACGGGGTCTTGAGGTCGCGGATCGAGTCGACCGTGGTGCCGGGGCGGGGGAGCTCGTCGGCCGTGGCCAGGCCCCACCCGAGCTCGGTCGACCGGGTCGCGACCGGCACGAGGTCGGGGGAGATGTCGCCGTTCGCCAGCGCCTTGGCGTACTTGGCCTGGCTCGCGACGGCGTACGCGTCGGCACGCTCCTTGGTGAGGTGCGGGTACCGGTCGTGCAGGTTCTCGGCCGTCGCGCCCATGACGAGCGCGGAGGAGTCGACGAGGCGCTCGGCGACGAACCGCGGGTTCGGGTCCGACCCTTCGCCCATGGGGTGGTGGCCCATGTGCTCCACGCCGCCCGCCACCACGACGTCCTGCGCGCCCACGGCGACGTTCGCCGCGGTCGTCGTGACCGCCGTCATCGCGCCCGCGCACATGCGGTCGATCGCGAAGCCGGGCACCGACTTGGGCAGCCCGGCCAGCACGGCGACGCTGCGGCCGAGGGTGAGGCCCTGGTCGCCGGTCTGCGTCGTCGCGGCGAGCGCGAGCTCGTCGATCCGCTCGGCGGGCAGCTCGGGGCGGCGGCGCAGGAGCTCGCGGATCGTCTTCACGGCGAGGTCGTCGGCGCGCGTCTCGGCGTAGATCCCGTCGGGGCGCGCCTTGCCGAACGGGCTGCGCACGCCCTCCACGAAGACGACGTCGCGCACGGGGCGGTGACGCGATCGCTGGCTGGCCGCCGGGGTGGGTGCCGAGGTGGGAGAGGGGGCCTCGTTGGCCACGGTCATGGCATCTCCATCCGATGCAGATGGTCGGGACGGCGGTGTCCGGGAGCGGCACCGCTCGGGGGTCGTACGTGCGATACACGCTACCGCGAGTATCGGTAAAGCACGAGACCGATGCTACGACATGAAGAGACCCGGTATCGCATCGGGCGATACCGGGTCTCTGAGGGCTGTCGAGGAGGCCGAGCGGAGGGGTCAGCGGCTCCCGCGGAGCTTGCGCACGACCTTCTTCGCGGTCGGCAGGCCCTTGTTCCAGGCGGAGTACCACATCGAGAACGGCACGTCGACGCTGTGGACCAGCTCGTCGTCGTGCTGGGCGAAGCTGCGCTTGAACTCGCTGATCCCGTCGTTGAGCAGCCCGTTCATGTCGTACCGGACCAGGCCGGCCTGCTGCGCGAGCGTGATCGCGTGCCACTTCACCGGCGCGTTCGCGCGAAGCTTGCGCCCCGCGTCGTTGATGCCGCCGTAGAGCTCGAACGACGTCGTCGCCGACGACACGCACCACACGAACGACACCGGCGCGCCCTCGGAGAACGCGGCGACGAGCACCGAGTGCTCGCCGAGCTCGCGGTGGATCGCGAGGTAGTACTCGTCGTCGTGCAGCGCGAAGCCCGCGCGCTCGGCGGTCTCGTGGTAGACGTCGAGCACCTGGCGCACCTCGGCCTCGTCCGTCACGCGGCGCACCTCGAGCCCGGTGCGCGCCGCCTTGCGGATGTCGTACCGCGTCGACTTGCCCATGGCCTTCGTCAGCTCGTCCTCGGACTTCGTGAGGTCGAGGATCAGCGTCACCGGGTAGAGGATCGGGTTCGCCGCGGGGCGGGCGTCGGGCAGCGCGAGGTGCGTCCCGACCGGCCAGTCGGGCTCGATCGTGACGCCCACGCCGCCCACCGTCGTCTTGCACCACGCGACGACCGCACGGGTCACGGCGTCGCGCGTCGCGTCGTCGCCCACGCCCGGGCCGGCGCCCCAGCCGTCTCCCGCCGGCGCGATCACGGGCCCGCGGGGCACGTGGCACAGCGCCTTGAACTGCGCCGGGAGCGAGCGCACGAGCACCTGGGCCAGGCCGCGGACGCGGCCGTCGGCGTCCACCGCCTCCACCCGGTGCGGGGTCCACGCTCCCGTGGCCTTGACCTCGCCCCAGCCCCAGAGCTGGAGGGGGTGGCCGCCGAGCTCGTTCACCCGGGCGTCCCAGGAGGCGCGGTCGGTGACTGTCCGGATCGTCAGGTTCGCGTCGTGCACGCGGACGACCCTACCCGCTCGCTACGCCCGCCCGATGCTCGCGAACGCCTGCGCGAGGGGCTCGGCGACGAGCGCCACCTGCCAGTCGCGCGCGCCGCGCCCGTGCAGGAACGCGGCGATCCCCGCCGCATCGAGCGGGTCCGGCGGCGTCCAGCACAGGCGCCGCAGCGCGTCGGGCTGGAGCACGTTCTCCACCGGGAGCGCGAACCGTTCCGAGATCCCCTGCACGACGCCGCGCGCCGCTTCGAGGCGGGCCGCGGCGCCGGGGTCGCGGTCGGCCCACGCGCGCGGCGGCGGTGGGGCGTCCGTGCGCGGCCCCCGTGTCGTGGGGAGGGCGCTCGCGGGCAGCGCGAGCGCGGCGTCGATCGCGCGCTGCCAGTACGCCGCCCGGCGGCGTGTGCCCTTGCCCGCGAACGGGGGGAGCTCGACGAGCTGGCCGGCCGTGCGGGGCAGCGCCTCGGCGGCGGCGACGATCGCGCGGTCGGGCAGCACGCGGCCGGGCGCGATGTCCCGCGCGCGAGCGGTCGCGTCGCGGGCCTCCCACAGGCTCCGCACGACCGCCAGCCGACGCGGGTCGCGCAGCGTGTGCGTGCCGGACGTGCGCCGCCACGGCTCGGGGCGCGGCGGCGGCGGACCGGCGGTCCGCACCGCCTCGAACTCTTCCGCCGCCCAGCCGGCCTTGCCCGCCTCCTCGAGCCGCTCGCCGAGGGCCCGGCGCAGCGGGACGAGCACCTCGACGTCGAGCGCGGCGTACCGCAGCCAGTCGTCCGGGAGCGGGCGGGTCGACCAGTCGACCGCCGAGTGCTCCTTCGCGAGGCCGAGGCCGAGCACGTCCGCGACGACGGCCGCGAGGCCGACGCGCTCCATGCCGAGCAGGCGGGCCGCGAGCTCGGTGTCGAACACGCTCGCGGGGACCACGCCGTGCTCGGCGAGGCCCGGCAGGTCCTGGGACGCGGCGTGCAGCACCCACTCCGCGTCCCCGACCGCCTCGCGCAGCGGCGACAGGTCGGGCACGGCGACGGGGTCGACGAGCGCCGTCCCTGCACCCTCGCGACGGACCTGGACGAGGTAGGTGCGCTGACCGTAGCGGTAGCCCGAGGCGCGCTCCGCGTCGGCGGCGACCGGGCCGCTCGCGGCGGCGAACGCGTCGACGACGCGCGCGAACGCGGCAGGGGTGTCCACGACGCGGCCGAGCCCGTCGGACGGCTCGGTGAGCGGCGTGACGACGGTCTGCTGTGTGCCGGTCGCGGGGGTCGGGTCGAGCGGCGGGGGTGCGGGTGCTGCGGTCGAGCTCATGGGTTCACGGTATTGCGTCGGGCGGGGGGTCGAGCACCGAGGGGCGTGACGCCGTCGGGCAGGGGAGGTAGCCCGGCTGCCGTGCACAGCAGCTGCGCCCAGGCCGCGAGGTGGTCGCCGAGGTCCGCCGGACCGGTGGGGCCCGCGGGCACGGGGGTCCACGACGCGCGCATCTCCAGCTCGACGTCGTTGTCCTTCCCGGCGAGCGCGCCGAAGCTCTGCGACAGCACGCGCGTCACCGTGCCGCCCTCCGCGCGCACGGCCGCACCGGTGTCGTGGAGCGCGTCCTCGAGCCAGGTCCACGCGACCTCGGCGAGCATCTCCTCGGACGCCATCTCCGGCTCCAGCGTCGCGCGCACCATCGTCACCACGCGGAAGCTGCCCTGCCACGCCTCCTGCCCCGCGGGGTCGTGAAGCACGATGAACCGCCCCGACGCGAGGTCGGGGTCGTCGGCGCGCGGGGCCTCGACCTCGCCCGTGAGCGCGACCGACCACGGCGCGATCCGGCGGGGGGCAGGGACCTCGCGCAGCGTCACCTCGGGTCGCAGCCGCCGCGCGCCGAGGGCGTCGAGGACGGCACGGAACTCCGGGGGAGCGTCGGTCCCGTGAGCGGTGATCACCCTCGGCACACTACGAGCCGACCGGACGAACCGGACGCACGCCGCGCGGCTGTCATCGAATCGTGATCCCGACTTCGTCAAGAACGCTGCGGGTGACCGGATCGTGGCCCCTCGGGAGCGGTGCGGCGCACGAGGACTAGGCTGGCGGCGTATCCATCACCGGTGCACCCGGCCGCGCGCCCGCGCCCGGCCTGGAACGGCTCCGCGCCCTCCCCGCGCGCAGCCGTCGTGCGCCGGGACCGACCCTCGAGGAGCAGGGAAGCAGATGTCAGCACGCGCACAGATCGGTGTGACCGGACTCGCCGTCATGGGTCGCAACCTGGCCCGCAACTTCGCCCGGCACGGCTACACGGTCGCGGTGCACAACCGCTCGTACGCCAAGACCGAGTCCCTGATCGCCGAGGCGGGCAGCGAGGGCGACTTCGTCCCGTCCGAGTCGATGGCCGACTTCGTCGCCTCGCTCGAGCGTCCGCGCAAGGTCGTCATCATGGTCAAGGCGGGCGCGGCCACCGACGCCGTCATCGACGAGCTCGTGCCGCTGCTGGAGGAGGGCGACATCGTCGTCGACGCCGGCAACGCGCACTTCCCGGACACGATCCGCCGGGAGAAGGCGCTCGCGGCGCAGGGCCTGCACTTCGTCGGCACCGGCGTCTCGGGCGGCGAGGAAGGTGCGCTCAACGGCCCGTCGATCATGCCCGGCGGCACGCGCGAGTCCTACCAGAGCCTCGGCCCGATCCTCGAGGACATCTCGGCGAAGGTCGACGGCGTGCCGTGCTGCACCTACGTCGGCCCCGACGGCGCCGGCCACTTCGTCAAGATGGTGCACAACGGCATCGAGTACGCCGACATGCAGCTCATCGCCGAGGCGTACGACCTGCTCAAGCAGGGGCTCGGCGCGTCCGCGCAGGAGATCGGCGAGATCTTCGCGCAGTGGAACACGGGCGACCTCGAGTCGTTCCTCATCGAGATCACCGCGGACGTGCTCCAGCACGTGGACGCGGAGACCGGCAAGGCGTTCGTGGACGTCGTGCTCGACCAGGCGGAGCAGAAGGGCACCGGCCGCTGGACGGTGCAGAACGGCCTCGACCTCGGCGTGCCGATCACCGGCATCGCCGAGGCGACGTTCGCCCGCGCGCTGTCCGGCTCGGTCCCGCAGCGCGAGGCGGGCCGCGCCGCGCTGCCCGCCGACGCCGCCGCGTGGGACGTGCAGGACCGCGACGCGTTCGTCGAGGACGTGCGCCTCGCGCTGTACGCGTCGAAGGTCGTCGCGTACTCGCAGGGCTTCGACCAGATCGCGGCCGCGTCCGCCGAGTACGGCTGGGACATCGACCGCGGCGCGATGGCCCGCATCTGGCGCGGCGGCTGCATCATCCGCGCGCGCTTCCTCAACCGCATCACCGAGGCGTACGAGCGCGACGCGCAGCTCCCGCTGCTCCTCGCGGACGAGTACTTCACCGGCGCGGTGGGCAACGGCCTCGCCGCCTGGCGTCGGGTCGTGTCGCAGGCCGCGCTGAACGGGGTCCCCACGCCCGCGTTCTCGTCGTCGCTCGCCTACTACGACGGCGTCCGGGCCGAGCGCCTGCCCGCCGCGCTCATCCAGGCGCAGCGCGACTTCTTCGGCGCGCACACCTACCGCCGCGTCGACAAGGCGGGCACGTTCCACACCGAGTGGTCGGGCGACCGGACCGAGTCCGACGCCTGACGGCTCACCACCGCACGCACCGACGGCGGTCGTCGCGCTCCGGCGCGACGGCCGCCGTCGGTGCGTCCGCCGCTCCCGAGTCGGGCCCGACGCCGCGCGCGGTCCGGGCCCGTCGGGTGACGTGGCAGGCTAGGCCCGGCGGGCCGCTGCGTCGGCCCGACCTCTCTGACCCCCCTGACGCCGGACGACACGGAGAACGATGAGCCGCCACCCGCAGGACGCGACCGCGACGAGGATGCTCGCCGACCGGACGGGCACCGACCCGGCCGACTGGTTCCTCGTCTTCAAGGCCCGCTACGGGATGGAGGTCGTGTTCCGGGCGCTCGCCGAGGTGCGCGGCGCGGGCGAGGTGGTCACCCAGGTGTTCACGTGCTCGACGGCCGTCGACCCCGTCCTCGTCGCAGGCCTGCGGCCCGTCTACGCCGAGGTGTCCCCGGCGACCGTCGCGATCGACCCCGACCGGCTCGCGGTCGGGCCGGACACGCGCGCCGTCGTGCTGCAGAACACGTTCGGCATCGTCGACGACGCGGCCGCGCTCCGGCTGCGCGCCGCGGCGCGCTCGGTCGGGGCGCTCCTCGTGGAGGACAGCGCGCACTGCGTCACGCGCCTCGCGCGCGACGCCGACGGGTCGCCGGTCGCGGACGTCTCGTTCCACTCGTTCGGCGTGGAGAAGATGCTGCCGACGCGGTTCGGCGGTGCCGTGTGGGTGAGCCCGGCGCTCGACCCGGCGCTGCGTGCCGCGATCGTGTCCGCGCTCGACGCGCTGCCGGTCGTCGGGGCCCGGCTCGACCTCGCCGCGCGCAGCTTCCGCACGCAGGTCCGCGTGCTCAACCGCCTCCCGGGCGGGGCGGCGGGCAAGGTCCGCGGCGCGCTCACCGCCGTCGGAGCGTACGAGCCGGCGATCGCGCCCGTGGAGAACCGGGGCGGCCTCGCGCACCCGCCGCAGCGGCCGTCGTCGTGGGTCACCGGCCGGATGGTCGACGCGCTGCGGTCGAGCGGCGACGTCGAGGCGCGTCGCGCGGACACCGTCGCGGAGTACGTGCGCGGGCTGTCCGACGTCGTCGAGGTGCCGGCGGGGGTCGGCGAGCGCGCGCCGCTCGTCCGGTTCCCGTTCTTCGCGCCCGACGCGGCGACCGCCGACCGGCTCGTGCGGGAGCTCACCGTCGCCGGGTTCTACGTCGGCAAGTGGTACCGCCCCGCGCTGTTCCCTGGCCCGGACGACCCGACGGTCTACGGGTACACGCCCGGCGACCCCGCGCTCGCGACGACGGAGGACCTCGTGGCCCGCGTCGTCAACCTCCCGACCACGGTGGGAGCCGCGACGGCGCGCCGCATCGTCGAGGCCGTGCGCTCCGCACTGTGAACCCCTGACCCCCTCGACCAGGCGATCCCGGCCGGCCGAACAGGCGATCCCTGCGCGTCAGTGACACGGGACGCGCCGAGACCGCCTGGTCGACGGGAGCATCATGCCGACGGGCGGGAGCGCGCGAACTTCACGTAGTCGAGCGTGTGGCGCAGGTCGACGCGCCACACGTCGAGGCGGCGGCGCAGGCTCCTGTCGGGCGCGTAGCGCAGCGTGTGCCACACGCCGTGCTTGCGGGCCTTCTTCACGCGGTGGCGCAGCGACACCGGCACGAGGGCGCGCACGACGGGGTAGGGCACGTTCACCCACAGGCGCGCCTCCGACGTGACCTGCTCGGGGAGCTCGCGCCCGTGCACCAGGTCCTCGACGTAGCAGCGGGCGAGGTTGCCGCCCGCCGCCATCGTGTAGAAGCTCGCCGCGCCCTGGCGCAGGTTGACCTCGAGGATCTTGCTCGTGCCCGTGCGGCGGTCGTACATGACGTCGAGGTTCGCGGCGCCGACGTAGCCGAGGCTGTCGAGCAGGTGCCGGACCGACTCGGTGAGCTTGTCGTCCTTCATCGTCACGACGGCGTTGTAGTTCCCGACGAGCTTCGGGTCGTACTCGCCGAGCACGATCTGCGCCGCGGAGAGGAACCGCAGGCGGCCGTGCCGGTCGGAGTACGTGTTGACCACGCGCATGACCGACTCGTCGCCCGCGAGGTACTCCTGGACGATGAGGTCGTCCGTGTACCCCGCGGCGTAGATGCGGCGCCCGACGTCGCGCAGCTCGGCCGCGTCCTGGACCAGGTAGACCTTCTTCTTGCCCTCGAACCGCAGGCGCGGGTACGTGTCCGTGTCCGACGGCTTGAGGATGAGCGGGTAGGGGAACGGCAGGTTCTCGCCGAAGCCCGGCGCGTCGACGTCCGCCGCCGTCGCGATCACCGTCTCCGGGTGCGGCACGCCCAGCTCCGCGCAGGTGCGGTAGAAGTCCGTCTTGTTCATGAGGCGCGCGGCCAGCTCCTGGCCGACGAGCGGGATGACGTACAGGTCCTCGAGCTCGGCGCGGTGCGCGATCACGACGTTCGTGTAGAACTCGATGTTCGCGACGAGCAGGCGCTTGCGGCCCGGGAACTCCTCGGCGAGCTCGCGCAGGACCGCGACGATGCGCTCCGGGTCGTCGAAGTCGCGGTAGGTGCGCACGTCGACGATGCGGGAGTCCGCCGTCTCGCGCAGCGGGAAGCGGCCCAGGGCCAGCGTGCGGACGCCGTACGCCTCGTGCAACGACCTCGCGATGTTGTAGGTGTTGAGGTTGGTCCCCAGGACGATGGGGAGGAACTCGGCGTTGCCGTACGTCATCGCGGAGGGTCGTCCGTTTCTCTGTGTGGTCGGCGGGCGTCCGCCATCCTACGGGCCGGGTACGGCCGCGCCCGGGTTGCCGTAACTCGCGACGCCCTCGCCCGCGGCGCCCTGACCGGCCTGGATGGCGACGCCGTGCCCGGCCAACGTGCGCACGAGCTCGTCGTGGCCGCGCGAGACGTCCCAGTGCACCCCGACCATGCCGGCGGCGCGCGCGCCCTCGACGTTGCGCGCGGTGTCGTCGACGAACAGCACCTCGTCCGGGTCCGCGCCGATGCGCCGGGCCGCCTCGACGAAGAACCGCGGGTCGGGCTTGGCGATCCCGAGCTCGCACGAGTACCAGCTCGTGTCGAACTCCGCGTCGTAGCCGAGGGTCTGGCGCATGAACGACACGCGCCGGCTCTCCTGGTTGGTGCCGAGGTGCACGCCGTAGCCGCTCGCCCGCAGCCCGCGCACGAGGTCGAACGACGCGTCGACGACCTCGAGCGCGTCGAACCAGATCGCGCGGTAGACGTCCTCCGCCGGCTCCGTCACGCCGTAGCGCTCGAGCCCCGCGGCGAGGACCGGGAGATAGTCGCCGTCGCCGACCAGCATGGGCAGCTCCTCGCTCCACGTCTCGAGCAGGAACTCCCGGGTCCGGTCGCCGAGGTAGGGCTCGACCGCCGCATACCAGCCCTCGGGGATGTGCTGGAGCACGCCGTCGGCGTCGAACAGGACGTGACGCAGTGTCATGCCAGTCACCCTAGCGACGCCTCGGGCGCGATCCGCGCGTGGGTGTGCATGTCGTGCCACCCGTCGGCGTGCAGCACGGCCGAGCGCCGGACCCCTTCCGCGGCGTAGCCCGCCGAGGCGGCCGCGCGGCACGACGGTGCGTTGTCGACCGAGTGCTCGAGCCACAGTCGGTGGAAGCCGGCGCCGAAGGCCCATCGCGTCGCGGTGCGTAGCGCGCGCGGCGCGACCCCCTGGCCGCGGGCCGTCGGCACCGTCCAGTAGGCGACCTCGGCGCTCCCGTCCTGCAGCGACACGTCGCGCAGCGCGACGCGCCCGCAGAGCGTGCCCTCCTGGTCGACGACGGCCCACGAGGCGCCGGCCGCCTCGCCCCAGCGCGCCGCCCACCCGAGCGCGACGTCGCGCGCCTCGTCGTCGGTCGTGAGCGACCGGACGTGCCACCGCCGGACCGCCGGGTCGTCGTACACCTCGCGCAGCGCGGGGGCGTCGTCACCGGTCCACGGGCGCAGCCGCAGGCCGTCGCCGGTGTCGAGCACGGGCTGCGGCACGGCGAAGGCGCGCGGGTCGACCGCCGGTCCGGCGAGCATCGGAGCCATGGGCACAGCATGGCGGGGTCGGCGCGGGGGCCGAGGGGGTGTCCGGGACGTGGGCCGCCGTAGGATCCACGGGTGACCTCGCGACCGGACCAGGACCACGCCCAGCCCCTCGTCGGAGTGCTCGGAGGGGTCGGGCCGCTCGCCACGGCGTACTTCCTCCAGCTCCTCGTCGAGCTCACGGAGGCGGAGCGCGACCAGGACCACGTGGACGCCGTCGTGCTCAACCACGCGACGATCCCCGACCGCACGGCGTTCATCCTCGGCCGCTCGGACGCGGACCCGGGCCCGGTGCTCGCGCGCGACGCGGAACGGCTCGAGCGCTTCGGGGCGGACTTCCTCGTGATGCCGTGCAACACGGCGCACTACTTCACCCAGCAGGTGCTCGACGCGATCAGCGTCCCGTTCGTGTCCATCATCGACACGACGGTCGACGCGGCCCGGTCGCGGGTCGCGGACCTGCGCGCGGTGGGTCTGCTCGCGACGGCGGGGACCGCGGCGTCGGGCGTCTACCAGGACGCCTTCGCGCGTCACGGCGTCGACGCGCTCGTCCCGGACGAGGCCGACCAGGCGCTCGTCTCGCAGATCATCTACGAGCAGGTCAAGGCCGGCCGGCCGGTCGACATCGAGACGTTCCGCGCCGTCGCGGGCCGGCTCGTCGAGCGGGGTGCCCAGGTGATCGTGCTGGGCTGCACGGAGCTGTCGGTCGTCGCCGTCGACCACGACCTGCTCGCCGACCCGCTCTACCTCGACTCGACCGACCAGCTCGCGCGCGCGACCATCCGCCGCGCAGGGCACCGCGTCCGCGGGGCCTGACCAGGCCCCTCCCTCGACGGACCGGGCCTCTGCCTCGGCAGAGAGGCTCGACGCCGGGTCAGCCCAGCTCGCTCGTGCCCGAGTACAGGTGCAGCACGGGGACGTGGAGCTCCTCGCGCGCGCGGGAAGCCCAGTCGGTGTGGAACGTGTCCTCGACCGCGTGCGGGTAGGTCACGACGACGATCTCGCGCACGCCGTCCGCGGCGACGGCCTTGTGCAGCGCGGGCAGCGGGTCGTCGTCGACGACCGAGCCGTCGGCCTCGCGCCCCGCCGCGCGCAGCTCCGCGACGCTGCGCTCGAGCTGCTCGCCCGCCGTCACCGTCGCCTGGACCGGCGAGGGCTCGCGACCGAGGACCTCGTCCCACGCCTCCTTGAGCTCGCCCACGCTGAGGTGGTCGATGATCCCGGAGATCACGTTGCGCTCCGTGTCCGCGGGCACGAGCACCCGGTAGGCGAGCTGCTCGTCCTCGTGCAGCGACAGGATGTGCTGCACGTCGGCCGGGTTCAGCGTGTCTTCGGTCAGGACGAGGATCGTGTCGGTCACGCGGATCAGCCTATCGGCAGGAGCCAGCGCGCGGCGGTCGTACCGGCGGGGGAGCCGGGCCGGTCCTCGGGGCTGTGCAGCAGGTGCGCGAGGCGCGCGCCCCGGGGCGGGAGCGCGGTCGTGCCCGACGGCGCCGCCCCGGCCACGATCCGGCCGGGCCCCTGCCCGACGACGGTCGGCGTCGTGGTGACGCACAGCTCGTCGACCAGGTCCGCCGCGAGCAGGTCGCCCAGGAGCGTCGGCCCGCCCTCGGTGAGCACGCGGGCCAGGCCGCGGTCGGCGAGCGCGGCGAGCCCCGCGGCGAGGTCGACGGCGGCGTCCGGCCCGGGCGAGGTGCCCTCCGCGTCGTGCCCGACGACGAGCACCCGGTCTGCGGGCACGGCGCCCCTCGCCGCGGCCGCCCCGGCGGGGCCGGTGAGCACGAAGGGCGCACGGTCGCCGCGGGCGAGCGCCTCGGGGACTCGGCCGGTCCGGGTGACGATCGCGAGCTCGAGCGGCGCGTCGTGCAGGTGTCGTAGACCGCGCGGCCGGTCGAGCGCGGTGTATCCCTCCGCGCGGGCGGTCCCTGCACCGACCAGGACGACGTCGGCCAGCGCGCGCAGGACGCGGAAGACGCGCCAGTCCGCGTCGTCGTTGATCGACCCCGAGCGGTGGTCCGGGCCCCACGCCGCGCCGTCGACGCTCGCGACCATGTTGGCGCGCACGACGTGCGACCCGCGTGCGGGCGGGCCGTACGCGTAGAGCGCCGCGAGGCGCTCCTCGCGCGCGTCGGGCGGCAGGTGCTCCGCGGCGGGGAGCAGGACGTCGAGCGGGGGCAGGTCGGTGCGCCCGGCCGGGGTCGCCGTGGTGGAGGTCACAGCGGCCAGGTTAGCCGCAGGCGTAGGCTGGATCCTCGTGACTGCGCCCGTCGCCGGCGGCAACTCGGCCCCGGCAGCCCTCCCCGGCACCGCCCGCGCGTCGGCCCCCGACGCGACCCTCGACGTGCCCGGACGCACGCGCGCCCTCGCCGACGTCCGCCCGTCCGTCCCGCCCGCACGCCTGCTGGCCGACCTCCTGCCGCCGCGGCACTTCGCCGACGCCCGCTTCTCGACCTACCGCGCGAACCCCGCGTACCCGAGCCAGGCGCGCACCGTCGCGCGGCTCGAGGAGGTCGCGGCCGCCGTCGTGAAGCCCGCGCGCAAGGGGCTCTTCGGCGGCCGCAAGCAGACCGCGCCCGCGGTGTACATGGACGGCGGCTTCGGCGTCGGCAAGACCCACCTCCTCACGTCCCTCGCGCACGCCGTCGGCCTCGACGCGAGCGCCTACGGCACGTTCGTCGAGTACACGAACCTGGTGGGCGCGCTCGGCTTCCAGGCGACGGTGGACGCGCTCGCGACGAAGAAGCTCGTGTGCATCGACGAGTTCGAGCTCGACGACCCGGGGGACACCGTGCTCATGTCGCGCCTCCTGCGCGAGCTCGCCGACCGCGGCGTCGCGCTCGCGGCGACGTCGAACACGCTGCCCGAGGCGCTCGGCGAGGGCCGCTTCGCGGCCGAGGACTTCCTGCGCGAGATCCAGGCGCTCGCGGCCCGGTTCGAGGTGCTGCGCGTCGACGGCGAGGACTACCGCCACCGTGCGGTGGTCACCGACTCGGCCCCGCTGCCCGAGGACGCGGTGCGGGCCGCGGCGGTGGGCCGCCCCGGCACGACGCTCGACGCGTTCGACGACCTGCTGGCGCACCTCTCGCACGTGCACCCCAGCCGCTACCGTGCGCTGCTCGACGGCGTCGAGGTCGTCGCGCTCACCGGCGTGCACACCGTGACCGAGCAGTCCGCCGCCCTGCGCCTCGTCGTCCTCGTCGACCGCCTCTACGACCGCGACGTGCCCGTGCTGCTCGCCGGGTCGGGCGACTACACGGGGGAGCGGAGCCTGTTCACGGAGGAGATGCTGCGCGGCGGGTACCGCAAGAAGTACTACCGCGCGCTCTCGCGCCTCGGCGCGCTCGCCGAGGACGGCCGCGCGGTCGCGCGCGCCTCCGCCTGACGGCAGGCCCGAGCGGCACGTCGCCGTCCGGGCGGCTCATGTCGCGGCGAGGCGCTCCTTCTCGACCTCGATGTCGAAGTCGGCCGGGGGCCAGCCGAGGTCGAGGCGGCGCAGCGCGTCGAGCAGGAGCTCGCTCACCGCGAGGCGTGCGAACCACTTGCGGTCGGCCGGGACGACGTGCCAGGGCGCGGCCTCGGTGCTCGTCCGGTCGAGGACGGCCTGGTAGGCCTCCTGGTACGCGGGCCACTTCTCGCGCGAGTCCACGTCGTTCGGGTTGTACTTCCAGAACTTGTCCGGGCGCTCGAGGCGCTCCATGAGCCGCGCGCGCTGCTCCTCGTAGGACACGAGCAGCGCGACCTTGACGATGGTCGTGCCCGCCGCGACGACCTTCCCCTCGAACCGGTTGATCTCGTCGTACCGCGCCTCCCAGACCTCGGGCGGCACGAGGCCGTCGACGCGTGCGACGAGCACGTCCTCGTAGTGCGAGCGGTCGAAGACGCCGATGTACCCGGGGTCGGGCAGGGCGCGGCGGATGCGCCAGAGGTAGTGGTGCTTGCGCTCCTCGGGCGTGGGGACGCCGAACGACCGGTGCGCGACGCCCTGCGGGTCGACGAGCCCGACGACGTGCCGCACGATGCCGCCCTTGCCCGCGGTGTCCATGCCCTGCAGGACGAGCAGGACCGAGCGCGACCCGCCCGAGCGGCCCTCCGCGAACAGGCGCTCCTGCAGCTCGGAGAGCTCGTCCGCGTGCCGCGCGACGAGCGCCTGGCCGGCCGCCTTGTCGCCGGCGAACCCCGGCGTGGACCCGCGGTCGAACGCCGCGAGGTCGAAGCCGGCGGGCACGCGCAACGACTCCGTGGGGGCGACCTCCCAGTCGGCGTCGAGCGTCGGCACGGAGCCTGAGCCGGACCCCGAGCCCTTGCCGTGCTTCTTCTTCGCCTTCTTCGTCGTCGACATGGGCGTGAGCGTAGTCACACCCAGGACAGGACCGCGACCGAACGCGCGGGCAGGTCGACGTGGCGTCGGTGCACGCTCGTCGCCGGGTCCCACGCGGCGAGGACGCGCGGCGTGCCGCCGAGCGCGAGCCGGAGCCGCCGGGGCTCCGCACCGAGGTTGACCGCGACCGCGACGGTCCGGCGGTCCACGACGAACGCGGGACCGCCGCGCGGGGCCGAGGTCGCCGCCGGCTCCTCGCCCGAGGCGTCGTCGTCCACGCCCCCGGGGCCGTGCACGCGCACGACCGAGAGGTCGCCCGAGCGGACGTCCGGCCGCGACCGCAGCGCCACCAGCGTCCGGTACCAGGCGAGCAGCCGTGCGTGCTCGCCGCGGTCGCGCTCGGACCAGTCGAGGACGCTCGCGTCGCGGGTCGCCGGGTCCTGCGGGTCGGGCACCGGCGCGCCGTCGCCCCACCCGTGGTCGGCGAACTCCGCCGCCCGCCCGCGCCGGACCGCCTCGGCGAGCTCCGGCTCGGCGTGGTCGGTGAAGAACTGCCACGGCGTCGACGCGCCCCACTCCTCGCCCATGAAGAGCAGCGGGGTGAAGGGCGAGACCAGGACGAGCGCCGCGGCCACGGCGAGCCCGCCGCCGTCGAGCGTGGCCGACGTCCGGTCCCCGAACGCGCGGTTGCCGACCTGGTCGTGGTTCTGGGCGCTCACGACGAACGCGTGCCCGTCGGTCCCCGCCGGGACCGGGTGGCCCCACGTGCGGCCGCGGAAGGTGGAGTACGTGCCGTCGTGCACGAACGCGCCCGTGAGCGCCTTGCGCAGCACCGCGACGGAGCCGAAGTCGACGTAGTAGCCCTGCCGCTCGCCCGTGAGGAGCGCGTGCACGGCGTGGTGGACGTCGTCGGCCCACTGGGCGCGCATGCCGCGCCCGCCCTGCTCGACGCCCGTGACCGTGGCCGGGTCGTTCTCGTCCGACTCCGCGACGAGCGTGAGCGGCCGTCCGACCTCCTGCTCGACGCGGTCGACGCGCCGGGCGAGCTCGGCCAGCAGGTGCGTCGCGGAGTCGTCGACGAGGGCGTGCACGGCGTCGAGGCGCAGCGCGTCCACGTGGAACTCGACGAACCACCGCTCGGCGTTGTCGATCACCCACTCGCGTACCTCCCGGCTGCCCGGCCGGTCGAGGTTCACCGCCGAGCCCCACGGCGTCGTGTGCGCGTCGGTGAAGTACGGGCCGAACTCCGGCAGGTAGTTCCCGGACGGCCCGAGGTGGTTGTAGACGACGTCGAGCACGACCGCGAGACCCCGGGCGTGGGCGGCGTCCACGAACCGCTGCAGGGCGCGCGGGCCCCCGTAGGGCTCGTGCACCGCGTACAGGTGCACGCCGTCGTAGCCCCAGCCCCGCTCGCCGCCGAACGCCGCGACGGGGAGGAGCTCGACCGCGCCGACGCCCAGGTCGACGAGGTGGTCGAGCCGGTCGATCGCGGCGTCGAGCGTGCCCTGCGGCGTGAAGGTGTCCACGTGCAGCTCGTAGACGACCTCGCCCCGCATGTCGCGGCCCGCCCACGCGTCGTCGGTCCACGCGTACGCCGCGTCGAACGTGCGGCTCGGACCGTGCACCCCGTACGGCTGCCACGGGCTGCGCGGGTCCGGGCGCCCCGGGCCGCCGTCGACCGCGAAGCCGTAGTCCGTGCCCCACGGCAGCTCGTGGTCGTAGCCCCACCAGCCGGGCACGTGCGCGCCCACGAGGCGCAGCGGGAGCCGCTGCGCGCCCTCGAACGTCCCGGAGCCCGGCTCCGGCAGGAGCAGCTCGACGCTGCGTGCCGTCGGCGCCCACACGACCGGCCGCGGCCCGGGCACGGCGAGCATGGGGGTCGACCGGGGCGGGGGGACGCGGGTCGTGGGGACACCGGGCACCTGGCTCGTCGGGTCGGTCGTCACGGCGCGTCCCCCGCGGGCTCCCGGGCCTCGCCCGTGCGCGCGACGGCGGCGCCCGCCGCGTCGCCCGGGTCGACGAGGAGCGCGACCGGCAGGTCGGCGAGCAGGTCGGCCACGCGCACCGTGCCGGACGCGTGCTCGCGCCCGGTGAGCACGTCGACCCACGCCCCCGTGCCCTCGGGGAGCGCGACGACGTGGTCGCGCCACCCCCCGAGCCGGTCGACCGTGCCCGCGAGCCGCGTCGCGACGGTCACGACGCGCGCGACGCCCGTCTCCGCGCTGCCCGGGGTGGTGCGCGCGAACGCGAGCGCGCACGGCGTCGACGACGCGACGGGCGCGTACCCGGCGCCGTCGCCCACGAACGCGTCGGCCAGGGCGCGGCGCAGCCGCAGCGCGTGCGCGGTGACGAGCAGCTTCTCGTCCGCGAGCGTGCGGGCGGGCGCCCCGCCGTCGAGCCGCGCGAGCCGTTCGGTCAGCGCCCCGACGTCCACCGGGCGGCGGTTGTCGGGGTCCACGAGGGTCGGCGCGTACGACTCCGCGCCCTGGTACACGTCCGCGACGCCGGGCGCCGTGAGCCGCACGAGCGTGATCCCGAGGCTCGCCGCGCGCAGCTCCTCGTGGTGGTCGCGGGACCACCGGGCGAACGCGCCGGTCACCGCGGGGTCGGCGAGCGCGCGCCGCGCGAGGTCCGCGACGGCCTCCTCGTAGGCGACGTCCGGGCTCGTCCACGACGTCGCGACCTTCGCCTCGCGCAGCGCCTTGCGCAGGTAGTCGACGAGCCGGTCGGGGGCGACCGCCCCGCCCGCAGCCGCGTCGGAGAGGTCGGTCCCGGTGCCGGCGTCGGGCAGCCACGTGCCCGCCACGGTCTGCCACAACAAGTTCTCGGCGAGGCCGTCCACGAGCACCCCGCGGTACGGGGCGGTCGCCGCGCGGACCTCGTCGACGAGCCGTGACCAGCCCGCCGCGTCCTCGGACAGCACCCCGAGCGCCGCGCGCGTGTCCTCGCCGCGCTTGGTGTCGTGCGTCGACCCCGCCGTGAGGGCGTGCGGCGTGAGCGCGGCGAACCGCTGCGCGAAGGCGTGCCAGTCGTGCACACCGAGGCTGAACCGGTCCGGCTCGCCCCCCACCTCGCACAGGCTCACGAGCTCGGTCCACCGGTAGAACGCGGTGTCCTCCACGCCCTTCGCCGTCACCGCGCCGCAGACCTGCTGGAACCGCACCACGAGCTCGTCGCGGCGCGCCTCGCGGCGCCGTCCCGCGCTCCCGACCTCCCGGCCCAGCACCAGGCCGACCACGACGTCGAGCGTCTCCGCGCGCTGGGGGTCGAGCCGGGCGCGAGCGCGCGCGGCGGCCTCCTCGACCGCACGCACCGCCTCGTGCCGCGGCGGGGTGCCCGGCACGACGTACGCCCGGTAGCGGTCGAACGCGACGAGCAGCTCGCGCAGGCACTGGTGCAGGCCGCGCCACGTGTGGTCGCGCAGGCGCGGGTCGTCATGGCAGACGGCGGCCGCGAGGTCGGTCAGGCGGTGCAGCTCCGCGTACAGCGGGCCCGCGACGACCTCGCGCTTCGCCTCCTCGACGAGCGCGCCCAGCCCGCCCGGCGCGGCGCCCGTGAGGCGCGTCATCACCGCGTCCAGACCCGACCGGCCGCCGGGATCGACGAAGAGCTGCTGCAGCCGCCACGCGACGTCGTAGCCCGTCGTCCCGACCGTCGCCCAGTCCGGGGGCACCTGCTCCTCGCCGGCGAGGATCTTCTCCACGACGACCCACGCGCCGTCGGTGCGGTCGGCGAGACGCTGGAGGTACTGCGCCGGGTCGGCGAGGCCGTCCGGGTGGTCGATGCGCAGGCCGTCGACGGTCCCGGACGTGACGAGGTCGAGCACGAGCGCGTGCGTCGCGTCGAGCACCTCCTCGTCCTCGACCCGGACCGCGACGAGCGACCCGACGTCGAAGAAGCGCCGGTAGTTGAGCTCCTCGTCGCCCACGCGCCAGTACGCGAGGCGGTAGTGCTGACGCTCCACCAGCTCGGTGAGGGGCAGGTCCTCCGTGCCCGCCCGCACGGGGAAGACATGGTCGTGGTACCGCAGCACGCGGCGCGGCCCCGGCGACCCGGGGACCTCGACCTCGTCGAGCGCGATCTCGCCCGCCGCGAGCACGTCGCCCAGGCGTGCGCCGAGGACCGGCATGAGCACCGCACCCTCGCCCGCCGACCAGTCGACGTCGAACCACCGGGCGTACGGCGAGTCGGCGCCGTCCTCGAGGACCGACCACAGCGCGTGGTTGTGCCACGCGGGCGTCGGCACCGCCATGTGGTTCGGCACGACGTCGAGCACCAGGCCCAGACCCGCCGCCCGGGCGCTCGCGGCGAGACGCTCCAGGCCGTCGCGCCCGCCGAGCTCGGCGCTGACGCGCGTGTGGTCGACGACGTCGTAGCCGTGCGTCGAGCCGGGCGCGGCCTGGAGCACGGGGGAGAGGTAGAGGTGCGTGACGCCGAGGGAGGCGAGGTACGGGACCTGGCGCGCGGCGTCGTCGAACGTGAGGTCGGGCCCGAGCTGGAGCCGGTACGTCGAGACGGGGACGCGGGGCGGCGTGCCGTGCGCGCCGGTCGCGCCGGCTGCGCCGACGGTGGGGACGGCGGCCGTCATCGCAGCGGCGGGCGGGTCAGGACGATGACGCTGCGGCCCGTCACGGAGACCGTGTCTCCCGGGTGCAGGGCGTCGCCGACGTCGACCGTGCCGTCGGTGTCCAGCACGACGTCCCAGCCCTCCCCGTACCTCGCGGGCGGCACGGTGAACTCCAGCGCGTCGGAGTGCGCGTTGAGCAGCAGGAGGAACGAGTCGTCCACGATCGGCTCGCCGCGCCGGTCCTGCTCGGGGATCGCGTCGCCGTTGAGGAACACCATGACGGTGCGCGCGTACGCGTGGTCCCAGTCCTGCTGGTCCATGCGCGACCCCGTGATGTCGAGCCACTCGATGTCCGGCAGCTCGTCGTCGGCCGTCCCGGAGCCGCCGCGGCCGAGGAAGAAGCGTCGCCGGTGCAGGACCGGGTGGTCGCGCCGCAGCCACACCACGCGACGGGCGAAGTCGAGGAGCGCGGCCCGCTCGTCGTCGAGGCCCTCCTCGCCGCCCCAGTCCATCCACGTGATCGCGTTGTCCTGGCAGTAGCCGTTGTTGTTGCCGCCCTGCGTGCGCGCGATCTCGTCGCCGTGCGCGAGCATCGGCACGCCCTGCGAGAGCAGCAGCGTGGCGAGGAAGTTGCGGCGCTGCCGTGCGCGGAGCGCCCGCACGTCCGGGTCGTCCGTCGGTCCCTCCACGCCGCAGTTCCACGACCGGTTGTGGCTCTCGCCGTCGTTGTTGTCCTCGCCGTTCGCGTCGTTGTGCTTCTCGTTGTACGACACGAGGTCGTTGAGCGTGAAGCCGTCGTGCGCGGTGACGAAGTTGATCGACGCGATGGGCTTGCGGCCGCCGTGCTCGTAGAGGTCGGACGAGCCCGTGAGGCGGCTCGCGAGCTCGGGCAGCGTCGAGGGCTCACCGCGCCAGAAGTCGCGCACGGTGTCCCGGTACTGCCCGTTCCACTCCGTCCACAGCGGCGGGAACCCGCCCACCTGGTAGCCGCCGTCGCCGAGGTCCCACGGCTCGGCGATGAGCTTGACCTGCGAGATCACCGGGTCCTGCTGCACGATGTCGAAGAACGCCGAGAGGCGGTCGACCTCGTGGAACTGCCGCGCCAGCGTCGCCGCGAGGTCGAAGCGGAACCCGTCCACGTGCATCTCCGTCACCCAGTACCGCAGCGAGTCCATGATGAGCTGGAGCACGTGCGGCGAGCGCATGAGCAGCGAGTTGCCCGTGCCGGTGGTGTCGAAGTAGTGAGCCTCGTCGCCGTCGACCAGCCGGTAGTACGCCTTGTTGTCGATGCCGCGGAAGCTCAGCGTCGGACCGAGGTGGTTGCCCTCGGCGGTGTGGTTGTAGACGACGTCGAGGATGACCTCGATGCCCGCCTCGTGCAGCGCCTTGACCATGGTCTTGAACTCCATGACCTGCTGCCCGCGCGTCCCGTACGCCGCGTACCCGTTGTGCGGCGCGAAGAAGCCGATGGTGTTGTAGCCCCAGTAGTTCGACAGCCCCTTCTCGACGAGCGTGGGGTCGTTGACGAACTGGTGCACCGGCATGAGCTCGACCGCGGTCACGCCGAGCGTCACGAGGTGCTCGATCACGGCGGGGTGGGCCATCCCGGCGTAGGTGCCGCGCAGCTCGTCGGGCACGTCGGGGTGGAGCATCGTCATCCCCTTGACGTGCGCCTCGTAGATCACGCTGTCGTGGTAGTCCCGGTTCGGGGGGCGGTCGTGGCCCCAGTCGAAGTACGGGTTGATGACGACCGAGACCATCGTGTGGCCGGCGGAGTCCTCGTCGTTGAGCGGGGGAGCGGTCGCGGGTGCCTCGTCCGTCCCGCCGCCCTCGGGGTCCTCCTCGGGCGGTGCCGCCTCGCCGCCGTCGGCGAAGCGGTAGGAGAACAGGGACTCGTCGCCGTCGACCCGCCCCTCGATCGCCTTCGCGTACGGGTCGAGGAGCAGCTTGGCCGGGTTGCACCGGTGGCCGTTCGCCGGGTCGTACGGCCCGTGCACCCGGTAGCCGTAGCGCGTGCCCGGCCCCTTCCCGGGCAGGTAGACGTGCCAGACGTGCGCGTCGACCTCCTCGAGGTCGACGCGCGTCTCGGTGCCGTCGTCGCCGAGGAGGCAGAGCTCCACGCGCTCCGCGACCTCGGAGAACAGGGCGAAGTTCGTCCCCGTCCCGTCATAGGTGGCGCCCAACGGGTAGGGGTGGCCGGGCCAGGTCTGCATGCCCTCGAGGATTCCACGCCCCCCGGGTCGCTGTCGTCGCAGGAGGCGCCCGACCTCACGTGACAGGGGACACGTGCACAAATAGTGTGCCAAGCGCGCGTCGATCGTGGGTCGGGTCGCGCGGCCGTCTCACCGCGTCAAGCCCTGACCGCGCCGCGCCGCGGACGGTCGTGCATCGCGGCGTCGGACCTGGTAGACCCGTGCCATGAGCACCCACGCAGACCACCGCGACGACCTCAACGAGTCGGACGTCGCCTCCGCACGACTGTCCCCGCGCCGCGAGGAGGAGGGGGAGGCCGTCGGTGACGTGCTGACCGGTGGGGACGCGACCAAGGCCCCGCAGTCGCTGTCGGAGAACGAGCGCCGACCGATCGACGGCGCGTCGTCGGGCACGTCCTGGGACGACCCCGACGAGCTCTGAGCGCCGGTCAGTCCACGCGCGGCAGCCGGTCGGCGTCGACCGGGATGAGCCGCGGCATCCCGGCCGGGGCGACCGCGCTCAGCGCGAGGTAGCGCGCCTCCGCCCGGTGGAGGCGGATGTGCTCGTCGACGGTCCAGTCCGGGCCGTTCGTGAGCGACATGCCGCACGAGCAGTCGATCGTCACCCGCCCGGCCCCCTCCTCGCGGACCTGCCCGATCGTCACGTGCGCCGAGCGCGCGTCCGCCTTCGCGCGGCGCATGCTCGCGCTGACGGGTTCGGGGCGCGTGGCCTCTGGCGACGGGTTCGGGGCGGGTGCGGCACTCACAGGTCCCGAGCCTAGGGCGTGTCCGGTGAATCGCGGAGCCAGAGGATGATCGCGGCGATGGTGAGTTCGGAGCGGTAGTAGGCGGCGCGTTTGGTGAAGCGGGTG
>NZ_JBVIFN010000016.1:0-39418 GCF_055571305.1 Cellulosimicrobium sp. NPDC030954
GGGGTGGGTGGTGGTGCCGCGTCGTGGCGGGCCTGGCGGGAGCGACGCGAGGAACGAGCGGCGCGGATGGTAGACGCGGCACCACCACCCACCCCGACCACCCAGGGCGACCACACGCCGTCGAGCACAAGAACCACGGCTCTACCTCGGCGGACACGGCTCTACCTCGCGCAACCACGGTTCACCCTCGGCGGGCAGGCTCGTCAGTGGGCGACGACGCGCGCGCCGGCGGCGGGGGCGGTGGTGCACCAGACGGTGTCGCACGCGTCGTTCGCGGTCCACGACGCGGCGATCGCGAGCGCGTGCTGGCGGCTGCGCGCGAGGGCGGCGACCGTCGGGCCGGAGCCGGAGACGATCGCGCCGAGCGCGCCGGCCTCGGTCGCGACGTCGAGGGTCCGCTGGAGCTCGGGGCGCAGGGCGAGCGCGGGGCCCTGGAGGTCGTTGCGCAGCACCTGCCCGAGCCCGACCGCGTCCCCGGCGCGCAGCGCCTGCATGAGCGCGGTGTCCTCGGCGAGGTCGAGCTCGGCCGGGCCCCCGACGGTCTCGTCGAACGTGCGGTACACCTCCGGCGTGGAGAGGCCGTCGGCCTGGACGGCGAAGACCCAGTGGAACTCGCCGCGCGTCATCGCGGGCGTGAGCACGTCCCCCCGCCCCGTCCCGACGGCGGTGTGCCCCACGAGCCCGAACGCGACGTCGGCCCCGAGGCCCGCGGCGAGGCGGACGAGGTCGGCGCGGGGCACGCCGGCCTCCCAGAGCGCGTCGCACGCGACGAGCGCGGCAGCGGCGTCCGCGGACCCGCCCGCCATGCCGCCCGCGACGGGGACCTCCTTGTGGATCTCGAGCCGCACGTCGGGGTCGACGCCCACGTGCTCGGCGAGCGCGACGGCGGCCCGCCACGCGAGGTTCGTCTCGTCGGTCGGCACGACGTCGGCCTGGAGCCCGGTCACGCCGAGCGAGACGCCCGCGCCCGGTGGCACCTGGTGGGCGACGACCTCCTCGCTCAGCCCGACGGCCTGGAAGATCGTCACGAGCGGGTGGTAGCCGTCGTCCTGCAGCGCCCCGACCCGCAGCGAGAGGTTGACCTTGCCGGGTGCGCGCACGCGGACGGACGGGGGTGGCGCGAGGGCGATGCTCGGCGGTCGCGGGGGTGTCACGCGTCCACTGTGCCAGGTCGTCCGGTGCGACGCTCCGCGGGTGCGGCACCGCCGGCCGGGCGCTCGCCGAGGCTGCCGTGCCGGACGAGCTGCTCGGCGACGCGCGCGAAGGCCGCGACGTCGAGCACCTCGCCGCGCGCCTGCGGGTCGACGTCGGCGGCCACGAGCACCTCGGCGGCCACGCTCGCGGAGCCGGCGAGGCCGGACAGCGCGGAACGCAGCATCTTGCGCCGCTGCGCGAAGGCGGCGTCCACGACGGCGAAGACCTGCTCCCGGGTCGCGGTCGTCGTCGGGGGCTCGCGGCGGTCGAGCGCGACGAGCGCGGAGTCGACGTTCGGCACCGGCCAGAACACGCTGCGGCCGATGGTCCCGGCGCGGCGGGCGTCGGCGTACCAGGCGGCCTTGACCGACGGGACGCCGTACGTGCGCGACCCGGGCGGGGCGGCGAGCCGGTCCGCGACCTCGGCCTGCACCATGACGAGCACGCGCTCGAGCGAGTCGAACCGCTCGAGGAACGTGAGCAGCACGGGCACCGCCACGTTGTACGGCAGGTTGGCGACCAGCGCCGTCGGGGGCTCCCCGGGCAGGGCCGTCACCTCCAGGGCGTCCGCGCCCACGACCTCGAGGCGGTCGCCGAGGTCGGGCACGTGCGCGGCGACCGTCGTGGGGAGCTGCTTCGCGAGGACCGGGTCGATCTCGACCGCGACGACGCTCGCGCCCGCCTCGAGCAGCCCCAGGGTGAGCGAGCCGAGCCCGGGCCCGACCTCGACGACGCGCTCCCCCGCGCGCACGTCCGCGGCCCGCACGATCTTGCGGACGGTGCCGCCGTCGTGCACGAAGTTCTGACCGAGGGTCTTGGTGGGGCGGACGCCGAGGCGGCCCGCCAGGTCACGGATCTCGGCCGGACCCAGCAGGGCACCGCGGGTGTCGCTCATGACAGGCAAGCCTACCGACCGGGGCGGCGACGGGACGGACCTCGCGGGACGACGAGAGGGCGGGGCGCCGTGCGCCCCGCCCTCCCTGGTGCGGCCGTGAGTCGTGCTAGCGGGTCAGAGAAGACCCAGCTTGCGGGCGCACGCGGGCCACTGGCCCCAGCCCGAGCGGGCCTGGAGCGCCTGGGCGCGCTGCGTCTGCTCGGCGGCCGAGGCCTCCGACGGGAGGCCGGAGCCGCCCATGGCACGCCACGTGGACGCGGAGAACTGGTACAGGCCGTAGTAGCCGTTGCCCGTGTTCGTCGCGGGGTTGCCGCCCGACTCGCACTGCGCGAGCGCGCCCCAGACGCCGTCCGGGGCGGACCCGAGGTCGGCGGCCGGCGCGGACGAGCCGCCCGACGACGGGGTCGACGAGCGCTGCTGCGTCGTGGGCTTCGGCTCGGGCTTGGGGCGCTCCTTGGTGCCCTGCACGAGGATCTTGTTCACCGGGGGCGTGGTGACGCCCTCGGAGACGAGCTCGCGCGACTCCTCGACGCCGTCGACCGTCGTGACGCGGTGCACGGTCGTGTGGACGCCCTCGGCGCCCTCCTGCTTGACGACCGGGTCGAGGTCCTTGAAGCGGTTCGCGTCCTCCTCGGTGACCGTCTCGAACGGGACGGCCGCCTCGGCGGGGACCTCCTCGACCTTCACGCGCTGCACGACGAGCGAGACGGGCGCGGCGTCGGTCGCGGCGTCCTCGGTCGCGGCAGCGTCGGCAGCGGCAGGGTCGGCCGCCGCCGCGGCGTCGGCCTGGGCCGCGGCGATCTGCTCCGACTTCTCGACGTGGACGCGGTCGAGCTCGCCGAGCTGGATGCCCTGCTGGTCGAGGATCGCGTCGATGCCGATGCTGCCGTCGGGCGCGACCTTGGTCTCGCCGTCCGCGACGACGTTCACGGGCCCGTCCGCGTCGAGGCGGATCGGGAGCGACACGCGCTCGCCGGAGCGCGACGCCACGAGGCGCACGTCGCTGCCGCGCGAGGCGAGCGTCGTCAGGGCCTCGTCCGCGTCGAGCGCGGTCAGCCAGACGGAGGACTGGGAGCCGTCGACCTGGACGGGCACCTCGCGCCCGTAGCGCACGACGACGTCGCCGCCGCCGCGCAGGGCGGAGTCCACGTCGGGCACGACGAGGTCGCGGTCGCCCACGGCGACGTCCTGCTCGGCGAGCAGGCCCTCGACGGACCCGGCGAAGGTCGTGACGGAGGTGATCTGGCCGTCGACGTCGAGCTGGACGGTCTTGCGCGCATTGCCGTAGGCGACGGCGCCGGTCGCGAGCAGGACGACGGCGGTGGCGCCGGCCACGAGGGGCCAGCGGCGGCGACGGCGGGCGGTGGTCGCGGGGCTCTCCGCGGGGCCGTCGGCGAGGGTCGGGGGGTTCTGGAGGGTCGTGTCGGCGCTCTCGGGGGCGCCGGCCGCGTCAGCGGTCCGGTGGAAGGGGTTCTTCACTCGGGTCCAGTCGTCGGGGGTCCCGGGCACGGAGGCTCGACGGCGCGTGCGCACCACCCGCGGCCCGCGGGGGACGTGCGTCCTCCGCGGCGGGCGCACACGTGCGTCCGCGGGTCTCGAGCGGCCGATCCGGCTGCCGGCGCCAACCCCGGCGCCCCTTCCCCAGGGCCCGACGACGGCGCACCGCCCGCGCGGTCCGGGCACGCCTCCCGTGGTCCGGAAGGACCGCGAGGGCATGCCGTTCGCACGCGAGCGACGTTCGACCGTAACCGATCCGTTATCGAACTCCAACCCCCACGCCGCTAGACTGGGAGGTTCTGTCCGGATTTCTAGGCGTATGTCACGGGCGTCTCCACGCGCTTCTCACCCGGCGTCACCGTCGACGTCACGCGCGAGGGCACCCTCCGCAGCGCCCGGTCGCGCACGCCCGGACCGTGCCGCGCGCGCCCCGACCCGAGCCAGCGTCGCCGCCAGCTCGGGCGGGTTGAGGACCGTGAGGTCGACGTCGAGGCCCAGCAGGGACCCGGCGAGCCGGGCGAGCGACGTCCCCCCGGTCTCCAGCACGCACGCGTCCGGCCCGTCGTCGACGAGCACCCCCGCCTCCGGCGCGAGCCGCTCCGCCACGACGCTCGCCGGCGCGTGCAGGCGCACGCGGGCGGGGTGCGCCGACGCGATCGACCCCACCCCGCGGACCACGTAGGCGACGGCGTCGCCGCCCGGCACGGGGCGGGGCGTGAAGCGCGGTCCGCCGGGCGTGCGCAGGCGCAGCCGGTCGAGGCGGAAGGTCCGCCAGTCCTCGCGGCCCAGGTCGAACGCCAGGAGGTACCACCGACGCCCCAGGTGCACGAGCCGGTACGGCTCGACCGCGCGGGCCGTGGTCGTCCCGTCGTGGGCCCGGTACTCGAGGCGCAGCCCGGTCCGCGCCGCGACGGCGCCCGCGATCTCGGAGAGCACCCGCGCGTCGACCGACGGCCCCGCCACCGGTGCGCTCGCGACCGCGGCGCGCAGGGCGTCCGCCCGGGCGCGCAGCCGGGCGGGCAGCACGGTGTCGAGCTTGACGAGCGCGCGACGCGCGGCGTCCTCCACCCCTGTGATCGACCCCGTCGCGGCGGCCCGCAGCGACACCGCGACGACGGCAGCCTCCTCGTCGTCGAGCAGGAGCGGGGGCAGCGCGGTCCCGGACCCGAGCCGGTAGCCGCCCGCGGTCCCCGGCGCCGAGCGCACCTCGTAGCCCAGGAGTCGCAGCCGCTCCACGTCGTTGCGGACCGTGCGGGTCGTGACGCCGAGCCGCTCGGCCAGCTCGGGGCCCGACCACGTGGGCCGCGTCGGGAGGAGCGCCAGGAGGCGCAGGAGTCGCACGGAGGTGTCGAGCACGGATCCATCCTGCCGCACCCTGCGGAACCGCACGTTCCGCATGGGGTCCTACTGTCCTGGTGTCGGTCCCGCCGGGTCGACGACCGCGGTCCCCGGGCTCGATCCCGGGGACGACGACGAGGGAGACGAGCATGCTGCGTGGGATGGCGACGCTGAACCTGTGGGCCGACGACCTGGAGGCCGCGTCCGCGTGGTACGCGGAGGTGCTCGGGACGGAGCCGTACTACGTGGTCCCCGGCGGGTACGTCGAGTTCCGGGTCGGCGACCGCCAGGACGAGCTCGGCATCATCGCCCGGTCCTGGTCCCCGCGTCCGCAGCCGGAGACCCCCGGGGGCGCGATCGTGAACTGGCACGTCGACGACGTGCGCGACGCGTTCGCCCGGCTGCTCGCGCTCGGCGCGACCGAGTACGAGGGGGTCGTCGAGCGCGGGGAGGGCACGGGCTTCGTCACGGCGTCGGTGGTCGACCCGTTCGGCAACGTGCTCGGGATCATACAGAACCCGCACTACCTGGAGATGCTGGAGGGCTAAAGCCTGTCGAACAACCTCGGTGAAGTGTTCGGCAGCGTCGTTCTCGGACGTCCCGATGCCGCGGTGGCGGCGAGGGTTCCCACGTCGTCCGGGCTGGTTTCACTCGCGCGAATGCGCGGGCCAGAGCCTTCCCGTCGGTGGGCGTTGGTGACCTGGCCTCGTGCTTCGGGGGCCAGGACCTGGGAGAAGCGGCGCTCGCCCCAGGTGGCGAGATTGACCGCGGCGTTCAGATCGCGGTCGGTGGTGTGCCCGCAGTGCTCGCAGACGAAGACGCGATCGGCGAGCGTGAGTGTCTGGTTGACGTTCCCGCACGCGGAGCAGGTCTTTGATGACGCGAACCACCGGTCTGCGGTCAGGACGTGGCCGCCTCGCCAGGATTGCTTGTAGGTGATCTGGCGGGCGAGCTCACCCCAGGCCGCATCAGAGATGGCTGCGGCGAGCCGGTGGTTGGCGAGCATCCCTTGGATGTTCAGGTCTTCGATGACGAGCCGGTCGTGGGTCTGGACCAGCAGGTTGGAGACCTGGTGCAGGAAGTGATGACGGCGGGCACGAACCCGCTCGTGGTGACGGGCGAGGCGGCGCACGGCGGCACGCCGGCTGGCGGAGCCCTTGACCTTGCGGGACACGGACTTCTGCAGCCGCCGGGTCACGGGTTGCGCCGCCCGCAGGGCCTTGGGCGCCACGTCGATGCGGAGTACCTGCTCGCCGCCAGCCAGGGCGACGACGATGGGTGCGTGCAGGCCACGATCAACGCCCGCCCACCCGCCATGGTCCTCGGCGTCGCGGACAGGATGCTGGGCGCCGGGGTGCAGGTCGGCGGCTTCGACGTTCACGCTGATGCGCCACCGCCCGCCACGCCGGGAGACGGTCGCGAACAGGATCCGTGCCCGACCCTTGGCGAGCATCCGTCGCAGGCGTCGGGTGTCGTCATGGACCTTGATGGCGCCGATCCCGGGCAGCGTCACCGAGCGAGGACCGGCCTCACCGAGCCGGATCGTGGCGCGCTCGCCGGTCTTCGTCCTCGAAGTCTTGTTGCGCATGCGGAACGAGCCGCGTTCGTGGTTCTTCTTCTTGAACCGGGGATGCCCGACCGGCCGGCCGGCGCGCTTGCCACGCCGGGAGTCGGTCCACGCCTTCAAGGCTTTGCCGAGATCAACCACGGCTTCCTCGAACACTTGGGCGCTGACTTCAGTCCGCCAGGCCCGGCCCGTGACCTCCAGCTCGGCGACACCCGCACCGTCGACGACGAAGCGGCGCCCGGCGTCCTCGGTCTTCTTCCACGCGTTGAACGCATTGATCAAGTCGAACCCGGTCCACGGGACCTTCACCTCGAAGCCGTCGCGCTTGCCGGCCGTGCGGGCATTCAGGTGCAAGCGCAGGCCCTGGTTGAACGCGAACCGGGCGGCGCCCTCGTGCCGGGCCAGGGCGCGTGCCTGCTCCGCGGTGGGGTCAGCCACCAGCTGGAACGTCGTATGCCTCGACACGACCAGGACGCTACCGGCCGGCACCGACAACGACGGGATGTCAGACCTGGTCAGGACGATGGCGCACGTGTGAACTATCACCGCGACGCCCTTACCCGTCCGACCTGACCGACACGGCCTGGGCGCGCATCCCCGCGCTCGAGATCCCCACCCGCACCCGCGGCGGGCGGCCTTGCTGCGAGCACCGGTGGCGCGAGTACTCAGGCGCACTTCTCTTCGTCGTGACCACGCGCATCCCGTGGCGGGCGCTCCCGCACGACTTCACCGTCTCCTGGTCCGCGGCCCACAAGCAATTCACCCGGTGGACGAACAGACGGCTGTGGGAGCAGGTCCTCGCCGTCTTGCGCGCCGAAGACCGCGTCCACGACGGCCGCGACCAGCAGCCGACGGCTGCCGTCGTGGACTCGTCTCCGTCAAGAGCACTCCGGTCCCCGGTGGGCGCGGCTTCGACGGTGTGAAGAAGGTCGAGGGCGTCAAACGGCACATCCTCGTCGACACCGCCGGACGACTCCTGGCCGCCCACGTGACCGCGGCGAACGTCCAGGCCAGGGCTGCGTTCGCCGACCTACTCACGAAGAACCCGTGCCCGTCCGTGGCGCACGTCTGGGCTGACAAGGGCTACACCGGGCAAGCACCCGCCGACGCCGCAACCGCGGCTGGGATCGAGCTGGAGATCGTCTCTGGCCCCCAACCCGTCGGCGGGTTCGTCGTTCAACCACGACGCTAGGTCGTCGAGCGGACGAACGGGCGGATCAACCGGCACCGCCGCCTCGTGCGGCAATACGAAGCCACACTCACCGCCCACGAAGCGTTCGTCATCCTGTCCCAGATCCGGCTCCTCTTACGCCGCCTTGATCGCCACGGGTAGTTGTTCGACAGGCGTTAGCGTGCCGCGGTGCCCGCGGACCGCGGGCGCCGCGCCGGCCTCAGTACCAACCCTTGGCGACCGAGTGCGACCACGCCGAGCAGGGCGTGCCGTACCGGCCCTCGATGTAGCCGAGGCCCCACGTGATCTGGGTCGCCGGGTTGGTGCGCCAGTCGGAGCCCGCGCTCGACATCTTGGACCCGGGCAGCGCCTGCGGGATCCCGTACGCGCTCGAGCTCGGGTTGTCGGCGTCGACCCGCCAGTTGCTCTCCTTGGTCCACAGCTTGTCGAGGCACGTGAACTCGTCGTCGCCCCAGCCGCGCTGGGCCGCGAGCGAGCGGCCGATCGCCCGCGCCGAGCCGGGGTCCACGGAGACCGAGATGTCCATCGTCCCGACCTTGATGATCTCGTTGCGCGGCTCCGTCGTGACCGTGCGCGTGAGGACGGTGCGCGACACCTCGGCGCCGCCGAGGGTCTGGACGGCGTACGTCGTGGTCGCCTCGCCCACGCGGCCGGACTGGACGACGACCCGGTGCCCCTTCGGCAGGTTCGGGTCCTCGACCTCCTCCGTGGTGAAGGGCAGCACCTCGGTGACCGTCGTGGCCGACGCGGCGGCCCGGCTCACGAGGACGAGCATCCCGTCCACGGCCGCCGCGTCGAGGGGCGCGGACGTGCTGTCGCCCTCGGCCAGCACGATGCCGGCCGTGGCGAGGACACCGCGCACCGTGGGCTCCGCCGTCGTGATGGGCATGACCGCGCCGTCGACGGCGACGTGCACGGTCTTGAGCGTGGAGACCCGGATCGGGTCGCGACCGAGCGCCTGGGTGCGGGACACCTCGGTCACGGCTCCCTCGGCGCGCGGGCCGAGGTAGGTGAGGAGCTCCCCGACGGTGCGCGCCGTCGTCGAGATCGTCTGGACCTGACCGTCGATCTCGATCGTCACGTCGTGGCTCGTCCGGACGACGATCGTGCCGCCGTCGTGCGCGGAGTCCGTCAGGCCCGGCTCGACGAGGTCCTCCGCGCCGACCGTGACGTCCTGGTAGTCGAGCACCTCGGCGACCGTGCGCCCGTACGCGGAGACGTCGTACAGCTCGCCGTCCACGTCGAGCGTGACGCTCTTCTGGAGCGAGGCGAACGCGCCCGTGACGACCACGAGGCTCGCGACGACGACGCCCCGGGCCGCCAGCCGCTGCAGGCGCCGGCGACCGGTTCCGTCAGGTGCGAGCACGCGCGCGGTCCCTTCTGGGAAGCGGCCCGCGGCGAGCGCCGAGGGCGAGGTGGGGCACGTCGTCGGCGCACGGCGCGCGACGCACGGACCTGACCGTAGCCGAAACGTGACCCAGGACGAAACCTCCGGTTCGCCCCGGAACGGGCGGCGACGCGCGGCGACGGCTCCCCCTCCGTCGTGCCCGCGTCACCAGGGCCCGTAGACCGCGACCGACGTCGCGGCGAGCCGCGCGCAGACGTCCGCGAGCGGCAGGTCCACCACCTCGGCGACGGTACGGACCGTCGTCGGCAGCACGTACGGGGCGTTGGGACGGCCCCGGTACGGGTGCGGCGTGAGGTACGGCGCGTCCGTCTCGACCAGGACCTGCCCGAGCGGCACCTCGCGCAGGGCGGCCCGCAGCTCGTCGTTCGCGCGGAACGTCACCGGGCCCGCGAACGACAGGTACCAGCCCTGCTCCGCGCAGAACCGGGCCATCGCCGCGTCGCCCGAGTAGCAGTGGAAGACCGTCCGCTCCGGGGCACCGTCCCGCGCGAGCACGTCGAGCACCTCGGCGTGCGCGTCGCGGTCGTGGATCTGCAGCGCGAGGCCCAGCTCCTTCGCGAGCGCGACGTGCGCCCGGAACGACTCCCGCTGTACAGCCTCTCCTCGCGGTCCGGTACGGAACAGGTCCATCCCCGTCTCGCCGATCGCCCGCACGCGGTCGTTGCCGCGCGCGATCGCGGCGATCTCGGCGACGGCGTCGTCGAGCGGGACGTCATGGTGCGCCCGAGGGTCGGGCAGGAGCCCGTCCGGCCCGACCTCCCGCACCCCGCCGTGCAGCACCGCCTCGTTGGGATGGATCGCGACGGCCCCGAGCAGCCGCCCCACCCCCGTGCCCGCGCGGTCGACCAGGTGATCCTGGCTCGTCCCGGCACCGGGACGCGCCGGATCCGCCTGCTCGACCCCCCAGATCGCCTGGTCGCCGCGCAGGAGGGCGTCGGTCCAGCGGGCCGCGGGGAGGTCGCAGCCGACCTGCACGACCCGGTCCACCCCGACGGCCGCCGCCCGCGCGAGGTGGTCCGCGACGCTCGGGGCGGGGACGTCGCCCCACCCCCACGAGTCGTCCTCGCTCCGCTGCGGGGACTCGCGGGGGCCCCGGGGATCGGGCAGGACGTGCGCGATCGAGTCGAGGTGCGTGTGGTTGTCCACCACGGGGACCGGCAGCGGCTCCGGGTCCGGCGGCCGGCCGCGCTCGCGCTGCTTCGCCACGGTCAGGCGGTCTCGCGCAGGCGGTCGAGCTCCTCCTCGACGATCGAGTCGTCGAGCTTGGTGAACACCGGCGTCGGCTTGCCGACCGGCGTGCCCGGCACGACGGCCTTCGGCTCCCACGTCGCCAGGCCCTCGGCGCGGTAGTCGCCCGTGATGATCGGGTAGCGGCGCGAGTCGTCGTCGAGGTCGGTCACCTCGTCGATGCGCGGCTGCGGCGCGATGGTGCCCGTGCCGCCGAACGCCTCGTGCACCTGCTGCGCCGAGTGCGGCAGGAACGGCGACAGGATCGTGTTGAGGTCGCTCACCGCCTGGGTCACGGTGTGGAGCACGGTCGCGAGCCGGTCCGGGTCGGTCTTGAGCTTCCAGGGCTCGGTGTCCGACACGTACTTGTTCACCTCGCCCACCGTCTTCATCGCCTCCGCGACGGCCGCGCGCTGGCGGTGCGTCGCGATGAGCTCGCCCACCCGGCCGAACGCGGTCGTCGTCGTCGCGAGGACGCCCTCGTCGATCGGCTGGCGCTGGCCCGGCTCCGGGATCGCCCCGAAGTTCTTGTGCACCAGGTTCGCCGTGCGGTTCACGAGGTTGCCCCAGCCCGCGACGAGCTCGTCGTTCGTGCGGCGCTGGAAGTCCGCCCACGTGAAGTCGACGTCCTGCGTCTCCGGGCCCGCCGACGCGACGTAGTAGCGGAACGCGTCCGGCTGGTAGCGGGCCAGCATGTCGCGCACGTAGATGACGACGCCCCGCGAGGAGGAGAACTTCTGGCCCTCGACGTTGAGGAACTCGCTCGACACGACCTCCGTCGGGAGCTGCAGGTTCCCGTACGGGCCCGGCGCCCCGCCCTTGCTCCCCCGGCCGTCGTAGGCGAGCAGCTCGGCCGGCCAGATCTGGGAGTGGAACGTGATGTTGTCCTTGCCCATGAAGTAGTACGAGCGGGCCTCGGGGTCGTTCCAGAACGCGCGCCACGCGTCCGGGTCGCCGCTGCGCCGCGCCCACTCGATCGAGGCCGACAGGTAGCCGATCACCGCGTCGAACCACACGTAGAGGCGCTTGCTCGGGTTGGACTCCCAACCCTCCAGCGGGACGGGGATGCCCCAGTCGATGTCGCGCGTCATGGCGCGCGGGCGCACGTCGTCGAGCAGGTTGAGCGAGAACTTCAGGACGTTCGGGCGCCACGCGGTGCGCGTGCGCAGCCAGTCCCCCAGCGCGTCGACGAACGCGGGCAGGTCGAGGAAGAAGTGGTTCGACTCGACGAACTTGGGCGTCTCGCCGTTGATGCGGCTGTGCGGGTTGACGAGGTCGATCGCGTCGAGCTGGTTGCCGCAGTTGTCGCACTGGTCGCCGCGCGCGCCGTCGTAGCCGCAGATGGGGCACGTGCCCTCGATGTAGCGGTCGGGCAGCGTGCGGCCGGTCGACGGCGAGATCGCGCCCATGGTCGTCTGCTCGACCATGTACCCGTTCTTGTGGACCGTGCGGAACATCTCCTGCACGACGGCGTAGTGGTTGCGCGTCGTGGTCCGGGTGAACAGGTCGTACGAGAGCCCGAGCTGGTGCAGGTCCTCGACGATGACGCGGTTGTACCGGTCCGCGAGCTCCTGCGGCGTCACGCCCTCCTTGTCCGCCTGCACGAGGATCGGCGTCCCGTGCTCGTCGGTGCCCGAGACCATGAGGACGTCGTGACCCGCCATGCGCATGTGCCGGCTGAAGACGTCCGACGGGACACCGAAACCTGCGACGTGGCCGATGTGGCGCGGCCCGTTGGCATACGGCCACGCCACGGCCGAGAGGATGTGGGTCATGGTGCCCGATCCTAGTCGGGACGGACGTCCGGTCGCGGCGCGGTCCGGGTCGTGACCATGCGTCGTCGGCGCGAGGTCACGCGTCGCCCACCCGGACGTCGACCGCGGAGAAGCCCGCCTCCCGGGCGAGCAGCACCCACCGTTGCACCGCGGGACCGGCGACCTCGTGCCCTGTGGGCGTGAGCGTCATCCGGACGCTCGCTCCTCCGGGCTGGTCGGGTCGTGGCTCGGCCGGCGGCTCGGAGACGAAGACGCTCGCCCCGAGGGCGTCGAGGTCGCCCGACGCGGTGGCGAAGGCGCCGGCAAGCACGGCGGCGACCAGCGGCGCCCCCGCCGGGTCGAGGCACCGGACGTCCACGAGGGCGTCGTCGCGCACCAGCAGGACGGAGACCTCGAACCCCTGCGCGTCCCCCGCGCGCGTCGACCCGCAGATCCGCTCGCTCAGCGCGTCGAGGTCGGGACGGCTCGGCCGCTCGTCGACGGTCACGGTCAAGGCGACCCTGACCGTCGGCTCGAGGAACCCTCGACCGATCCGGTCCGGACCCGTCACGTCGTCGGTCCCAGGCCACGCCCCGGCGTCTGCGACCAGGTCGGCGACGTACCGCTCGTCGTCCTCGTCCACCCCGCGCCACGCGCGCCACCCGTCCTCGGCAGCCGGCACCGAGCGGTCGAGGGCCCGCCCCAGCAGCACCCCGCCGACCGCTGCCACCGACACGACGAGGAGGAGGAGCACCGTCGCGGGCACGAGAAGCGCGCGCACGCGCCCGTCGCTCCCGCTCTCTCCCTGCCCTCCCACGCCGCGGACGCTATCGGACCGGTCGCTCACCCCGGTGGCGACGGCGTGCAGAGCCTGCCGAGGAACCGGGGACGACGCCCGTCCGGAGCCGGTCGGCTCGGGAGGTTCGTGCTCAGTACCAGTTGGTGGCCTGCGAGTGGGACCACGCGCCGCAGGGCGAGCCGTACGAGCCGGCGATGTAGTCCAGGCCCCAGGCGATCTGCGTCGCGGGGTTGGTCGCCCAGTCGGCGCCCTTGCTAGCCATCTTCGAGCCGGGGAGCGACTGCGGGATGCCGTAGGCGCTCGACGTCGGGTTGTCCGCCGTCGGGTTCCAGTTGGACTCCTTGGTCCACAGCTTCTCGAGGCACGTCCACTGCGACCCGGTCCAGCCGCGCGCGGCGGCCATGGCCTGCCCGATCGAGCGTGGGTCCTTCGGGCGCTCCTGCGTCCCGGTCACGACGACCTCGTCCACGGGCGCGGTCGTGACCTCCTGGGAGAGCTGCTCGCGCGACTCCTCGACGCCGTCCACGAGGGTGACCTCGAACGTCGTCGTGGTCACGCCGTCGGCTCCGGTCTGGGCGACGGCGGACTCGTCGGTGTACTTCGAGTCGTCGGGCTGCTGGACGGTCCCGTGCGGGACGGGCGTCGTCGTCTGCTGCTGCTCGACGACGACGCGCTGGACGACGAGCGAGACCGTGGGCGCGCCGGGCTCGGGCGCGTCGACGCGCTGCACGCTCACGCGGTCGAGCTCGCCGAGCTCGATGTCCTGCTGGTCGAGGATGGCGGGGATGCCGATGCTGCCGTCCGGGGCGACCGTCGTCGTGCCGTCGGCGACGACGTTCACCGGGCCGTCGGTGTCGAGGCGCAGGTCGAGCGACGCGCGCTCGCCGGACCGGGACGCGACGAGGCGCACGTCGCCGCCGCGCTCGGCGAGGGTCTGCAGCGCCTCGTCCGCGTCGAGCGCGGTGAGCCAGACGTCGGACTGCTCGCCGTCGGTCTGGACGGTGACCTTCTTGCCGAGGCGCACCACGACCTCGTCGCCGTCGTCGAGGGCCGACCCGGGGTCGGGCGCGACCTGGTCGCGCGTGCCGACGTCGACGCCGGCGGCGTCGAGCGCGCCGGAGACCGAGCCGGCGAGCGTGCTGACGGTCGTCACCTCGCCGTCGACGTCGATCGTCACGGTCTTGCTGGCCTCGCCGTAGGCGACGGCGCCCGAGCCGACGAGGGCGACGGCGGTCGCCGCGCCGACGATCGACCAGCGGCGCCGGCGGGTCGCGCGCAGGGTCCGCGCGGTGCGGGCGGCGCGACGGCTGGGCGTCTCGGAGGTCTCCGGGGTGGTCTCGACGGGGGCGACGTCCGAGGTCGTGGTCTCGACGTCACGGTTCTGGGGCGCGCGGAAGCGGAAGGGGTTGTGCACTCTGGTCCAAGTCGTCGGGGGTCCCGGGCACGGGGGTCGACGGCGCACGCGCGCCCCGGGGCGCTCCGCGCTACGGCGCGGGCGTCACCCGGTTCGACCAGCCGATCCGGCCGTCCTGCGGGCTCCTGGCACCTTGGGTGCTCGACGAAGACCGCGCCCCACGGCCGACCAATACACCTGTCCCCGGCGAGCGGCAACGCGAGACACTCGACCGTAACCGATTCGTTATCACAACCCAAACCACCTGCTCAGCCCGCACATCCGCCGAGATCGACCCGTCCGTGTCGAGATCGACCTCCCGAGGGTCGATCTCGGACGCTCGGGCCGATCTCGCGACGGCGATCCCCCGACAACGCGCGGACTCGCGGCGGCCTCACCCCGCGGGCGTCACCGCGACCCGCAGCAGCCGGTCGTCGCCGTCGCGCGGGTCCCCGCGCCCGTCGGTGTTGTTGGTCAGCACGTACAGCACGGAGCTCCCGTCGGCCCCGAGCGGCGTCGCCGGGTCCACCAGGACGGCGCGCAGCCGACCCCGGTCCGTGAGCACGGCCTGGGGCGGGCCGAACGCGGCGGCCGACGTCCCGCCGTCGGGCGTCGCGAAGGGCACGCGCCACAGCGCCTGGCCCCGCAGCCCCGCCAGGTACGCGCCCTCGCGGGTCGCGGCCAGCCCGCTCGGCGAGGCGTCCGACGTCGACCACGTCGCCACCGGGTCCACGAACCCCGACTCCGCGCCGCCCACCCCCTCGACCTCCGGCCAGCCGTAGTTCCCGCCCGGCACGACGACGTTGAGCTCGTCGAACGTGTCCTGGCCGAACTCCGACGCCAGCATCCGGCCCGTCACGTCCCACGCGATCCCCTGGACGTTGCGGTGCCCCAGGCTCCACACCGGCGAGGCCGGGTCCGGGTTCCCCGGCGCGGGCGCGCCGTCCACCGTCAGGCGCAGGATCTTGCCGTTGAGCGCACCCGCGACCTGCGCCGCGCCGCGCTGCTGCGCGTCCCCCGTCGTCACGTAGAGGTAGCCGTCGGGCCCGAACGCGAGCCGGCCGCCGTCGTGCGTGGAGGCCGCGGGGATGCCCTGGAGGATCGGGGAGAGGGCCGACAGCTCGCGACCGGCGAGCGTCCCCCGCAGGACCTCGTTGCCTCCGGCGGCGGTCCGGTAGACGAACACCTCCCCCGGTGCTGCGCCGCCCTCGGGTCCGACCGCCACCCCGAGCAGACCCGACTCGCCCGTCGCGACCGTGCCGTCGTGCAGGTCGTCCGCGCCCGGTCCCGTGACCGGCTCGACGGCGCCCGACGCCGGGTCCACGACGACCAGGCCGCGCTCGTCGCGCAGCGAGACGAGCAGCGTCCCGTCCGCGAGCGCCGCGAGCCCCCACGGCGCGGGGAGCCCGGTCGCCACCTCGGTCACGTCCACCCGCACCTCGGGCACGACGGCGAGACCGGGCTCGGGTGCCGGCGCGCTCGTCTCCGCGGGTTCGCTCGGCTCGGCGGTGGCCGTCGTGACCGACGGCCCCGGTGCGGGTTCCGGGCCGTCGTCGGGCGTGCACGCCGCCAGCAGCACGACGGCGGCCCCCACCACGACCGCGGACCTCGCCCGACGCGCGGTCGACCGGTTCGTGGGCATGCGCCCATCGTCGCGCGCCGCGGTCGCCGTCGCACGAGGCGAGGCGCCGACCGTCAGAGGCGGGTCAGGCCGCGCTTGAGGCCGCGGATCGCCTGGCCGATGCGGTGCTCGTTCTCGATGAGCGCGAACCGCACGAACTCGTCGCCGCCGGGGCCGAACCCGACGCCCGGGGACACCGCGACGTCGCACTCCTCGACGAGGTGCGTCGCGAACTCGATCGAGCCCATGTCGCGGTAGGGCTCGGGGATGCGAGCCCACGCGAACATGGTGCCGCCGGGCTTGTGGATGTCCCAGCCGATGCGCTGCAGGCCGTCGTGCAGGGCGTCGCGACGCGACTCGTACACCGACGAGATCTCCTGCGGGAACTCGGTCGCCTCGTTGAGCGTCACGGTCGCGGCGATCTGGATCGGCTGGAACGTGCCGTAGTCGAGGTAGCTCTTGAGCTTGGCGAGCGCCCCGACGACGTCGCGGCGGCCCACGAGGAACGCGACGCGCCAGCCCGCCATGGAGAACGACTTCGTCATGGAGTACAGCTCGACCGCGACCTCGCGCGCGCCCTCGCACTGCATGATCGAGGGCGGCTCGAACCCGTCGAACGTCATGTCCGCGTAGGCGAGGTCGTGCACGAGCACGACGTCCTTGTCCCGCGCCCAGTCGACGAGGCGCTGGAGGTCCTCCTTGGTCGCGACCGTCGTCGTCGGGTTGTGCGGGAACGACAGGACGACGACGCGCGGCTTGGGCCAGCCCAGCTCCCACGCCTCGATGATGCGGTCAATGTACCCCGCGGCGTCGGTCCCGTCGCCGATGGGGACCTGGCGCGCGTCGGCGCCCGCGAAGTAGGGACCCCAGATGTGGATGGGGTAGCTCGGCGTGGGGACGAGCGCGACGTCTCCCGGCTGCAGCAGCACCCACATGAGGTGGCTGAAGCCCTCCTTGGCGCCGATGGTCGAGATGATCTCGGTGTCCGGGTCGAGGCTCACGCCGAAGCGGCGCTGGTACAGGCCCGCGACGGCCTCGCGGAGCTTGGGGATGCCGCGCGACGCGGAGTAGCGGTGGTTGCGCGAGTTCTGCGCGGCCTCGGCGAGCTTGTCGACGGCGACCTGCGGGCTGGGCAGGTCCGGGTTGCCGAAGCCGAGGTCCACGACGTCGCGCCCCGCTCGGCGTGCCTCGATCTTGAGCCCGTCGATGATGGTGAAGACGTAGGGCGGCAGACCGGGGATCCGGCGGAACTCCATCGCAGTGCTCCAGCTCTGTGCGGGACGCCCGGGCGCGGGGTGCGCACGGGTCGCGGGTCTCGCAGGGTACGCCTGCTGCCGGACGCCGCGCGTCCCCTCTCGTCACGACGGCGCGCCACGGCTCCTCGGGGGAGCGGCGCTCAGCCGTCCCAGCCGAGGTTGCGCGCCATGCGCTCGAGCGTCGCGACCGTCTGCGCGTACTCCGCGCGGCTGATGCCGTCAGCGACCCGCTCGCGCGAGACCGACACCGCGTCGAGCAGGTCGTGGTAGGCGTGGTTGCCCGCGACGGTCACCGACAGGCTGCCCGCGCCGTCGCGCGCGACCCAGCCGCGGCGGACGAGGTCGTCGATCTCCGCCGTCACGGCGCTCGCCCCGCGCCCGGGCCCGGGCGCCGCCCCCGTGAAGGGCGAGAGGACGCCGTCGACACTCGTCTCCTCGCTCACGCCGTCCCGGATGGTGTTGAGCACCTGCCAGTGCCGGCGCGTGAGCCCGGAGTGCTGGAACACGCCGTCGAAGCTCTCGTCGATGAGCCGGTCGACGAGCTTGAGCCAGTACCCGATCGGGCGCTCCGGCGGAGCGGACGGTGTCGACTCCTGGTCGCTCACGGGAGACCTCCGTGCTCGTCGTCGGTGGGTCCGTCCACTGTCGCACCGTGACCTCCCAGCCGCCACGTCACGCGACGCTCAGTCCTCCCGCGCGCCGAGCACACCCTCCGGGTCGCGTGCGACGGCGCGCAGGAGGATCCGCCACATGCCCTCGACCCGGGCCGTGAGGTCGTCCAGGTGCGAGAGGTGGGTCGACACCGTCTGCACCCCGTCGAACCAGGCGACGACGTGCCACGCCGTCTCGTCGACGTCGACACCCTCGACGAGCTCGCCGTCGGCGGCCGCCTGGGCGAGGTACGTCCGCGCCAGGTCGATCCAGCCGACGAACGGGACGGGGAGGTCCGCGTCGACGTTCTCGGCCTCGAGCCGCAGCCGGGAGGCCGCGCGGAACACGGCGCTCTCCCGGTAGACGGTCGCCACCTGGCGCGACGCGTCGACGAGCGCGGCCAGGCCTCGGGTCCCTCGTTCCTCGTGCGCCGCGCGCAGCGGGACCCACTGCTCGGCGACGTCCTCGGAGATCGCGCGGGCGAGCTCCGCCTTGGAGCTGAAGTGGAAGAAGATCGTGCCCTTGGTGAGGCCGAGCGCCGCGGAGAGGTCGTTCAACGACGTCGCGGCGTAGCCCTTCGCGGCGAAGTGGGCCGCGGCGACCTCGAGGATCCTCCGGCGGGTCGCCGCCTTCTGCTCGCTGCGGGTCGTCGGGGGCACGGCACCTCTTCACGTCGTCCTGGATCGCTCCCCCTGCGTCAGCGTACGAGATGACGTGGCCGCGCGCGTCACGCACCGATCGAGGTCGTCAACCCGCCCGCGCGGATCCCGTCGAGGTCGATGCGACGGTCGCACGCCGAGGCCACCTGCTCGGAGTGGGTCGCGATGACGACGGTCGCGCCGCCCTCGGCGAACGACCGGAGCGACGACACGACCATCTCGGCGTTGTCGTGGTCGAGGGCGCCGGTGGGCTCGTCGGCGAGCACGACAGACGGGTCCTTGACGACCAGCCGTGCGAGCGCGACCCGCTGCTGCTCCCCGCCGCTGAGCTGGTACACCGGCTCCCCGCCGCGGCCCGCGAGCCCGACCTGCCCGAGCGCCGCCTCGAACGTCGTCCGCCGGCTCGCCCTGCGTCCGCGGGCGGCGATGGCGAGGTTCTCGTCGACGGACGCGTTGTCGACCAGTGCGTAGTTCTGGAAGAGGTACCCCAGCGCGTCCCGGCGGAACTGCCGGGTACGACGGCGCCCGAGCCTGGTCAGGTCGGTGCCGTCCACGACGATCCGTCCCGCGGTCACGGGCTCGAGCAGACCGATGCAGTTGAGGAGCGTCGACTTGCCCGACCCGCTGCGGCCCGTGAGCGCCACCATGCTCCCGGGCTCCACGGTGAACGAGAGGCCCTCCCACAGGGTGCGGCGGCCGAAGGCCTTGCTGAGCTCGTCGACCACGAGGGTCGTCGGTCCGGTCATGGTCAGGCCTCCGAGGATCGGGTACGGACGAGACGGCGGCCGAGGACCGCGAGCGCGCCCACGAGCGCGGCCAGGCTCACCGCGACGACGGCGGCGAGGAGCACCGGCTGCCAGTGGCCGAGGACGACGAGCACCTGCGAGGTCGTCGGGTCCGCCCCGGGGCGGACGGTCGCGGTGAGCCCCGACACCGTGGTCCACACCGACCACGCCACGACGGCCAGCGCCAGCGCGAGCTCGGCCCCCAGCAGGCCGCGGTGCGTGCGGACGAAGCCCCACCCGCTGATGTGCCGGACGAAGATCGACTGGGCGTTCTTGCGCGTCGAGACCTGCGCGACGGCGACGGAGGTGCCGAGCAGCACCGCGAGCGCGGCGACGGCGTTGAACACCTGGAGGCGGGTGTCGTTCACGAGCGCCGCGTGCTCCTGCGCCGCGGCGAGCGCGACCGGTTGGTACGCCATCGCGATCTCCTGCGCACCGACCGACGCCAGCCCGTCACGCGCCGTCGCGGCGTCGGTGACGACGAGCCCCTGCCTCGTCCCGAGCGAGGTGAAGTCGTCGGGCGCGAAGATCCCGGACCCACCGTTCACGACGACCGCGACCCCGTCGCGCACCAGGACGGACTGGTTCGGTCGGTCGGCGGCACCGTAGGTGAACAGCTCTTGGTCCGGCGCGAGCACACGGGTGCGGACCTCGACGTCCTGGGCGCCCCGCGAGAACCCGTCGAGCCAGTACCGCACGTCGTCGACGATCGACGCGGTCGCGTCCTCGTACCGGCTCGGGACCAGGACCGTCACCACGTCCTCGGGAAGCTCGACGATCCGTTCGCCGTCGGCGTCGCTGACGTCCTGCTGCGCGAGGTAGGCGTTGTTGACCAGGAGCGAGTCGTGCTGCCCCGGCAGCTCTCGTCCCCAGGAGACCTCGCCCTGACCCGCGAGGACGACGTCCCCGTCGGCCTCGGCGGCCAGCAGCCACTCGCCCGCGGGGACGGCGAGCGCGTCGAACTCCTCCTGGGAGAGGTTCGGCGTGAAGAGGATGTGGACTCCCTCCCCCGCGGCTGTCCAGCGTCCGCTCGCCGCGCTCTGCCCGGCGAGCTGGACGGCGGCGACGCTCGTCGCCACGACGGCGGCGATCGTGACGAGGAGGGCCGGCGTCCGCACGAGGTACACCGCGACGCCGGTCGCCCGGGCCGGCAGCCTGCCCTTGAGCGCTTCGAGGACGGGCCGCTCGGCCGCGAGCGCGAGCGCGAGCACGTGCGTGACGAGCGCGAGGAGCACGAAGGCGGCGGTCAGGACTCCCGCCGCGGCAGCGAACGTCCGCCACTGCGCCCCGCCGTTGTACAGGGCGAGCAGTCCGGCGTCCACGAGCGCGACGGCGACGAGCGTGACGGCCAGCGCCGGGAGCGACCGGCGCAGGTCGCGGCCGAGGATCAGGGCCGGCGGCACGCCGTGCAGCCGCTGGACGGCGTAGCCGCGGACGTTCGTCAGCACGCTCGCGGCCACGACCACGACCACGAGCAGGGCGGCGACGAGCGCGCTGAGCGCCAGCGGCTGCGTCACGAGCCACCCGAGGATCTGCGGCGGCGCGTAGTAGGTCCGGGACTCGACGACGTACCCCTGCGCGCGCAGGGCCTCTGCGAGGATCGGCGTCGCAGCGGGGTCGCCGAACGTGAAGTAGTGCCCGCGCGGGTCCACGTCCGCGCGCTCCGCCAGGGGGTGCACGGCTGTCCGCACGTCCTGGCTGAACGCCGGGTACCCGTCCTCGAGCCACACGCCCGAGGCGAGGCCGGGGTTGCCGACCGTGAGATACAGGTGCCGGGACCGGGCCGGGTCGTGCAGGTCCTCGACGAAGCGCACGACGTTCACGCGGTGCTGCGCGGCGACCCGCTCGATCGTCTCGACCACGTGGGCGCTCGACGACGTCGGCGTCTCCCCGCTCACGACCAGGATGTCGGTGGCGCCGAGCGGCCCCAGGTCGTCCATCGCGCGCAGGAACAGGAACGCCGCGAGCGACGCGTACACCGCCAGGATCGCGTACGCGAGCCGGATCCCTCGACTCTTCACGCCATGCTCTCCTCAGCTCGTGCCGTGCTCGGGCAGCCGTCCGGTCCCGGTCGCGCCGCGTGCGCGACCGGGACCGGGTTCGCTCGGCGCAGCGCTCAGCAGTGGCGCCAGTACGCCTTGTCGATGCGGAACGGGTTGCTGTCCCACGCGCGGGCGGTCGCCCAGCTCCCGCCGCCACGGCACAGCGAGCGCGCGAGGCCCGAGTCGCCCGTCACGCTCGATCCGTGCACGCGCGAGGAGTGGTAGTAGTCCGACCAGTTGTAGCTCGCGGTCAGGCTCGTGACGCCGTAGTCCCAGGTCCCGCCACCGGCCGAGACCCGGGTCGCGTACGCAGCGGTCGCACCGGCCGCGACGAGCCCGAGGCTCAGGGTCGCACCGATGAACGCCCTGCGGACGCGGCCCTGCCTCGGTCGACGCGCCTCCCGGTGCTCGACCTCGTCGTGCGCGACGTGCTGGACGTCGCTCGTCATGACTGACATGTCTCTCCTCTCGTCATCGTGAGGTGAGGCTGCTGCCCCCCGCGGAGAACCTACTGATCGGTCGACCGGTCAGTCAATCCTCCCGACCATCCCTGCCGTGGCAGAGTGGGCGTATGAGCGAGAGCACCTCCGCGCCGCGCCGCGCGCTGATCGTCGTCGACGTCCAGCCCACGTTCTGCGAGGGCGGCGAGCTGGGGGTCGAGGGCGGGAACGCCGTCGCGCAGCGCATCGCCGACCACGCACGCGAGCACCGCGACGCCTACGACCTCGTCGTCACGACCCAGGACTGGCACGTGGACCCGGGCGAGCACTGGAGCCCGGAACCGGACTTCGTCGACACCTGGCCCCCGCACGGGATCGCGGGCACCCCGAACGCCGAGCTCCACCCCGCCCTGGCCGACCTCGCGCCCGACGCCGGGGTCAAGAAGGGCGAGTACCAGGCCGCGTACTCCGGCTTCGAGGGGGTCGACGTCGGCGGCCGGCCGCTCGCGGACGTCCTGCGCGACGCGGGGATCGAGGCGGTCGACGTCGTCGGCATCGCCGAGTCGCACTGCGTGCGCGCGACGGCGCTCGACGCCCACGCGCTCGGGCTCGTCACCCGGGTCCTCACCGACCTCACGGTGCCCGTCACGCCCGAGCTGGGCGCCGCGGCGCGCGAGGAGCTCGCGGCGGCCGGCGTCGCGCTGGAGCCGAGCACCGCCATCGGGCGCTGACGGCGCCGGGGGCGCTGGCGGCCGGTCAGCGGCGGCGAGCCTCCAGGGCCGCGGCGTAGAGGTCGCGCTTGGGCACGCCGGCGTCCCGGGCGACGTCCGCGACGACGTCCTTGAGCCGCTCCCCGCCGTCGACGCGCGCCAGCACGCCCGGGACGAGCTCGGCGAGCGGGACCGGCCCGCGCGGCGGCGCACCGCCGACCACGACGCAGATCTCCCCCCGGAGCTGCTCCTCGGCGGCGCGCTCCGCGAGCTCGGCGAGGGGTCCGCGCAGCACCTCCTCGTAGGTCTTGGTGAGCTCGCGCGCGACGGCCGCCGGGCGGTCCGCACCGAACGCCTCGGCCATCGCGGCGATCGTCTCGGCCACGCGGTGCGGTGCCTCGAAGAACACGAGCGTGCGCGGCTCGTCGGCGAGCGCGGCGAGCGCGCGCGACCGGTCGCCCACCTTGCGCGGCAGGAACCCCTCGAAGCAGAAGCGGTCCGTCGGGAGCCCGGAGAGCGCGAGGGCCGTGAGCACCGCGCTCGGCCCGGGCGCCGTCGTCACCGGGACCCCGCGCTCCACCGCGCGCGCGACGACGCGGAAGCCGGGGTCCGACACGCTCGGCATCCCCGCGTCCGAGACGACGAGCACCGTCCCGCCGCCGTCGACGACGTCGAGCAGGTCGTCCGCACGGTCGGTCTCGTTGTGCTCGTGGAAGCTGAGGACGCGTCCGCCGACCTGCACCCCCAGCCGGCCCGCGAGCGCGTGGAGGCGGCGCGTGTCCTCCGCCGCGACGACGTCGGCCTCCGCGAGCAGGCGCCGCAGCCGCGGGCTCGCGTCCTCCGCGTTGCCGATGGGGGTGCCGCCCAGCACCAGGTGCCCGGCCTCCCGCGGGGTCGTGGGCCGGTCGGCGTCGGGCACGTCGGTCGAGGAGGACATGGTTCCCAGGGTTCCACACCCGGGTGCCCCTACGATGGCCAGCGTGTCCCAGCCGCCCGCCGACGCGCACCCCTGGCCCCGGCCCGCGTCCGACGCCTCCGACGTCCCCGACGTCCGCTCGGACGACGCCGGGACCCGGCCGCCGCCCGACGCCGGTTCGTCCGACCCGTCGGACGACCCGGCCGCCGAGTCGCCGGGCGAGACGCAGGGCGAGACGCAGGGCGAGCGGGCCGACGAGGCCGCGGGCCCCGAGCACGACGCCGCGTCCGACCTGACGCACCGCGAGCGTCTCCTGCTCGCGCTGCTCGGGCCGCGCCGTCTGGCGCTGGGGGCGACCGCGCACGACCGCCTGTGGGGGTGGCTCGGGGTCGCGATCGTCGCCGCGGTCGCCGCGGTGCTGCGGCTGTGGAACCTCGGCCGGCCCGGAACGCTCGTGTTCGACGAGACGTACTACGTCAAGCAGGCGTGGACGCTGCTCCAGGTCGGGTACGAGGCCGACTGGCCCGAGGAGCCCAACCCGGCGTTCGAGGCCGGGGACGTGAGCTCGTTCCTCCCGACGGCCGACTACGTGGTCCACCCGCCGCTCGGCAAGTGGATGATCGCCCTCGGCATGAGGTTCTTCGGCGGCGCCGAGAACCCGTGGACGTGGCGGATCGCGTCCGCGGTCGTCGGGGTGGTCGCCGTCGTGCTCGTGGCGCGGATCGCACGACGGCTGTTCGCCTCGACCGCGATGGGGATCGTCGCGGGCGCGCTCATGGCCGTGGACGGCGAGGCGATCGTGCACTCGCGCACCGGCCTGCTCGACAACATGCTCATGATCTGGGTGCTCGTCGCGTTCGGGTGCCTGCTCCTCGACCGCGAGCAGGCCCGGCGGCGGCTCGCCGACCGCTGCGGCGCGATCCTCGACGCCGGCGGGACGATCGGACGCTACGGGCCGGGCCTCGGGTGGCGGTGGTGGCGCTTCGCGGCGGCCGTCGCGCTGGGCCTCGCGTGCGGGGTCAAGTGGTCCGGGCTGTACTTCCTCGCCGTCTTCGCCGTCGTGTCGGTGCTGTGGGACGCGACGGCGCGGCGCACGGCGGGCGTCGGGCGCTGGTGGGAGGACGCGCTCGTGCGCGACGCGATCCCCGCCGCGCTCGTCATGCTCCCGACGGCGGCGCTCGCCTACCTCGGAGCGTGGACGTCGTGGTTCCGCACCCCCGGGGCCTACATGCGCCAGTGGGCGCTCGACCACCCCGGCGAGGGCGTCGCGTGGCTCCCGCCCGCGCTGCGGTCCCTGTGGGAGTACCACCTCAAGATGTGGGACTTCCACAACGGGCTCACGTCCGAGCACACGTACGAGGCGCACCCGCTCGGGTGGATCCTCCAGTGGCGGCCGACGTCGTTCTACTGGCGCTCCTACGACCCCGGCGAGGCCGGGTGCGAGGTCGAGCGGTGCGCCCGCGCGATCACGTCGCTCGGCAACCCCGTGCTGTGGTGGACGGCGGCGCTCGCGATCCTCGTCGCGCTCTGGGCGCTCGTCCGCCTCAAGGACTGGCGGGCGCTCGCCGTCCTCAGCGGGATCGTCGCCGGGTGGGCCCCGTGGTTCCTCTACGCCGAGCGGACGATCTTCACGTTCTACTCGATCGTGTTCACCCCGTGGGTCGTGCTCACGCTCGTGTACGCGATGACGCTCGCGCTCGAACGCACCGAGCACCGCCCGGTCGCGCGGGCGCGCCTGCGGGTGGGGCTCACGGTCCTGCTCACGACGATCGGCGCCGTCAGCGTGTTCTTCTACCCCATCTGGACGGCGTGGCAGGTGCCCTACTGGTTCTGGCGCCTGCACATGTGGCTGCCGACCTGGATCTGACGCGTCACCAGTCGACCTGCGCCGACTCGTGGAACGCGATCCCTGCGCGCCGCCAGACGTGCGCCTCGCGCGCCACGCGACGGCGGTAGTCGTCCCAGTCCTTGCGGTCCGGTGCGGTCCAGCCCACCTCGGCGACGGCGCTCAGGCGCGGCAGGAGCATGGTGAACAGCGCGTCGAGCGTCGGGATCCGCTCCGTCCAGACGGCCGCCTCGACGCCCTCGATCGTGTCGGCCGGCAGACCCGGCACGACCTCCTCGGGCTCCCAGCCGTAGGAGTCGCGCGCCTCGACGAGGCCGGCCCAGTCCTGGCCCAGGGCCGGGTCGAAGTCCGCCGTGTACCGCATGTCGAGGTAGACGCGGTTCGCCGGCGACAGGAGGATGCGCGCCCCGGCCTTCGCGGCGTCGACGAGGTACGTGAGGTCCATGGGGTGCGTGTCCCAGTACTGCACGATCGTGCCCGGGCGCAGCGGTGCCTTGGCCGCCTCCTGCCAGGCGACCGGCTTCTTGCCGGCCTCGAGGATCACGCGCTCGCACAGCTCGACGAACCGCGCGTACTCCGCGGGCTCCATCTTCAGCACCTCGTCGCCGCCCAGGTGCACGTGCTCGCCGTCGGTCGCGTGGGCGAGGTCCGTGAACACGTCGCGCAGGAACGGCTCGGTGGCGGGCAGGTCGAACGTGAGGCGCGAGAAGCCGACCTCGATGCCGGAGTACGCGTCGGTGGCGACGCCGTCGGGCATGAGGTCCCCGTAGACGTGCGTCGCCGCGTTGATGTGGCCCGGGACGTCGATCTCCGGCACGACGCGCACGAAGCGCTCCGCCGCGTGGTCCTGCAGCGCCCGGAAGTCCGCGAGGGACAGGTGCCCGCCCTTCCCACCGGACGTGTCGGTCCCGGAGGAGAGCTTGGCGAGCTCGGGCCGCGACGGCGACTCGATGCGCCAGCCCTGGTCGTCCGTGAGGTGCAGGTGGAGCACGTTGAGCTTGTACGCGGCCGCGACGTCGATCACGGTGCGCAGCGCGTCGAGGTCGAAGAACGTCCGCGCGACGTCGACGGACAGGCCGCGCCAGGGGTAGCGGGGCGCGTCGTGCACGACGACGTGCGGCACCCGCGCGGGCTCGTCGCCCGGGCCGGGCGCCTCGACGAGCTGCCGCAGCGTCTGCAGCGCGTGGAACAGGCCGGCCGGCTCGGCCGCGGCCGCGGTCACACCGCCGTCGTCGACGACGAGGCTGTAGCGCTCCGGGCTCGTCGAGCCTGCGGGACCCGCCTGCGCGTCGATCCGGAGCACGAGCGCGGTTCCGAAGCCCGCCGCGGAGTCCGTCGCGGCGCCCGCCGAGGAGGGAGACCCGGTGCCGTCGGACGCCGGGTCGTCGTGTGTCGCGCCGACGCCGTCGAGGCCGCTCAGGAGCGCGGCGGCCAGGTCCCCGAGCCACGGGGCGGTCCGCCCGAGGCCGAGCGCGTGGACCTCCAGCGCGGCGACGGGGACGTGGCCCGCGCCGGGCTCGACCTGCAGGGGCTGGGGGATGATCGAGACCATCGGGTACCTCGTCGTCTGGGGCTGGGATCGAATCGATTCGGCTTTTGCGAGCGCCACACCCTAACCCGGGCCCCCCGGCGCGGCCAACCGCCTCGAGACGCGGCTCGGGTCAGCGCGAGGGAGCGACGTAGCGCGGGCTCGGGTCGAGCGAGAGCACGCCCTCGACGTCGCGCGCCGGGTCGGAGGAACCGGTGGTCCACCCGCCGACCAGACCCTGCGGCAGGCCGTCGAGCAGCACGCCCCAGTCGCGGACACGCGCGCCGTAGCCGTCGCCGGAGGTGGACTGCAGCACGACCGCCGTCTCGCCGGCCCCCAGGTCGAGGCCGGCCGCGTCGCGGATGGCGTCCGCGTCCGAGCGCTGCAGCACGACGAGCTTCTGCGGGAGCCCCTCCGTGCGCACGACCTCCCCCACGGCGTCGATCGCCGCACCCAGCTCGGTCGCCTCGACGGTGCCGGTCGGGACGCCCCCGCCGGCGCGCCGGGCGTCGACGTCGAGGGCGACCCCCACGGTCGGGCGGGCGAGGACGTCCGCGTACTCCGCCACCTGCTCGTCGAAGGCCGCTCGCCCCGGCTCGAACCGCAGGACGACCAGCACGCCCGCCGTCGCGGCGGCGTCCACGAGCGGCAGCAGCTCCTCGGCCGGGATCTCCGTCGAGTAGTCCCGGTCCGTCCCCGCGCTCGACGACGCCCGGGTCGCGGGGACCTCGAGCACCGGGACCACGACGTCGTCCGGGGCCGCCTGGGCGTACGAGGCCGCCGCGTCCTGCGCCCGCGCGACGGCGTCGGACATCGCCCGCTCCCCCACCGCCACGAGGCCCGACGTCACCGCGTCCGCCTCGACCGCCACGTACCGCACCCCGTCGGCGAGCACGAGCTGGGACCCGCTCGGGAGCAGGTCGCCGGCCTCGGCCGTGCGCAGCCGCCACGCGAGGTCCTCCGCGGACCCGAAGCTCGCCCCGATGCCCACGACGGCGAGCGCCTTCGCCGCCGCGAGCGCGTCGACGACCTCCGCCGAGGACCGCGGGTCGCCCTGCGGCACCTCGAGCGGCACCGCCCCGGCCGCGCGCGCCGTCGCGATCGCCGCGGACTGCGGGCCGCCCGCCGCGTCGAGGCTCCCCGGCTCCGTGAGCGCGAGGACCTCCGTGAGCGTCTCCGGCTCGCCGCGCTCGGGGAGCGCGGCACGGACGTCGTCGAGGTCGTGCGGGTCGAGCGCCCCGTCCGCACCGAGCGCGCCCACGTCGAGCAGGACGCGCTCGACGTCCTCGACGTCGCCCAGCGTCGCGCGCTCGAGGGTCTCGCCCGCGTCGTCCTGCCCCGGGGGCGCGTCCTCCTCGCCGACCTCGACGACGGCGACGGTGCCGAGCCGGGCGAGCTCCGTGCGCAGGCCGCCGTCGGAGATGGCCCCACCGACCAGGAGCACGGGCGCCGCGAGCTCGACCGCGGCGGCGGCCGCCGTGGCCTGCGCGGCCTCGTCGCCGGCGACCGCGAGGACGACCACGGGCGCGGACGTGAAGAAGGCCTGGCTGCTCGTCAGCGCGAGCTCCGCCGGGTCGACCGAGTCGAGCACGAGCACGCCGTCGCTCGGCTCCGCGGCGCGCGCGACGAGCCCGGTCTCGACCGCGGACGGTCCGTCGGCCTTCGCGCTCTCCGCGGCGCAGCCACCGAGCGCCGCGACGGCACCGAGACTGAGGACGACGGGGAGGGCGACAGGGACGAATCGGACCTTCCGAGAGTTCACGCCCCCCATCATCGCGCACGCCGCGAGCACCGCCGACCCCCGGATGTGTGGGACTCGTGACGGTCGGCCCGTCGGGTGGACGCGGGCCGGTCCGGCGACGCGCGTTCGAGACGCGCCGCGAACGCTCGGGGCGCGGGGTGACCGGGACCGGCATACTGGCCGGGCCCGAACCCATCGCCGAGGAGATCGCATGTCGACCCCCGACCAGCCCGACCAGAACCCGCAGTCCGGCGGGACTCCGCCCTCCGGACCGCCCGCGTACGGCGCGCCGCAGCCCGGCGAGCCGCAGCAGCCCCCGCAGGCCCCGCAGTACGGCGCCCCGCAGGCACCCCAGTACGGCGCGCCGCAGGCGCCGCAGTACAGCGCCCCGCAGGCCGGCACGCCCGGGTACGCCGCCCCTGCCCAGGACCCCGGCAAGACGATGGGCATCGTCGGCCTCGTGCTGTCGTTCCTCGGCTGCCTCTCGATCGTGGGCCTGATCCTCAGCATCGTCGCCTTCAACAAGTCGAAGAAGGCCGGCTACAAGAACGGCGTCGCCCTCGCGGGCATCATCGTCGGTGCCGTCGTGCTGGTGATCTCGATCATCGTCGGCATCGTGCTGGGCATCGGCCTCGCCACGGTGGCCGAGAAGTGCGCCGAGCTCGGCCCGGGCACGCACTACGAGAACGGCATCGAGTACACCTGCGGCTGACCGCCCGCGCGCTCCGCACAGGACGAAGGCCCCCGCCGACGGCGGGGGCCTTCGTCGTCCGTCAGCCGGCGTCGACGTCGGCGGCGCAGCGGAACCCGAGATGGGTCGTCGCGCTGTCGTCCGACTGCGGGGACCGGGCCGCGGGCCGGTACCGGCGGCAGTACTCGGGCGCGCACAGGTGCGACCCGCCCTTGGTGACCCGCATGACCTGCGGCGACGTCGTCGGGGCCAGGAGGTTGGGGCGCATCCCGGCGTCCGGCCCGCGCGTGCCGGGGACGACGTGGCGGGGCGTGAACGTGTCGACCGTCCACTCCCACGTGTTCCCGACGAGGTCCACCAGCCCGTACGCGTTCGGCGCGTAGGAGCCGACGGGCGACGTCCCGCCCCACCCCTCGTCGAGGTACGGGAAGCGGCCCCGCCACGTGTTCGCCATCCGCCGCCCGCCCGGCGCGAGCTCGTCGCCCCACGCGAACTCGGCGCCCTCCAGCCCGCCGCGGGCCGCGCGCTCCCACTCGGCCTCCGTCGGCAGCCGCCGCCCCGCCCACGCCGCGTAGGCCGACGCGTCCTCGAACGCGACGAGCACCACCGGGTGATCCGGGCGGTCGTCGACGTCGGAGCCCGGCCCCTGCGGCGAACGCCACGACGCCCCCGGCTGCCACCGCCACCACTGGCGCCATTCGCTCAGGTCGACAGGACCCGTCGTCGGGGTGAACACGAGCCCCCCGGGCACGAGGTCCGCCGGGTCGGCCCCCGGGAAGTCGGCCGGGTCGAGCGCGCGCTCCGCGACCGTGACGTACCCCGTGTCCGCGACGAACGCCGCGAACTGCGCGTTCGTCACCGGGTGCCGCTCCAGCAGGAACGACTCGACCTCCCGGTCGTGCGCCGGCCCCTCCTCGGGGTAATGCCGGTCGGAACCCATGCGGAACGTCCCACCCGGGACGGTGACGAGCTCGGTGAGCACCACGCGGCCAGCATAGGTGCGGCGCGTCCGAGCGGCGCAGCGACCAGGGCGATGGCTTCCCCTGCGCGCACTGCCGGGAGAGGATGACCCGTGCGCAGCCGCCGGAGAGAGCCCGAACCTGAGCCCGACCTCGACGCGTTCGAGGACGGGCTCGCCCTGCTGCGCCGCGACGGTGTAACGATGGGTCACGTGGCGACGTCGCTCGGGCACTTCCGCGGCCTGTTCACCTTCACGCCGCATCCCTGGGTGTGGCTCGTGGTCGTCTGGGACGACGGCGCCAAGGAGCGCGCCGTCGAGGACTACCCGCCGTGGACCTACGTCGCCGAGATGCGCGACGGGTACCTCGAGTGGGAGGGCGGTCGCGGCTCGCGGCGCACCGGACGGTACGAGATCGAGTGGGTGGACCGCGACCGTGCCACGGCCGAGCGCGCACGCCTCGGCATCCGTCGCGAGGACTTCTAACCACCGGCGGGGAGCACGCGAAGCGCCTCGCGAGCTGCGGAGAAAAGACGAGGCCCTCGCCGCCGCAGGTCGTCAACCTGGTCTCGGCGAGGGTCTCTCCGGTGGACCTCCGTAGAGTGTTTGAGAACCCCTGCCCACACCTGAGAACCTTGTTTTTGCGAAAGTCACGAGGCTCCTACAACCACGGCCAGCGTTCCTCCGAGTTTACCGTTTGGGACTGCTGCACATATAGGTGACACCTTGACCTGCCCCACGGTTCGGTTACCAGATCGGGCCTGGTGGTTCAGCTTCTCCAGCGAGGAAGTTCGAACATGCCGAAGCCGTATCCACCCGAGTTCCGTGCCAGGGCGGTCGCCCTCGTGCGGGCCGGCAGGCCTGCCAGCGCGGTCGCGGGTGACCTGTCGATCAGCGCGAGCTGCTTGCAGAACTGGCTGCGTCAGGACCGCATCGACCGTGGCGAGATCGAGGGTGTCCCGCGGACCGAGAGTGCCGACCTGCGACGAGCGCGGGCACGGATCCGCGAGCTGGAACGCGAGGTCGAGATCCTGCGCGTCGCGTCGAACCTGCTCGGGCAGGAGGCCCCGCACCCAAAAGGATCCACCCGGTGATCGACACCCTCGTCGCCGCCGGGCACCCGGTCCTGACCTGCTGCCGTGTCCTGGGAGTCAGCAAGCCGGGCTACTACCGGTACCGCAACTGCGCCACGTCCCCGACGCAGCTGCGCCGCCAGTGGCTCACCGGGCTGATCCGGGAGGTCCACGTCGCCTCGCGCGGCACCTACGGCTACCGGCGCGTGCACGCCGAATTGACCATGGCGATGGACGTGACCGTTTCGGCCCGGCTGGTATTCACCCTCATGCATCACGCCGGGATCTGCAACTCATCGATACTCTTGAAGTGACAAGACCTGCCGCATGGAGCACGAGGGCCGACGTGAGGTATCCGCACCTGGAGGCACTAGAGGGGGACTGGAACTACAGGCAGTTCTACTACGGGGCTGAGCCAGCCGCTCGAAGCCTAGACGACGACCCGCGCGTCGATGTGGACTCTGACATGCTCCGTTTCGCCAGTGTTCTTGTCGATGTCACAGGTCTGGGCGGCGACCCCGACGAGAGGGCGGATGCCATCTTGCACTTGGTCGCTGCTGAAGCGTCCCGAGAAATGCGTGTGGGCTCGGTCTTGCAGCCTCTCGGCGTGATAGCCACGTTGTGGAACTGCGATACCGACCACAACTTCTCTCGCCGACTGGCGGACCGCGCCGCGACTCTCTTCCAAGGTGCCGCATTAGTCGGTGCCTTACGTGCGATCGCGTGGCATCTCTCCCAGTCCTCGACGAGCCACCTGCGCGCCGACCTGGTTCGCCAGGCTCGCGACGTGCTAACCGAGAGCGGAATGCAAGTTGGTCATTCGGTGCTGCTAGCAGACGACGCTCACGCTCACCTTCGCTTGTCGGAACAGGTACGTGACGGCTACGAGGAGACTCGCGATGCGCTTGCCAGGATTGGAACGCTCTTGCTCGGAGCGGCACATGCGTACGCGATCCAAGAGCCCTGGGATCCGTTCGTCCAGTTGCGAATGAGTAAGGAGCGCATCGAACACAAAGTGGCGCTGGGGCGGGTAATGGATGACGAACCGCCGATCCGCCTCGCTCTTGATCGCGCGGTACAGATACTAGAGGAGAGCGGCAGGCAAGGGCAAACGGCTTTTGAATCCCATCTTTCCAATCTCGGTCATGCGCGTGATATGGAAGCGCTTTTCAGGTCGCGCGAATCCCACGGAACGAGTCGTCGTCCCGAACTTCTCGATCCTACGGTCACGCAATTTATTCAGCTTGAGGTCGAACTAGGGCGACTCGTATGACTAACCAGGAAGAGATTCCCACCTCGGGGAGCGGCAGGATCGAGCGGCCCATCGAGAACCCGCCCCGAGGCGAGGAGTACGACCGCTTTGTAGACGTTCTGGGAGGCGCATTCGATGCCGAAGCGAGAGGCGACCTGGTGGGTGCGCTCGACATCGTGCGTTCAGCTCGACTGCCCCCCGATGCGTTCGCCGATGGCGTGAGAGTCAAGGGCAGTCAGATCACTCTCGAGGTCTCGGCCCAGCTCATGACGCTGAGGGCCTACCGGGCCGAACTGTCGCTGCGGCTCGGCCAGTGGCGTGACGCACCGCGTAATGATTCGAACTCGGACTCGCCTCACGGCTTCCTGACCATGTACGAATCGCTGGGCCCTCGGCTGCCGGAGTCGAACTCCCTTCTCAGACTTTTCATGGATCGACTTCGAGTCCGGGTTGGACTCGAGCACCACAGGTACATCCGGGCCGCAGCGTGGGCCTACGACATGCATGCTCTGCTTCGCGCGAACGACTCCCTCGCATCGAACTTCGGCCTCTGGTCTGGAGAATCGCTGGGGAATATGGCCGTCGCGATGTCGGGACTCGGCTTCAAGCGCACCGCCGACTCGCTCTACCGTCAGTCCATTGACAGGTTGGGTGAGAGCGCTTCAAACCGCGCGGCGATTCTCGTCCGCTACGGGAGCATGCTCTGGTCTCAAGGATCCTACGACGCGGCGGAGTCCAATTACCGCGAGGCATTCAATGCCCTCGCGAACTTGGAGGAGCAGACCGTTACGACGCTGCATGACCAAGTACGGGTGCGTGCACGACTGGCTGACTGTCACCTCATCTCCGAACGCTGGGACGAAGCGGCTTCAATGATTTTCGGTGCGTTCGATCTCCTCGACGCCGCGCGTGGTCTCGGCGTATACCAACTGGCGAGGTCTGTCGACGCCAGTGTCGCGGAAGACATTGAGCACCTCCTCTCCTACATGACCCGTCTACCGTTCGAACACCTAGACGCGGCGCGGGTCGTCAAGGCACTACTCATTGTCGGCAATTCCTCGACTGCCGCACGCCTACGCAACGGTACGAAACGTCCTGATGCCCGCGCCCGAATCTGGGCCGATGAGCTCGACAAGACTGCCCGAGCGGCTGTCGAGTCAGCGGCCTTCTGGCGACCTGTCGGAGCCGCAGACGTCGAGGCCGTAATCGATTCGCCTCATCCGATTCTTCTGACAATGCTGTCGATGGGCACAGCCAAACGGCTGTATGGACTTTCAGTTCTAGTCGGCGCCGGCCTCGCTGCGGATGTACGTACGTGGTCACTGGATTCTGGCGAGGACGCTGAGGCATTCGAACTGCTGCAAGTCCTGCTGACACCACCTCCGGGCAGTGTTGACCAGAAGGCTGGCAAGGCCTGGACTCGACCGTGGGATGTTCAGGCCATGACCGCGCTTTCTGACCGGCTTTTCCCTGTGGATGCGCTTGCGAGGGCGATTGGAACGCGAGCAGAGGGCATCGCTGTTGTGCCGGTCGGCGCGATGTGGGAGTTCCCGTTCACGGCCATCGCCATTGGCGGCCAACCGCTGGGGGCAACCGCGCCCGTCGTGCTCACGCCGGGTCCGACCATCAATCAACAAGTCCCGCGCGGCTCGAAGTGGGCCGGTCACTTTGACCTGTCTCTCGCGGCCGCCCTCAATGACCTCAGGGTGGCAGTGCGGGTCTCGGGTGCGGCAGGCAGTCGCCTGGACCTATTCACCAACCTTGAGGAGTTTTCGAAGGTCGCCGGTGAGCAGGGCGTGGGCGTCCTGTTGTTCGCGGGCCATGGAGAGGTCCTTCAACGCGGTCAGCGTCTGCGCCTCGCCACCGGTGAAACTTGTCAGGCAGTTGATCTCAAAGGGCTCAGACAGGGTGCCGTCGTCGTGCTCAATGCTTGCTGGACTGGTGCGGTCACTGACGTCCACGGGAGCGACACTTCGGAGCAAGCGCTTCAGTTCCTCGTCGGAGGTGCCCACAGTGTGCTCGGCACACTTGGTCCGATCAACGACAGTCGAGCCAGCGAGTTTCTTGCCGAGTATCTGCCCGCTGTTGCGAGAGGAAGGACATCAGCGCAGGCGGCGCTACACGCGATCCGTGTTCTACTGGACGCAGAGCAGGGACGGCCGCTCAGCAGCTGGGCCTCGTACGCAACGTTGGGGCGCGGATGCAAATATGCTGGCAACCTGGGTACCGAGAGGATGAGTTCGTGAGCGTAGAGGTCAGGCTGACAGGCAAGGCGGCTACACACGCGCAGACACTCGTGGCTGAGTTGCTGGCCGAGGGCGTGGGGGTTCGACCGGCTGAACCCGCCGTTCCCGACGCAGATCGCGATCTGGCAAGTATTGCGACAGCCTTCGCAGTCGGCCTTGCCGTGGAGGCGACCGTCACGGTCGTGCGGGCCGCCGTGGACCGTTGGCGCTCAAAGTTCGCGATCGACTCCGGGGATGTTTCCTTGAGCGACGATGCGGATGCAGACGGAACTGGAGAGGACGGCGCGGCACCCTCATAGCCCGCGCGTTGTGAGGTGACACACCCGCCAGCAGGTGCAGGATGGTTGGTCGAGCGCGGGGATGGCTGCTGAACGTCACTCCGGGAGCTGGCGGGCAATGAGGCGTTCGGAGCCTGACCCGGTTTCCCGGACAGGTTCTGTTGGTTGATCATGCCGCGAGGCCGGCGGCGGTGTGAAGGGTTTCGGTGGGGCTGCGGTAGCCGAGTCCGGAGTGTCGGCGCACGGGTTGTAGAAGCCTTCGATCCACTCGAAGATCGCGGACGCGAGTTCGGCCTTGGTTGGCCAGTGCTGGCGGTCCAGGAGCTCGCGCTGCATGGTCGCCCAGAACGACTCGATCATCGAGTTGTCCACGGACGAGGCCACCCGGCCCATCGATCCGAGCAGCCCGGCCTCGCGCAGACGGTGACCGAAGATCCACGAGGTGTACTGACTGCCTCTATCGGCATGCACGATGGTCCCCGGCGCGGGCGGCGTCTCCAGCGGGCCATCTCGAGCGCGTCGACGACGAGATCGGAGCGCATGTGGTCGGCGATCGACCAGCCCACGACCTGGCGGGTGAACACGTCCAGGACCGCGCAGCAGTACACGCGCCCTTCGCTGGTGGGGTGCTCGGTGATGTCGGTGCACCACAGCCGGTCCGGGCCGCTGGCGGTGAAGTCGCGCCGCACCAGGTCCTCGTGCGGCGCCGGTGCCGGACGGTGGCCTCGGCGTTTGCGCCGGTGACACACCCCGACAAGGCCCGCGTCGCGCATCAGGCGTGCTACGCGTTAGCGCCCGCACCGGATCCCCAGCCCCAACCGGAGCTCGGCATGCACCTGCGGGGCACCGTAGGTCGCCCGCGACGCCTGGTGGATCCGGGTGATCGTCGAGGCCAACGCCTCGTCGCAGACCGCCCGCGCCGAAGGCGCGCGCTGGTCGGCTTCGTAGAAGCCTGAGCGAGAGATGCCCACCACCCGGCACGTCACCGCGACGGGCACCCCGTCGCCGGCGAGCTCGCGAACGAACCGGGCACTCATTTTGGGAGCACGTTCTCCTGGCGAAGTATGCCGAAGCGCGTTGTCTCGCCCCGGGTTCAGTGGAGGCTGGTGTGTCCCGCGTTCCGTGGAGTCGGATTACTGGATTCTTGTGCCACCTGACCCTGTAGGAGGGGCCTCGTGGGACGTCGTGGGTATCCGTCGGAGTTCCGGCGCAAGGTGTTGGACCTGCTCGAATCGGGCCGCAAGGTCGCGGACGTGGCGCGTGATCTGGAGATCAGCGACCAGACGATCTACGCCTGGCGGCGCCAGGACCGCATCGACAAGGGCCTCGAGCCGGGCCCGAGCAGTGTGGAGAAGGCCGAGCTGGCCGCGGCGAGGAAGCGGATCGTCGAGCTCGAGACCGAGCTGGCGATCCACCGGCGCGCGAGCGAGCTGCTGGGGAGGGTGGTGCCCCCAAAAGGCGGTTCGAAGCGATCGCGGTGATGGCCGGCGAAGGGCTGCCAGTTCAGCCCGCAGTGCGGGCCCTCGGTTGCTCGGAGTCCGGTTACTACGCCTCGCTAGTGCGGGCACCCTCAGCCCGTCATGTGCGGCATACCCTGCTCACCGAGACCATCCGCACCATCCACACCGCCTCCCGGGGCATCTACGGCGCCCGGCGGGTGCACGCCGAGCTCGCCAAGGGCCACGGCATCCAGGTCTGGCACGGGACCGTTGAGATGCTCATGGCCCGCGCCGGGCTCAAGGGCGTCGGCGGGCGACCGAAGTGGCGTCGGGCCCGCCCCGACCTGATCTCCACCGACCTGGTAGACCGGCAGTTCGCCCGTGATGGCGTGAACGAGCTGTGGGTCACCGACATCACCGAGCACCCCACCCGGGAGGGCAAGGTGTACTGCACCGTGGTGCTCGACGTCTGCTCCCGGCGAGTCGTCGGGTGGTCGATCGACTCCTCGCCCACCGCCGCCTTGGTCACCAACGCACTGGGCATGGCCATCGAGAACCGCCGGCCACCGGCCGGGACGATCATCCACTCGGACCACGGCGTCCAGTTCGGGTCCTGGGCCTTCACCACCCGGGCCAAGGACTCCGGCCTGGTGCCGTCGATGGGATCGATCGGCGATTGCTACGACAACGCCGTCATCGAGAGCTTCTGGTCGCGCATGCAGGTCGAGCTCCTTGACCGGCGTCGATGGCGCACCCGCCTGGAGTTGGCGAACGCGATCTTCGAGTACCTCGAGATCTTCCACAACCGCCAGCGCCGGCACTCCGCGCTCGGCTGGCTGACACCCGTAGAGTTCGAGAACGCAGCAACGATCACCGTGGCCTAGATTCCAAAAACCCGACTCCACAGAAGCCGGGGCACACCAGAGCCTCCATCAGACCCGGGGCGAGACAATGGTCATGGCACGTCCCTCGAAGTACCCGCCGGAGTTGCGGGAGCGTGCGGTGCGGATGGTCGCTGAGGTGCGACCGAACTACGGCACGGAGTACGAGGCGATCCGCGAGGTCGCGCGCAAGCTCGGGATCGGTTCGGCCGAGACGTTGCGGCAGTGGGTGCGCCGCGGGCAGGTCGATGCCGGTCAACGCCCCGGGATCACGTCCGAGGAGTCGGCGGAGATCAAGCGGTTGCGGCGCGAGAACGCCGAGCTGCGTCGGGCGAACGAGATCTTGAAAGCGGCGTCGGCTTTCTTCGCGGCCGAGCTCGACCGGCCACAGACCAGGTAGTGGCGTTCATCGAGGCGCACAAGGATCGCTCCGTGGGTGGTCTGCGTTGGGGAGTCGAGCCGATCGTCGCTGTCCTGCGCGAGCAGGGCGTCCCGATCGCCCCGTCCACGTACTACGAGGCTCGAGGCCGTGCCCCCTCGCGCCGGGCGGTGCGTGACGAGCAGCTGCGCAAGGTCGTGTTCGAGGAGTGGTCCAAGCGACGGGTCCTGGGTGCCAGGAAGCTGTGGCTGCGACTGCGCAGGGACGGGCACGACATCGCCCGGTGCACCGTGGAGCGCCTCATGGGCGAGCTCGGCATCACCGGGGTGGTGCGGGGCAAGGCGCGACGTGTGGGGCCACCGGGGCCGGCGGCGGTCCGTGCCGCCGATCTGGTCGACCGGCACTTCGCCGCGATCGCGCCCAACACGTTGTGGGTCGCGGACTTCACTTACGTCCCGACCTGGTCGGGCATGGTCTACGTCGCGTTCGTCTTCGACGTCCACTCCCGCCGGATCCTGGGCTGGCGGGCAGCGACATCGATGCGGACCAGCCTGGTGCTGGACTGCCTGGAGATGGCGCTGTGGACCCGGCGCACCGAGGGAGTGGTGGACCTGTCCGGGCTGGTCCACCACACCGACGCCGGCAGCCAGTACACCTCGATCGCGTTCACCGACCGCCTCATCGACCACGGCATCGACGCATCGGTCGGGTCCGTCGGGGACGCGTACGACAACGCCCTGGCCGAGTCCCAGATCGGGCTCTACAAGACCGAGCTCATCCGCCCCGAAGGCCCCCGGAAGGGCCTCGACGACGTCGAGGCCGCCACCTTGGACTGGGTCCACTGGTTCAACACCGAGCGCACCCACGGATCCATCGACGACCTCACCCCGGTCGAAGCCGAAGCGGCCTACTACAGTCACCACCAACGCCAAGCCGACTCGGCTTGACGCACGAAACCCAGTCCCCGGACACGCCGGGGTGACTCAGTCTGCTCTGCGGTCGCGGGGGGTGACTTCCCGTAGGACGGTGGCGTTGTTGAGCGCGGTGACGGCGAGCGAGGACTTCATGCGTGAGTCCATCGAGTAGCCCGCAATCCGCCCGGACCAGGCGTCCTTGATCGCGCACAGGTATCTCCGCGATCGGCGGCTCGCCCATCAGCAGACTCAACAGCCTGCCCGGACATCACACCTAGTGCGTCCGGGTTCCCTAAAGCCCTTATGTCGAGCGCCGGTCACAGGCGTCCAGCACTGTCTGTGCTGCCGCCCCGCGGTCCGATGTCACCTCGTGCTCCCAGACGCGCACGACAGTCCACCCGAGGCTCTGAGCGGTTTCGGTCGCGGCGGCGTCTCGCGCCCTGGTCCGAGTCATCTTCGCTTCCCAGAGGGCGGCGTTGGGCCCTGTGAACGGTGAGCGTCGCCCGTGCTGTGGGCACGAGTCCCAGTAGCACCCGTCCACCCACACCGCGACGTGGCGAGAGGGTAGGACGATGTCAGGTGTGCAGGAAGGTGCGAGCCTGCGTTGCAGGCGGAAGCGCACCCCTCGGGCGTGAAGTGCCCGCCGCAGGGCGACCTCGGGTGCCGTGTCGCGGTTGCGCCGCCCAGACAGGACTGCGCTGGAACTGGTGCTCTTCCACTGCTCGCCCATGCCACGACGATACGAGGCCCGTACTAGGGCCTGTTTCGGAAGTGGTCAGCGGTGGCTGATCCAGTCCAGGAGGTGGCTCGTGATGGTGGTGTGGTCTGCCTCGGTCGTGGTGTGCTCG
>NZ_JBVIFN010000017.1:0-30053 GCF_055571305.1 Cellulosimicrobium sp. NPDC030954
ACGACGCCCACGGCAAGAAGCACACCGTGGCCACCACCGCGATCGCCCGCGAGCTCTCCGGCTGGTGCTGGTCCCTGGCCATCCTGCCCGACTAGGGCACGTCTCCTAACTGCAGAGGTGGCACGATCGGCGGGTGGCTGTGCTCAGGCTTTCGGACGAGTGGTGGAGTCGTGATGGCTCGGGGCCACCTGCGGATGACAACTTCGCCGCGGTGCTCCGCGAGATCGTGTTGGAGTTGAGTCCCGATCACGAATTGGCCGGACAGATCGAGCGCGTCGAAGCGCGGTTCGGGCCCTCGGACGACGTCGTCGTCAGTTTGGTTGACGGCACGTTTGCGCTGGTTCATCCGACGTGGACGAGCCATGTCGAGCGGCCCCCGTGGCCGGAATCGACCCGTCTCGGTGATGCGGCGGCAGCCTCCGAGGCGATCGCGAAGTGGGAGGAGTGGCGTTGAGTCCGCTCGAAGGGCTCAACTCCGCAGCCAGGTGATGATCGCGGCCAAGACGGCGCCTGCACGGTAGACGACGGCGTGCTTGTCGTAGCGGGTGGCCAGGCCGCGCCACTGCTTGAGCAGGTTGAAGGACCGCTCGACGACGTTGCGCCGCTTGTAGGTCTCGCGGTCGAGCTTCGGTGGGCGCCCACCCCTCGCACCGCGCCGCTTCCGGTTGGCCTGCTGGTCGGACGGCTCGGGAATCACGACCCGGATCCCGCGTCGGCGCAGCATCGCCCGGTTGCCGCGCGAGGAGTACGCCTTGTCGCCGAGCACGGCGTCCGGGGTTGTCCTCGGTCGGCCTGCGCCGAGTCGTGGCACCCAGATGTCTGCGAGCACGACCTCCAACGCTCGCCCGTCGTGCGACTGCCCCGGAGTCACCACAACGGCGAGCGGGCGGCCGCGCCCGTCGACCGCGTGGTGGATCTTGCTCGTCAGCCCGCCACGAGACCGGCCGATGCCGTGACCTGCAGGTTCACTGTTGACGATCCGTGTCCCGCGGTTCTTGTGATTCGACGTCGCCCCCTGTGTCCTGCTTGCGACGCGTCGTGTTCGTCGCGTGCTGATGGGCGCGGTTGATCGTGGAGTCCACCGACACGGTCCAGTCGATCTGACCGGCCGCGTCGGCCTCGGCCAGCAGCTGGACAAGGATCCGGTCCCAGGTGCCGTCGTCGGCGAACTTCTTGTGTCGCTTCCACACGGTCTGCCACGGACCGAACGCTTCACGAGGCAGGTCGCGCCAAGGGATCCCGGTCCGATACCGGTACGCGATGCCCTCGACCACGGTGCGGTGATCACCGAATGGGCGACCGACCTTGCCCGCATTCGACGGCAGCAACGGCTCGATCCGCTCCCACTGCTCGTCCGCCAGCACCTGGAAACGACTCACGCCCGCGAGTCTGCCGCCAACCCACCTCAGAGTTGGGAGACACGCCCTAGCCCGACCCACCCCGACCACCCCCGGGTCAACCAAGCTTGCCGCCCGTGCCCCACGCGTCGTGCGCAGCGCGAGGAGCGACCCACGAAACGCCTGTGAGCAGCCACAACGGCCACGCTCGACCTCAGACACCCCGATGGTCCCGCTCCTGCCGAACAACCCGTCATGCGGTAACCAACCCGCGCATATCAGTCTGGACCACGCGTCGACAACGACACGCTGCACCCCCGCACCACGGCACCACGCGACAAGAGGAGCACCCGTCCCGGACGACGGTCCGAGGCGGGTGCTCCAACCTGCCACTTGACAGAACGGCCTACATATCAGGCGTTCGCGAGCTCGCGGTCGTCGTCCGCCATGGGCCGCTGGTCCTCGTAGCGGCGCACGACGCGGCTCACGGTCGACCGCGACGCCGAGACCTTCTGGGCGATCTCGCCCTGCTTCATGCCCTGGCGGGCGAGCTCGACGATGCGGCGGTCGCGCTCCGCGGTCGGGTCCTCGCCGAGGGAGGCGTCGTCGGCGTCCGTCGCCGGGGCCGACGCGCCGGTCGATCCGCCGACGAGGTCGAAGACCTCGACGCGTCGGGTGTGGCCCGTCACGGCCGGAGGCTCCACGACCGGCGCCGAGGTGTCCTCCTCCGGGACGGGCTGGTCCCAGGGGAGCGGCTGGGCGCGCCCGAACAGCTCCTTGACCCGCGCCTCGAGATCGGGGAGCGCCTCGAACGCCGTCTGCGGCACGTAGGGCTTCTCGTCGTCCGCCTCGTCCATCGGCTCGTCGTCCTGCGCGACGGCGGGTGCCTCGACCGGCGCGAGGGCCTCGGGGCTCTCCTGGTCCGACGCGGCGGACGCCTCGTCCGGGACCGGCTCGGCGGCCGGCGAGGCCTCCTCCGCCACGAGGAGCTCGGCGTCGCGCGCGGGCTCCAGCGCAAGGGTCTCCTGGCGGTGCGCCTCGACGAGCCCCTCGGCGGGTGCCACCGTCCGGGCGACCACCACCGCGGGAACCTCCGACGCCGCTGGCGCCTCGGCCGACCCGCGCGCGGTGCCGCGCTTCACGGAGCTCGCCCCGATGAGGTCGAGCCGGTTGCCGTGGCGCTCCGCGGCCTCCAGGCGGTCGACCCAGACCTGCATGCGGCGCTCGAAGTCCTCGACCGTGAGCAGCTTGAGCGCGGCGTCACGCGCGGCGCGCTGCCGCTCGTGCGCGGCGCGGACCTTGCGCAGGTCCCCGGCCGAGCCAGCGCTGTCGGCGCGTGCGTCGCGCCACTGCTCCAGCGCGGAGACGTACCCGTGGACGCGCAGCTCACGACGGCGCTCCTCGAGCGTGTGGCCCGTCACCATGTGCCGCTCCCCCACGAGGGCGAGGTGCCACATGAGCGCCGCCACCAGCGGCGGCACGAACCGGAACACCACCATGTACGGGGTGCTCGCCGTCGGGACCGCGATCTCGTGCAGCGCCGCGAACAGGCCCGACGTGCCCGAGAGCACCCACGTGAGCGCGAGCAGGACACCGTACGGGCGCCCCTCCAGCGCCGCGTTGCGCGCCATGAGCGCCACCGCGACGAGGCTGATCTCGAGGAAGCCCGCCAGCCCGTACGCCTCGAGCGGCGACATGTGCGCCACCTCGAGACCGAACAGGACCATGCCGCTGTACGCCAGCGCGGTGGCGATCGTCGCCGCGATGACCACCGCGACCATCGGGAGGTGCCGGCCGCGGTAACGCACCTGCCGCGGGGAACCGCCCGCGCCGGTCTGGTCCTGCTGTGTCACGTCATCCTCCGAAAAGTGGTGTGGGCGCACATATCCCAACACTCAGGACACTCCTCGTCAACGCACCGGAAGGATCGCAATCGGATCGTGAGCAGCGGCCGTCCCGATGCGGTACGTCCGCGGGCCGAGACCTGCGGGTCGAACGGCCGGAGACAGCACGACGCCGCGCCCCCGAGGGGACGCGGCGTCGGTGGGACGTCGAGGCAGGCGTCAGACGTTGAACCCCAGCGCGCGGAGCTGGTCCTTGCCGTCATCGGTGATCTTCTCCGGGCCCCACGGCGGCATCCAGACCCAGTTGACGCGGAAGCCGTCGACGAGGCCCTCGAGGGCCTGGGCGGACTGGTCCTCGATGACGTCGGTCAGCGGGCACGCCGCGGACGTGAGCGTCATGTCGATGACGGCGTGGTTGTTCTGGTCGATCTGGATGCCGTAGACGAGGCCGAGGTCGACGACGTTGATGCCGAGCTCGGGGTCGATGACGTCGCGCATGGCTTCCTCGACGTCGGCGACGTTCGGCGGGCTGGGCGTGACGCCCTCGGCGGGCGCGCCGGTCTCGGTGGTCATCGGTTCTCCTCCGTCGTTCCCCGCGCGGCGAGCGCCGCGTCGGAAGCTGCTGCCGTTGATGGGTCGCCCACCGTGCTCAGGGCGCCCGAGGTGACGAGCGAGTCGCGCAGCGCGGCCCAGCCGAGCAGGGCGCACTTGATACGCGCAGGGTAGCGCGACACGCCCGTGAACACGGTGGCGTCGCCGAGCTCGTCCTCCGCGGCTTCGTCGAGGCCCTTGCCGCGCGAGCCCATGAGCTCGCGGAAGACCTCGCCGAGGTGCTCTGCCTCGGTCACGGGCCGGCCGGACACGAGGTCGGTGAGCACGGACAGGGACGCCTGCGAGATGCTGCAGCCCTGCCCCTCCCAGCTCACGCGGTCGATCGTGTCGCCGGCGAGCTCGACGCGCAGCGTCACCTCGTCGCCGCACGTGGGGTTCACCTGGTGCGATTGGCCGCTCGTCGCGCCATCCGCCACCTCGACCAGGCCCCGGCCGTGCGGGGACTTGGCGTGGTCGAGGATGACCTGCTGGTACATCTGCTCGATCGAGCTCATCGGGTCCTCTCTCAGTCCACCGAGAAGAACGCCCGGACCCCGGCCAATGCTTCCCGGAACGCGTCGACGTCCTCGCGTGTGGTGTACACCGACGCGGACGCGCGCGCGGTCGCGGCGACCCCGAACCGGCGGTGCAGGGGCTGGGCGCAGTGGTGACCGACGCGCACGGCGATGCCCGCGTCGTCGAGCACCTGGCCGACGTCGTGCGCGTGCACGCCGTCCACGACGAACGACACGACGGCGAGCCGGTCGGCCGGCTCGCGCGGGCCGATGATGCGCACGCCGGGGATCTCCCCGATGCGCAGCAGCTCCGCGGCGAGCTCGTGCTCGTGCGCGGCGACGCCGTCCATGCCGAGCTCGTGCAGGTACTTCGCGGCGGCGCCGAACCCGACGACCTGCGCGACGGGCTGCGTGCCCGCCTCGAACCGCTGCGGCGGCGCCATGTACGACGACTCCGTCATCGTGACGACCTCGATCATCGACCCGCCGGTCGTCACGGGCGGCAGCGCCTCGAGCAGCTCGCGCCGCCCGTACAGCACACCCACACCCGTGGGGCCGAGCATCTTGTGCGCCGAGAACGCGGCGAAGTCGACGCCGAGCGCGGGCAGGTCGACCGGCAGGTGCGGCACGGACTGGCACGCGTCGAGCACCGTGAGCGCCCCGACCTCGCGCGCCCGGGCCACGATCGGCTCGACCGGGGTGACCGCGCCCGTCACGTTCGACACGTGCGCGAACGCGACGATCCGCGTGCGCTCCGTGATGACGGTCGCGGCGTCCTCGACGCGCACGCGCCCGTCGTCGTCCACCTCGAACCAGCGCAGGACGGCCCCGGTGCGGGCCGCGAGCTCCTGCCACGGGACGATGTTCGCGTGGTGCTCCGCCTCGGTGACGACGATCTCGTCGCCCGGCGCGAGCGCGAAGCGGCGGGCCGCCTCTCCCCCGCGGCCGAGCGTCGCGTTCGAGATCCCGTACGCGACGAGGTTGATCGCGGCCGTCGCACCGGACGTCCAGACGATCTCGCCCGGGCGCGCGCCGACGAACGCCGCGACGTCGGCCCGGGCGTCCTCGAACGCCTCGGTCGCCTCCTCGGCGAGCTGGTGCGCGCCGCGGTGCACGGCCGCGTTGCGCTCCTCGTAGAAGTCGACCTCGGTGTCGAGGACGACCTGCGGCTTCTGCGCCGTCGCCGCGGAGTCGAGGTAGACGAGCGGACGACCACCGCGCACGGTGCGCTCGAGCAGCGGGAAGTCGGCCCGCACGGCGGCGAGCTCGACGTCGGTCAGGCGCGCCGGCGGACCGACGTGCTGTCCTGCGTGCCCTGCGGGGTGCGCAGTGGTCGTCATGCTCGTCTCCTCAGGGGTGGTGCGACCGCTCAGGCGGAGGCTGCCGAGGCGGACTCGACGGAACCGGAGAGGTAGCGGTCGTAGCCCTCCTCCTCCAGGCGGTCGGCCAGCTCCGGGCCACCCTCCTCGGCGACCTTGCCGTCGACGAAGACGTGGACGAAGTCCGGCTTGATGTAGCGCAGGATGCGCGTGTAGTGCGTGATGAGCAGGATGCCGGCGTCGGTCGCGCCGTGGACGCGGTTGACGCCCTCGGAGACGATGCGCAGCGCGTCGACGTCGAGGCCCGAGTCGGTCTCGTCGAGGACGGCGAACTTCGGCTTGAGGAGCTCCATCTGGAGGATCTCGTGGCGCTTCTTCTCACCACCGGAGAAGCCCTCGTTGACCGAGCGCTCGGCGAAGGAGTCGTCCATGCGCAGGCGCTCCATGGCGCCCTTGACGTCCTTGACCCAGTGGCGCAGCGCGGGGGCCTCGCCGTCGATCGCGGTCTTCGCGGTGCGCAGGAAGTTCGACACGGACACGCCGGGGACCTCGACCGGGTACTGCATGGCGAGGAACAGGCCCGCGCGGGCGCGCTCGTCGACGCTCATCGCGAGGACGTCCTCGCCGTCGAGCGTCACCGTGCCGCCGGTGACCTGGTACTTGGGGTGGCCGGCGATCGAGTAGGCGAGCGTGGACTTGCCCGAGCCGTTCGGGCCCATGATGGCGTGGACCTCGCCGCTGGCGATCGTCAGGTCGACGCCGCGCAGGATCGGCTTCGGCCCTTCCTTGGTCTCGACGCTGACGTGCAGGTCGCGGATCTCGAGAGTGGACATGTGGTTCTTCTCCAAGAGGTTCTGGTGAGCCGTGGGGCGCGCGCGGCGCGCCAGGTCAGTGCTGGTGGACCGCTGACGGATCAGCGAGACGGATCAGGTGGGAGCGACGACGCGGTCGACGTCGACGAGCACCTGCTCGCCGTCGACCGTCACCGGGTACACGGGCACGGGACGCGTCGCGGGCAGCGCGATCGGCATGCCGGTCCGCACGTCGAACTGCGAGCCGTGCAGCCAGCACTCGACGAAGCAGCCCTCGACCTCGCCGTCCGACAGGGACACCGCCCCGTGGGAGCAGATGTCCGAGATCGCGTGCCAGCCGCCGTCGCCGTCACGGATGACCGCGACCTCGACGACGCGCCCGTCCTCGGCCGGGAGCTCGACGCGGAGCGCCTCCTCCGGGCCGAGGTCGGACGTCGTGCAGGCGGGCTGTGCGGTCACGCCGTCGCCTCGGCGAGCTCGGCGCTCCCGTCGATGATCGACATGGACTTGCTCAGCTCGCGCTCGATCGCCTCGAGCAGGCGCTCCTCGACCGACGCGACGCCGATCTCCTGGATGAGCTCCGCGAAGAAGCCGCGGACGACGAGGCGGCGCGCCTCGACCTCCGGGATGCCGCGGGCCTGCAGGTAGAAGAGCTGCTCGTCGTCGAACCGGCCGGTCGCGGACGCGTGCCCCGCGCCCTCGATCTCGCCCGTCTCGATCTCGAGGTTCGGCACCGAGTCCGCGCGCCCGCCGTCCGTGAGGACGAGGTTGCGGTTGAGCTCGTAGGTGTCGGTGCCCTCGGCCTCGGCCCGGATGAGCACGTCGCCGACCCACACCGCGTGCGCGCCCTCGCCCTGCAGCGCGCCCTTGTACGTGACGCGCGACTTGCAGCGCGGCACGGCGTGGTCCACGAACAGGCGGTGCTCCTGGTGCTGGTCCGCGTCCGCGAAGTAGAGGCCGACCATCTCGACGTCGCCGCCCTCGGCCGTGAACTCCGCGTCCGGGGTGACGCGCACGACGTCGCCGCCGAGCGTCACGACCACGTGCTTGAGCCGTGCGTCGCGACCGATGCGGGCGCGGTGGGAGGACGCGTGCACGGCGCCGTCGGACCAGTCCTGGACCGACACGACCGTGAGGTGCGCGCCGTCCTCGACGACGATCTCGACCGTCTCGTTGAGCGTCGCGGTGCCGACGTGGTCGAGCACGACGACGGCCTCCGAGTGCCGCTCGGCGCGCACGAGGACGTGGCTCGCGGTCGGCGTGGAGCCGTGGCCCTCGACGCGCACGGACGTGACGTCCGACGCGACGGCCTCCTTGGGCACCGTGACGACCGTGGACTGCTCGAACGCGTTCCACGACGTGACCGCGGTGCGGTCGCCGGGCTTGCCGGCGGTGCCGAGCCGCGCGTCGTCGCGGCCGACGAGCGCGACCTCGACCTCGGGGGCCTCGACGACCGTGACGCGCACGTCGCCGCCGCCGCTCTGCCCGACGAGCTTGTCGTCGAACAGTGGCGCGAGGCGCGCGACGGGCGAGAAGCGCCACTCCTCCTCGCGCCCGGAGGGCACGGGGATGTCGGCGAGGTCGAACGACGTCAGCCGCTCGGCGCGCGAGCCCTGCGGCACGACGCCGTGGGAGTGCGCCCCGTCGGCCTGCGCGCGCGAGTGGTCGGTGGTCAGGCCGGCCTCTTCGGGAATGGTGGTGGTGGTCATATCAGCCGACGGACCCTTCCATCTGCAGCTCGATGAGGCGGTTGAGCTCGAGCGCGTACTCCATGGGCAGCTCGCGCGCGATGGGCTCGACGAACCCGCGCACGATCATGGCCATCGCCTCGGTCTCCTCCATGCCTCGGGACATGAGGTAGAACAGCTGGTCCTCGCTCACCCGCGAGACCGTCGCCTCGTGCCCCATGGACACGTCGTCCTCGCGGACGTCGACGTACGGGTAGGTGTCGGACCGGGAGATCTGGTCGACGAGCAGCGCGTCGCACAGCACGGTCGAGGCCGAGTGCGAGGCGCCCTCGAGGACCTGGACCAGGCCGCGGTAGGACGTGCGGCCACCGCCGCGCGCCACCGACTTCGACACGATGGACGACGACGTGTGCGGCGCCGCGTGGACCATCTTGGCCCCGGCGTCCTGGTGCTGGCCCTCGCCCGCGAACGCGATCGAGAGCGTCTCGCCGCGCGCGTGCTCGCCGAGCAGGTAGATCGCCGGGTACTTCATGGTGACCTTGGAGCCGATGTTGCCGTCGACCCACTCCATCGTCGCGCCCTCGGCCGCGGTCGCCCGCTTGGTGACGAGGTTGTAGACGTTGTTCGACCAGTTCTGGATGGTCGTGTACCGCACGCGCGCGTTCTTCTTGACGATGATCTCGACGACCGCGGAGTGCAGCGAGTCGGACGAGTAGATCGGCGCGGTGCAGCCCTCGACGTAGTGCACGTACGAGCCCTCGTCCGCGATGATCAGCGTCCGCTCGAACTGGCCCATGTTCTCGGTGTTGATGCGGAAGTAGGCCTGCAGCGGGATCTCGACGTGCACGCCCGGCGGCACGTAGACGAACGACCCGCCCGACCACACGGCCGAGTTGAGCGCCGCGAACTTGTTGTCGCCCGACGGGATGACGGTGCCGAAGTACTCCTGGAAGAGCTCCGGGTGCTCGCGCAGCGCGGTGTCCGTGTCGAGGAAGATGACGCCCTGGCGCTCCAGCTCCTCGTTGATCTGGTGGTAGACCACCTCGGACTCGTACTGCGCGGCGACGCCCGCGACGAGGCGCTGCTTCTCCGCCTCGGGGATGCCGAGCTTGTCGTACGTCTCCTTGATGTCCTCGGGCAGGTCGTCCCACGAGGCGGCCTGCTTCTCCGTGGAGCGCACGAAGTACTTGATGTTGTCGAAGTCGATGCCCGTGAGGTCGGAGCCCCAGTTCGGCATGGGCTTCTTGTCGAAGAGGCGCAGGGCCTTGAGACGCGTCTTGAGCATCCACTCGGGCTCGTCCTTCAGCGCCGAGATGTTGCGCACGACCTCCTCGGACAGGCCGCGCTGCGCGGCCTCTCCGGCGGCGTCGCTGTCGTGCCAGCCGTATCCGTAGGCACCGATCGAGGCGATGATCTCGTCGTCGGTCTGCTTCTCACCGGTCGGCTGGGCCGTGCCGGTGGCGTCCTGGGTGGGAGCGCTCATGGTCGTCCTTCCACTGTCCGTCGTTGCGGGCGGGGGCAGTCGGTACAAGGTTCTTGCGGGGGATGTCGTTCGTGGCCTCGGGGCGGCGGCGCGCCCCTCGGGTCAGGTCTCACCCGACGTCGGGCGGCCGCGCGCCCGGACGTCGTGGGCAGGGCCGTCGTGCGCGCGGCCGTCGTGGGGGCGGGGCGGGCGCGACGCCCGCGGTGCGGGCACCGGGACCGGCATGCCCACCGGGACGTTCGTCGTGCACGCGTGCGCGCCCGTCGCGAGCGTCGAGAGCCGCTGCACGTGCGAGCCGAGGAGCCTGGCGAAGACCTGCGCCTCCGCCTCGCAGAGCTGGGGGAACTCCTCCGCGACGTGCTGCACCGGGCAGTGTCCCTGGCAGAGCTGCACCGCGGAGGTGCCGGGGACGGGGCGCACGCTCGCCGCGTAGCCGTCGTCCGCGAGCGCCGCCGCGAGCTGGGCGGCCCGGCCCTCGACGTCGTGCGCGTCGAGCCGGCCCTCGTAGCGGTCGGCGAGCTCGGCGAGCCGGTCCTGGGCGAAGCGCTCGACGGCGTCCGGCCCGGCGACGTCGCGCAGGTACCGCAGCGCCTGGGTCGCGAGGTCCGCGTAGGTGCCGCTGAGCTCGCTCTGCCCGGCCGACGTCGTCACGTAGCGCCGCGCGGGGCGGCCGCGCATCCCGGTGGGGTGCCCGGCGTCGTGCACGGCGACGAGGTCGTCCTCCTCGAGGAGGGCGAGGTGGCGCCGGACGGCGGCGGGCGTCAGCCCGAGCGTCGCGGCGAGGTCGGCGGCGCTCACGGGGCCCTCGCTCGCGACGAGCTCGAGCACGCGCTCGCGCGTGCGGCGGTCGGCGTCGGCAGCCGGGACGGTGCTGGGCGCCTGCCCGACCGCGGGGGTGGCAGCGCGCAGCGCGTCCGGTCGGACGGGTCCTGCGGCCATGCTCACCTCCCGTGGTGCGTCCCGTGGGCGCGCGTGCGCGTGGCGCGGCCTGACACGGGTGACAGATCTGGAACCGATATAGACAACATGGTTGTTCCCTAATTGCCCGAACGCAAGCAAGGCGACCCTCAGACCGGCCCCTGGGGCGCCGGGATGTGGCGTACGCGACACCCGTGCGGTCCGGGCCGGGCGCGGGCCCTGAGCGGCGGACCCGCCCCCTAGACTCGGCCGGGTGCCCGCCCCCGCCGTGCTCGTGCACGACCTCGTCAAGCGCTACGACGGTCGTGCCGTCGTCGACGGCGTGTCCCTCACCGCCGAGCGCGGCGCGATCACCGCGGTGCTCGGCCCCAACGGCGCCGGCAAGACCACGACCGTCGAGTGCTGCGAGGGCCTGCGCTCCCCCGACGCCGGGCGTGTCGAGGTCCTGGGCCTCGACCCCCTGACCGACGCGCGCGACCTGCGCCCGCGCGTCGGCGTCATGCTGCAGGACGGCGGGCTCCCGACGGGCGTGCGCGCCCTGGAGATGCTGCGGCACGTCGCCTCGATGTACGCACGGCCGCGCGACGTCGGCGAGCTGACCGAGCGCCTGGGGCTGGAGAGCTTCGCGCGCACGACCGTGCGGCGGCTGTCGGGCGGGCAGCGGCAGCGCCTCGCGCTCGCCGCGGCGATCGTCGGGCGCCCGGAGGTCGTCTTCCTCGACGAGCCGAGCGCGGGCATGGACCCGCAGAGCCGGCACGCCGTGTGGGAGCTCGTGCGCGAGCTGCGCGCGGAGGGCGTGGGGATCGTCCTCACGACGCACCTCATGGACGAGGCGGAGGACCTGGCCGACCACGTGTACGTCGTCGACCACGGCAAGGTCATCGCCGCGGGCGCGACGCGCGACCTGCTCGAGACCGGGGCCGACGGCGAGGCGGACCGCACCGTGCGCTTCGAGGCCACGCCCGGGCTCGGCCTCGACGGCCTGAGCGAGGCCCTCGCCGGGGCGGGTGTGCCCGACGGCGCGGGCGCACCCGCCGCGTGGAGCGTCGCCGAGCCGCAGCCCGGCTCGTACACCCTCACCGGCCCTGCCGACCCCGCGACGCTCGTGGCGCTGACGACGTGGCTCGCCGCGCGCGGCGTCCTCGCCTCGCGCGTCACGGTGGGCCGCCGCACGCTCGAGGACGTGTTCCTCGACCTCACGGGACGGCACCTGCGATGAGCGCGACCCCGACGACCGCGTCGGAGACCCAGGACCCGAGCCAGACCCCGAGCACGGAGCTCGCCGCTCCCGCGTGGCGCCGCGTCGTCGCCCAGACGGCGTTCGAGACGCGCATGATCCTGCGCAACGGCGAGCAGCTCCTCGTGACGATCATCCTGCCTGTGATGCTCCTGCTCGGGCTGGTGCTCACGTCGTTCGTCGACCTCGACACGGGCGGCGCGACGCGCGTCGACTTCGTGACGCCCGGCGTCCTCGCGCTCGCCGTGATGTCGACGGCGTTCACGTCGCAGGCCATCGCGACCGCGTTCGACCGCCGCAACGGCGTGCTGCGCCTCATGTCGACCACGCCCCTGGGCCGCGGCGGCCTGCTCGCCGGGAAGGTGCTCGGCGTCCTCGCCGTCGAGGTCGTGCAGGTCGTGGTCATCACGGCCGTCGCGCTCGCGCTCGGCTGGCAGCCCGACCCCGCCGGGATCCCCGCGGCACTGCTCGCGGTGCTGCTCGGGACCGCCGCGTTCACGTCGCTCGCGATGCTGCTCGCAGGCACTCTGCGCGCCGAGGGCGTGCTCGCCGTCGCGAACCTCGTGCTCGTGCTGCTCACCGTCGGCGGCGGCGTCCTCGTCCCGGCGGACCAGCTCCCCGGCCCCCTCGAGCACGTCGCGCTCCTGCTGCCCTCGGGCGCGCTGGGCGAGGCGATGCGCGGCGCGCTGCTCGACGGCGCCGTGCCGCCGTTCTCCGTCGTCGTGCTGCTCGGCTGGACCGCCGCGCTCGGCTGGGGCGCCGGTAAGCTCTTCCGCTGGACCTGAGCCCGGGCGCATCTCACACCCGCAGGATTCCGGGGCCGCCCGCGCGCCCCGATACCGTGGGTCCGTGAGCACCCCGCCCCCCGCGCTCGACCCCGCTCCCGCCGACAGCCCCGCAGGCGCCGCCACCGGTGACGGCTCCACCCGGCCCGACCGGCTCGCGCGCTGGCGCCGTTGGACCCGACCGGTGCTCGTCGCGAACCTCGTGGCGCAGATCGGCATCATCGTCACCGGCGGTGCCGTGCGGCTCACGGGCTCGGGGCTCGGGTGCTCGACCTGGCCGCAGTGCGAGCCCGGGCAGTTCGCGGCGAAGTTCCACCCCGAGACGACGTACCACCAGTTCGTCGAGTACGGGAACCGCACGCTCACCGGGGTTCTGAGCGTCATCGCGATCGCCGCGCTGGTGCTCGTGTGGACCGACCGGTCCCGCGCCCTGTCCTACCGGCTCCTCGGTGCCGTCCCCCTCCTCGGCGTCGCCGCGCAGGCCGTCATCGGCGGCGTGATCGTCCTGCTGCACCTGCACCCGGGCTGGGTGTCGCTGCACTTCGTCGTCTCGGCCGCGCTCGTCTCCGTCTCGCTGCTCCTCCTCCACCGGTCCGGGGAGGGCGACGGGCCACCCGCCCTGACGGTCGCGGCACGCTCGCGCGCGCTCGCCTGGACGCTGTACGGGCTGACGGCGCTGATCGTCGTCCTGGGCGTCGTCGTCACGGGGGCGGGCCCGCACAGCGGCGACGAGGAGGTCGGGTACCGCCTCGCGGTCGACCCGGCGCTCATGAGCAAGATCCACGCGTGGGCCGTGTGGGTGTTCGTCGCTGTCCTCGTCGCCTACCTCGTGAGCGTCCGTCGCGGCCCCCAGCAGGTGCGCCGCGCGGCCTGGATCCTGCTCACGATCACCCTGGCCCAGGGACTGATCGGGTACGTCCAGTACTTCACGGGCCTGCCTGCGCTCCTCGTCGGCCTGCACATGCTCGGCTCGGCGCTCCTCGTCGCCGGCTCGACGCGCGTCGTCCTGACGACCCGCACCCGCGCCTGAGCGGACGGTGGCCCGGGCCGGAGCGGCCCGGGCCACCGCTGCGTCAGCGCACGTCAGTGCCGGAACGCGCCGGTCAGCGCCAGAACGCGGCGACGTGCTCCGCGAGCGCGGTGCCCCGCTCGTACCCGGCCTCGGCCGCGGCCGGCCGGAGCGACAGGTCCATGGCCTGCGGGCCGAACAGGTGGTCGGCCGCGGGCCCCGGGACGATCACCTCGACCTCGCTCCCCCGTTCCCGCAGCTCGTCGACCTGGGCCGAGAGCTGGAGGCCCCAGTCCAGCGGCGCACGCGTCCTGCCACCGAACGGCGACAGCACCAGCACGCGCCGGTGCCCCGCCGCCAGGTCCGCGTTCTCGTTGCGGCGATATCCGCCGTCGATGTACTGCCCCTCCCCGACCCGGTAGGCGAACCCGCTCGCGCAGCTCGCCGCGACGGCGTCGACCAGGTCGACCCCGCCGCGCCGGTCGAAGACCACGGGCTCACCGGTCCGCGCGTCGACGGCGGTGAGGAGGACGGCCCTCTGGGGCCAGGACGGGTCCGGCAGGCGCGCGGCGACGGTGGCCCGCCACCGGGACTGCACCGCCTCGTCCGACGACGAGGGCAGGGCGAGCGCCGCCGCCCCGAGCCTGCGGCGCATGTCGGCCGCGTCCCGGGCACCGGCGACGACCGCAGCCGTCCGCGCCATCTGGTCCGCCGCCTGCCGCGTGCGGTCCCCGCCCGCGTGCGGGCCACCCGGCCTCGCCTGCGGGCGCGTGGGCGCGACGAGAGCGGCGGCGTACAGCTCCGCGGGCGTCGCTCCGGCGAGCTGCGCTGCCGTCGTCGACCCGGCCGACGTCCCGACGGTCAGGTCCGCCGTCGTGGACACGTCCAGCCCGGCGTCGGCCAGACCGGCGACGACGCCGATCAACCACGCGCTGCCGGTAGACCCGCCGCCCCCGAGCACGAGGGCGCGCTCGCCCGTCGTCGGGGCCGGGCCGGACGCCGCAGGTCGGCGACGGTCGCCGCGTCCCCCTCCGCGGGGCGCGCGACGCCGGGACGTGTCCTCGTCCGGGCGTCTGCGAGCGCGCGACGGGCGCGGTCAAGGTCGCTCGGCACGCCGAGGGCGTATCCGCCGGCCCGCGAGAGGACGGTCCCGGGCGCGGCGTCCCGCCGGAGCCGCGAGACGAGGCTCTGGAGCGCGGCGCGCGGGTCCTGCGGCGCGTCGGGTCCCCACAGGTCCTCGACGAGCGTCGCCGTGCCCAGCGTCCGGCCGCCCGCGAGCGCGAGCGCGACGACGAGCGCGGCCGCCCGCGACCCGCGCGGGACGACGGGCGCGCCGTCGGGCCCGGGGATCCGCACCGGCCCGAGGACGCGGACGCGCGCGTCCCCCGGTGGGGTCGGGGCGTCGGGTGCGGGCACGTCGTCAGACCCTAGTCGTCGGCACCGACGGTGGCGGCGTCCGCCTCGGCGGCGGGCGGGAACGCCAACGGCGTCCACCCGAGCGGCAGGAGGCCGGGGACCTGCGCCCGAGCGCGGTCCGCCGCGTCCGACCAGCCCTGGGCGGCAGGGACGCCCGGCTCGCCCACCGCACCCTGCGCGACCCGCAGCCCGACGTCCTCGATCCGCGCGTCGGGCGCGCTGCCACGACGCACCCCCGCGCGCACGCTCCAGGGCCGGTCCGCCCAGCCACCGCCGCGCAGGCTCCGGTACTCGCCGTAGCGCGCGGTGTCGGCGTAGTCCCAGCACCACTCCCAGACGTTGCCGAGCATGTCGTGGAGACCGAACGCGTTCGGGAGCCGCGTGGCGACGGGGCGTGGACCGTCGACGTCGTCGTCCGCGGTCCAGGCGACGTCGCCGATCGGGCCGTAGCGCGGGCCCGGCGTCCCGCCGCGGCAGGCGTGCTCCCACTCGGCCTCGGTCGCGAGCCGGTACCCCGCGGACCGCACGTCCCAGCGCACGTCCCGACCCTCGACCCGGTACGCGGGTTCCAGGCCCGCCACCCGGGACGCCGCGTTGCACCAGAGCACCGCCTCGAACCACGTCAGCCCGTGCACGGGCACGTCGTCGTCCGCCGACGGGCCGCCCCCGGGGCGCGGGCCGTGCGGGTCGGCGTCGAGGACGGCGCGGTGCTGACCGACCGTCACCGGGGTGCGCGCGACGCAGAACGGCTCCAGGACGACGGTGCGCGACTCCCGGGTGCGCGCGTCGACGAGGTCGAGCCGGCCCGCCGGGACGGGAACGAGGTCGAAGAGGGGAAGGTCCACGCCCCAGGACGCTACCGGAACCGGTGCACCGACCGGTGGCCCGGCACGGCCGGGCGCGTCAGCCGCCGCGGCGCTCCGGCCACGGCGCGTCGGCCGGGCGCAGCGACGCCCAGCCGTCCGCGCGCGACGCGGCCGCGGCGAGGATCCCGACGACGGCGGACGGGTTGTGCAGCTCGCCCGCGAGGACGCCGCGCAGCGCCTCGTCGAGCGGCACCCACCGCAGCTCCATGTCGAGCTCCTCGGCCTCGCGCTCGAACCGCTCGTCGTCCGGGACGGGCGACAGGTCTCGCGCGAGGAAGACGCGCAGCGCCTCGTTCGAGCCGCCCGGCGTCGTGAAATAGTCGACGAGGACGTCCCAGCGCGCGGCCTGCAGGTCGGACTCCTCGGCGAGCTCGCGGGCGGCGGCGAGCCGCGCGTCCTCGCCGACGACGTCGAGCAGGCCGGCGGGCACCTCCCACAGCTCGCGCCGCACGGGGTGGCGGTACTGCCGCAGCAGCAGGACGCGCTCCTGCTCGTCGAGGGCGACGATCGCGACCGCGCCGGGATGGTCGAGGTACTCGCGCGTGACGCGGCCCCCCTCCCCGAGGTCGACCACGTCGGACCGCAGGTCGAACACGCGACCCGCGTGCACGACCGTCGTCTCGACGACGGGGCGCGAGGCGAGGGCGTCGACGACGGGCGCGCCGCCCGGCACGTCGACCGGCACCGGGCCCGGCTCGGCGGCCACTCAGTCGGCCTGGTTCTCGAGCGCGGCGTTGACGAGGCCGGTGAACAGCGGGTGGGAGCGCGTCGGGCGCGACTTGAACTCCGGGTGCGCCTGCGTGCTCACGTAGTACGGGTGCACGTCCGCGGGGAGCTCGACGAACTCGACGAGCGACGAGTCCGGCGACGTCCCGCTGATCACGAGCCCCGCCTCCTCGAGCTGCTTGCGGTAGGAGTTGTTCACCTCGTAGCGGTGGCGGTGACGCTCCGAGACGCGCTCCGACCCGTACGTCTTGGCGACGACCGAGCCCGGTGCCAGCGCCGCCTCGTACGACCCGAGGCGCATCGTGCCGCCCAGGTCGCCGTCGCCGCCGACGATCGCGAGCTGCTCCTCCATCGTCGCGATGACGGGGTGGGACGTGCCCGGGTCGAACTCGGTCGACGACGCGTCGTCGATCCCGAGCACGTTGCGCGCGTACTCGATCACCATCGACTGCAGGCCGAGGCAGATGCCGAGCGTCGGGACCTTGTTCTCCCGCGCCCAGCGCAGCGCGCCGAGCTTGCCCTCGATGCCCCGCACGCCGAACCCGCCCGGCACGAGGACGGCGTCGACGCCGTGCAGCGCGTCGTCCGCGCCGGCCGGGGTCTGGCACTCGTCGGAGGCGACCCAGCGGATCGTGACCTTCGCGTCGTTCGCGAACCCGCCCGCGCGCAGCGCCTCGGTGACCGAGAGGTAGGCGTCCGGGAGGTCGATGTACTTGCCGACGAGCGCGACCTCGACCCGGTGGGCGGGCTGGTGCACGCGCTCGAGGAGCTGGCTCCAGCCGTCCCAGTCGACGTCGTGGAACGGCAGGCCGAGGCGGCGCACGACGTACGCGTCGAGGCCCTCGGAGTGCAGCACGCGCGGGATGTCGTAGATGCTCGGCGCGTCGACCGCGTTGACGACGGCCTCGTTGTCGACGTCGCACATGAGCGCGATCTTGCGCTTGACCGGCTCGGGGACCACGCGGTCGGCGCGCAGCACGATCGCGTCGGGCTGGATGCCGATCGAGCGCAGCGCGGCGACCGAGTGCTGCGTCGGCTTCGTCTTGAGCTCGCCCGACGGGCCGATGTACGGCACGAGCGACACGTGGAGGAAGAAGACGTCGTCGCGGCCGAGCTCGTGGCGCACCTGGCGCGCGGCCTCGAGGAACGGCTGCGACTCGATGTCGCCGACCGTGCCGCCGATCTCGGTGATGATGACGTCGACGTCCTCGCCCGCCTGGGCGCGCATGCGCGTCTTGATCTCGTCGGTGATGTGCGGGATGACCTGGACCGTGTCGCCGAGGTACTCGCCGCGCCGCTCGCGGGCGATGACCTGGGAGTACACCTGGCCGGTCGTGACGTTCGCGGAGGCCTCGAGGTCGACGTCGAGGAAGCGCTCGTAGTGGCCGATGTCGAGGTCCGTCTCGGCGCCGTCCTCGGTGACGAACACCTCGCCGTGCTGGAACGGGTTCATCGTCCCGGGATCGACGTTGAGGTACGGGTCGAGCTTCTGCATGGTGACGCGCAGACCGCGCGAGCGGAGCAGACGACCGAGGCTGGATGCCGTGAGGCCCTTGCCGAGCGAGGAGGCGACGCCGCCGGTGACGAAGACGTGCGCGGTGCGGTGCTCGGTGCGTGCGCCCGAGGCGTTGAGGCGGGAGGAGGGCCGGTTCAGGAGGTCTGCCACGGAACTCCATCCTAACAGCGTGCCCGACGACGGCACGCGGGCCGGGCAGTGCGACGCGCCACCTCCGCGGGTCCCGGCACGCGCCGTCGCGCCGCGAGTCCCTCCCCGGCCGACCGGCGAGCGCCTACGCCGTCGGGTCGTCCTCGGACGAGGCGGCCGTCCCACCAGGAGCGACGTCCCCGGCCGCGCCCTCGGGGGGCGTGCCGCCCGCCCGGCCGCGCCGCAGGACGCCGAGCAGGGCGGCGCGATCGCCCACGAGCGACACCGCGACGACGACCGCACCCGCGACGACCGCGGCGAGCACCCCGACCCCGACGGCGGGCAGCCAGCCCGCGTCGTCGGGCAGCAGCGCGCCCGAGACCGCCGAGCCCGCCAGCGCGCCGAGGGCCACGCCCACGGCGACGACCAGGAGGGCCCGCGGGACCCCGCGCGTCGCCCCGGGCCCCGCGTGCCGGCGCGTCGCGAGGAGCAGGCCGGCGCCCGCGACCGACATCCCGACCGCCGTCGCCAGGCCGAGCTGGAGCAGCACCCCCGCCTGGTCCCGGACACCGGTCGCCGCGGGCAGGACGTACGCGGTCGCCGCGACCACGAGCCACCCCGCGGCGGTGACCACGACGGCGACGCGCTGGCGGTCGATCGTGTACAGCGCGCGCGACAGGTGCAGGATCAGCGAGAAGCCGACGATGCCGACGGCCATGCCGGCGACCGCGCCCCCGAGGCCCGCGACCGAGCCCTTGGCGATGTGGGCGAACACCGCCTCGACGGCCGCGGACGCCGCGATCAGGGCCGCGGCGCCCAGGCCGGCCACGACGAGCAGCGTGCGCGTCGTGGTCGCGAGGAGGCGCCGGTAGGCCTCGTGGCGCGCGTGGGCGACGTGCTCGGCGAGCCGCGGGAACGCGCTCGTCGCGAGCGGGAACGCCAGCACGGCGTACGGCAGGAGGTACACCTGCTGGGCGAACCAGTACGTCGGGAAGGTCTGTTCCGGCCCGTACCGGTAGGCGGCGCCCATGATGGCCAGCACGGAGAGCTGCTGCGCGACCAGCGCCCCGATGCCCGCGAACGCCAGGTTGCGCGCACGGACGGCCTCGCCGCCCGGGAACCGCAGCGTGGGCCGCAGCCGCACGCCCAGCCGGTGCACGGGAAGGACGAGCGGCAGCGCGAGGACCGCGACGCCCGCCGTCGTGCCCCATCCGAGCCAGGCGATGGCGTCCCCCGACAGCGCGGCGACGTCCGCCTGGTCGCCGTCCGCGAGCCGGTAGAACACGAGGAAGACCACGATGACCGCGAGGCTCGACAGGAGCGGCGAGAACGCCTGCCAGAAGAAGCGCTTGTGCGCCTGCAGGATGCTGCCGAGCACCACCGCGAGCCCGTAGAGCGGGACCTGGAGCGCGAAGACTCGCACGAACGTCGCGGTGACGTCGACGAGCTCCGGGTGCTCGCTCATGAGGAGCCCGGCGATCGGCTGCGCGAGGAGGGCGAGCAGGCCCCCGAGCGGGACCAGCACGACGAGCGTCCACCCGAGCAGGGCCGACGCGATGCGCGAGACCTCGGTGCCCGACCGGCGGACGATCGGCCCGGCGAGGAGCGGCACGACCGCGCCCGCGAGCGCACCCCCGGCCGCGACCTCGAAGAGGACGTTCGGCAGGAGGTTCGCCGCCGTGTACGCCGAGCCGACGCCCTCGGTGCCGACCGCGGCGGACTGCACGAGCGACCGTGCGAACCCGACGAGCCGGCTCGCGATCGTCACGAGCGTGATCATCGCGGCGGCGCCCGCCAGGGTGCCCGTGGCGGCGCGCAGCCGCCCCGCCCGCGCGCTCACGCCGGGCGCCGGCCCCACGTGTCCACGCGCCGCAGCACGTCGTTGCCCTCGATGACCGTCGAGAAGCTCACCTTCTCGCTCGCGAGGGTCAGACCGACCACGCCCGCGAGCGCGAGCCAGCGCACCGAGCGGGGCGTCGCGAACGCGACCTGCGAGCCGAGCGCGGCGCCGAGCGCGTTCGCGCCGCAGTCGCCGAGCATGTCGCGCTCGCCCAGGTCGCCCGGCGCCGCGGCGGCGGCGGCCCCGAGGACCGCGGCCGTCGTCGGGGCCGCGGAGGTGCCGAGGTACGGCAGCGACGCCACCCCGGCGGCCTTGAGCGCGCGGCCCGGGCGCAGGTCCAGGAGGTTGAGCAGGTTGGCCGTACCCGCCATGAGCGCGCCGTTCACGCCGACGTCGACGAGGTGGCCGAACGCCCCGCCCGTGCGCCGGGTCCCGATCGCCGCCGCGACGAGCGAGACGCCGCTGATCCCGAGGACCTTCAGCGCGCCCGTCGTCACGCGGCCCTCGGCGAGCGCGCCGAGGTGGCCGCGCAGGCCCTTCGTCCGGGTGGACGTGTCCTCCGCGAGATCGTCGACGAGGCCGAACGCGCCCGCGCTCGCCGTCGCGAGGGCGACCGCGCCGCGCGTGCGGGCGTCGCCCCACGCCGCGAGCGTCCCGGCGACGAGGCCGGCGGCGACCGCCGGGCCCTCGAGCAGGCTGATCGGCTCGCCCCGGTGGTTGGTGCGCGTCCAGCGCTCCGTGCCGCCCGGCGGGCGCGACCCGGCCGCACGGCGCGCCGTCGCCGTCACGACGGCGGCGACCCCGGCCGCGGCGAGGGTGCGCAGCGCGCGCGCCACGTCAGCCCTCCCCCGCGCCGGCGGTAGCCTGCTCGACGTCCGCGGCACCGCCGTCCTCCGTGCTGCCGGAGACGCCGCCCGGGTTGTCGCCCGCCGCGGCGTCCTGAGCGCCCGCGTCGGACGACGTCGTGCGCGTCACCGGCAGGAGCTCGACGGCGGGCGGGACGACCGCGGTCGCGCTTTCCTCGAACCCGAACTGCCCGACCTGGTCCGCGACGCGCGCGGCGAGGGCGAGCGGGACGTTGATCCGGCCCGGCTCCGCCTCGATGCCGCTGACCGTGGAGAGCGCCGCGGCGAGGTCGTCGTTCGCGCGGATGGTCGAGACGACGTCGCCGCTCACCGCCGTCGGGCCGGCGACGAGGGCCGCCTCGGCGACCTCCTGGGCGGCGACGGCCACCTGCACCTCGATGTCGACGACGTACGTGTCCGGCGCGGGCGCCTCCTCGCCCTCCCCCGTGGGGGCGGCCTGCTGGGGTGCCGGGCCGCTCAGCAGCAGGACGACGTCCGCCGGGAGGGTCTGCTCGGACACCACGTCCACGAGCGCGAAGCGCTCCAGGAGCGCCTCGAGCTCGATGGCCTCGGGGCTGCGCTCCTCGGAGCTGGTCGGCGTGGAGCCGGTGAGCGCGAGCGCGAGCGCGCGGGCGAGCCGCTGCTCCGGGGTGGCGTCCTGCGGGACCTCGCCCAGCTTCTCCCCGAGGCCCTCGGCCACGGTCTGGCGCGCGCTCTCCTCGTCCTGGTCCGTCCACGAGTCCGTCAGGCGGACGTGGCCGACCACCGAGGCCCCCGCCGTCTCGAGCTGCTCCGCGATCGCGTCGTCGCGCTCGTTGTCCGCCCCGTCCAGGTCGACGACGGCGACGCGACGGTCCTGGAGCGAACCGGCCACGAGCTGCGGCCCCGCCGCCTCGATGTACCGCGAGTCGTTGCCGAGCGTCACGTTCGCCTCGTCGAGCTGGTCGCGCAGCTCGTTGCGCTCGGTGCGCAGCTGCTCCACCTGCCCGGTGAGCTGGTCGCCGATGGCCCCCTGGAGCGGCCCCGCGCCGAGGATGATCCCCACGGCGAGCGCCAGGAAGACCGAGATCAACGAGACGATGTGGTACCTGAAGTCGATCACTGTGCGGTGGTGTCCTTCGGTTCGAGCTGCTGCGTGCTGGCAAGGTCAGGGTGCGCGGGAGCGCGGGTCGAGCGCGGTCGGGAGCGACGCGCGCGGGCCGACGACGGCCCGGTCGGGCTCAGCCGCCGCCCGTGAAGAGCGACCCGATCCACGACCAGAGGTCGTCGAACCGGGCGCCCACGATCCCGAAGAACGTCTGGCCCGCCGCCGTCGACCACAGTGCCGCGACGACGGCGAGGAGCCCCGCGATCGACAGGAGCCAGAGCTGGAGGTTGGAGATCCGGTGCCGGTACAGGCGCGAGACGCCCTTCGCGTCGACGAGCTTGCCGCCGACGCGCAGCCGGGTGAGGAACGTGCTGGCCATGCCCGCGCGGCCCTTGTCGAGGAACTCGACCAGGGTCGCGTGCGTCCCGACGGCGACGATGACCTCGGCGCCCTTGTCGTCGGCGAGGAGCATCGCGATGTCCTCGCTCGTGCCCGTCGCCGGGAACACGACCGGCTCGACGCCGAGTTCCTGGACGCGCTCCAGACCCGGCGCCTTGCCGTCGCGGTACGCGTGCACCACGACCTCGGCGCCGCTGCTCAGAGCGCGGTCGGACACCGAGTCCATGTCGCCGACGATCATGTCCGGCTTCCAGCCCGCGTCGAGGATCGCGTCCGCGCCGCCGTCCACGCCGATGAGGACGGGCCGGTACTCCGTGATGTAGGGGCGCAGCGTCGCGAGGTCCTCGCGGTAGTGGTAGCCGCGCACCACGATGAGCACCTGCCGCCCGTCGATCGGGGTGCGGATGTCCGGGACGCCGACGCCGTCGAGCAGCAGGTCCCGCTCGCGCCGCAGGTAGTTCATCGTGTTCTCGGCGAACGACTCGATCTCGACCGAGAGGTTGGCGCGCGCCTCCTCGAGGCTGCGCGCGACCGTCTCCTCGCTCTGCAGGACGCCCTCGGCCACCAGGTCGTCGCCGAGGTAGACCTTGCCGCCGTCGAGCCGCAGCTCACGACCCTCCGGGACGGCCATGATCGCCGGGCCCAGGTCGTCGACGAGCACGATCCCCGCCTCGACGAGGACGTCGGGCCCCAGGTTCGGGTAGCGTCCCGAGACCGACTTGGCGGCGTTGAGGACGGCGGACGGCTTGGCCGCGACGAGGGCGTCGGCGGCGACGCGGTCGATGTCGACGTGGTCGATCACCGCGACGTCGCCCGGCTGGAGCCGCTTCGTGAGCGCCTTGGTGCGCGCGTCGACCTTGGCCGGGCCGAGCGTGCCGGACCCGGCCTCCGGCAGGGAGGCTTTGCGCAGAGTGAGTCTCATCGTGCCCTATCGTCCCACGACCGAGGACTCCAGAAGCTCCACCGCGTGGCGGCGGGCCGCGTCCGAGTCCTCCTGCCCGGAGAGCATCCGCGCGAGCTCGCGGACGCGCTCGTCTCCCGTGACCTCGCGCACACCGGTGACCGTGACGCCCGCGGCCGGGTCACCGTCGCCCGTGCCCGACGGCGTGTCCGACGACTTCGTCACCACGAGCTGGACGTCCGCGAACGCCGCGACCTGGGCGAGGTGCGTCACGACGACCACCTGCGCGCGCGTCGCGAGGGACGCGAGCCGGCGCCCGACCTCGACCGCCGCCTTGCCCCCGACGCCCGCGTCGACCTCGTCGAAGACGAACGTCGGCAGCACCTGCCCGGTGCCGTCGACCGCCGCCGTCGCGAGCGCCACCTCGATCGCGAGCATCACGCGGGAGAGCTCGCCGCCCGACGCACCCTTGCCGAGCGGTCGGGCCGGCGCCCCGGCGTGGGCGACGAGCGAGAAGGTCACCACGTCGACGCCCCACGGGCCGGGCTCCTCGGCCCGAGCGACGTCGACCACGAGACTCGCGCCGCCCATGGCCAGCCCGCGCAGCTCGTCGGTCACGGCGGTCGCGAGCTCGGCCGCGGCGCGCTCGCGCGAGGCGGTGATCGCGGTCCCGAGGCGCTCCAGCTCCGCGTCGAGCTCGTCACGGCGCGCGGTCGCGGCGTGGAGCCGCTCGCCGCCGTCGTCCAGGTCCAGGAGCCGCAGCCCGGCGTCGCTCGCCCAGGCGAGCACGTCGTCCACCGTCTCGCCGTAGCTGCGGGTCAGCGTGCCGAGCTCGGCGAGGCGCGCGTGCGCGGTCTCGAGGCCCGCGGGGTCGGCTGCGAGGTCCTCGACGTAGCCCGAGATCTCCGTCGCGACGTCGGCGAGCACGTAGCCCACCTCCGCGAGCCGCTCGGCGAGCCGGGCGAGCACGGGGTCCGTGTCCGCCACCGCCTCGAGCGCGCGTCGCGCCCGGTCGACCGACACGACCGCGTTCTCCTGCGGCTCCACGGCCTCGTCGCCGGCCACGGCCTCGTGCGCGAGCTGCGCCGCGACCCGCAGCTCCTCGACGTTGCCCAGGCGCGCGACGAGCGCCGTGAGCTCGACGTCCTCGCCCGGCTGGGGGGCCACCCGCTCGACCTCCGCGAGGCCGAGGCGCAGCAGCTCGGCCTCCCGGGCGCGCTCGCCCGCGCGCGTCTCGATGTCCTCGATCTCCGCCTGCAGCGCCGACCGCTCGGTCCACGCGTCGCGGTACGCGGTCAGCAGCTCGGCGTGCGGTGGACCGGCGAACGCGTCCAGCGCGCTGCGCTGCCGGCTCGCGGTCCGCAGCCGGAGCTGGTCGGACTGGCCGTGGACCGTCACGAGGTCGTCGGCGATCTCCGCGAGCACGCCCTGCGGGACGCTGCGGCCACCGAGGTGCGCGCGCGACCGCCCCTCCGCCGCGACGGTGCGCAGGATGACGACCGTGCCGTCGTCGTCCACCTGGCCACCCGCGTCGTCGACCCGCTGCGCGACCGCCGGACGGTCCGTGACGCGCACGCGCCCCTCGACCACGGCGCTCGCCGCGCCCGGGCGCACCGTCGCCGGGTCCGCCTTGCCGCCCATGAGCAGGCCGAGCCCGGTGAGCACCATGGTCTTGCCCGCGCCCGTCTCGCCCGTGATCACGGTCAGGCCCGCCCCGACCGGGACGCGGGCCGACCGGATGACGCCGAGGTTCTCGATCGCGATCTCCTCGAGCACGCTCACTCCTCCTCGTCCGTGACGACCGGCTCCCCCGGTTCCCTGCCCGCGGCCGCGGCCGCGCGCTCCGCCGTCGTCCCCGCCGTCGCGGCGACGCTCGCCGCCCGCTCGCGCCACCCGACGACGGGGAGCGAGAACTTGGACACCAGCCGGTCCGTGAACGGCGCCGTGCTGAGGCGCGCGAGGCGCAGGGGCGTGTCCGAGCGCCGCACCTCGACCCGCGAGCCGTTGGGCAGGTCGATGCGCCGGCGGCCGTCGCACGTGAGCACGCCCGACGACGCCGAGTCCGGCAGCACGTCGACCGTGATCGTCGAGCGCGGGCCGACCACGAGCGGTCGCGCGAAGAGCGCGTGGGCCGCGAGCGGCACGACGAGCACCGCGTCCACGTCCGGCCACATCACCGGCCCGCCCGCGGAGAACGCGTGCGCCGTCGAGCCGGTCGCGGTCGCCGTCACGACGCCGTCGCACCCGAACGACGACAACGGGCGACCGTCGACGCCGAGGACGACCTCGATCATGCGCTCGCGCTGCGCCTTCTCGACCGTCGCCTCGTTGAGCGCCCACCCCACGAGCGGCTCCGGCTCGCCCGGGAGGAAGGCGCGGACCTCGACGATCGTGCGCTCCTCGACCGTGTAGTCGTACGCCGCCAGCCGCCCCACGGCGGCGCGCAGGTCCTCGCGCTCGCTCTCGGCGAGGAACCCCACGTGCCCGAGGTTGACGCCGAGCAGCGGCACCCCGGTCCCGTGCGTGAGCTCGGCGGCGCGCAGGATCGTGCCGTCGCCGCCGAGGACCATGACGACCTCGGACTCCGCGACGCCCTCGCGCGCCCGCGTGCGCGCCATGTGGTCGCCGAACTTCTCCGCGAGGTCGTCGTCGTGCAGCGTCACGGTGAACCCGGCGCGCTCGAGCTCGGTCACCGCCTCGTGCAGCGCGACGACCGCCTCGGGGCGGCCGCCGTGGGTCACGATCAGCACGCGTCGCGTCACGGTGCTCCTCCTGTCAGGGGTCGGTCGGGCGTCGTAGCGTCGGGCGTCGGACCCGGTCCGGCCGCCCGGGCGACGAGGACGACGGGCGGCAGGCCGCCGTCGGGCGCGGGCCGCCACGCCACCGCCGCGGCAGCGGCGTCCTCCAGCGCGGAGTCCTCGAGCGCGGCGTCGTCGGCGCGGCCGGGGTCGCCGGCCCGCAGCCACCAGAAGTACTCGCGGTTGCCGCTCGGCCCGGGCAGCGGGCTCGGCACGACGGCGAGCGGGCGCAGCCCGACGACCGCCGCGTGCCCCGCGACCGCGGCGACGACCTCGGCGTGGAGCGCGGGGTCGCGCACGACGCCGCCGCTCCCGAGGCGTTCCCGGCCGACCTCGAACTGCGGCTTCACGAGCAGAAGCAGGTCGGAGCCCGGGCCCACCACCCCCGCGACGGCGGGCAGCACCATCGCGAGCGAGATGAACGACAGGTCGCCGACGACGAGGTCGGGCACGGCCCCGACGTGCTCGGGAACCAGGTCGCGCACGTTGAGCCCCTCGTGCACCCGGACCCGAGGGTCGGCGCGCAGGGCCGGCACGAGCTGGTCGTGCCCGACGTCCACCGCCACGACCTCGCGCGCGCCCCGGCGCAGCAGGACGTCGGTGAAGCCCCCGGTCGACGCCCCCAGGTCGAGGCACCGCGCGCCGTCGACGGCGGGCGGCCGCGGCGGCGCGCCCGCGGGATCGAGCGCGTCCAGGGCGTCGAGCACCCCGGCGAGCTTGAACGCGGCGCGCGAGGCGTAGCCGGGGTCCGCCGGGTCGGGCGTCACCGCGAGCAGGTCGTCCGGCCCGACGGCGGTCGACGGCTTGGTCACGACCGTCCCGCCGCGCGTCACCCGGCCCGCGGCCACGAGCTCGGCGGCCTGGCGGCGCGACCGCGCGAGCCCGCGCCGGACGAGCTCGCCGTCGAGGCGGGCACCGGTGCGCTCGGCCACGCTCAGTCCTCCGTGCGGGCGAGCTCGGCGACCAGCGCGTCGTGCACGGCCTCCAGCACCCCCACGTGGTCGGCGGTGGTGAGCCCCTCCAGCCCGTCGAGCCGTCCGAGCGCGGTGTCGAGCGGACTGACGACCGACGACGGCTCCTCACCGTCTCGGCCGGCCGCCGGGCTCGCCGGTCGTCCGCCGGGAGGCGGTCCGGGAACCGGACGCAGCGGACCGTCCGTCATGTCCTGCCTCCTGTCTGCTGGGCTGCGCGAACGTCGCCCGGGCGATGTCCGGGCATCCCAGACCACGCTACCGGTTGCGTCCCACGGACGGGCACGACCATCTGCCTGCGCAGGGCGGCGCGTCGCGCCGCTCGCCCGTCGGGCTCAGTGCGTCCCGACGGGCAGCTCGGGGACCGTCGCCGGGTCCACGGGGAGCCCCGCGTCGGCCGACGCCCACGCCGCGGCGGCCGCCGCCCGGACGGTGTCCACCGTCGCGGTGCCCCGCACGTCCAGGCGCAGCGCGCCGTCGTCGACCCGCGCCGCGCTGTCGCCGCACGACCACCAGCCGGCCTCGGTGCGCACGGGCACCGGGTGCGGCTCGAGGAGGCTGCGCAGGTCCGCGCCCACGTAGTGCGGGCGCAGGTGCGGCTCCGCCAGGATCGCGTCCCGCGCCGTGCTCACCCCGGTCAGGACGTGCAGACCGGGATAGCCGCCCGCGCGGGCGCCGGCGAGGTCCGTGTCGAGCCGGTCCCCGACGACGAGCGGCGCCTCGGAGCCCGCGCGCTCGATCGCGAGCCGGTACATGGTCGGCGACGGCTTGCCCGCGCTGTCGGGCTCCACGCCCGTCGCGGCGCGCACGGCACCGACCAGCGACCCGTTGCCCGGCGCGAACCCGCGCGCGGTCGGCAGCGACAGGTCGAGGTTGCTCGCGACGTGCCACGCGCCCCGCTGGACGGCGTACGCCGCCTCGGCGAGCTGTGCCCAGCCGAGCTCCGGCGCGAAGCCCTGCGCCACGGCGTCGGGATCGTCGTCCGCGCTCTCCACGAGCACGAACCCGGCGTCGTGGACCGCCGTCACCAGACCCGCCCCACCGACCACGAGGACGCGCGCGCCCGGCTCGAGCCGGGTCCGCAGCAGCGCGGCGGCCGCCTGCGCGGCAGTCATGACCTCGTCCGCCGAGGTGGGGATGTCGAGGCCCGTGAGCTGCTCGGCCACCGAACCGGGCTCGCGCGACGCGTTGTTCGTGACGAACACGAGACGCATGCCACGGGCGCGCGCCGTCGTCAGACCCTCCGACGCGTGCTCGATCGGCTCGTGCCCGCGGTACGCGACGCCGTCGAGGTCGACGAGCGCGAGGTCGTACCGGTCGGCGAGCGCGACGTCGCTCCCGAGCAGCCCGGCGCTCACCGGTCGGCCCCGTCCGACGGCGCGGCACCCTCCGTCGTGTCCGGAGCCTCGTCCGGCGTGTCGCCCTGCGGGCCCTCGGGCGCGCCCTCGTCGGACTGCTCGACCGCACCGTCGGTGCTCGTCGGTCGCGACGCGCCGGAAGCCTCGTCCTCGGACTGCTCGGGCTCCTCGATCTCGTCCGTCAGGTCGTAGACCACGACGTCGTCGTCCTCCTCGCCCAGCGCCGCAGCAAGCAGGCTCGCGTCGATGCCCGCGAGGATCTGCGCGGCCTCCTCGGTCCGGCCGGCGACCTCGAGAACCGACGCCCGCGCCTGCAGGACGCGCGCGCCCAGCTCGCCGCGCGCCCCGACCGCGGGCACCTGCTCGAGCGCCGCGAGGGCGGCGTCGAGCTCGCCGAGGTCGACGCGCGCGCCGCTCACGACGATCGCGAGCTCCGTGCGCCCGACGTCGTCGAGGGTCGCGGCCTCCTCCGACGCCGCGAGGGCGAGCGCGCGCTCCGGCCGTCCGAGCCCTCGCTCGCAGTCGGCCATGATCGGCAGGTGCTCCGACGACCCGTTGAGGCGTCGCACGGTGCGCAGCTCGCGGAGCGCCTCGGCGTACCGGCCGGTCGCGTAGGCCGTCAGACCCGCCGCCTCGCGCGCGACGTCGACGCGGCCCGCACGCCGCACCGCGGCCTGCGCGTGCTCGTAGGCGAGCTCCGGGTCGGAGTCGATGAGCCGCCCGGCCATGACCAGGTGACGTCCGACGACCTCCGCGGTCTCCTTGCTCAACGTCCGTAGGCGACCGCGCGCCGCGCGGTCGAGCTGCGAGATCTGCACCTCGTCGGGGATCTCCGGCCCCGCGGGGTGACGCGGCTCGGGACGGCGGTCGAAGCCCTCACGATCCCGGCCGGCCCCGGCACGGGGTGCGTGCCCGCGGCGGTCGCCACCTCGGCGGTCGTCACGCGCGCCTGCACCGTCGCGACGACGCTCGGACGAGTCCCGGTCGTACCGCCCCCGGTCCCCCTCACCCGCACGAGCGGGTCGCTGGTACCCGTCGCCGCGCGCACCGGACGTGCCGCGCCCGTCACGAGCGGGCGAACGGTCGTCGCGGCGCCCGGGACGGTCGCCGGCCCGACGGTCGCGGTCCGTGCCCCCGTACCCCCGGTCGGGTCGGCCCCCCTCCGCGCGGCCGCGCGTGCCGTCGGGCTTCCCTCGGTAGCCGCCGTCCTGCCGTCCGCGCGAGTCACCCGACCCGCGACGGGCGTCGTCGCCACCGCCACGACGACGGTCGCGGCCGCCGGGGGCAGCGCCGCCGCCGGGTCGTCCGGGCCCCGCCCCGCGCGCGTCACGGGAGGAACCCTGTCGCCCGTCACGGTCGCGTCGACCACCACGGTCGTCGCCCGACGACGGGCGCTCCGACTCGGGATCGTGGGAGGTGTCGTTCACGGGGTTACCTCTCGTTCTGGAGTTTGCGCAGGCCATCTTCCCACGTCGGCCCCGCCGTGACACGTGACGGAGGGGCCCGGGGAGTCCTGCGGCGCGACGTCGGCGCGGGCCCGCCCGGACGGGGTGGCCAGCGCGAGGGTCCGGAAATGCCGAAGGCCCACCCCGTGTGGGGTGGGCCTTCGGTGAAGGGTTGTCCGGCGGCGTCCTACTCTCCCACCCCGTCTCCAGGGCAGTAC
>NZ_JBVIFN010000018.1:0-24854 GCF_055571305.1 Cellulosimicrobium sp. NPDC030954
CCCACGCCGTGTCAGTCAGCTCACCACGCCCCACACCCACAACCCGGACATTACCGGACACATGCCAAGAACATTCGCAGGACAGGGCCTAGGGCCCACCTACGAAGCGCGTCGCCAAACGACCGGGGCGTGGGCGAGAGGCCGGCCGTCGGGAGGGCCTGGTCCTCGGTCAGAGCGAGCCGCGAGGGACGACCCACTCCTGCTGGAACCCCTGGACCGAGGCGGCGATGTGGTCGCTGAAGTCGGAGTCGTAGTGCAGCACGGTGAGACGGTGTCGGTAGGCATATGCCGCGATCATCACGTCGACGGGACCAACCGACCGCAGCTTGCCGTGTGTCGCCAACGCTCGCTGGATGTCCTCGCAGGTGTCGTTGAGGTCGTCAGCGGGCTCGAGGTACACCCCGACGGCGTCGAGGAACCGCTGCTGCTTGTCGAAGTCCTCCTGGGACGTGGCCGAGTAAAGGAACTCCAGACGCTGGGGGGTGACCGTGTAGATCACGTCGGTCAGGCCGTCCACTGCGTGCCGAACCTCAGGAACCTTGATCCGACCCCACACCGAGTTGTCGACGATGTAGCCGGCCACGCCTCACACAGTCCGTTCGACAGGTCGGAACTGGGTGACCTCCGCGAGGTCGGAGACATCCAGGTCATCGAGCATCGACAGCGCCTTTCGCTGAGCGTGAACTCGCTCCTCGCGCATCTCCTCCTCGTCGACGGCGTTCTGGATCAGATCGATGACCATCTCTTGGTTGGACTTGTAGCCGAGGAGCTTCTTGGCCCGGGCCAACGCCTGCGGGTTCGCGCGCACCACCGTGGGCTTGGCCTCACCGGCCCGCAGGTCGACATGAACTCGCGTGACGGTCTTTGAGACAGTCCTGGCCGTCGCCGTTGCCCCGTCCGGGGCGTCGGCCTTGCGCTGCTTCGCCATGCTCATGATGGGCTCCCCTCGACATCCCCTCCAGGATATCAGATCGGAGCGGATCGATATCGCGGATGCTCGGCCACACCAGTCCCGGCCTGGGGCGGTCGACCCAGCGCCGGACGCTTGTGTCGTCGTGCCACTCGGGTGTCAGTCCTCGACGAGCTCCAGGTCCCCCGGGAGCCAGGTGCGGTCGAACCACGGCTCGAGCGGCCCGTAGAGGCGCAGCATGGGGAACCACGACCTGCCCGGGACGGTCCCGACCCAGTTGGACTCGCGTCCCGCCGGGGGCTCCGGGCCGAACCACAGCACGGTGCTGCCGTCCTCCTCCGTGGCCACGGTGCCGCTGAGGCTCAGGAGGCTCGGGTACGGGTCGTCGGTCTGGAGCAGCGACCGGGTCTGGGTGTCGTAGAGGTCCACCGACCAGAAGTTCTTCGCGGGCGGGTTCGGCGGCAGCACGAGCCGGTACGTGCGCGCCCCGTCGAGGATCCGGCCCTGCGCGTCGTGGGCCGTGTAGGCGTACGCCGACCCGGCCCCGACCTGGGCGTGCGCCATGGCGGGGGTGATGACGGTCGCGAAGAAGTGGAACTGCGTGCGCGCGTCCAGCAGGCGCGCGCCGTCGGCGAGGAACTCGTACGAGCCGCCGAGGAACGCCTGGAGCCAGCTCGACCCGGGCGCGATCCGCGCCTCCGGGTCGCGCGGCGAGTAGACGAGCGCACGGCTGACCGCCGCGCCCGCGCGCGCGGCGGTGTCGAGCGTCGCGCGCAGCTCCGGGCTCGGGGCGAACGGGCGGCCGGGCGCGATGCCCACGGCGCGCAGCAGGCCCGCGCGCTCCGGGTCGAGCGCGCTCGTCGGCTCCTCCGCGACGATCTCGGCGACCTCGTCGAAGAACGAGGCGTCGTTGGCGTGCACGGTGTTGACGCGCGTCCCCGCGATGTTGACGAACTCGGTCGGCGGCGGGTCCCCCGCGTCCGCGAGCGGGTAGATCCGCGTCTCCTTCATCGCCGGGACGCCGCCGAGCGCGCGCAGCACGACCCAGTTGGTGAACGTGGGCGTCCGGTAGACGAAGTAGCGGTCCGGCACCTCGTCGTCGTAGCCGGGCGGGAGGAACAGGTAGCGCCCGCCCTCGCCGCGGTCCGGGCCCGCGATGCCCATGTCGGCCACGTAGCGGAACCAGAAGTCGTCCACCACGCACAGCGAGTTCTTGGGGGGCTCGATGACGAGCGGGCCCGTCTCGCGCAGGTCGACGAAGAGCGACCCGTACGTCGTCGCCGTGTTCGGCGTGAGGAAGATGCCGCCCGAGTCGGCCCGCGGGTCGGTGTAGCCGACCTGGTTGGAGCGCAGGAGGCCGAGCTCGCGGAACCCGCGCCGCATCGCCACGAGCGACGCGCCGGGCATCGCGCTGAGGAACGCCTCCACGCCGCGCAGGAAGTCCAGGGACCCGTAGAGCCGCTCGACCGACTCCGGGGTCGGCACCCCGTCGACCAGCTCGAACCGCCCCAGCGGCGTGTCCACCGGCGACGGCGTGCTCACCGCGGCGACCGCCGCGGCCAGGGCGTCGGCCCCGGCGCTCGTCGCCGTGCTGGTCCCGGTGCTGGTCCCGGTGCTGGTCTCGGTGCTCGCGTCGGACATGGCTCAGGCCCCTTCGTCGATCGGTGCACGGCACGCGCGCTCGACGCCGAGCGGCTGCGCCGACCGTAGGTCGAGGGCCACCGCACCGCCACCGGGAGGAAGGCTTGACCCTGCCCCTGGGGCGGACCCGAGGCTCGCCGCATGGACGTCTCGCGCTACGCCACCCACAGCCCCTACTCCGACCCGCGTCACCACGGGCCGCTCCTCGCGGCCGTGGCACCCGACCCGGCGAGCCTGCACGCGGCCGTGACGAACGCCGTCGTGCACTACCGCGCCGGGGCGACCACCGCCACGCCGGACCAGCTCGACGACGTCGACCGGCGCTGGACGGCGTCGATCCTCGACGCGGTCGTGGAGCGCTCGCCCGGCCACCTCGACGCGCCCCGCTCCCCCGAGCGTCAGGTCGGCGGATGCTGCCGCGACCACTCCCTCCTCGCCGTCGCCGTCCTGCGCGAGCACGGCGTCCCGGCCCGGACACGCCTCGGGTTCGCGGGCTACCTCGGGTCGGACGGGTTCCACCACGACCACGTCGTCGTGGAGCGGCACGACGGCGCCCGGTGGGTGCGGTCCGACCCCGAGCTCGCGCCCGACGACGTCGCGTTCGACCCGTTCGACCTGCCGGCCGGCGAGGGGTCGCCCTTCGAGACCGCCGCGGAGGTCTGGACGGCGTACCGCGCCGGACGCCGCGACCTCGCCGACCACGGCGTCGGTCCCGACGTGCCGTGGCTGACGGGGCCCGGGCTCGTGCAGCGGTACGTGCTCGCCGACCTCGCGCACCGGCAGCGGCACGAGCTCCTGCTGTGGGACGTGTGGGGAGCGGCCGCCCTGCCCGGCGCCGCGCCGGACGCGCGTGCCGTGGCGCTCACCGACCGGGTCGCCGACCTCACGCTCCAGGCTGACGCGGGCGACCGGACCGCCGAGGCGGCGCTCACCGTCCTGTGGGCGACGGACGACCGCCTGCGGCCCGGGCGCTACGTGACGACGTGGTCGCCCACCGGCCGGCTCGGCTGGACCGACCTCACCGCGCGCCGGACCGGCTGGGCCGCCGTCCCGCGGGACGCTGCTCTCGTCGGGTGAGCCCGTCGGGTGCGCCCGTCCGGCCCGACGGGTGAGCCCCGCGGGCGGGTCTCGTCGGCCGGGCCGGGGTGCGGCTCAGCCGAGCAGCGCGACCGTCTCCCCGTCCCAGCGCAGGAGCCGGCCCTGCACGGGGACGAACGACGCCCGCTCCCCGTCCAGGTCCTGCTCCCAGACGACCGATCCCGAGGACAGCTCGAGCGCGACCATGCGAGGGTGCGTGCCCGTGGCCGGGTCGACCAGCACGAGGATCGCGCACCGACCGTCCGTGAAGGCCTGCGTCACCCTCGCCGACCAGCCCTCGTAGCCCCCGAGGTCGTCGAGGAACCGCGACCACGTCGGCTCGCCGGAGAGCGCGTCGAGCCCGAAGACCGTGCTCGCCGTCCCGACGACGGCCGTGCCCTCCGCGAGCACGTGGACGACCTCCGGGACGCGCGCGCCGTCGTACGTCCACAGGCGCGCACCCTCCTCGTCGTACGCGCGCAGGTCGATCCCGTCGCGCACGAGGAGCACGCCGGGCGCCGGGTCGTCGGTCGCCTGCGGGTCGAGCACCTCGCCCGGTGCGTCGAGGACGGGCACCCCCGCGGCGTCGAGCACCCGGTCGGGTCGCAGCGCCCCGGTCGTGCCCTGCCGGTCGGTGTCCACGAGGAACCGCCCGCCCGCGAGCGGCACGGCGCCGTCGGCCGGCAGGTCCGGGTCGTCCAGGCGCTCGCCGTCCGGGAGGAACGACGCCGCGACGCCGCAGCCGACGACGTCGACCAGCGACTCCGTCGCGACGAGCGTGAGCCGGTCCGGGTCGATCTCCTCGCCGCCCGTCTCCGGGTCCCACGTGGTGCACGACCACGGCACGTCCTGGAACGGGAGCTCGCTGCGCCAGCGCACGTCGCCCGTCAGGGCGTCCTCGACCGTCACGACCACGTCCCGCCCTGCGACGCCGTCGACCGACTCGCCCGCACCCGGGTCGACCGCGACGGGCGGCCCGCTCGGCTCCCCCGGCTCCCCGACGCGCTCGGCCCGGACCAGGCCGCCGTCGGGGCCCGGCACGAGCACCGCGCCGCCCACCGCGACGTCGCGCTCCCCCACGACCTGCCCCGCCGCGCCGAGCACCGTCACGTGCGCCGGGGGGACGTCCGCGCCCGGCTCGGGCTGTGACCGCGCCCCGGGCTCGTACCAGAACGGCCCCACGCCGGACCCCGCGACGCACACGACCTCGCGCGAGGTGGCACCCGACGGCTCCCACGGGCTCCACGACGACCCGCACACGGCCTCGTCCCCGCCGAGCGGGGCGCGCCAGGCCTCGGCACCGGTGTCCAGGTCCAGCGCGACCGCCTCGTCGCCCTCGACGGTGACGAGCAGGCCCGGCAGGAACCCGACGCCGCGGTCCGTCGCGGCCGGCGCCGTCCACCGCTCGGTCGGGGCGGCGTCGAGGGGCCGCACCGCCCCGCGCGCGACCTCGAGCCGCTCCTGCGCGTCACGGCTCGTCACCGTGTCGACGACGAGCATCCCGCCCACGAGCACCGCCACGACGCCGGTCACCACGGCGGCGGCGACCCAGCGCGCTCGCCTGCGGTCCCCGCGCGGCTCGCGCGGCTCGCGCGGCTCGCGCGGCTCGCGCGGCTCGCGCGGATCAGGGGGCGTCCCCTCGACGCCCACCCCGTCCGGGCCGTCGCCGGCGGGCACCGTCGCGTCGTACGCCCCGAGACCGGGAGGGGTTCCGCGCGGGAGCGCACCGAGCAGCACGGGGTGCGGCGCGTCGAGGAGGTCGGGGTCCACGTCCATCCCGGCCGACTCGACGAGCTCGAACGTGCGGCGGTCGTCACCGCCGTCTCGTCGTCGGAGCGGCACACGCTCAGAGTAGGACGGCCGTCAACCGAGCCGGGTGATCTCCGTCTCGCTCATCCGCAGGAGCCGCCCCTGGAGCGGCGCGACCCAGGAACCCCCGTCCTGACCGGTGGTCTGCGCCGTCCACGCGACGACGCCGTCGGCGAGGTCGAGCGCGAGCAGCGACGTCGTCCCCGCCTCCCAGTCGGAGACGGCGAGGATCGCACGGGACCCGTCCGTGTAGGCCACGTCGGCCGACCAGCCCGCCCCGACCTCCAGCCCCGCGCTCAGCTCCTCGCGGTCGAGCGACCAGCGTTCGCCGCCCGTCGTGAGGTCGAGGCCCGTCAGGGCGCCGTCCCCGTACCCCTGGGAGACGACGAGCGTCCCGCCCGCGGCGACCAGCACCGCGTCGGGGTTGCTCTGCTCGGACGTGCGCCACAGCTCGGTGCCCTCGGCGTCGAACGCGACGAGGTCCAGGCCGTCCCGCACGAAGGTCGGCACCGGGCGCCCGTCGGTCGCCGTCGGCGAGAGGACGCTGCCCGGCGGCTCCCAGTGCACCGACCCGTCCGCTCCGAGGACCGCCGGTGCCGACGTCGGCTCCGTCCGGACCGTCGGTATCCAGTCGTAGCCGGTCGGGTCACGGAAGTAGGTGCCGTCGACGAGCGCGACGACCCCGTCGACGGGGTTGTCGGGCTCGTCCAGACGTGTGCCGTCGGGCGTGAACCACGACGTGACGCCGCAGCCCTCGACGCGCACCAGGCGCGTCTCGACCGCCGTCCACAGGTTCTCCAGGTCGGCGCGGATCGTCTCCTCGCCGTCGGCCTCGCTCCACGTGATGCACTGTCCCGCCCCGGCGACGAAGGGGAGCTCCGCCTCCCAGCGCACGTCGCCCGTGAGCGCGTCCTCGACCTGGACGACGGCGGGACGGCCCTCCGGGATGCCGCTCAGCTCGCCCGTCGTCAGGTCCTGCTCGACCACGGCTCCGTCGCCCGTCGGCATCTCGCCCACGCGCTCGGCGCGGAGGACCGTCCCGTCCGGGCCCGGGGTCAGGAGCGCGCCGTCCGTGCTCGCGTCACGCTGACCCAGCACCTCGCCGTCGTCGTCGACCACCGTGATCGTCCAGGTCGCGGCGACGACGCGCCCGGTCATGGGGTCGAGCTCCAGCGAACCGTCGCGGACGATCCCTCCCGAGGACTCGGGGACGGGGGCGACGCACACGAGCGTGTCGTCCGGCTCCCCCGACGGCAGGGACCAGAAGGGCCCGCTCCCGCACGTCGCGTCCTTCCCGACGTCGACCCGCCAGCGCTCCTCGCCGCTGTCGAGCGAGACGGCGACCGCCTCCCCGTCCGCGACCGTCACGATGCTGCCGGGCAGCAGCGCGAGGCCACCGGTGAGCCCCACGTCGGTGGTCCACTGCTCCCGCGGGGCGTCCGGCAGCGGCTCGACCCCGCCCGGTGCGGCGCGCAGGCGGTCGAGACCGGCCCGGCCGTGCCACGCGTCGACCGCGAGCATCCCGCCGAGCACGAGCGCGACCCCGGCGGCGACGGCCCCGACGACGGCGGCGCGTCGCCCGGGTCGAGCCGCCCGCGGACCGTCGGGGCCGTCCCCCGCGGAGGGAGGCTCGTCCCCGTCGGGCGCGTCCTCGGCGTCCTGGTCCGGGGCGTCGGGTCCGGGAACGGCTGCGTCGAGGGCGACCGGCCGCACCGCGCCCGACCGCGCGGCACCCGACCAGACCGGGCCTGCGGCGACGGTGCGCGGCGCCGCAGCGGGCCCGGTCGCGGAGCCCCAGGCCGGCGTGTCGTCCTCGAGGTCCGCGTCCGCGTCCGCCGACTCGACCAGCTCGAAGGTCAGTCGGTCCCGGGCGTCACGGCGTCGGAGCGGCACGCCGTCCAGCCTAGGGGACCTCGCGGTAGCTCCCGCCCCGGACGCGCGCCGCGCCCGTGCCGCTCCGGTGACGCCCGACGACCGGCGCGTGACGCCGTCGTGAACTCTCGACGAACACTCGTGCTCGCCCCGGCCGCGACCGTCGCGGCGCCGCCACACTGCCCGTGTGCACGACGAACTCACCGAGCTGGCCCAGCACACCGCGATACGCCCGCCGGCGCGCGCGAGCGGCACCGTCGCCGACCTCGCGCGGCCGGTCCTGTCGGTCGGCTCCTCCATGCCCGTCGGGCAGCTCGAGGTCGTGTTCCGCAACCCCGACGTCGCGTGCGTCGTCGTGCACGACGACGAGGTCCCCCCGCCGGGCGCTCCGGGCCCGCGCACGGGGGTCGTGGTGCGCGCGAGCCTCGTCGCCGCGCTCACCGGCCGGCTCGGCTACGGCCGCGCCGTCCTGGAGCGCCGGCCCGTCGCGAGCGTCACGGACTGGGCCCCGCTCGTCGTCGCGCCGACGGCGGCCGTCACGGAGGTCGCGACGCTCGCCATGTCCCGGCCCGACGACCGCCGGTACGACGACGTCCTCGTCCGCGGCGGCCGCTGGGCGAGCGTCGGCGCGGCGGAGCTCGTGCGCTCGCTCGTCGGCACGCTCGCGGAGCGGTCCACGCACGACCCGCTCACGGGACTGCTCTCGCGCCGCAGCACGTGGCACTCGCTCACGCGGCGCTGCCGGCTGGTCGCGCACGGCGGCACGCGCGTCGTGCTGCTCCTGCTCGACGTCCAGGACATGGCCGGTGTCAACGCCGTCCACGGGCAGGACGCCGGGGACGCCCTCCTCACGGGGGTCGGTCGGAGCCTGCGGTCGTGGCTCCCCGGGGGTTGCGAGGCGGGCCGCGTCGACGGCGACCGGTTCGCGGTCCTCGCGACCCTGCCCGCGATGGGCGACGTCGAGGCCGCCGCGAGCGCCGAGGCCCTGCGCCAGGAGGTCCTCGCCCAGCTCGGCGCGCCCGAGGGCCGGATCCGGCCGACGTTCCGCACGTCGCTCACGTGGTCCGTCGCCGGAGCGGCGGACGCCGACGAGCTCGTGCGCGAGGGCGAGGCCCGCCTCGCGGCGGCCCCCACCCCGCCGAACACACCCACGCCGCCGAACACACCCACCCCGCCGAACACGACATGGGTGCCGTTATCCGTCGGATAACAGCACCCATGTCGTGCTCGACAGCGCGTGGAGGCGTGGTCGACCGGCCGGGCCGAGGGTCGGGCCAGGGGTCAGGCCACGCCGAGGTAGGCCTCCTTGATGCTCGAGTCGGCCAGCAGCTCCTTGCCGCCGCCGGTGCGCACCACCTCGCCCGTCTCCAGCACGTAGGCGCGGTCGGAGCGCGACAGCGCCTGCTGCGCGTTCTGCTCCACGAGCAGGACCGTCGTGCCCTGGGCGTTGATCTCCGACACGATGCGGAAGATCTGCTGGATGACCATGGGCGCGAGGCCCATCGACGGCTCGTCGAGCAGCAGGAGCCGCGGGCGAGCCATGAGCGCGCGCCCGATCGCCAGCATCTGCTGCTCGCCGCCGGACATCGTGCCGCCCACCTGCTCCTTGCGCTCGGCGAGGCGCGGGAAGAGGTCGAACACCCGGTCGAGGGTCTCGTCGTGCTCGGCCTTCGACGCGAACGTGCGCGCGTACGAGCCCATCTCGAGGTTCTCGATGACGGTCATGCCGGGGAAGATCCCGCGGCCCTCGGGTGCCTGCACGATGCCCTCGAGCACGCGCAGGTGGGCCTTCATCCTGGTGATGTCCTTGCCGTCGAAGAGAACCTTGCCGCGCGAGACCGGGCGGATGCCCGAGATCGCGCGCATCGTCGTCGTCTTCCCGGCGCCGTTCGCCCCGATGAGGGTGACGAGCTCACCCTCCTCGACGGTGATCGAGATGCCCCGCACCGCCTCGATCCGCCCGTAGGCGACCGTCATGTCCTGCAGCTCAAGCAGAGGCATCGTCGCCACCTCCTTCGGTCGTGGGGGCGGCGGGCCGGTCGTCGGCGGCGGTCGGCTCCCCGTCCATCTCCTCGTCGGGAACGCCCAGGTAGGCCGCGATGACCTTGGGGTCGCTCGTGACCTCGTCGGGCGTGCCGTCCGCGATGACGCGCCCGAACTCGAGCACGACGATCCGGTCCGTCACCCCGCGGACGAGACGCATGTCGTGCTCGATGAGCAGGACGGTGTAGCCGTCGTCGCGGATGTGGCGGATGAGGTCCATGAGGGACTCCTTCTCCGCCGGGTTGAAGCCCGCCGCGGGCTCGTCGAGGCACAGGAGCTTGGGCTCGGTGGCCAGGGCGCGCGCGATCTCCAGACGGCGCTGGTCGCCGTAGGAGAGGTTGCGCGCCTTCTCCGTCGCCCGCCCGCCGACGCCCACGAACTCGAGCAGCGCGAGCGCCCGGTCGATCGCGTCCCGCTCCTCGCGCCGGTGGCGCGGGGTGCGGAACAACGCGCCCGGGACCGAGGTGCGGTGCCGCGCGTCCGACCCGACGACGACGTTCTCGAGCGCCGTCATCTCGTTGAACAGGCGGATGTTCTGGAACGTGCGGGCGATGCCGCGCTGCGTGATCCGGTAGCGCTTGAGCTTGCCGACCGGGGAGCCGTCGAACACGACCTGCCCCTGCGTGGGCCGGTAGACGCCGGTCATCGCGTTGAACGCCGTCGTCTTGCCCGCGCCGTTCGGCCCGATGAGGCCCAGGATCTCGCCGCGCCGGATGTCGAACGTCACGTCGTTCAGCGCGACGAGGCCGCCGAACTGCACGGTGACGTTCTGCATCTGCAGCAGCGGCTCGCCGACCTTCGCGTGGACCGTGCGGTCCGGCGCGACCATCGCGTCGACGAGGTCGGGGTTCGCGAGCTCGGGCCGCACCTCGGCGACGTCGACGATCGCGGGCTCCTCCAGGACGGCGCCCGGCATGTAGAGGTCGGCGCGCGAGGAGTCGGCGCGGCCCGACGACGCGAGGTGCTCGTCGCCGTGCTCGCCGCCCGCACCGATACCGCCGGGGTCGTGGGTGCTCATCGGGTCTCCTCCCCGTCCGTCGTGCTCTCTCCCGTGCCGGTCCCGCCCGTCGTCGGACGCGAGCCGCCCGACGCCGTGGCGACGGCCGGGGAGCCCGGCCGCGCACCGTCGTCGGACCCCGACCGCGTGGCGGCCTGCGCCGTGCGGCGCGCCGCCACGTAGAGCTCGCGCCCGTAGGCGAGCAGCTTCTGCCGGACGGGGATCAGGCCCTGTGGACGGAAGATCATGAGCACGACCAGCGCGATCCCGAAGAACAGGTACCGGTAGCTCGCGATCTCGTTGCCGTTGATCGGGATGCCGAAGAGCTCGGTCCGGCCGAGGAAGAAGTTCGGCAGGTACACGATGATGAACGCGCCGAGGATCACCCCGAGCTTGTTGCCCTGCCCGCCGAGCACGACCGCGCAGAGGAAGAGCACGGAGTTGATGACGTTGAAGTTCGTCGGGATGACGAACTGCACCTGGCCCGCGTAGAGCGCGCCCGCGACGCCGCCGATCGACGCGCCGATGACGAACGCCCACAGCTTGAAGCGGAAGGTCGGGACGCCCATGATCTCCGCCGCGTCCTCGTCCTCGCGGATCGCGACCCAGGCGCGCCCGACGCGCGAGCGCTCCAGGTTCCCCACGAGGAGGAGCGAGATGACGATGAACACGAGGCTGAGCCAGTACCACCACACGCCCGAGTTGAGCGTGCCCGCGGCGTTGCCCGCGGAGAAGACGCCGTTGGGCAGCTCCTCCGAGGCCCCGACGCGCGGGTAGGCCACGCCGCGCAGGCCCTGGCCGCCGCCCGTGAGCTCGTCGAGGTTGTCCGCGAGGAGCCGGACGATCTCGCCGAACCCGAGCGTGACGATGGCGAGGTAGTCGCCGCGCAGGCGCAGCGTGGGCGAGCCGAGGATCAGGCCGGACAAGGACGTGATCGCGACCGCGACGGGGAGCGCCGCGAGCCAGGCCCAGTCGCTCGACAGCCACTCGTCCGTCTGGTTCCACGGGCTGTCCGGGCTCGTGAGGATCGCGACCGTGTACGCGCCGATGGCGTAGAAGCCGACGTACCCGAGGTCGAGCAGGCCGGCCTGGCCCACCACGACGTTGAGGCCGATGGCGATGAGCGCGATCATGCCGAACTGCGCCATCACGCCGCCGAAGTTGGTGCCCACCGTGGTGAGCACCGGGATGTTGAGCACCGGCACGAGCGCCATGAAGATCAGGAACGGCACGCCGATCAGCCACTGGGTGGGCCGCGCCTGGGCGTCCCACCACAGGCGGAACCGGTCGCCGACGCCGCCGTGCGGGCGGTCCTTCGTCGCGACCCGGCCCACGGGGGGCATGGACGTGGGACGGCCCTCGGGCGCCGGCTGCGGTGCGGGGGTCGAGGTGCTCATGCGCGGGCCCTCCCCAGCGACTCGCCGAGGATGCCCGTCGGACGGAACATGAGGACGACGATGAGGAGCACGAACGCGACGACGTCGCGCCACTCCGTCCCGAACACGACCTGGCCGTAGTTCTCCATGACGCCGAGCAGCAGGCCGCCGAGCAGCGCGCCGCGCAGGTTGCCGATCCCGCCGAGCACCGCGGCGCAGAACGCCTTGATGCCGAGGATGAAGCCGCCGGAGTAGATGATCCCGTTCGGCACGCGCAGCGTGTACAGGAGCGCCGCCGCACCGGCGAGGATGCCGCCGATGAGGAACGTCAGCATGATGACGCGCTCGCGCGAGACGCCCATGAGGGTCGCGGTCACCGGGTCCTGCGCGACGGCGCGGATGCCGCGGCCGAACTTGGTCCGGTTGATGAACATGTCCGTCGCGAGCGCGAGGACGAGCGCCGACAGGATGATGACGAGCGTGATGTTCGTGACCGGCGCGCCGCCGATGGTGAACTGCACCTCGGGCTGCACGAGCCGGATCGGCTGCTGCGCGTTGACGCCGCCCAGGGTGCCGCCCGTGAGCTTCGGCAGCACGAAGTGCACGAACTCCTGGATGATGAACGACATCCCGATCGCGGTGATGAGGAAGACGAGCGCCGGTGCGCCGCGCCGTCGCAGCGGCCTGTAGGCCACGCGTTCCAGCCCGACGGCGGCGCCGCCCGCGACGAGCATCCCGCCGAGCATCGCGATGCCGAGGTAGAGGACGGTGAGCGCGATGCCCTTGTCGTACGCGTTCCCGCTCGGGTAGAAGCCCAGGAGCATGAGGGTCGCGTACTGCCCGAACATGCCGAGCATGAAGACCTCGGAGTGGGCGAAGTTGATGAGCCGCAGCACGCCGTAGACGAGCGTGTAGCCGACGGCCACGAGCGCGTAGATCGCGCCGTACGTGAGGCCCTCGATGGTGAGGCCCCAGAAGTTCCGGGCGAGGCCCGCGATGTTGAAGTCGATGAGGGACTGGTGGACGAGGGGACCGGCGGTCGCGCTGTGCATCAGCGCGTCAGCAAGAGCGGGCATGACGCTCCCTGATTCTTTCTCTGGTGTACGAGGTCGTGGTCCACGACGGGCGCCCCGCCCGCCGACCCCCGCGCGGTGCGGGGGCGTCGGGGCAGGGCGCCCGTCGTCGTCGGACTACTGGACCTCGTAGATCCAGATGAGCGCCGAGGCGAGCTCGCCCGTGTCGTCCCACTCGTAGGTGCGGGCCAGGCCCTCACCCGAGTAGTTCGCCACGTAGTCGATCAGGCCCGCACGGTCGGTCACGCCCGAGGCGATGCCGGTGAGCATGACCGTCGCGAGGTCGTAGCCCTCGACCGAGTAGACGCCCGGTGCCTGGCCGGCCGACTCCTCGTACATGGCCGCGAAGTCCTCCGGGGCCGGGCCGCACGGGCAGGAGAGGATCGCGCCCTTCGACGCGGCACCCGCCTGGGAGACGAACTGCGGGTCGTTCGTGCCGTCCGCCGAGACGAACGGGATGTCGACGCCGCCGTCGCGCAGGCCCTGCACGAACGGCGCGGCCTCCGCGTAGTAGCCGGCGTAGAAGACCGCATCGGCGTCGGCGCCCGAGATGATCTGGACGGCGGCCGAGAAGTCCTTGTCGCCGGTCTTGACCTCGGCGGCGCAGTCCTCGTTCGCGGCGTCGCCCAGGCCCTCGGTGATCTGCTGGGCGAGGCCGATGCCGTAGTCCGAGTTGTCGGAGACGACGCAGACGCTGCCGAACTCCTTCGTGTTGACGAGGTACTTGGCGACCGACGGACCCTGGACGGCGTCGTTGGCGAGGCCGCGGAAGAAGTTGGTCCAGCCGTTCGTCGTGAGGTCGGGGTTCGTGGCCGACGCCGAGAGCGACAGCAGGCCCGCCTGGTTGAAGACGTCGCCGGTCGCGGCGGTCTCGCCCGAGAACGCCGGGCCGAGCAGACCGAGCACGGACGCGTCGCCGACGATCTGCGGCGCGACCTGGGTGGCCTTCTGCGGGTCGCCCTCGGTGTCGAACGGCTTGAGCGTGACCTGGCAGCCGGGGTTCGCCTCGTTGAACGCGTCCACCGCGACCTGCGCCCCGTACTGGATGTTCAGGCCGAGCGCGGCGTTCGGGCCGGTGAGGGCACCAGCCATCGCGATCGACGTGCCCTCGGCGCACTCGGCGCTGCCGTCGCCGGCCGGGTCGGCCGGGTTGCCGGCCTCGGTCGCCTCGACCTCGGCGCCGTCGATGTCGATCTGGACCGACGGGACGATGCTCAGGTCGGCCGAGCCACCGTCGTCGGTCTCGGTCGACGTCCCGGTCGTCTCGTCGTCTCCGCCGCCCTGGGACTGGGGACCGCAGGCGGTGAGGACGAGAGTGGCCGCGAGGAGCAGGGCAGCACCCCCGCTCGCCCGTCGTGCTGTGCGATGCATGCCAACCTCCGTGGTCCTGATCCCCGCGGAGGGCGGCCACGCCGCTTCTCTCCGCGGTCGATCGCTGAATTCAACACTGAATTGCGTGCTGAATAGTGACACAGGTCACCCGGGGGCGAAACCGGCCCGCGGACGTGTCGCCCGGAGCCCTCCGCGGCATCTCGGAGGGCTCCGGACCCACGAATCCGCGGGAGGTGGCGCCTCCGCGTTCCTGGGTGACGCGAACGTAGGCGGATCGGATTTCGTGGGACGCAGGGAGTTGTTACCGACTCGTAACGTAAGGGTCTCGTTTCGTTCCGTGGACGGTACGGATGTGCCGTTTTCGGCGTCGGCCTACGGTGGGGTGATGGCCCTCGCATCCCGCATCCTGCACACCCGATGGCTCGTCCGGTCCCCGATCACCCTCTTTCGGTCCGGCCTCGGCTTCCTCGCCGGAGGCAGGCTCCTGCTGCTCGCCCACCGCGGGCGCACGACGGGAGCCACGCGCTACGTCGTCCTCGAGGTCACGGACCGACCGGCACCCGGCACGTGGGTCGTCGTCGCGGGTCTGGGACCGCGCTCGCAGTGGTACCGCAACGTCGTGGCGGACCCGCGCGTGCTCGTCTGGGTGGGATGGCGGCGTCACGTACGGAGCACAGCACGCACGCTCGCGCCCGACGACGGCGCCCGCCTCCTGCGCGGGTACGCCACCCGGCACGAGCGCGACTGGGCGATGCTGGAACCGGTGCTCCGGGAATGGGCAGAGCCGCTCGCCGCCGAGCGCGAGGAGGCCGACTGGCGACGGGTCGTGCCCGTGGTGGAGCTGACCGCGCTCGGGGCGTGACCTGCGACGTCGGGCCCTCGTGAGCACGTCGCGACACTCGCCGGGCAAGCCATGGCCAAGAAGGGGCATACCCTGTACGGTTGACCCCGAGATTGCAGTGCCTCGCTTGTCCTCGCGTCGTTGTGACCGCCACCCGGCGGGCGCCCGGCGGACCTTGTTACCCAAGAGTTGACGACGAACACCGTGATGTACTCCCCTGCGCCCGCGGGGGGTGTTTCCACACTCTTGAAGGAGTAACAATGGCTACCGGAACCGTGAAGTGGTTCAACAGCGAGAAGGGCTACGGCTTCATCGCCCCCGAGGACGGCTCGGCCGACGTGTTCGCGCACTACTCCGCGATCCAGTCGCAGGGCTTCCGCACGCTGGAGGAGAACCAGCGCGTCGAGTTCGACGTGACGCAGGGCCCCAAGGGCCCGCAGGCGGAGAACATCCGCGCGATCTGATCCGATCTCCCCGGTGACGACCCTCGCGGGTCGCGCCGACCGATCGTTCACCGAGTGCCCCCGACCCTCCGGTCGGGGGCACTCGTGCGTCCGGGCCCGGTCGTCCGTCGGGTGAGGTGCCGAACCGGTGGCTGCGGGTCACGCGACGCTCGACATGACGCGTCACCCCGGGCTCGGCGGAGAGCGCGCCCTCGCGAACCCGGGGTCGCGGGGTACGGGAGGGCGCGGGTGGCGCCCAACCCCGGGTTCGGCGGCGCGGGCGGAACCGCGGGGCGAGGCTCCGCGTTGGTCCGGGAGTGAGCCGTACCGGCCACGAGCCACGCGCGAGCGCACGACGCCGCGCCACCGAACTCGGAGGACGACCCATGGGATTCCTGGACCGGCTCCTCGGCCGCGAGCCGCGCGACCCGTACGGCGCCCCGCAGGCGGGCCCCTACGGCTCGCCGGCGCAGCACCCGACCCAGCACCCCGGGCCCGCCTGACGCCCGCGCAGCGGCGACAGGTGCTCACGGAGCTCGGGGAGCAGGTGCCGGCGTCGGAGCGCGCGACGTCCGACGCGCCGCAGGACCTCGCCCGGATGGCGACGCGGGCCGAGATGCGCCAGCCCGGGACCCTCGAGCGCACGTTCGCCGGTCGCGGGCAGGGCGCACCCGGCTTCGGCGCCATGGTCGGCTCGAGCCTGCTCGGCACGATCGCGGGCGTCGTCATCGGCTCGGCGGTCGCGAACGCCCTCTTCGGGCCCGCGTTCGCCGACCCGACGCAGCCCGTCGCGGAGGACGCCGCGGCCGAGCAGGGCGCCGCGGACCCCGGCGCGGCCGAGGGCGGCGACGGCGGTGCCGTCGAGGCCTCGGGCGGGGACCCCGCGGGCGGCGGGTACGACGACGGCGGCGGAGACTTCGGCGGCGACTTCGGCGGCGACTTCGGCGGCGGCTTCGACGACTTCGGGGGCTTCGGCGAGTTCTGACCCGGCTCGACCGCCGGCTCCCGACCCCGTGACGGCGGGGCTCCGACCCCGTGACGCCGGGGCCGACATCCCTGGCCGCGGTCCGGATCCGTGCCGGCACCGCCGTCGGCCTGTGCCCGTCGTCGGGCCAGGTCGGCGGCGGGGCAGGTCGGCGGCGGGACAAGTCGGCGGCGGGTCAGCCCAGAGGCGCGGAGCCCGTCAGCCCGAGGAACGCGCCGAGCTCTTCCACGCCGCGCGTCGAGTGCGGCAGCGCGTCGGTGAGCCCGGGCGACCGCACGACGACCGCGCGCCACTGCGCCCGCGAGACCGCGACGTTGACGCGGTGCCGCGACAGCAGGAACCCGAGGCCGCGGGAGGCGTCGCGGCCCGAGGACGCGGCGAGCGTCACCACGACGACCGGCGCCTCCTTCCCCTGGAACCGGTCGACCGTGCCCACCTCGACGTCCGGGTAGCCCGCGGCCTCGAGCGCCGCGCGCACGGCCCACACCTGGGCGTTGTACGCCGCGACGACCAGCACGTCGCCCTGGCCGAGGGGACGTTCCTCCGTGGCCCCGTCGACCGTCGTCGTCCACGACCGTCCGAGGACGCGCTCCACCTGCCGGACGACCTCGGCCGCCTCCTCGGGCGAGCGCACCGAGTTCCCCTCGTGCTCCACGAGCACCTGCTCGACGCCGGGCGGGACGCCGTCGAGCACGCGGGCCGCGGTGCACGGGTGCGCGTGGAGACGGTCCTCGTACGCGAGGGTGGAGACGGCCTGCGCGAGGCGCGGGTGCAGGCGCCACGTCACGGGCAGGAAGTAGCCGCGGCGCGCGGGCAGCACGCCGTGACCGTCCGCGAGCCAGCCCAGCGCCGAGCGGTCGACGGGCTCCGGGTGGCGTCCCTGGCTCACCTGCGGGAGCTGCTGCGGGTCGCCGAGCAGGAGGAGCCGGTGCGCGGCGCGCGACACCGCGACGGTGGTCGCGAGCGAGAGCTGGCCCGCCTCGTCGACGACGAGCAGGTCGAGCGTGCCGGGCGGGAGCCGGTCCGCCGCGAAGTCCCAGGCGGTGCCGCCGACGACGCGCGGCCCCGGCTGCGTCGCGAACGCCGCGAGGTGGGTGCCGTCGAGCTCGTCGTACACGGCGCGCGGCGACGGGCCGTCCGCCGCGACCTTCTTCGCCACGACCTCGCGCGGGACGCCCGCCCCGAGCACGACCGCCCGCAGCATGTTCTCGACGACCGCGTGCGACTGCGCGACGACCCCGACGCGCCAGCCCTGGGCGACGAGCCGGGCGACCACGCGCGACCCCACGTACGTCTTGCCCGTCCCGGGCGGCCCCTGGACGGCGAGGTACGAGTCGTCGAGGCGTTCGACGGCGGTCGTGACCGCCGTGACCACGTCGCCGTCCACGACGGGCGGGAGCCCGGGAGCGGCCGGACCGTCGGCACCTGCCGGGACGCGCGCGCCGTCCGACCGCACGGCGGTCTCCGGCGCAAGCCGCGGGGGTCGCCGCAGGAGCACGTCGGTCGCGGCGTCGAGCGGCAGCGACCCCGTCGTCCGCCACGTGCCGAGCGCGGCCCGGGCAGCGGCCTCCGCGGCCGCCTCGAGCGGCTTGGCGCTCGGGCCGGGAGACGGGGTGAGGGCGACGGGGGTCGCGTCGAACGGCTCGGCACCGGTCGGGAGCTGCTCGCGCACGACCAGCACGTCCCGGTCGCCCGCGGGCGTCGCCCGACGCCCGGCGTCCACGACCGACGCCCCCGTGAGCCAGCCGCGCACGCCGTCGGCGGCGGTCTTGGCGCACGGGGGCAGGGGCGGGTCGTAGAGCACGTACGGCGCCACCCCGACGCGCAGGTCGCTCCCCTCGGGGAGACGACCCACGAGCTCCAGGCGGCGCGACCGCGTCCGGCGCCCCGGTTCGACCTCCCAGCCCGAGACGACCTCGGCCTGCTCGACGAGGAACGCGTTGCGCCTCCCCAGCCACTCGTCCACCGGGAGCGAGAGCCGCGAGTAGTGCTCGTGCCAGAACGGCTTCGCCTCGCGCCGGAAGTACCCCGCCGCCGCGCCGTACAGCGCGAGCGCCCGCTCGTCGTCGCCGCGCCGGGCCCGGTCCTCCCCCACGACCTCCCGGATCTCCTCCTCCAGCACCACCGCGGACGGCCGCTCCCGCAGCTCGACGTCCGCCGGATCTTCACCCCGCCTGTCGGGCGCGGTCTCGCCCCTGGGAGAGGTGACGGACATGGCGGTGTCGGGGGAGGTGCGCGCCGTCGTGGTCGGGTCTGGCGGGAGCGCCGCGAGGGACGAGCGGCGCGGATGGTAGACGGCGCGCACCTCCCCCGACACCGCACCCGAGGCGACCACCTCGGAGGCGAGAACCGCATGACGCAACCACTCCCCCAGCCGCAGCGTCGACACGCAGTCGTACCGGTTGTAGTCCGCGATCCCGCGGAGCAGCTCTTCGGCCTCGTCGTCGCGCCCCGCCTCGCGCAGGGCGGTGTACTCCGCGTACGCGACGACGGACGCGGCGGCGGTGGTCACGTCGCCGGTGCGCAGCTCGTCGCCCATGTAGAGCGGCTCGAGCTTCTTGATCGACCGGGACTTGTCGGAGACGTGCAGCGCCTGGCGCACGACGGCGTACAGGTCGACGAGCACGCCGTCGCGCAGGAGGTCGTCGACCTCCTCCTCGTACACGCCGTGCCGCGCGGCGATGGCGAGCAGGTGCGCGCGCTCGTAGTCGGCGTAGTGGTAGACGTGCAGGTCCGGGTACGTGCGGCGGCGCGCGTTGACGTGGTCGACGAACGCGACGAGGGCGTCGCGCTCCGCCGCGAGGTCGTGCGCCCAGAGCGCGTGGAAGGGAGGGCGGTCCTCGGGCGCGGCGGGGCGCTCGACCCAGCCGAACAGGTAGTCGAGGCCCCAGCTCGTGCCGCCCTCGTCCGTCCACAGCGGGTCGCCCTCGAAGTCGAAGAAGACGTCGCCGGGGCTCGGCGCGGGCAGCGCGAGCACGGGCGTCGGGTCGTCGATGCGCCACGAGAGCTCGTGCGGCCCCGACGCGTCGGCCCACACGACCGTGCCGTCGGACGGGCCCGTGCCGAGCTGGAGCGCGGCCTGACGCCGCACCTTCGCGAACGTGGACCGGCTCATGCCGTCGGGGACCGGCGTCTCGTCGGTCGCGGCCGCGAGCTCGTCGATCGTGCGGATCCCCGCCGCGTGCAGCCGTGCGCGCTGCGACTCGTACACCCCGCCCACGAGCAGCACGTCGCGGTGGGACTCGATCTGCGCCCGGCATTCGGCGCAGCGCCCGCACGCCCGGACGGCAGGGTCGTCCCAGGGGGCGCGACCGTCGCGCGCGACGTGCTCGGCCGTGAGCCGCACGAGCCGGTCGCGGCGGTCCCGGAACACGGGCAGGAGGTCCGCGAGGCAGTGGGACGTGCGCTCGCGCGTGCCGAGCACGAGCGAGACGTCGGGATCGACGGGCACGCCCGCGGCCTGGAGCTGGTCGCCGTACGCGGCAAGCTGCAGGAGCGCGGGGACCTTGGCGCGCCGCGCGAGCTTGGTGTCGACGACGGCGTAGCGGGCCGCCCCCGCGTCGTCGGTGCCGGTCCGGACGAGGAAGTCCGCGCGCCCGTGGAAGGAGCCGTCGAAGAAGGCCGCCTGGTGCACGACGTCGGCCCCGGCCTCGAGCGCGGCGAGCGTGCGCGCCTGCGCGGCCACGAGCTCGTCCCAGGAGATCCCGCGGGGCGGCTCGAGGCGCACGACGCCGCGTCCCGTCGTCGGGTCGAACGCGCCGTGCGCGGCCTCGTAGCGCGCGAGGACCTCGCGCTCGTGCCGCGCGCCGAGCGCGGCGGTGCGCGCGAGCACGGCGTCCTCCGCCGCGTCGGGACGCGGGGCCCGGCCGAGCTGCTCGTCGAGCCGGCACAGGAGCCGGTACTCGCACTCGGCGGCGACGACGAGGTCGCTCGCCGAGTGCACGAGGGCGCGCTCGCGCGCGGGCGCGCCGCCGGTGGCGGTCCGGCCAGGGTCGGCCGCTGCGGTCCGCAGCGCCGGCTCGTCGACGAGGAACACGCACACCTCCGGGTCAGGGGACGACCGCCGCCGAGACGGGAGCAGGGCCGCCTCGCCGGTCTGCGTCCGTTCTACCAGCGACCACCCACGACGCCGGGCCGCGGGCGCGGCCGTGCCTCGGGCGCACGCCCGGGGGACAGCGGTTCCGGCGCCGTCCTCCCGGCCGGCGCGATTCGTGCCGGAGGCCACGACTCCCCTACTGTTCCCGTCGAACCCGGAGCCCCGTCGAGACCCCGCGTCCCCGTCGACCGTGACCCGGGCGCTACCGAAGGAGGACCCATGGCCGTGCGGTTCGTACCGCCCCCGGGGTGGCCCGTCCCCGAGGGCTTCACCCCCACGACCGACTGGCACCCGGACCCGTCCTGGCCGGCCCCGCCCCCGGGGTGGGTGTTCTGGGAGGACGCGGCGGCCTCCGCGTCCCCGGTGTCCCAGGTACCCTCGGCCCCCGTGCCCCTCCCGGACGCGCCGGTGCTCCGGACGACCGAGCCGCTGCCCTCCGAGCACCTCGCTCCCGCGGGGGCGACGCCGACCCGCCGGTCGCTGCGGGAGCGCTCGTCCGGCGCGACCCCGGCGGTGGGTGTGACCGGGGTCGCGCACCCCGCGGGTCCTGCGGCCGACGCGACGCACGTGGCGACGCTCGCCCCGGTCGCGACGGGCGCCGTCGACGACCACCCGGTCGCCAGCTCCACGATGATCCTCCCCGCGCTCGGCGCGCTGCTGGACGACCCTGCCGCGCGCCCGACGGTCACGGCACCGGCGGTCTCGGCCGGGGCCGCACGCTCCGGCGTCGTCCCCGTCGGTCCGACGCCCACTGGCCCGGCCGCGGCACCGCCGCGCGCGACGGCGAGCCCGGTGCGCGCCACCGGGGGCGTCGGTCCGCTCGCGCTTCCCGGCGCCGACGACGACGAGGACGCCGCCCCCGACCGCGGCCGTCGGTGGCTCGTCCCGACCGCCGTCGGCCTCGCGGGCGTCGCCCTCGGCCTGCTCGTGGGCATCGGCCTGACGCTCTCTGCGCAGGGCGAGGCGCAGCGCGAGAAGGCCGAGGCGCAGCGGGTCCAGAGCGAGGTCGCGGCCGAGCGCGAGCAGCTCGAGTCGGAGCGCGCCGACCTGGAGTCGCAGCGCGCCGAGCTCGACGCGGCGACGACGCAGCTCACCGAGCGCGAGGCGGCGATCACGAAGGCCGAGGAGGACGCCGCCAAGCGGTCGCAGGAGCTCGACGACCGGCAGAAGCAGCAGGACGAGCGCGACGAGCAGCAGGACCAGCCCGGCAACGGCAACGGGAACGGGAACGGGAACGGGAACAACGGCAACAACGGCAACACCGACGACGGCGGCTGGGACTGGGGCGACTGGGGCTGGTGAGGCTGCAGCGGTCCCCCGCGAGCCCGGGGCTCACTTCTCCGGGTCGGGGTGCTCGGCGAGGCGTGCGTAGCGACTGAGGATGCGCGGCCAGCCGGTGAAGCGCGACCGCACGCGCTCGCTGCCGGGCGCCCAGCCGCCGTGCTCGAACCGCACGGCGGTCCCGGTCGCGCTCGGCCGCAGGTCGAGCCGGACGAGCGACGCCCGGCCGGGCGGCTGACCCGGGGTGAACGTGTGCGCGAGGTGCGTCGCCCGCTCCCAGAGCGTGACGCGCCCCCACACGTGCTCGTCGACGCCGTGGGACGCGACCACGCGGCCGCCGACGACGGGCTCGACGACGAGCCCGGAGAACGACGCGGCGTCGTCGGTGAACCCGGGCGGCCACCACTCCGCGATCCGGTCGGCGTACGTGTCGAAGGCGACCTCGAGGGGGCACGCGAGGCGGAGCTCGTGGACGATCGGGGCGAGGCTCATGCGGTCCTCCCGGGGACGACCCGGACGCGGCGGCGGACCCGCGTCAGGAGCATTGAACTGCGCCGCCCCACGTCCCGCCACCGGTGGCCCACGGTCGCCGGTCCTCCGCGAACGTCTCCACGAACGTCTCACGGACACGTCACGGCTTCCGGTCGCGGAACGCACGTCGTTCACGGAAGGTGGGAGGCGTGCTGACGCGATCCCTCTCCCACTCCCTCGCCCCCGCCCCGGACAGCGAGACCCCGATCTACGACGCGCTCGTGGTCGAGCACGAGAACATGCTGCCGCTCGTGCACCTGGGCCGGGCGCTCAGCGGGGAGATGGTCACGGTCGCACGCCCCACCGGTCTCTCTCCGCGCCTCCTCGCGGCGCACGACACCCCTGCGCTCCCGCGCCGCCGTCGCGCAGGCTGAGCGGAAGCGCCAGATCGACCCCCGCGTCACCAGGTCGACCCACCGAGGGTCGATCTCGGACGCTCGGGCCGATCTCGCGGCCACCCGTCGACACCCGTCCGGCGGCGTCGCCTACAGCACGTGCGCGAGGAACGACCGCGTGCGCTCGTGCTGCGGGTCGCCGAGCACCTGCTCGGGCGTGCCCTGCTCGACGATGACGCCCTCGTCCATGAAGACGACGGTGTCCGCGACCTCGCGCGCGAACCCGATCTCGTGCGTCACGACCATCATCGTCATGCCGGACCGCGCAAGGTCGCGCATGACGGCGAGCACCTCGCCGACGAGCTCGGGGTCGAGCGCCGACGTCGGCTCGTCGAACAGCATGAGCGAGGGCTCCATCGCGAGCGCCCGCGCGATCGCCACACGCTGCTGCTGCCCGCCGGAGAGCTGCGCCGGGTAGTGGTCGGTGCGGTCGGCGAGGCCGACGCGCCCCAGGAGCTCGGTGGCCCGCGCGCGCGCCGCCGCCTTCCCGAGCCCGTGCACCTGCACCGGCGCCTCCGCGACGTTCTCGAGCGCGGTCATGTGCGGGAACAGGTTGAAGCGCTGGAACACCATGCCGATGCACGAGCGCTGGCGCGCGACGACCTTGGGGTGCAGGCGGTGCAGGCGTGTGCGCCCGTCCTTGGTCACCTCGCGGTAGCCCATGAGCTCGCCGTCGACGCGGACGCGCCCGCCCGTGATCTCCTCGAGCTCGTTGACGCAGCGCAGGAGCGTCGACTTGCCCGACCCGGACGGCCCCAGGACGACGCACACCGACCCGCGCGGGACCTCGAGGTCCACGCCCCGGAGCACGTGCAGGTCGCCGAACATCTTGTGCAGGCCCTCGACCTGCACCATCGGCGTGCTCGTGCCGGCCTGCGCCCGGTCCTCCGTGCGGCCGGCCGCCGAGGATGCCGCGTCGTGCGTCCCGCTCACGGGGTCACCTCCAGGAAGGGGTCGTCCTTGGTCGTGCCGGACGCCGCGATGAGGTCCTGCTTGCTGGGCTTCCGGCGTCCGCCGCCCGCGCCTCCCGGCCCGCGCCCGCGGCGTCGGGTCGTCTGCGTGCCGAACCCGCGGCCGTAGTACCGCTCGATGTAGTGCTGGCCGACCATGAGGACGCTCGTGATGAGCAGGTACCAGATCGCCGCGACCATGAGCAGCGGGATCGGCAGGAAGAGCCGGTTGCCGATGGCGTTGGTCGAGTACTGCAGGTCGAGCGTGAACGGCACGGCGAGGACGAGCGACGTCGTCTTGAGCAGGGAGATCGTCTCGTTGCCCGTCGGGGGCACGATGACGCGCATCGCCTGCGGCAGCACGATGCGCCGGAGGATCTTGCCGTCCTTCATGCCGAGCGCCTTGGCGGCCTCGGTCTGGCCCGGGTCGACGGACCCGAGGCCCGCGCGCACGATCTCGGCGAGGTACGCGGCCTCGTTGAGCGAGAGCCCGATGAGCGCGCACACGAACGCCGTGAACAGGTCCGCCGTGCGGAACTCGAAGAACTCGGGACCGAACGGGATGCCGAGGCTCAGGCGCGGGTAGAGCACCGAGACCAGGCCCCAGAACACGAGCTGGGTGTAGATCGGGGTGCCGCGGAAGAACCAGATGTAGCCCCAGCTCACCGACTTCATGACGGGGTTGTCCGACCGTCGCATGATCGCGAGCAGCACGGCGAGCACGATCGCGATCGCCATCGAGCAGAACGTCAGCACGAGCGTCCAGCCCACGCCGCGCACGACCGTCACGTCGCGGAAGTAGAGCCAGACGACGTCCCAGCGGAACTTCTCGTTCGTCAGCAGGGCGTTCGCGGCCATCGCGGCGAGGACCAGCAGCACGACGGCGGAGATCCACCGGCCGGGCCGCGGGACGGGTCGGGCGTGGATGCGGTCGGGGACCGGGTCGTCGCCCGGTGCGCCGGCGGCGTCGCCGCCGGGTGTCCTACCGGTCATGGTGCACCTCGGGGGGTCGGGGCTCGGGGCACGAGCCGGGCCGCACGGACGACGTCGTCCGCGCAGGCGTCCAGTGTGCCGGTCGCGGGGGGCCCCCGGGGGGCCCCCCCCCCCCGGCGGGGGGGGGGGGGGGGGGGGGGGGGGGGGGGGGGCCCCGGCCCGGGTGTTATTCCCGGGGGGGTGCGCCGCCGCGGCGCCGCCCCCCCCCC
>NZ_JBVIFN010000019.1:0-20374 GCF_055571305.1 Cellulosimicrobium sp. NPDC030954
CCACCCGCTTCACCAAACGCGCCGCCTACTACCGCTCCGAACTCACCATCGCCGCGATCATCCTCTGGCTCCGCGATTCACCGGACACGCCCTAGCTGCATGTTCTCCGGTCCTTGCTCGGGACGGCCGTCACTGGTAGGCGCGGGCCTGGAGCGCGTACATCTCGGCGTACGACCCGCCCGCGGCGGCGAGCTCGTCGTGGGTGCCGAGCTCGGCGACGCGGCCGCCGTCGAGCACGACGATGAGGTCGGCGTCGCGCACGGTCGAGAAGCGGTGCGAGACGAACAGCGTGACGCCGCCGGAGGTCGTGCCGGTCCGCCGTGCCGTCTCGGTGAACCGCTCGAACAGCGCGTGCTCGGCGGTCGCGTCGAGCGCGGAGGCGGGCTCGTCGAGCGCGAGCAGGAGCGGGTCGGGGCGCAGGAGGGTGCGGGCCAGCCCGAGCGTCTGCCACTGCCCGCCCGAGAGCTGGGCGCCGTCGGCGTAGCCCGTGCCGAGGACCTGGTCCAGACCGTCGGGCGAGCGCTCGACGATCGGGCGGGCGCGGGCCTCGTCGAGCGCGGCCCACAGGACGTCGTCGTCGTCGAGCGCGTCGACGCGCCCGATCCCGACGTCCTCGCGCAGCGAGAGCTCGAGGCGCGCGAAGTCCTGGAACAGCGTCGCGACGTGCGACTGCCATGCGCTGGGCGCCACCTCGGAGAGGTCGACGCCGTCCGCGAGGATGCGGCCCGACGTCGGCCGGTACAGCCCGCACAGGACCTTGACCAGGGTGGACTTCCCCGCGCCGTTCTCCCCCACGAGCGCGACGGTGGCCCCGGCGGGCAGGTCGAGCGTGACGCCGTCGAGGACGGGCCGGTCCGCGCCGGGGTAGGTGAACGTCAGGTCCTGGACGCGCACGCCCTGCTCGAGGCGCGCGGGGAGCCGCCCGACGGCGGGCGCGCCCGCTGCGGGCGTCTCGCCCGGGGTGGTCGTCCGGCTCGGGGGTGTCGCCGTCGCGCGCAGCTCGAGGAGCTTCTCGACCGTCCGTCCGGCGTCCTGCAGGTTGCCGAACAGCGACAGCGCGCCCGCGACCTGGGTGCTGACCTGGATCGCGAGCGTGACGACGAGCACGACCTGGCCGATCGCCGCCGTGCCGGACGCGGCGCTGCGGAGCACCAGGAGGACCGCGGCCCCGTAGGCGAGCGCGAACCACACCTGGCCCGCCGCGCGCAGCAGCGCGGAGCGCCGGTGCGCGCTCCACAGGATCGCCGTCGTGCGGTCCCACGCCGCGCGCTGCCGGTCCGCGACGAGGTGGCGCGCGCCGAAGAGCCGGATCTCCTTGGCCGACGAGCCCGTCGTCCCGGCGCTGACGAGGTGCCGGGAGAGGCGCACGTCGTCGGCGGTGACGTCGCGCGCGGCGTCGAGGACCCGCTGCGCGCGGTCGGCGAGCCAGACGGGCGGCAGGGCCGCGAGGGGCAGCAGGAGCAGCCACGGCTCGACGAGGCCGAGGATGACTGTGGTGACCAGGACCTGGAGCACCATGCCGCCGAGCTGGAGCGTGCCCTCGAGCGCGAGCCGGACCCGCTGCAGGCCCTCCGTCACCGCTGTGAGGAGGCGGACGCGGTCCGGGTCCTCGAGCTCGGCGAGGTCCGTCGAGCCGTGCGTGAGCTCGGCGACCTCGTCCAGCAGGCGGAGCTGCTGGAGGTCGGCGACCTCGAAGTACGACAGGTGGGCGAAGTGGCCCAGCATGAGCTCGGCGATGACGAGGGCCGCGACCGCGCACGCGAGCCCGACGGCGCGCGCGACGTCGGTGTCGACCAGCGCGTCGGTGAAGAGCCCCAGCCCGACGCCGACCAGGGGACCGGCGAGGAACCCGATCGTCAGGAGCACGACCGCCACGAGCAGGCGGCGCCGGTCCGTCCGCCAGGCGAGCGAGATCATGAACCGGGCGGCGAGCGCGACGCGCTTCATCGGGCACCTCCAGAGGTCAGGGCCGTCGCGGGACTCGTCGTGTCGGAGCCGGGGTCGGGATCGTGGTCCGGGTCGTCGGGCGCGTCGCTGCGGAACCGGCGGGCCTGCAGGACGAAAAGCTCGGCGTAGCGGCCGTCGGCGGCGAGCAGCTCGTCGTGGGTGCCCTGCTCGACGACGCGGCCCTCCGCGATGACGACGATCTGGTCGGCCGGCCGGACCGTCGAGAAGCGGTGCGAGATGACGACGGACGTCACCGCGCGCTCGCGCGCCACCGAGGAGACCGCGCCGTGGGCGAGGAAGCGCTCGAAGAACTCGGCCTCGGCGCGCACGTCGAGCTGCGCCGTCGGCTCGTCCAGGACGAGGACGTCCGCGCCGCCCGAGACGGCGAGCAGGGCGCGCGCGAGCGCGACCCGCTGCCACTGCCCGCCCGACAGGTCGCGGCCCCCCGCGTACCCGCCCGAGAGGACGGTGCCGAGGCCGTCGGCGAGGCCGTCCACGACGCCGTCCGCGCCGGCGGCGGCGATCGCCTCGCGCAGGCGGTCGGCGTCGTCGCGCAGCTCGGGCGCGCCGAGCCCGACGTTGTCGGTGACGGACAGCTCGAGGCGGACGTAGTCCTGGAAGATGAGGGCGAGGCGGCGCCGCCACGCCTCGAGCGGCAGGTCGCGCACGTCCACGCCGTCGACGGTGATGCGCCCCCGCGTCGGCTCGTACAGGCGCGCGAGGAGCTTGGTGGTCGTCGTCTTGCCGGCGCCGTTGAGCCCGACGATCGCCGTCGACGTGCCCGGGACGAGCGTGAGGTCGAGGCCACGCAGGACCCACGCGCCGTCGTCGGAGTACCGGAACCACACGTCCTCGAAGCGGATCACCCCGCGCGGGACGCGGGTGCCGTCGTCCTCCCGGCCGCCCTCGGGAGTGGCGGACCGCAGGCGCTGCTCGAACGTCTCGAGGGCGTCGAACGACAGGAGGCCGAACTGCGTCCGCATGTCGCACTCGGGGAAGTACACACCGAACCGCAGGGGGATGAGCACCGCCTGGATCGCGACGCCGAGCGCGAAGAGGTCGAGCACGTCGTCGAGGGCGACCAGGACCAGCACGATCGTGCCGCCGACCAGGCCGATCGCCGAGAACCCCACGAACGGCCAGAGCTGGAGCCGACGGTTGACCGTCCACTGCGGCTCGAGGTACGCCATCGTCTCCCGGCGCAGGCGCTCGCGCAGCCACCCGAGGACGCCGAGGAGCCGGACCTCCTTGGTGATCCCGGGCGTGGTCGCGAGCTCCCGCAGGTAGTGCATCCGGCGCCGCTGGGGGTGGAGGGTCTTCCAGATCGGGGTGAGCTTGCTGAACGTGCCGCGCACCCCCGCCCGCATGACGAGCGCCGTCGCGAGGATCACGGCACCCGCGAGCGGCGAGACGACGACCGCGACCAGCACGGCCGCGCCGACGAGCTGCACGTAGCGGCCGACGAGCGGGACGAGCGCCCCGGCCGCGTCACCGGGGCTCATGCTCTGGCGCGCGAACGCCGCGCGGGCGTCGGCGACGACGTCCAGCACCTCGGAGTCGTCGAGCAGCGCGAGCGGGGCGTCCGACAGCGCGGCACCGAGGAGACGGTCGATGCAGCGCTGGTCGACCCGACGCCCGATCGTCTCGACGATCCCGGCCTGGAACGGCGCGAGGAGCTGCTGCACGACCAGTGCTCCGACCGCGACGCCGAGCACCGCGAGGAGGTCGTCCCACCCGGCGCTCGCCGCGCCGTCGGTCATGCCCGGCAGGAGGAAGAGCACACGGCCCAGCGCGACGATGGACACGAGCGGCAGGAGCGCGAGCAGGACGCTCAGCGCGAGGCCCACCGCCACGAGGGGGATCCCCGCGTGCCGCAGGAGCCCCCACATCGTCGTCCAGCGTCGGACCCACTCCCCCAGCGGCGGCTGCTGCACCGTTCGTTCGGTCGCCATGGCTCCCCCACGTCGCGTCGTCGCCTCGTCGCGGTGACGCTAGCGCGGATCGTTCGGGGTCCGTAGTTATTGCCTGCTGGATGAGACGCCGACGGCCCGGAGCTGGCGGCGCGCGCCGGCGCCCGACCGGTATGATCGAGCCCACAACTGCAGTACAGCCGCCCGAACCACGACGGGAGAGCTCGGCGCCACGGTCCAGCGGGCCGGTGCCGGCGCCGAAGGAGCAAGTCCTCCCCGGGAATCTCTCAGGCCCCCGTACCGTCGAGGTGAGGCAACTCTGGAAAGCGGCCGTGCGCCCGTCGGACCTCCGGCGGCCGCGGCCCACCGACGGTGCAAGTCGGCGCGCCCCGGCCCTCGCGGCACGGCGGACCGGCAAAACTCTCAGGTCGACGCGTGCGTCCGATGACAGAGCGGGGAGGGACCCGCCGTCGTCCCCTCCACCGGGAGTCCCTCGTGACCCAGCCGTCCTTCGACCCCAGCTCACGGCACAACGCCGCGACCGGTGCGTTCGCACCGCGCCACCTCGGCCCGCGCGGTCGCGAGGTGGGCGTCATGCTCGACCAGCTCGGCTACGCCTCGCTCGACGCGCTCGTCGACGCGGCCGTCCCGGCGTCGATCCGCACCGAGCGCCCGCTCGACCTGCCCGCCGCGCGCACCGAGTCCGAGGTGCTGGACCACCTGCGTGCCCTGGCCGGCAAGAACGTCGTCAACACGCAGATGATCGGGCTCGGCTACTACGGGACCGTCACTCCCCCGGTGATCCGCCGCAACGTCCTCGAGTCCCCCGCCTGGTACACCGCGTACACGCCGTACCAGCCGGAGATCTCGCAGGGCCGCCTCGAGGCGCTCCTCAACTTCCAGCAGGTCGTCGAGGACCTCACGGGCCTGGACGTCGCGAACGCGTCGCTCCTCGACGAGGCCACCGCGGTGGCCGAGGCCGTCGCGCTCATGTGGCGTGCCTCGCGCGCGAAGAGCGGCTACGTGGTCCTGGACGCCGACCTCTTCCCGCAGACGCTCGCCGTGACGCTAGGTCGCGCGCACGCCGTCGGCCTTCCCGTCGTGGTCGCGGACCTCTCGGGCGGCCTGGACGCCGGCCTCGCCGCGGCCCGCGCGGCGGGGGGCTTCCCCGCCGGGGTGGACGACGACGCGCAGCTCGTGGGCGTCGTCGTGCAGCAGTCCGGGGCGTCGGGTCGTGTCGTGGACTGGCGCCCCGTGGTCGCGGAGGCCAAGGACGCGGGCGCGCTCGTCACCGTCGCGAGCGACCTGCTCGCCCTGACGCTGCTCGTCTCTCCCGGCGAGCTCGGCGCCGACGTGGCCGTCGGCTCGGCCCAGCGGTTCGGCGTCCCGCTGTTCTACGGCGGACCGCACGCGGCCTTCATGGCCGTGCGCAAGGGGCTGGAGCGGTCGCTCCCCGGTCGGCTCGTGGGCGTCTCGATCGACGCCGACGGCGACACCGCCTACCGGCTCGCGCTCCAGACCCGCGAGCAGCACATCCGCCGCGAGAAGGCGACGAGCAACATCTGCACCGCGCAGGCTCTCCTCGCCATCGTGGCGTCGATGTACGCCGTCTACCACGGCCCCGACGGACTCCGCGCGATCGCCGAGCGCACCCACGCCCACGCCACGACCCTCGCGGACGCCCTGCACGCGGGCGGCGTCACCGTCGAGCACGACACGTTCTTCGACACCGTCCGCACCGTCGTCCCCGGCCGGGCGGACGCCGTCGTCGCAGCAGCAGCGGCCGCAGGCGTGAATCTGTACAACGTCGACGCTGACCATGTACAGATCGCCTGCGACGAGACGACCACCGCTGCCACCCTCGCCACGGTGCTGGTGGCCTTCGGCCTCACGGACCCGTCCTCTACCTCGCCGGACCAGGCCTCTACCTCGCGAGGTAGAGGCATGGTCGCGCGCGGTGGTGAGGCGGACGCCGAGGCCGCCGGCGGCGTCTCGGACGCCCTGCCCGCGGCGCTCCGGCGCGAGACGAGCTACCTCCAGCACCCGATCTTCCACCTGCACCGCTCGGAGACCTCGATGCTCCGCTACCTGCGGCGGCTCTCGGACAAGGACCTCGCGCTGGACCGCACGATGATCCCGCTGGGCTCGTGCACCATGAAGCTCAACGCGACGGCGGAGATGGAGGCGATCTCCTGGCCGGGGTTCGCGGACCTGCACCCGTACGTGCCCGCCGACCAGGCGCTCGGCTACGCGGAGCTCATCGACGGCCTGGAGTCCGCGCTCGCCGAGATCACGGGCTACGCGGGCGTCTCGGTGCAGCCGAACGCCGGCTCGCAGGGCGAGTTCGCGGGCCTGCTGGCGATCCGCGACTACCACGTGTCGCGCGGCGACACGGAGCGCGACGTGTGCCTGATCCCGGCGTCGGCGCACGGGACCAACGCGGCGTCGGCGGCCCTGGCGGGCCTGAAGGTCGACGTGGTGAGGACCGCGGAGAGCGGCGAGGTGGACCTCGACGACCTGCGGGCGAAGCTCGCCGACCACGGTCCCCGGGTCGCGGCGATCATGATCACGTACCCCTCGACGCACGGCGTCTACGAGGAGCACGTGCGCGAGGTGTGCGACCTCGTACATGAGGCGGGCGGTCAGGTGTACATCGATGGGGCCAACCTCAACGCGCTCGTCGGCCTCGCGCGCCCGGGTGAGTTCGGCGGCGACGTCTCGCACCTGAACCTGCACAAGACGTTCTGCATCCCGCACGGCGGGGGAGGCCCCGGCGTCGGCCCGGTCGCGGTCGCCGAGCACCTCGTGCCGTTCCTGCCGGGCGATCCGCTCGCGCCGGTGACGGAGGCCGGAGCAGCGGGGGCGGGGCCTGCGGGTGCGACGGCGACGCCGGTCTCGGCGACGCGGTTCGGATCGGCCGGGATCCTGCCGATCTCGTACGCGTACGTCGCGCTCATGGGCCCCGACGGGCTGACCGAGGCGACGAAGACGGCCGTGCTCACGGCGAACTACGTCGCGAGCCGCCTCGCGGACCACTACCCGGTGCTCTACACGGGACCGGCCGGGCTCGTCGCGCACGAGTGCATCCTGGACCTGCGCGGGATCACCGCGGAGACGGGCGTGACGGCGGAGGACGTCGCGAAGCGCCTCATGGACTACGGGTTCCACGCGCCGACGCTGTCGTTCCCGGTCGCGGGCACGCTCATGGTCGAGCCGACCGAGAGCGAGGACCTGGCCGAGCTCGACCGGTTCGTCGACGCGCTGATCGCGATCCGCGGCGAGATCGACGCGGTCTCCTCGGGCCGCTGGAGCGTGGAGGAGTCGCCGCTGCGCGGCGCCCCGCACACGGCGGCGGCGCTCGTCGCCCAGGCGTGGGACAAGCCGTACTCCCGCGAGCTCGCGGGGTACCCGGTCGCGAGCCTGCGCGCCGGGAAGTACTGGCCGCCGGTGCGCCGCATCGACGGCGCGCGGGGCGACCGCAACCTGGTGTGCTCGTGCCCGCCTGTGGAGTCCTACGTGACGGGAGACCTCGCATGACCGACCAGCAGACCGACCAGCAGACCGGAGACCCGACGGGCAGGCCGACGGACGAGCCGACGGACAAGCACAGCCCGTTGCACGACGAGCACGTCGCGCTGGGCGCGAACCTCACGAGCTTCGGCGGCTGGCTGATGCCGCTGCGCTACACGTCCGACCTCGCGGAGCACCGCGCGGTCCGGGAGGCCGCGGGGCTGTTCGACCTCTCGCACATGGGGGAGATCGAGGTCGCCGGACCGCAGGCGGCGGCCGCGCTGGACCACGCGCTCGTCGGCAACCTCACCGCGGTCACGCCGGGGCGGGCGCGGTACACGATGATCTGCCAGGAGGACGGGGCGGTCCTGGACGACCTCGTCGTGTACCGCCTGGAGGAGGAGCGCTTCCTCGTCGTCGCGAACGCGGGGAACGCGGACCTGGTCGCGCGTGAGCTGGTCGAGCGCGCCGCCGGGTTCGACGCCACGGTCACGGACCAGGGTGCGGGCACGGCGCTCGTCGCGGTCCAGGGCCCCCGCGCGGAGGAGATCGTCGTCGGGCTGACGGACGGCGCCGGCTCGGACGCCGGCTCGGACGATGCCGAGACCGTGCGCGGGCTGAAGTACTACGCGGCCGTCCCGCTCGCCCTGTCGACGGACGCCGGTCCGGTCGACGCGCTCGTCGCGCGGACCGGGTACACGGGGGAGGACGGCTTCGAGCTGTTCGTGCCCGCGGACCGTGCCGCCGACCTGTGGCGCACGGTGCTCGCGGCCGGCGCGCCGCTGGGTCTCGTGCCGGCCGGTCTGTCCGCGCGCGACTCGCTGCGCCTGGAGGCGGGCATGCCGCTGTACGGGCACGAGCTCGACACCACGACCACGCCGTACGAGGCCGGGCTCGGTCGCGTCGTGAAGCTCGACAAGGTCGCCGAGGACGGCACCCCGCTCGAGTTCGTCGGGCGGGCCGCGCTCGCGGCGCGCCGGGCGTCCGCCCCCGCGCGCGTGCTGGTCGGCCTGAAGGGCCTGGGGCGCCGTCCCGCCCGGGCGGGCTACGCCGTCGTGCTCACCGACGCCGAGCCCGGGGGAGCGGTGGGGGAGTCTGCGTGCCGGGTCGGCACCGTGACCTCGGGGTCGCCCTCGCCGACGCTGGGCCACCCGATCGCGCTCGCGTACGTGACGCCCGAGCTCTCGGCGGAGGGCACCGAGCTCGCGGTCGACGTGCGCGGCCGGGCCGAGCCCGTGGTGGTCGTGCCGCTCCCGTTCTACCGTCGTCCCCAGCAGTCCTGACCCTGCCGTCGTCCCGAAGAGCTCGAAGGAGAACCCCATGACCGAGGCCCAGTTCCCGGCCCACCTGCAGTACACGGCGGAGCACGAGTGGATCGACGGCTCGAACCCGGCCGTCGTCGGCATCACCGCGACCGCCGCCGAGGCGCTCGGCGACATCGTCTACCTGGAGCTGCCGGAGGTGGGTGCCGAGGTGACCGCGGGGAGCGTCATCGGCGAGGTGGAGTCCACCAAGTCCGTGTCGGAGCTCTTCTCGCCCGTCACGGGCACCGTCGTCGAGGTGAACCAGGCCGCGATCGACGACCCCGCCGTCGTCAACTCGGACCCGTACACCGACGGCTGGCTCTTCAAGGTCGACGTGGTGGAGACGGGCGACCTGCTCACCCCGGACCAGTACGCGGCGCACGTCGGGAGCTGATCTCCTGGACGGAGTGTGACGTAGATCACATCACTGAACCGGCGTCAGACGGCGCGCGGAGCCCCTGCTCCGCGCCGTCGGGCGCCGGTTCCGTATCTCTGGAAACCCTTCCTGACCTGCGAAGACTATCCAGTACGGACGGCATGGGTCCGGCTCAGGACCCCCGCCGCGACGTCGGGGTGAAAAGTCGCGTCATGAACGGGACCTTCGTCCGTCTCTCCTTGTAGCAACACACCGGAACTCGCCACGTGGGGATGACGTGACCGGAGAGCACCTGGAGGAGAACATGAGCACGATCGAGCTGGTCCGCCCCATGGCGGCCCCGTCGGAGCTGGTCGCCACGCCGATCGCTCCGCTGACCCGCCGTGAGCGGGTCGTCCTGTCCAACCTGTCTGAGGACGTCACGCTCGAGCAGATCGCCACCAAGCTCTTCGTCACGCGCAACACGGTCAAGTCGCAGGTCCGCAGCCTCTACCGCAAGCTCGGGGTCTCGACCCGCGCCGAGGCCGTCGCCTGGGCGCGGGCGGCCGGCCTGCGCTGACCGACGGCCCGTCCACCCTGGCGGGCCGCCGGCGTGACCGCGTCACCCGCACGACACGACGCCGTGCGACACTCCGCGTATGACTCTGCGCAGACTGGTGGTGGCCGCGGCGATCGTCGACGATCTCGTCGCTCCGCGGCTCCTGCTCAGCGCGCGCCGGTCACGACCGTCGCACCTCGCCGGTCGCTGGGAGTTCCCCGGGGGCAAGGTCGACCCCGGTGAGACCCCGACGCAGGCGCTGCACCGCGAGCTGCGCGAGGAGCTGGGCGTCGCCGTCGAGCTCGGTGACGAGCTCGTGGGGCCCGACCACGGGACCTGGATCATCACGGACCGCCACGTCATGCGCCTGTGGTTCGCCCGGATCACCGCCGGGGAGCCGCAGCCGCTCGTGGAGCACGACGAGCTGGCCTGGCTCGACGCCGGGAGCTGGCTGACCGTGCCGTGGCTCGACGCCGACGTGCGGATCGTCGAGGAGCTGACGCGTCAGGTCGCGTCCGAGGCGGTCTGACCCGCGTTCCACAGCACCTCCCGCCGGACGGACCGGCGCAGCGTCCGCGCGACCGCGATCCGCCGCGGCTCCCGCCCGAGGCGCGCGACGACGTCGTCGTCCGGTCCGAGAAGAGCCACCGGAGGACCCTACCCGCCACCCCGTCCGTGAGTGCATGGAACGGTCGCGGCCGAATCGATCCGACCGCGACCGTTCCATGCACTCCGCGGGGTGGGGTCAGCCGACCGGCTGGACCCAGGGGGACGGGGCCGGGGGAGCAACGACCGGCGGGCGGTCGTTGCAGCTCGGCGCGCTGGGCACGAACCGGCCGAGCCAGTTCACGGTGCCCGGCTCCCACGGGCTGAGCGACGTGCCGTCGTTGCCGCCGAGGTCGGTGAGCGTGAACTCGGTGCCGCCGTCCGGGAAGTTGAACGCGCCGCAGTTGTTGACGCCCGCCCAGCCGACGTTGCGCGCGTCCACGTTCTCGAACGACGCGCCGCCGCGCACGCGCGCGCTCACCACGGAGGTTCCCGTGCCGTCGACCCGCACGTCCTTGAAGGCGACGCCCTCGATCGCGACCTGGTCCTTCACGCCCCAGTCGGAGACCAGCATGATCGCGTTGTACGTGCTGTCGAGGTAGTGGTCGCCGGTGACCCGGACGTCGGCGTCGATGTCGCGGTCGAGCGCGTAGAACCAGATCGCGCCGAGCCCGATGTTCCAGTTGAGCTCGAGCGTGCCCGCGCGCACGGCGGTGTTGTCGGTGAGGTCGAGGCGACCCGCGAACGGCTCGGCGCCGAACCGCGACCCGACGTGCAGCCCGCTGCCCTCGCGCACCGGGTCCGCGACGAGGTTCGCGCGGACGGTGTTGTCCGTTCCGCCGTAGACCGCGATGCCGTTGGCGAGGGTGTTCGACTGGACCGTGTTGTTCTCGAACACGTTGCCCGAGTTCGTCAGCTTCTCCGACCACATCGCGAGGCCGTCGTCGCCGGTGTTCCGGACGAAGACGTTCCGCACGACCGAGCTCGTCACGCCGCCGTGGAAGTTCAGCGCGTCGGCGACCTGGTCGACGACCACGGTGTCCTCCACGCGCAGGTCGTCCATCGGCCCGTCGAACCACAGCCCGACCTTGGTGTGCTGGATGTACAGGCCGGAGATCGACGAGTTGCTGAGCGCGCCGCCGACGCCGTTGACCTGGTCGGTGTCGATGCGCTCGCGCACGTCCCCGACGATCGCGAAGTCGCGCAGGTGCACGTTCGTGCTGCCGCCCTCGTCCGCGTACCTCCCGTAGAAGCCGACGCCGGTGTGCACGGACCCGTCGGGCGCTGGCGCGTCGAGCGCGACCTCCTTGCCCGTGAAGATCGTGTACCAGCTCCCGGCACCGTGGATGGTCACGCCGTCGACGACGATGTGCCGGTTCACCTGGTAGACGCCCGGCGGGACGTAGACCTCGAGCCGGTGCTTCTTGGCGAACGCGATCGCCTTGTCGAGCGCGTCGGCGGAGTCGCGACGACCGGTCGGGTCGGCCCCGAAGAGCAGCGCGTTCGCAGCGAGGAGGCGCACCTTCGGGGGCGCGACCTTCTCGGAGTCGAGCAGGTCGATCACGGTCCACTCGGCGGCGCCGCGCGTGGGCACCGCGAGGCGGACGACATCCCCCTTCTTGTACGTCTTGCCCAGCAGCAGGCGCTGCTCGTCGTAGAACTTCATGGGCCGGAAGGGCGTGTCGAACGTCGGGGTCGGCGTGGTCTCCGCGGGGACGCACGCGCACTCGGCGACCCACCAGCCGGGCTGGAGGAGGCCCGCCGTCGGGTCGTTCGTGAACGGGTACTGGTTGTACAGGTAGGAGTAGGCGGACGTGAGCGTCATGCGCCGGTCGAGCCCGACCTTCTTGCCCTGGCGCAGCACCGACACGTCGAGCGGCGAGGTGATCCCGCCGCCGGCGGGCGCGTCGGGGATTGAGTACCGGACCGTGATCGCGTTCGCGTCGGCGGGGAGCGTGAACTCCACGTTCTGGCCCGCCGTGAGGCGGACGGCCGAGCGTCCCGACGCCTCGGCCTCGATCGTGTACGCGTCACGACCAGGGCCGATGACGGTCCCGGTCGTCACGGCGTTCTCGGCCTCCTGCTCGAGGAACGGGACGGTGGCCCCGCGGCCCTCGACGAGCGCCGGGTCGACGGCGGCGCGCGTCACGACCGCGGGGGCCGGGGGCCGGGGCTTGCCGTGGGCGAGGGCCGACGACGCGGTGCCCGCCACGAGCGTGAGGGCGACGGCCGCGGCGGCCGCGACCCGGGCGCGGCGCCGTGGCGCGGGGTGGTTCGTGCTGCGAATCATCGTTGACCCGTCTTCTCTCGGGAGGCGGTCCGCCTCCGTGCTCACCGGGGGGCGTGCTGACCCTCCGGCCCGCTGCGCGGTCGCACCTCCGCGCAGGGTCGTTCGTGCCGAACACTAGAGCGACGTCGAAGCGAGCACAAGGCTCTGTTGTGATATTGCGACTTGTCGTCTATTTCTTGCATCAGCAGTCCTGCCCGTCGGTCGGCCGAGCGGCGCCCCGTGGACATCGACAGGCCCGGACGTCCACCCTGGGTAGACGAGCGGTCCCACCACGGTAGAAAGGTGCCCATGGGCCTCAACATCAAGAACGAGCGCACGCACGCGCTGGTGCGCCGGCTCGCGGAGACCACGGGCCAGTCGCAGACGAGCGCGATCGAGGAGGCGGTCCAGCATCGTCTCGACGAGGTGCTCGAGTCCCGGTCGAGGGGCGACGAGGCCGTCGCCGCCCGACGCGCCGAGATCGCCCGGCTCCTCGACGAGATCCGCGTCGACCTCGACGTCGAGAGCGTGCGCGCAGCCGAGGCGGCGCTCTACGACGAGAGCGGCCCCCTCGGTGATCGTCGACACCTCGGCGATCGTCGCGATCGTCCTCGGTGAGCCCGGCGCCGACACGCTCTCCGAGATCCTGCTCGCCGCCAGCCGCCCGCGCATGGCCGCACCGACCCTCGTCGAGCTCTACGCCGTCCTGGACAACCGGTCGTCCCCGGCGCAGCGTCGTCGGCTCGACGCCCTCCTCGAGCTGTACGGGATCGAGGTCGAGCCGTTCACGGCCGAGCACGCCGAGATCGCCCGCGAGGCGTACCGCGAGTTCGGCCGGGGCAGCAGCCACCCGGCGCGCCTGAACATCGGGGACTGCTTCGCCTACGCGCTGGCCGCCGCGACGCGCGACCGGCTCCTCTTCGTGGGCGACGACTTCTCGCGCACCGACCTGCGCCCCGCACACGAGGCTGCACCGCCGGCCTGAGCCGGGTTCGCGCGCCGGGCGCCGACGACGGCCGCCGCGCGGAGCGGCACCGTGCCCGGTACGTTCGCCGCGTGAGTCGACTCGGAACCAGGATGCGTGCGTCCGCCGCCGCCGCGGGGGAGAGGGTCCCGCCGTGGGTCTCCGTCACGCTCGGCGTCGTGTGCACCGTCGTCGGCGCGGTGCTCGTCCTGCGCCCGTTCGCGTCGCTCGCGCTGCTGGTGGTCGCGGTCGTCGTCGGAGCCGTCGTCCTCGGGGTCACGGAGCTCGTCGGAGGCCGGTCGCCCGACCGGGGAGACGATGCCGGTGCACCGCGCTCCCCGCGCTGGCCGCACGTCGCGCGCGGCCTGCTGTTCCTCGCGCTCGCGGTGGCGGTCGTCGTGTGGCCGGCGCCGTCGATCGTGGTCGTCGCGGTCCTCGTCGGCGTCGGGCTCGTCGTCGCGGGCGTCCTGGACGGGATCGAGGGGGTGCGGTCGGTCGGCGTCGACCGCTGGACCCGCGTCGCGCTCGGTGCGGCCTCGGTGGTGCTGGGCGTCCTGGCCCTGGTGTGGCCCGACATCACGGTGCTCGTCGTCGCGGTGGTCCTCGGCGTCCGCGTCGTCGTCCTCGGCGTCCGCCTCGCCGTCGCCGGGATCCGCCGCGCCCGCGCGCGGGCGGGATCCCCCGGGGCCACGTACGGCGCCGTGCCCGACGGTGCGGGAGGCGCGCCGGTGGCGCCCGGCCCGTCCGGGCCGCACCGCCACGGCCGGGTCGCGCTCGTCGGCGCGGTCCTCGCGGTCGTCGCCGCCGGGGCGCTCGCGGCCGTCAGCGTCGGGCTGCACCGTGCGGCGCCGCAGGTCGACGCGTTCTACGACCCGCCCGCGTCCGTCTCGGCCGAGCCCGGCAGGCTCGTGCACGCCGAGCCGTTCACGCGCGAGATCCCCGACGGCGCGACGGCGTGGCGCATCCTCTACACGACGACCCGCGACGAGGGGGAGCCCGCCGTGGCGAGCGGGGTCGTCGTCGTGCCGGACGCCGTCGGGGACACCGCCGCCGCGCCTCCTGTGATCGCGTGGGCGCACGGCACGACGGGCTACGCGCGCGGCTGTGCGCCGTCGGTCCTCGACGAGCCGTTCGAGTCCGGTGCGTTCTTCCTGCTCGACGACGTCCTCGCGCACGGCTGGGCGCTCGTCGCGACGGACTACGTGGGCCTGGGGACCGACGGCCCGCACCCCTACCTCGTCGGCCAGGGCGAGGCGCGGTCCGTCCTCGACGCCGTCCGCGCCGCGCGCGAGCTGGACGGCCCGACGCTCGGCGAGCAGACCGTCGTCTGGGGTCACTCGCAGGGCGGCCACGCCGCCCTGTGGACAGGGGCGGTCGCCCCGGAGTACGCGCCCGACGTCCCCCTCGCGGGCGTCGCCGCGCTCGCGCCCGCGAGCGACCTCACCGGCCTCGTGTCCCACCTGGAGAGCGTCACGGGCGGCAGCGTCTTCGCGTCGTTCGTCGTCGAGGCGTACGACGCGATCTACCCGGACAGCGACGCGGCGGGCTACGTCCGGCCGGGTGCGCGGTTCGTCGTGCGGGAGATGGCGTCGCGCTGCCTGTCCGAGCCGAGCGCGCTCGTCTCGGTCGCGGAGGCGCTGTCGATGGACCAGCCGCTGTGGACGACCGACCCGACGTCCGGCCCGCTGGGCGAGCGCCTGGCCGAGAACGTGCCGACGGGCCCGGTCGCCGCGCCGCTGCTCGTCGCCCAGGGTGCCGCGGACACGCTGATCCTCCCCACGGCGCAGGAGGCGTACGTCGGTGCCCGGTGCGCGGCCGGGCAGCCGGTCGACTACCGCACGTACGCGGGGCGCGACCACGTCGGGCTCGTCCAGGCCGACTCCCCGCTCGCCCCGGACCTCGTGCGGTGGACCGAGGCGCGCCTCGCGGGCGAGCCCCCGACCCCGACGTGCGCCGCCGGCTGACCCGTCCTCAGGGGGCGACCAGGCCGCCGTCGGGCGCGCGGACCCCAGCCGCCCACGCGTCGTGGCCCGCGAGGTCCGCCGGGTAGCGGGCCGCGGCACGCTCGTCGAGGTCGACGCCGAAGCCCGGCGCGTCGTGCGGCCGCAGCCAGCCGTCCACGATCCGCAGCGTGCCGGGGAAGACCTCGTGCACGGCGTCGGAGTACACGTGGCCCTCCTGGATGCCGAACGCGGTCGACGTGACGTCGAGCGCGACGTTCGCCGCCGCGCCCACGGGCGAGGTGTCGCCCGGGGCGTGCCACGCGGTGCGCACGCCGACCAGCTCGGCGGCCGTCGCCAGCGCCCGGCCCGCGCTGAGCCCGCCGATCGCGCTGAGGTGGCAGCGGATCAGGTCGACGCCGCCGCCCAGGACGAGCCGCGCGGCGTCGGTGGACGACGTCGCGAGCTCGCCGACCGCGATCGGCACGGGCGAGGCGGCGCGGACCTCGGGCAGGCGGTCCCAGTGCTCGGGCGCGAGCACGTCCTCGAGGAAGAACGGCCGGTAGGGCTCGAGCGCCCGGGCGAGCAGCACCGCCTGCTTGGGCGTGAGGCGCGAGTGGACGTCGTGCAGCAGCTCGACCTGATCGCCCAGCGCCTCGCGCGCCGCCGCGAAGAGCCGCGGCGTGCGGCGCAGGTACTCCTCGACGCTCCACCCGTGGGGGTTCGGCGCGGCGGGGTAGCCGGGCTCGGGGTCCGCGGCGGTCCCGTAGTGACCGAGGCCCGGCTGGCCGGTCTGGATGCGCACGTGCCGCCACCCGGCGCCGACGATCCGCGCCGCGTCGTCGATCGTCTCCTCGACGGTCCGCCCGCTCGCGTGGAGGTAGGTGTCGGCGGCGTCGCGGACCTTGCCGCCGAGCAGCTCGTGCACCGGCATACCCGCACGCTTGCCGGCGATGTCCCACAGCGCCATGTCCAGCCCGGAGATCGCGTTGTTCCCCACGGGCCCCTCGCGCCAGTACGGCGCGAGCCGCGCGAGCCGCACCAGGTCGCCGATGTCGCCCGGGTAGCGGCCGACGACGATCCGCTCGAGGTGCTGCTCCACGTACGCGACGACGGCGTGCCACCGCTGCGTGTACGTCGCGCAGCCCAGCCCGTAGAGGCCGGGCACGTTCGTGTCGACGCGCACGACGACGAGCGGGATGCCGTCCGGCGCGGTGACGATCGCGCGCACGCCGGTGATGCGGGTGCCGTCGCGCGCGGGCCACGGGTTCGCGAACGCCGGGTCGACGGGGTCGACGGCGGGGAGCGGGGCGGGCGGGGCGTCGGTCACGGGGTCTCCGGGGCGGGTCGGGCGTCGGGGCGGTGGATCGAGTGTCGCGGGCGGAAGCCGAGCAGCTCGCGCGCGCGGCGGGTGTCGACGAGGCCGTCGCGCGGTCCGACGGCTCGGGTGAGCGGCACGCCGGGTGCGTACCGGGCCAGGAGCTCCGGGGTCGGGGTGTCCAGGAGCGTGTCGTCCGCGGCGAGCCCGACGACGTGCGCGCCCGTGACGTCGGCGGTCAGCCCGGCCTCGATCGCCGCGACCGCGTCGCGCAGGTCCAGGTAGGCCCAGCCCTCGCGCGCCATGGCGCGCGGGTCGCGGGCGACGGCGGCCGCGGTCTCCCGGCGGCCGGCGGCGTCGCGCACGTGCGGGAAGCGCAGCGCGACGACGTCGATGCCCCACCGCCGCCACGCGGCCCGGGCGGCGGCCTCGTCCGCCTGCTTCGAGAGCGAGTACGCGTCGGCGACGTCGGCGGGCACGTCCTCGTCGAGGGGGTAGTACGCGGGGTGCACGTCGTGCGGGTTCATCGGGACCCCGAACGCGTTGATGCTGCTCGCGACCACCGCGCGCCGCACGCCCCGCTCGCCCGCGAGCGAGAGCACGGCCCAGGTCGCGGTCGTGTTGGTCGCGTACACCTCGAGCGGGGTGCCCAGGTCAGGGTGCGGGATCGCCGCGAGGTGCACGACGGCGTCCGCGTCCGCGAGCCCGCGGCTCACGTCCTCGGGGGAGCGGGCGTCACCGACGACGAGCCGGTCGGCGGGGCACGGGCGCTCGAACGTGGTGGACAGGGCCGTGACCTCGTACCCGTGGTCGAGGAGGTGGCGCACCGTCGCGCGGCCGATGCCGCCGTCGGCACCGGTGACGAGGACGCGCGTCATGACCTCACCCTACGTCGCCGTCAGGAATGATCGTCGTGTTCTTGCGGTCCCTCTGTCGAGGTCTTGCTCTCCGACGTGGCGACGCCCGCTCGTGCGCGCAGCATGCTCGCGACGTCCGCGAGCGTGCTGCCGACCGCGCGCGGCGCGCGCTCCGGGCGGAGGTAGCGCGCGTCGTCGTCCGGGTCCTCGGCCTCGCCGTGCGCCGCGTCGGCGCCGGTCCCGCCACGCGGGGCGTCGGTCAGGACCGGGGCGGGTGCCGCCGTCGTGCCCGGCACCACGCGGCCGCCGCTCGCACGCCAGGCGAGCGTCGCGTCGACGAGGCGCCGGTACACGCCCGCGTCGAGCGGGTCACGGAGCCACGCGTCCGCCGCCTCGGCGACGTGCCGCGCGAGCCGCCCTTCCTGCTCGGTCACGTCGTCTCCTGCGGGGTGGTCGGGCTTCGCACCGGCCCATCCTCCCGCGCCCGGCGTCGAACTGCTTGCGAGCGCCCGCGCGGCGCGCGACGGTGGCGAGCGGAGGTGGTCGCCGTGGCCGACGTGTTCCCCCGGATCGCCCAGGTCGTGCTCGACACGACCGACGCCCGTGCGCTCGCGGAGTTCTACCGTGCGCTGTTCGGGCTCGCGTACCGCGCGGGCGACGAGCCGCCGCCCGTCGGCGAACCGGACCCGGCGGGTGCGGACTGGCTCGTGCTGCGTGCTGCGCCGGGCGGGGTCCAGCTCGCGTTCCAGCAGGTCGGCGCGCTCCCGCCGTCGACGTGGCCGGACGACGGTGTGCCGCAGCAGCTTCACCTCGACTGCACCGTGGCGGACGACGCGGAGCTCGACCGCCAGCACGAGCGCGCCCTCGCGCTCGGGGCGCGCCTGCTCCACGACCGTTCGGACGACCCGGAGGAACCGCTGCGCGTCTACGCCGACCCGGCGGGCCACCCCTTCTGCGTCTTCGTCGGCTGACCGCCGGCGATCGACCCTTGCATACCCCCCACCCGTATAGTGCCTTCACCGCCAGATACCCCCATGGGGTATCTGGCGACGGATTGCCGTCGCCTCGCGTGCCGCCGTCCCCGGCGGCCGGACAGGGCCTTCGCGGCCCGGAGGAGGACGCTCGATGTCGGACGCATCGAGGCGGGGGTGGGCCCTCGGGCTCATCGCCACCGCGCAGTTCATGGTCATCATGGACACCTCGATCATCGGGGTGGCCCTCCCACGGATCCAGGAGGACCTCGGCTTCTCGCCGGGGAACCTGTCGTGGGTCTTCAACGCGTACGTCGTCGCGTTCGCCGGGCTCCTGCTCCTCGGAGGCAGGCTCGCCGACCTCTTCGGCGCCCGCCGCATCTTCACGATCGGCTGGGCGGTGCTGCTCGTCGGCTCCGTCGTCGCCGGGGCGGCCGGGACCGTCGTGGTCGAGCTCACCGGGCGCGTGGTCCAGGGCGTCGGCGCCGCGCTCGTCGCCCCCGCCGCGCTCACGCTGCTCATGTCGATCTTCGGGTCCAGCCCCCGGGAGCTCACGCGGGCGCTCGCGGTCTACGGTGCCGCGGCACCCGCGGGCGGCACCGCCGGCGTCTTCCTCGGCGGGCTCATCACCGAGTACTCGAGCTGGCCGTGGGTGTTCTGGATCAACGTGCCGATCGCCGTGCTCGTGCTCGCCGTCACCCGGGTCCTGCTCCCCGCCGGCTCGACCACGCGGGGGTCCGTCGACGTCGTGGGCGCGCTCACGGTCACCGTGGGCCTCGGCGCCCTCGTCTTCGCGGTCGTGCGGGCACCCGAGGTCGGGTGGGGCGCGGCGCAGACGTGGGTCGTGCTCGGCGCGGCGCTCCTGCTGCTCGCCGGCTTCGTCGTCAGCCAGGCGCGGCGCAGCCAGCCGCTCGTCCCGCTGCGGATCTTCCGGACCCCGAACCTCGGGGCGGCGAACCTCGCCCAGGCGCTGCTCGGTGCCGCGTGGGTCGCCATGTGGTTCTACCTCAACCTGTACCTGCAGCAGGTCCTCGGGCTGGGCGCCTTCGCCTCCGGCGCCGCGCTCGTGCCGATGACGGCGCTCGTCATGGTCGGGATGGTCGCTCTCGCCCCGCGCCTCATCGCCCGCTGGGGGAGCAAGGCCCTGGTCGTCGCCGGTTTCCTGGTCCTCGCTGTCGGTCTCGGGTGGCTCTCGCTCGTCCGGCCCGACGGCGCGTACGCCGTCGACGTGCTGCCCGCGACGCTCGTCGCGGCGCTCGGCATGTCGCTCGCCTTCATCCCGTCGCTCGGGACCGCGATCTCGAGCGCCCCGCCGCAGGACGGCGGCCTCGCGTCCGGGATCGTCAACACGAGCTACCAGGTGGGTTCCGCCCTCGGGCTCGCCGCGATGACGGCCGTCGGAGCAGCGTTCGGGGCGACCGCGAGCGACGACCTCGTCGCGCTCACCGAGGGGTACTCGGCGGTCTTCCTCGGGGCCGGGGTCGTCGCGCTCGTCGCGGCGCTCCTCAGCGCGGTGCTGCTCCGCACGCCGCCCCCCGCCGCGGCCGGCGAACCGGCGCGCGAGAGCGAGACCGTCGGCGCGTGAACCGCGCACGACCCGCCACGGGCGGTCGCGAGCCACGCCGCGACCGCCCGTGGCGTGCTCGGCGCCGAGCGACGGCCGTTCGTGCTCGTCCTCGGGCTCACGCTGATCGCCGCGGCCGACGACGTGCTGACAACTCGACGACCGTGCGCCGCCCGGGCACGTGAGGTACTGCCGCGACCGGCCGCCGTCGGGCGTGACCACGCCGCTCCCTCGGGCCACCAGGGCTCTACCTCGACCGACCAGAGCTCTACCTCGGCGGACCGGGGCTCTACCTCGGCGGGTGGCAGGTCAGGCGGACTTCTCCCGCGGGGTGCGGCTGCGCGCGGTGGAGGTGCGCGG
>NZ_JBVIFN010000020.1:0-17300 GCF_055571305.1 Cellulosimicrobium sp. NPDC030954
CCCACGCCGTGTCAGTCAGCTCACCACGCCCCACACCCACAACCCGGACATTACCGGACACATGCCAAGAACATTCGCAGGACAGGGCCTAGACGTCAGCCGGCGCCCAGGCACAGCCACGAGGCTCCTGCCTGCGCCCGACCGCCCTTGGCCCAGTTGTAGCAACCAGGGAACTGCCCGATGAGACCCGTGGATGCCTGCGGCAGCAGGAACGCCGTCCTATGATCGCCATACCCCGTCACGCTCCGGTCGGCGAGCCCGACAGACGAGGCCGCCGGCCCACGCCGCCCCACGCCGGCCCACACCGGGATCCCCGCGCGGCACAAGCCTGCCGCCGCTAGCGTGATGCCTGAGGCAATCGTTGCCTCGAAAGTTCACTCAGGGGAGGAGGGCACTGATGCCCTCTGCAAAACCACGCAAGTTGCTCGCCATCGCCTCAGCAGTCCTGGTCGCGGGGATCGCGGCACCAGCCGCAGCCGAAGGGAACGCCACCGACACTGACGTCGAGCTCGAAGGGTCTCTGACTGCGTACCTTGAGAGCCAAGACACCGCATGGGTCGCGCCCCAGGCCCGATCACCGCGTATGGCGGGGTCGCCCACAGAGGCTGAGCGAATCAACGCGGCTACCAGGGACGCGCTGGACGACGACGGCACACCGATCGTCGACGCCCAGTCGAGCTACGACGTGCTCAGCAGCGTCGAGCGTGAGCCCGACATCCTCGAGGTGCACGCCTCCGTCACGACCGAGTTCTCCTATGGCGGCGCTGGCGCCGAATGGCCGCAAGGCAGCGTCTGGACCGACGAGCACCTCATCACGCTGGACACCTCCGGAGCCCGGCCCATCGTCGTCCAAGACGTCCTCGTCGAACCCCCGGCCGACACCACACCGGACGACCCCAACGCCCCAGCACCCACGCAGTCGTCTGCTGACCGGCAAGCCGCACTCGCTGCCGCGAGCCCTGGGGGCGGTTTCACGACCTTCTCCCAGCCGACCGCTGACATCTACAACCAGCAGGCCTACGCCTGGGAGTGGACGTCCCCGCCGAACGATGGCGACACCATCAACGACTTCAACCCCGCCTTCCCTTGGTTCGACAACAACTGCGCGAATTTCGTTTCCCAGGTGTTCCGCGCTGGCGGATGGCAGTACAAGGGCGGAGTCAATCCCTTCGACACTGACAACTGGTCATCCAACCTGACCGGGCCAGGCACCGCCTCGCGCACCTGGTCCTCCGCCAAGTACCAGTACACGTTCTTCCGGTACAACGGCGGCCTCACACCGATCGACAACATCTGGAACGCACGCGCCGGAGAGGTTCTGTACACCGATTGGGACCCGAATAACACGCCCGACGGATCCATCGACCACGTCATGTTCGTCGCCTACGGTGACGGCATTCCGGGAGAGTCGCCGGTCATCTCTCAAAAGACCCCGAACCGGAACATGATCCCGCTCACGCAGTCGATCGCGAATGCCCAGGCACAGGGCAAGACGATTACGTGGTTCGGGCTCGGATACTGAGTCACGACGCAGAAGGGACCGGCCGGATGACGCTGTCACTCCTTGCCACGTTGGGGTTTCTGGGCGCCATCGTCGTCGCCCTGCTCCCCCTCATGGTGCGGCAGTGGCGCACTCGATGGACGGTGCCCGTCGCTCTCTTCGCTGTCACGGTCGTCGTGGTCGTGCTGGCGTCCACGCTCGCCCCGCGTCAGGTCGAGACGGACGGCGGCCGCGCCTCGTGTATCGAGGAACCACTGTTCGGGATCTCGCACACGTCGTCAGACTCCACTCCAGCATGCGTCGACACGAACCGTCGCTACCTCCTGGCTGCGGCCGGAGCATGCGTGCTTGTGCTCGGCCTTGAGGCTCTCACCTGCCGCGGCCTGTTGCGCCGCAACCGGACGGTGCCCGTCAGCTAGCACCGACTCCCGCACCCCCGCCCGTGGCCGCCGCGCGCTCGCGCGCTCGGGCGCGAGGCTTCGCCGCCTCCAGCGGCGACGTCGTCGGGGCGCTCCTCGCGACGCTCGCCGCCGCCGTGCCACCCGGTGGCCGCGTCCTGGAGATCGGGGCTGGTTGCGGGGTCGGGACGGCGTGGCTCGGTGCGGGACTGACGGGCCGCGACGACGTCCGGATCGTCGCTCTCGAGGCAGACCCTGATCTCGCCAGGAGCGTCGCCGCCCACTCCGCCGGGGTGGTCGACGTCGTCGAGCGCCGGGTCGAGGACTGCTGGGATCACTTCGGCCTCTTCGACCTCGTGTTCGCGGACGCCGAGGGGGGAAAGTGGACTGACTTCGATCGCACGCGCGAGCTCGTGCGACCTGGCGGGTTCCTGGTCCTCGACGATCTCGACCCGGCGCGCTATGCCGCCGAGGAGCATCGTTCGGTCGTCGCCTCGATCGTCACGGCGGTCCGTGACGACCCCCGGTTCGTCGAGGTCAGCCTCGCGGTCGAGACAGGTCTGCTCGTCGCCGTGAGGCGGATCGGCCTCGACGGGTGAGAGCCGACCGCCGGCCGCTCAGGCGGGCTCGGAGACCAGCTCGCGCTCCGCCGTCGGGCCGGGCTGGGGCTCCTGGGCCGAGCGGCGCGACGCCGGGCGGCCGTACGTGAGGTAGAGCGGCAGGCCGGTGAGGAGCAGGCCGCCGACGAGGTTGCCCAGCACGGTGGGGATCTCGTTCCACACGAGGTAGTCCATGATCGTGAACTCGCCCCCGAGCAGCAGCCCGGACGGGAACAGGAACATGTTGACGATCGAGTGCTCGAACGACATGAAGAAGAACAGCATCACGGGCATCCACATCGCGATGGCCTTGCCGGGCACGTCCTTCGCGATCATGGCGCCGATGACCCCCATGGACACCATCCAGTTGCACAGCATGCCGCGCACGAACAGCGTGAGCATGCCCGACGCCCCGTGCTCCGCGTACCCGACCGTGCGGCCCTCGCCGATGTGCCCGATCGCCTGACCGACCTCGTTGGGCGGGGTGTCGAACCCGTACGTCACGACGATCGCCATCATCACCGCGACGGCGAGCGCGCCGAGGAAGTTCCCCACGAACACCAGGCCCCAGTTGCGCAGGACGCCGCGCACGGTGACGCCGGGCCGCTTGTCGAGCCAGGCCAGCGGGCCGAGGACGAACATGCCGGTGAGCAGGTCGTACCCGAGCAGGTACAGCAGGATGAACCCGACGGGGAAGAGGACGGCGCCGAGGATCGCCTGGCCGGTCGTGACCGTCACCGTGACGGCGAACGCGGCGGCGATCGCGAGGATCGCGCCGCCCATCGTGGACCGCACGAGCGTGTCGCGCGTGGACAGCAGGACCTTGCCGGCACCGGCGTCGATGATCGTCGGGACGAGCTCGGCGGGCTTGAGGGAGGACATGGCTCACGGCTCCGGGGAGAGGTCGGCGGTGGCTCTGCCCGGCGTGGCGACCGCCGCGGCGTCCCCGACGCTAGGACCTCACGGTTTCGACGGCGTGACCCTCCTGGCCCCGTCTCGTTACCGTCTCCGCTCACCGCGCCTCGGCGCACTGTGAGGTCCGGGCCACCGCCCGCTCAGGACGTGACGGCGACGTCGAGCGCGAGGCCGATGCTCGCGAGCAGGAAGAAGAGGGTGATCGCGACGATGAACACCCGCTCGCTGATCCCGAACGTGCGCGAGCGCAGCGGCTGGACGACGAGCGACGCCACGAGCGCGACGAGCGCCGCGAGCGCGACCCAGTGCAGGACGACGAGCGCGGTGCCCAGCACCCCGGCGTCGGCGAGGTAGCGCGAGAAGTTGCCGGTGAGGCTGTAGCTCAGCGCGAACCAGGCGATCGCGGCGAGCAGGTGCAGGCGGCCGACGGTCGTGCTCCGCTGCCCCTCCAGGTCCGTCGGCAGGAACGGCAGGGCGACGAACAGCACGACGAGGGGCACGAGCTGCCACAGCACCTCGGTCTTCTCGGCCCACGACGTCCCCGCGACGGCGCCGGCGAGCGCCGCCCACGCGAGCGCCATCGTCCACGTCGCCGCCGTGGAGAGCCGGCGGGTGCGCCCGACGGCGTAGTCGCTCACCGCGTGCCGGACCGGGCTGTAGTCGCTCGGGACGAGGTGCAGGGCGACGAACAGCACGAGCCGGACGAGGAAGAGGACCGCGGCGGTCGCGGCGAGGACGGTGGTCATCGAGCACCTCTCAAGGGTTGGTCGGGGGAGCGGGGAGACGCACCGCGTCGTGCAGCGCGCGGACGGTGCGGGCGAGCTCCTGGGGATCGAGGCCGAGCGAGCGGGCCGCGACGTCGAGCGCGTCCCCGAGGACGCGCCGGCACGTCCCGAGGGTCGACCGGCCCGCCTCCGTGGCGGCGAGCCGACGCGCGCGCCCCACGCCCTCGGACAGGTCGACCACGTGCCCGTCGTCGAGGAGGCGTCGGACGATGACGCTCATCGACGGCTCGCTCACCCCGACCGCGGACGCGAGACGGCGGCCGGTGATGCCCGGGTGCTCGGCGACGATCACGAGCGCGACGAACCGGTGGTACGTCATGCCCTCGCCGCGCAGGAGTCGTTCCGCCTCGCGGTCGAGCGTGCGCACGAGGTCGTGCAGCTCGTGGGCGAGGTCCATGCCGACCACCATAACTTAGGTGCCTAAGTTTGTCCCCATGGTTTGCCGCACCAGGGGGAGCGGCGGGGTCATGCGGCGTGCACGACGACGGAGCGCACCGTCGCGAGGCGGGCGACCGCACGCTCGAGGGCGCGTGCCCGGCGCTCGGTCGCGCGGAACGTCACGACGATCCGACCGGCGCGGCCGTCGTCCGCCGGCTCCGTCGCGAGCGAGTCGAAGCTGACGCCGCGCGTCGAGAACACTCCCGTCAGCGCGGTGAGCGTCCCCGGCTGGTCGAGCCCGTGCACGGACGCGACCCACGCGACCTCCGCCCGGCCCGACGACGCCCGGTCGCCCGCGAGGGTCGGCTCGTCGAGATCGTGAGCACGCGACGACGCGGCGGGGGCGCCTGCGGCGGTCCCGGTCCGCCCGGGCCGTCCCGACCGGTCGTCCTGGCCCGGCGTCGCGCTCGCGGCGACCATGCGCCCGACGCCGTCCGCCGCGTGCGCGAGGCGGCGTGCCTCGTCGTCGGGCAGGTCGTCGAGGAGCACGCGCGTCCACCCGCCCGGCCCGAGGACCACGGGGACGCCGAGCACGCCGCGGTGCGGGACGCCGTCGTGCCCCGCGAGGGTCCGCTCGAGCCGTCCGTCGAGCCGTCCGTCGAGCTCGCCGTCGAGCGCGACCTGCCCGGCGACGACGATCTCGCGGCCGTCGAGGATCACCTCGAGCAGGTCGACCGTCGCGCTGGCCGTCCCGGCGGGCGTCTTCGCGCCCGACTGGTGCGTCATCCACGGGCGCGCCACGAGCCGCAGGTCGGCGGGCCACGTGTCGATGAGGTCGAACGCCGCACCCATGTCGGCCGCGGCCACGTGCGCCAGCTCGGTCTTCGCCGCGGCGATCTCGGCGGGCAGCGCGTCGAGCGTCCGGCCCCGGCGCAGCGCCGCGACGGCGCGGGCCCGCTCGTCGGCGTCGAGACCGCTCACGCGGACCGTCGACCACAGCGGCACGGCGTCCTCGCCGTGCTGACCCCCGACGAACCCGCCGACGCGGTGTCGGCGCACGCCCAGCTCGACCGCGAGCTCGCGCCGGAACCGCAGCGTGTCGAGCCACGCGCCCATCCCGAGCACGCGGTGCCGCCCGAGCCGCTCCGCCATGACCGCCACGCCGAGCTCCACGGGGTTCGTCACGACGACGACCACCTCGTGCCCGGAGCCGTGCCGCGCGATCGCGTCCGCGTACTCGGCGAGGACGGCGCCGTTCGTCGCGGCCAGGACCCGGCGGTCGGGGTCGGCGCCCGTGCGCGCCGGAGGCGTGAGGCCCGCGGCCACCACGATCACGTCGGCCGTGACGTCCTCGGGGGAGTGCGCGACGTCGAGGAGCGGCGCGTGCTCGTCGTACGCGTCGACCAGGTCGGCGCGCAGCCCGTGCACGGCGCGGCCCGACGCCCCGCCGGCCCGACCGACGAGCTGGAGCCGCGCCGTCGGCGGGAGCACCCGCCGCTCGACGATCTGGGTGCACACCTGCCGGCCGACGTCCCCCGTCGCCCCCACCACCGCTACGTCCACCCCGGCAGGCTACGTCGCCGACCGATGAGTGCGGGCGCCCGCGCGCGTCATGACCCGTGAGGACGCGAGTCACCCGGACGCGCGGCCCCTGCGCGAGGCCCCCGGACGCGGGGCACCCGGACGACGAGGAGCAGGACGATGACGACCCCCGGACCGACGGTGAAGAACCTCGACGGCTACGGCACGCCGCCGATCGCGTGGGCACGCGTGCACGACACGCTGTTCGGCCGGCTCCCGCAGGAGCCCGGGGCCGGCGGGCCGAACCGGCACACCAACGCGCTCACCGCGGAGTTCAGCGCGCCGTCGGCCGGCCCGCCGCCGTGGGCGGTCTACCGCCTGGTCCCCGAGCGGGTGTTCGCGTTCGGCACGGCCGAGCCCTACGGCGCCACCCGCTTCGACCTCCCACCGAGGTAGAGCCCTAGTGACGCGAGGCAGAGCCCTGGTCGCGCGAGGTAGAGCTCCGGTCGCCCGAGGTAGAGGCATGGTCGTGACCACGGCTCTCCCTCGACGAGTCAGGCGAAGGCGATGTCCGCCGCGGCGGCGACCATCTCGTCGAGGACCGCGGAGACGACCGGCCGGGGCTCGTGCCGGGTCGCGCGGTGGCGCGCGACGAGACGCCGGGAGCCGAGGCCGGGCAGCCCGACGACCGTGACGCCGTCGGGCACCTCGTCCGACGCGCCCCCCTCGACGGCGAGCGCCGGGAGCATCGCGACGCCGAGCCCGGCGGCGACGAGGGACAGCGCGACGTCGAAGTCGTAGTAGTTGTGCCGCGTGCGCAGGGTCCCGCCGAGCCCGCGGGCCAGACGGCGCAGGGCGCGCGCGGCGGCGGTGCCCGGCTCGGGGCCGAGCCAGACGGCGTCGCGCACGTCGTCGAGGCGGGTCGGGGTGGGCATGCCCGCGGGGACCACGAGCCGCCACGGCTCGTCGAGCAGCACGATCTCGCGCGTGCCGCGCGGCGCGGGGGAGTCGGCCTCGTAGTCGCGCTCGAGGAGCACGACGTCGAGCTCGCCCGCGCGCAGGAGGCGCAGCGCCTCGGTGGGCTCGCGCTCCTGCACGTCGAGCTCGACCCCGGGCGCCGTCTCGGCCAGGCGCCCGGCGACCGGCGCGACGACGGCGCGGATCGCCGTCTGGAACGACCCGACCGCGACCCGGCCGATGACCTCGTCGCCGAGCGCGGCGAGCGCCTTGCGCGCCTCGACGAGCTCCGTCTCGATGCGTTCGGCCGTCTCCGCGAGCACGCGCCCGGCCGGCGTGAGGGTCACGCCGCGCGGTCCACGGTCGAGGACCGCGACGCCCTCCTCCGCCTCGAGCCGCTGGATCTGCTGGGAGACCGCCGACGGGGTGACGTGCAGGAGATCTGCTGCCGCGAGAATGCCCCCGCCGCGGTGCACGGCAAGGAGAAAACCAAGTCTGCGTGGGTCCGTCGCCATGTAGAGATGCTAAACCGCCGGTGCAGGATACTTCGATTGTGCTGAAGCCCGGGAGGCCTCACACTTGTCGTGGCGCCGGTCGGTTACCTCCTCCTCCTTACGGGTCGGCGCCCGAGCTTCCGCACCACCCGCGCCACCAGCCACCGGCCCGGAGCGCACAGCCACCGCAGCGTCGCGGCAACCCCCTCCACCCCTCTTCGTCACCGGAGTACCGCTGTGCTCGTCACCCTCGACGCGTTCGTCATGTTCCTCGGCTGGATCGGCGCCGCCGCCGGCGTCGTCGCCTACGCGATGGTCAGCCGCGGCCGCTGGGCCGCGTCGTCCGCCCCGTTCCAGCTCACCAACCTCACCGCCGCAGGCCTCATGGGCATGGTCGCCGCCGCGAACGGGGTGTGGCCGTCGGTGGCTGCCAACATCGTGTGGATCCTCATCGGCGTGCAGGCGATCGTCGTGATCGTCCGCGCGCGGGCGCGCCGCCGCGCGGCCGTCGACGACGTGGTGACCTCGCCGGCCGCGGTCGTCCCGGGCACGGCCACGACCACGACCACGGCCACGGCCACGGCCACGGACACGGCCACGGCCACCGTCCCCGAGCCGGTCCTCGCCGACGGCGACCCCTCGCCGCGCGAGGTCGGGCTCGCCGCCTGACGGCCCCACCGGCCTGCCGAGCGTCGCACTCCGCGGCGTGAGCGCGCCTGTCCGTGCATCCGTCGAGCACGGGTGCGTCTCTGGGGCCCGGCGCGCCCGCGGTTACACCCCGGCGGGCGTGATCAGCCCGATCAGCAGGCCCATCACGAGCACGGTGACCAGCTCGTGCGCGGCGTTGAGGACGGTGAGCCCCGCCGGCCGGCCCTCGAACGCGTCGTGCGTGACGAACCGCGCGGCGGTGAACCCCGCCCACAGCACGACGGCCGTCAGCAGCGCGTTGCCGAGGTAGCCGCCGCCGTAGAACGACCACGCGAGGTACGTCGCCCCCGCGAGGACCCAGGCCGTGACGAAGCTGACCACGAGGGTCACGACGATCGGCACGACGGCGTCCCGCCCCTCCCCGGACGGGTCGACCTTCGCGACGCGCATCCAGTACGTGCCGAACACCTTCGGCGTGTACCAGACCGAGCCCACGACCATGCTCGACACCGTCGCGGCCAGCACCGCCCAGTAGTTGATCTCCGGAACCATCGGACCGCTCCCTCGCGTCGACGCCCTCGCTCGGAGCGTAGCGCTCAGGCGGTGGCGCCGGCCTGCGGTTCGACGACCACGTCGACCACGACCGCGCGGTGGTCGGACAGGCCGGTGTCGACGGCGGTCGCGGGGCCGAGCGCCCGGAGCGTCGCCTGCCCGGGAGCGCCGTCGACGAGGACGTGGTCGATCTGGCGCACGGGCCGGTCCGTGGGGTGCGTGAGCACGTCGGCGAAGGACGTGAAGCCGCTGAGCACGGCGGGCTCCGGCGCGCGCAGGTTGAGGTCGCCGAGCAGCGCGAGCGGCCGGGGGAGCGGCGTGCACGCCCGGACGAGGGACCGGAGCTGGTCCGCGGTGAACTCGGGGCGGGACGTGGTGTGGGTCGTCACCACGGTGAGCGGGCCCCACGGCGTCACGACGGCGGCCGCGAGCGCCGCGCGGGGCTCGTCCGGGACCACGCGGAACGGGACGAGGCGAGCGGCCCCGCGCACCGGACCCGACGTCCGGCGCCGGACGCGCGAGCGCCACGGCATCCGGTCGAGCTCGAGCCGCGACCACCGGGTCACCGGGAACCGGCTGACCAGCCCGATCCCGTAGGACGCGACGCCCGGCACGCGCCGCACCCCCGACCCCGGGCGGGCCGCGCGCACCCAGGCACCGGAGACGCCGCGCAGGGTGGGGGAGAAGTGCCGGTGGTCGGCATGCAGCGCCTCGGCGGCGACGGCGACGAGGTCGGCGCGCTGCGAGCGGGGCGAGTCCCGCTCCACCTCCTGCAGCGCGAGCACGTCCGCGTCGAGGTACGCGACCGCGCGCGCGAACCGCTCGACGTCGACCGTCCCGTCGAGCGCGGCGCCGTGCAGCGCGTTGAACGTCGCGAGGCGCAGCACGCCGTCGGCTCGAGGAGGCAGTCCTGTCGAGGTGGGTCCGGTCGGCACCGCACGATCCTCGCGCGGACTGGTCGCCGTCGCGACCAGACCCGCGAGATAGCGATCCCCGGCCACGGAGGCCCTCGGTTCCTGGTCGCAGGCCGCTCTCTCGGCCGTGGGTCGCTGTCTCGGCGTCAGGGGCTCAGAGGGTGCGGCGCCAGGCGACGATGCGCTCCACCGCCTCCGCGACGGTCTCCGGGGCCGCCGCGAAGGACAGGCGCACCCAGTCGCCGCCGTGGACGCCGTCGAAGTCCGTACCCGGAGTGAGCGCGACGCCCGCCTCAGCGAGCAGCCGCTCGCACCACGTCACGGAGTCCAGGCCGTCGCCGGAGACGTCGGCGTAGACGTAGAACGCGCCGTCGGCCGGGGCGACGCGCGACCACCCGAGGTCGTCGAGGCGCGCCAGCACGAGCTCGCGCGACGCCGCGTAGCGCGCCACGTTCTCTGCGGCCGCGGCGTACCCCTCGGGGGAGAACGCCGCGACGCCCGCGTGCTGCGCGAGCGCGGGCGGCGACAGCGCGACGTTGCCCGCGAGCGCGTCGACCGGCCCGACGAGCTCGTCGGGCAGCACGAGCCACCCCAGGCGCCAGCCCGTCATGGCCCAGTACTTGGAGAACGAGTTGACGACGACGGCCCCGTCGCCGACGTACCGCGCGGCGGTGGGCAGCGCCGCCGGCGAGGCTCCGGCCGGGTCGCCGTACGTGATGCCGTGGTAGATCTCGTCGCTCACGAGGCGCACGTCGTGGTCGGCGCACCACGTCGCGACGGCGTCGAGCTCGGCGGGGAGGATCATCGTGCCGGTCGGGTTCGCGGGGCTCGCGAGGACGAGCCCGTCGAGGCCGCCGCCGTAGTACGCCTCCATGAGCTGCGACACCGTGGGCTGGTAGCGCGTCTCCGGGCCGCAGTCGAGCTCGACGACCTCGCAGCCCAGCGCCCGCAGGATGTTCTTGTACGCGGGGTAGCCGGGGCGGGCCAGCGCGACGCGGTCGCCGACGTCGAACGCCGCGAGGAACGCGAGGAGGAACCCGCCGGACGACCCGGTCGTCACCGCGACGCGCGCCGGGTCGACCTCGACGCCGTACCAGCGGTCGTAGTGCTCCGCGATCGCGCGGCGCAGCGCCGGGACGCCGAGCGACTCCGTGTACCCGAGGTCGCCGTGCTCCAGCAGCTCGATCGCGCGGCGCCGGACGACGTCCGAGGCGCCCGTCGACGGCTCGCCTGCGCACAGGTTGAGGACCGACGCCCCCGCGTCGCGCAGACGGTTCGCCTCCGCGAGCACCTCCATCACCGCGAACGGCGGCACGTGCGAGCGGCGTGAGACCTTCATCGACCCAGACATGGGGCCATCATGCCGGGTCGCACGGCGCCGAACCCGGGGTCACGGGCGAGTTCGGCGGTCGGACGGCCCACGACCCCGGGTTCGGCGCGGGGTCGGTCATCCGTTCGAGGGACGTCGGCGACCGCGAGGGGTCGGTCGTCCGGGCGACGCGCCGTCGTCGGCCGACGGGGTCGGATGGACGGTATGACCGAGGACGTGTGGGACGACGGCTCCGACGACCGGGCGAGGGACGATCGTGGACGCGGCAGTCACGAGCGCGACGGCCGCGACGAGGTGTTCCGACCCGTGCGGGGATGGGGCGTGCTGTGGCGCAGCGCGTTCGTGCTGTGGCACGGCGGGCACGAGTACGTCGTGGACGTGGACTTCCTCGACTGGGACGAGCGGATCCGGCTCTACCGCGACCGCCGCCTCGTCGACGAGCAGCGGTCCCGGGCCCGCTTCGACCTCGGCGGCGCGGTCCTCGAGGCCCGGATGAGCCTCTACGGGATGCGATACGTGCGCGTCGTCGACGCCGTGGGGGACGTCCGGGACGTCGCGCCGATGCCCGGCACCGCCGAGGCGTGGCGCGACCGCATGGACCGCGAGCGCCCGACGGCGAGCCGCGCCGTCGGTGTCGTGGCGTGGGTCGTGCTCGCGGTCGCGCTGGTGACGCAGGTGCCGCAGCTCCTCGACCTCGTCTCCGGGTTCACGGGCTGGACGCCGCCGTTCGTGCCCGACCTGCCCGCCTCCGTGAACACGGTGCTGTCCGTGGCGGGGGTGGTCGCTGCCGTCGACCGCGGGCTGCGCCGCCGCTACCACCCGCTCCTGGACGGCTGACCGCCCGCTCGTCCCGGGCCGTCGCCCGTGCTTAGGGTGGACGGACGCCGACAGAGGAGGTTCTCGTGTTCCGACGACGGTCCCGCAGCGCCCCGGACGACGACCCGGTCCGGCGAGCCGCGCAGTACCGGGTCGACCGCGAGACCGCGCGCGAGGAGTCGGAGCGCGACGACGCGAACCGCGCGGCCGAGCCCGGACCGGCCGGACGAGAGGCGCCCGCCGCCGATCCCCGGGGCCCGGACGACGTCGCCGAGCCCCGCGGCCCACGTCGTGTACGACCCGAGGATCGGGCGATGTACGTCGACGCGGTGATCGACCAGGCCATCCGGCGGGGCGATTTCGACGACCTCCCGCTCGCGGGCAAGCCGATCCCCGGGCTCACGGGGACGCACGACCCGGACTGGTGGCTCAGGTCGGTCATCGAGCGCGAGCAGCTCACCGGGCTGGGTCCGCCCGCGATGCTGCTCAAGCAGGAGGACCGGGAGCTCGACGACCGGCTCGACCGCGAGCTCGACGAGACGACCGTCCGCGAGATCCTCGCCGACTTCAACGCGCGCGTCGTCGACGCCCGTCGCCAGCTCCTGGGCGGACCACCGGTGGTCACCCCGACGCGCGACGTGGACCACGAGGTCGCACGCTGGCGCGCCCGCCGCGCCCGGACCGCCTGACTCGACGACCCACCCCCGCGGCACGACCACCCGCCGAGCACGACATGAGGGTCGCTATCGGGCTGATAACGACCCCCGTGTCGTGTTCGGCGGGAGCGGGCGTCAGGAGGACCGGCCTGACTAGCGGCCCTGGAGCGCGCGGACGTTGTCGCCGAACGTCCAGCCCTTGGAGCCGTCCCAGTTGATCGACCACGTCATGAGGCCCTTGAGGCGTGACGCGTACGGCTGGTACGCCTGCGTCACCAGCGACGGCGCCATGTAGCCGCCGCCCGCGCCCGCCTGGGCGGGGAGCCCTGGGACCTGCTTGTCGTAGGGCACCTTCACCGTGACGCCCTGGATCGTCAGCCCGGCGTTCAGGCAGTCGGTCTGCGCCTGGAAGCCCTGGACGGTCCCGGCGCCGTAGGAGTCGCCGCTGCAGCCGTACATCGAGCCGTTGTAGTACTGCATGTTGAGCCACCACAGGCGACCGTTGTCGACGTACTTCTTGATGATCGGGAGGTACGAGCCCCAGATCGAGCCGTACACGACGCTGCCGCCCGTGACGTACGCCGTCTCGGGCGCCATCGTGAGACCGAATCCGCTCGGCATCTCCGCGAGGACGCCGTCGATGATGCGGATCAGGTTCGACTGCGACGTCGAGAGCGTGCTGATGCTCCCGCTGCCGGACAGCCCCGTCTCGATGTCGATGTCGATGCCGTCGAAGTGGTTGTCGCGCAGGATCGGCACGACCGTCTCCACGAAGCGGTCCGCGACGGCCGGGCTGGACAGGTCGATCCCGGCGGTCGCGCCGCCGATCGACAGGAGCAGGCGCGTGCCGTTCGCCTTCGCCGCGCACATCTCGGCGGGCGTCGGCACGTCGACCCCGACGTCCATGCCGTCCTCCCACAGCACGGTGCCGTCGGAGAGGATCACCGGGAACGCGAGCGTGACGACGTTGTAGCCGTGCGCGGAGATCCGGGCGTCGTCGATCGGGATGTGCCCGAGGCCGGGGTGCACGCCGTTGGACGCGCCGTCCCAGCTCTCCCAGTACCCCTGGAGCACCTTGCCCGCCGGCTTGCCCTGGACCGCGCAGTCGGTCGGGTCGGCGGGATCGGTCGGATCCGTGGGATCCGTGGGATCGGTCGGGTCCGTGGGATCCGTCGGGTCCGTGGGATCCGTCGGGTCCGTGGGATCCGTCGGGTCGCACGCGCCGCCGTCGGTCCACAGCGTCGGGGTCGACGCGGGGTTCCAGCCGGTGCCGACGTAGGCCGTGTGCGTGACGCGCGCGGTGTACGTGCGCCCGCCGTAGGTGACCTGGGCGCCGGCGGCGTACGTCGAGCCCTCGGCCCACCCGGTGGTCGAGCACTGGGCCGCGGCCGCGGGGGCCAGCGCACCCGGGACGACGGCGGCGCCGCCCACGAGGGCCGCCGCCAGGGCGACGGTGGCCGCTCCGGCGAGGAGCGGGGTCGGACGAGATCTCACGGGGCACCTCGGTTCGGTCGCACGGCGGCCGAGGCGGACGCCGTCGGCCGATGATCCCGCCAGTCTGCAAGCGCCCGACGGCGTCGCGCATGAGGGAGAACCACACGATCTGCACCGCTCGCCGGGCCGCGGAACCGCGCGGGGTACGGGTGGTCCCGGACCTCCCGGCGCGCACGGGACCGGCCCGGGGCCGAAGGTCGCCCCGCCCGTACCGAGCGGCGTTCGTCCCGCGCGCCTAGGGTCGGCGGCATGGCCGACTGGCAGCCCGACGTCCTCGGCGACGACTACGAGCAGCTCACGCTGCCGCTCTCCCCCGACGACGAGGGCGACGTCGTCGCGACGCTCGTGCGCCGCCGTCGAGCCGGGGGCGACGGCGCCCCGGCCGCGGGCGACGACGGACCCGCCCCCTACCTGGACGTCCTGTACGTCCACGGGTGGTCGGACTACTTCTTCCAGACCGAGCTCGCCGACTTCTGGGAGGCGCACGGCGCACGCTTCCACGCGCTCGACCTCCGCAAGTACGGGCGCAGCCTGCGCCCCGGCCAGACCCCGGGATTCGTCACGGACCTCACGACGTACGACGAGGACGTCGAGGCGGCGCTCACGGCGATCGGCCACCACGGCGACGGGCGCTCGCCGCGCGAGCTCGTGCTCATGGGCCACTCGACGGGCGGCCTGACCCTCAGCCTCTGGCTCGCCCGGAACCCCGGCCGCGCGGCGGCGCTCGTCCTCAACAGCCCGTGGCTGGAGTTCCAGACGCGCGAGGTCGGGCGCCTGCTGCTCGAGCCCGTGATCGGGGCCCGCGCCCGCCTCATGCCGACGCGCCCGCTGCCGAACGTCGACCTCGGCTTCTACACGCGCTCGGTGAGCAAGGACTTCGACGGCGAGTGGACGTACGACCTCACCTGGCGCCCCCAGCACGGGTTCCGCACCACGCCCGCGTGGCTGTCCGCCGTCTTCCGCGGGCAGCAGACCGTCGCGCGCGGCCTGTCCATCGGGGCTCCGGTGCTGGTGCTGCTCTCCGCGCGGAGCACGCTGCTCCCGCGCTGGACGCCCGAGATGATGCACACGGACACGGCGATCGACGTGGACGGCGTCGCGCGGCGGTCCGTCCAGCTCGGCGACCTCGTCACGGTCGCGCGCCTGGACGGCGCCCTGCACGACGTCGTCCTCTCGGCCCGGCCCGTGCGCGCGCTCGCGTACGGGCGCATCGCGCAGTGGGTCGGCGCGTACCTCCCGCGTCCCGCGCCCGTCGTCCCGGTCGTGCCCGACGACGCCGCCCCCGCTCCCGACGCCGCACCACCGGCGCCGGGCGTCCTGGGCCTCCTGCTCTCCCGCCTCGGCGCGGGTGCCCACCACGCCGGCCGGGCCGTCGCGCGCGCGGTGGGCTCCGCCGTCGGGAGCCTGCGCGGCCGGCGGTCCCGCACCCGCTGACGCTCCGCACCCGCACCGCCACGGTTGTGGGCGGGGAATGGGCCCGGTTCCACGGCCTGAACCGGGCCCATTTCCCGCCCACAACGGGTCAGGTGGCGAGCCGTGTGCGGACGAAGTCCACGATCCCGTCTGCGGCGGCCTCCACCTCGGCGAGGCAGTCCTCGAAGTCCTGCTGACCGCCGTACCAGGGGTCGGCGATGTCGAGCACGTGCTCGGGCTCGCCCGGCGCGACGCGGGGGGCGGCCGGGTCGAACGAGCGGTACATCCGCACCGGGCCGGCGCCGTCGAGGCGGCGCAGGGCGCGCGCGTGCTGGGACGTCATCGCGAGCACGAGGTCGCGCGCGGCGAGGTCGCCCGCGCGCACCTGGCGCGCCCGGTGCGTCCCGTCGACGACGTACCCGTGCTCGGCGAGGACGGCCCGCGCCCGACGGTCGATCGGGTTGCCTCGCTCCTCGTCGCTGATCCCCGTCGAGTCCACCACGACGCGGTCGCCGAGCCCGGCCGCCTCGAAGCGGTCGCGCAGCACCACCTCGGCCATGGGGGACCGGCAGATGTTGCCGGTGCAGACGGTCATGACGCGGTAGGGCGCGGGGGCCTCGGCACTGGTCATGGGCCCATTCTGGGGGAGTCGCGCGCACTCCTCACGTGCGCGCCGGTCGCCGGGCGCCCCGCGACCGCCACGTCTACCGTGAGGACATGATGATCGGAGCGGGGTCGGGGCGGATCGCCGTGACGGGCGCGAGCGGGCTCCTGGGGTCGAAGCTCGCGTTCCGCCTCGCCGCCGAGGGCGCGAGGCAGCGCCTCGTCGTGCGCGACGCCGCCCGGGCGCCCCGCCTCGGCGACGACCCGCTCCCGGAGTCGGACGTCGCCGTCGTCGGCGGGTACACGGACACGCGCGGGATGGTCGCCGCCTTCACCGACGTGGACACCGTGTTCCTCGTGTCTGCCCGCGAGGACCTCGACCGTGTCGCGCAGCACCGCGCGGCGGTCGACGCCGCCATCGCGGCCGGGGTCGGGCACATCGTCTACGTGTCGTTCGTCGGCGCGGCGCCGGACGCCGTCTTCACGTTCGCGCGCGACCACTGGCGCACCGAGGAGTACATCCGCGCGACGGGCGTGCGCCACACGTTCCTGCGCGACAACCTCTACCACCGCGGGCTTGCGCTCATGGTCGGCGCCGACGGCGTGATCCGCGGGCCGGCGGGCGACGGCCGGGTCGCGTGCGTGTCGCACGACGACATCGCGGACGTCGCGACCGTCGTCCTGCTCGACGCCGACGCCCACCGCCACGACGGCGTCACCTACGACGTCACCGGGCCCGAGGCCCTCACGCTCGACGAGGTCGCGCAGGCGCTGACCGTCGCCACGGGTCGCGACATCACGTACCACGCCGAGACCGTCGAGGAGGCGTACGCGTCGCGCGAGCGCTACGGGGTGCCGCGGTTCGAGGTCGACGGCTGGGTGTCGTCGTACACGGCGATCGCCGCGGGCGAGCTCGCGCACGTGAGCGACGCCGTCCCCCGGCTCGTCGAGCGCCCCGCGCAGTCGTTCGCCGCGTGGCTCGACGACTACCCCGAGGAGTGGGCGCACCTGCGTCCCGCGTGAATCTGGCGCGCACCCGCGAGATCGACCCGCACGTCCGAGATCGACCCTCGGTGGGTCGATCCGGCGACGGGCGGGTCGATCTCGGCGTCTCCACGCCGTGCGCGAAATCCCCTGGCGTTGCCGCGGGGGGCGGACGTACCGTCGTCGTACACGCGAAAGGAGGTGGTCCTGGAAGTGAAGATTCTTCGGACTCGTGAGGTGGTTGCGCGCTAGGGCGTGTCCGGTGAATCGCGGAGCCAGAGGATGATCGCGGCGATGGTGAGTTCGGAGCGGTAGTAGGCGGCGCGTTTGGTGAAGCGGGTG
>NZ_JBVIFN010000021.1:0-14942 GCF_055571305.1 Cellulosimicrobium sp. NPDC030954
CCCGGCCCCTTCGGGGCGCGGGTCCGCTTGTGACCGACCTGTACTCGGTTCCCTGTGGAGAACGCCTTGCGGGTCGATCGTCCAGCGTGCTCCGTGCGGGCCATCGGCCGCGCCGGCTTGGGCGATCCACCCGTCAGCGGCGAGCCGCAACAGGCCCGTACGCGCGGTTTCTCGGCCGACCCCGGCTAGTAGGGCCAGGCGGCGGGTATCGGCCTCCACAGGGCCGCTGAGGGCTTGTAGGGCGAGGAGGCAGAGAACGTCGAGCACGCGCCGGTCGGCTGGGCCGCCTCCGTGCGTCCAGCGGCCTACGCTGGCGTCGGCGCGGGTCTGCACGTCGCGCACGTGCGCGGCGATCGCGTCGGCGCGGGCGTCGAACGTGGGATCGTCCCCGATCTGACGATCGCTGGTGGCGACGTAGCGGACGGCCTTGCGCCACTGGCGGCGCAGCACCGCGGCGGCGCTGTTGGGGCCGCTGATGGGCCGTGTGCGGCGTCCTAAGCGATCGCGCGAGCTGCGCACGTGTTCGAGGCCGGGCGAGGTCTCGACGAGAGCTGCGACGTCGGCGTGCCGCCACCTGGCGGCCGCTGCGCCGATCAGGACGCGCCAGAGCACGGCGGAGGCATCGCCGCTGGCGGCGTCCTCGTGCAGCGCGGCCGCGCTCGATGCCGGCAGCTCGCGGCGGCGGCCGGGCAGGTACAGGTGGCCGTGCTCGTCGAGCGGCAGCGGCGTGTGCGGGTCGGCGGCTTCGGCGGGCTCGTCGACGTCGACGAGCTGCGCCAGGCGCTCGACGAGCTGACGCACCTGGGCGGCGGTCGTCGTGGGGTTCGTGAGCGCGTCCAGCGTGCCGGTGAGCACCGTGGAGGCACCGCCGGCACGGTGCGGTGTTCCTGGGGGCCGCACACAGCCCGTAACGGGGTTCGTGAGCTGCGAGAGGTCGAGCGAGGGGCACAGGTGGCGCGTCAGGCGCGCCAGGGTGGCGATCGTCTCGGCGTCGACGCTCTCGGCCAGGGCCGCCCATACGTGGCGGCCGCCGGACGGGCCGGACTGGCAGACGACGTGCTCGATGCCGGCATCCGCCAGGAGGCCGGCGATCGTTGCGGCGTCTCGCTCGGCCGCGGTGTTCGCTCCCTCGGCCTTCGCGTCGAGGTCGAACGCCAGCAGCCGGAACCGGGCATCGGTGCCGGCGAGGTAGACCGCCCACGGCCGGGCGGGCTCCGTCCGGTCGACGCGGGCGTGGCCGGTGTAGAGGTTCAGCACGTCGCCGCGGTCGTCGACAGCAGCGACGCGCACGCTCGGGCGCGGGCTCAGCGCGCGCGTGAGCGCCCACGACGAAACGCCGCGCGCACTCTCGGCTGGGTTCGGTGTGCTCGTTGCTATGATGGGGTCACCTCCCTCACTTGGGTAGGACGAAGCCCCGGCCTCGCCAGCCGGTTCTTCCACTCGAATCGCCTAGGTCTGCAAGTCGCCAAACTCGGACAGATCAGGCGCGAAGCTTTTAGCCCCCGCCCCGCCAAGGGCGGGGGCTAGCACGTTTATGCCGTGTCGATAGGCAGTTCTCCATCTCTCGGTTCAGGGGCAGGCCACCAGTTGGGTAGACCGCGGTCTGTGAGTTCTTCCTCTAGGTGGTCGATGACACGTTCGAGGAAGACGGCTGCGGAGACGCCGGCGCGCTCGGCGAGCTGCTCGAAGCGCTTCTTCCGCTTTTCTTCGATCAGCCAGCTCGCCCGAACGGGCTGCACTCGTGTGCCTCGGGGGAGTCGCTGGACTGACATGCCCCCATGTTAGTGATACATACACCACTATCCGGGGGCGACACGCTGCCCTGTTGCCCTCTCTTCTCCTTAGAGCTCGCGCGGATAGGACGGCGTATGGATCAGGGGCACCGGGCAGGACGAGAGTCCCACCGGTAGCGCTTCCAGGACTGCCGGACCAGGCGGCGGATGATGATGATCGCGCTGGCCAGCGCCACCCAGGCGTTCTGCACGCACCCTTGCCGGTCGGTCACCCTCGCCAGCGCCGAGAACCCTCTATTGTGCCATGAGTTGGTCCGCTCGACGACCCATCGACGAGTGTGGTTGATAGGCAGGAATACCCCCTTGGGAGTGATGTTCGGGGTGCAGCCCAGCTCGGAGAGAAGATCCCGGGTCCGAGCCGAGTCATAGCCCGCATCCAGGTGAACCGTGATGACCTCAGGAAGCCTGAATCCGACCACGGCGAGGGTCTCTAGCGTCGGACGCAGGAGCGGAGAGTCGTTCCTGTTGGCCCCGGCCAGCACCCATCCGATCGGTATCCCGCCGCCGTCCACGAGCACCGATCTCTTGAGACCCAATTTGCCGCGGTCGACAGGGCTGCGGCCGGTGTTCTCTCCTCCGCACGGTGCCTTGACGATGCATCCGTCGACCACGAGGTTGTCCAGGTCGAGGCCGACAGCCTGGTCGTAGGCTTCCAGCGCCAGGTGGTGGAGCCGCTCGAACACGCCGGCACGGATCCACTCGTCCCGGCGGGCTCGCATCGTGGTCGCCGAGCAGGTCTCATCGGCGTGCTGCTGGTAGGTACCTCCCAGGACGAGGCGGGCCAGAAGCTTGTCAAAGACGACCCGGTCTGGGATGCGCGGGCGGTGACACCCCAAAGGGTGGTTGATGTTGCGTTCGGGCAGCAGGGCTCGGAACTGTTCCCACAGAGGGTCGGCGATGAAGCCGGGCAGGACGGGCACGTGGTCTTGTGATCGTCGTCGTCGAGAAGAAGGGCGGGGCCGCCGCGCCGTACCCGTCCGGGCGCGGTGCGGCGGCCCCGGTCCTGCTACCCGACCTGCGGCTGCCCCGCCGCGGTGGACGGCGAGCGGGAGATGACCACGGCACCGACGACCAGCCCGATAACGGCGAGCACCGCAGCGACCACGAACGGGTCCCCGGAGTGCAGGGCCGGTGCGAACCCGAGGCCGACGTAGACGGCCACCCCGGCTGCTCCGCCGAGCTGGTCAGATGCTCGCTGGACGCCGGAGGCGATCCCGGCGTCCTCCTCGGTGGTGCCGCTGACTGCGATGTACTGCAGACCCACGAGCCCGAAGCCCATGCCCGCTGCGATCAGTAGCATCGCCGGGAGCAGCCACACCGCTCCACCATCCAGGACGGCCACGAGCGCGACCACGCCCATCGCGCCGGCAGCCGCTGCCAGGCCGACCAGCACGCAGGCGCGTGCGCCCCAGTGTCCCAGCAGCCGAGGCACGAGCACCGAGGCCACGATCAGCGCCACGGCCAGGGGCAGCATCGTCAGGCCTGCCCCCAGAGGCCCGATACCGAGCCTGTCCTGCAGGTAGAACGTGAACAGCAGGAACGAGGTCGACAACGCACCGCTGAGCAGCATCGTCGTCAGGTTCGCCCGCAGCCGGGCCCGATCGGCGAAGAAGGTCAGCGGGACCAGCGGGTTCGGCGACCTCGACTCGACCCGCACGAACCCGGCAGCAGCCAGCACCGCGCACACCAGCGCGACCCCGCTGACCCACAGGCCGGTGGCAGGCTCGCCCGCCTCGACCGCGGCGTAGACGAACAGCAGCGGGCACGCGGTCAGCAGGAGCGAACCGGGAAGGTCCAAGCGGCACCGTCCCCCGGACGCGGGCCGGTCGGCCGGTACCAGGAGCAGCGCGGCCACGATCACGACCAGGATGAAGGGCACCGAGACCAGGAAGACCCAGCGCCAGCCCAGGTGGGCGGTGATGATCCCTGACAGGGCGAACCCGAGAACCAGGCCGCAGCTGGCCACGGCCGCCCACACGCTCAGGGCCCGTGAGCGGCGCGGCCCCTCGGGGAAGAGCAGCACGATGGTCGCCATCGCCGCGGGCAGCGCGACAGCCTCGCCCGCGCCCTGGAGCAGGCGGGCCGCGACCAGGACCGGAAAGGACGGGGCCAGGCCAGCCAGCAGGGAGGCCGCGCCGAAGACGCTCGTGCCGACCAGGAGGGTGCGGCGGCGGCCGAGAAGGTCACCGAGCCGACCGCCGAGCATCAGCAGCCCTCCGCCGGTGATGGTGTAGCCGACCACGACCCAGGTCAGGGAGTGTCCCCCGACGCCGAGGTCCGCGCCGATCGAGGGCAGCGCGATGTTGACCACGGTCACGTCGACCGCGATGAAGAACTGCAGCATCGACATCGCGCACAGCACGAGCCATGCGCGCACAGGGGCGGGACCGATCCCGCATGAAGTGGTGGAAGTGCCTGAAAGCATCAATTGCTCCGTCGCTCTGAAGAGTTTCCGAGCAGCACGAAGGGCCGCTCCGGTCTGATCACGAAGCGGCTGGACGTTCCAGGTGAGGTGTTGCTGTGTGCCGGACGTCCCGCCGCTAGCGGGACGTCCTGGTCACTGCCGCGCAAGCGGCCGAGCTCGAAGCGCCTGACATGGTACAGATGCTAGCAGCGGGGAATATTCGCCCCCGGACCTGTCCCTCCTATCCGCGCGAGCTCTTACCCCCGATAGATGGCGCTCCGCGTGTTGGCCGGTGCAGTCAAGGGTGTCGGCGTAGCCGCATCGCGTAGCGACGCGCAGCGCCCTTGACTGCACCGGCCAACACGCCACACTTGTCGAGCATCGGGGCAAGGAAACCCACTATGAGTTGCGTTGCTCCTGAAGGTCCCAGACAGCGCGGCCGCCAAGCCCGCTCTCGTCCCACGTGATGGGTCTGTAGGTCGCGGCCGCCGCTGTCACGGCTGCTCGTGCATCCCCTGTGCACTCGATGAGGGCGCGGGTCTGGGCGACAACATCGAGCGAGGGCGGCGCGGCGCTGCATGTACTTGGTGCGGTGACATAGATCGGACCTTGTTCGGTGGGGAGAGCGCAGACGTAGGCATTGCCGCCGCCTGCTCTGCACACCGGCTCTTCCACGGCGCTCTGGCCTGCCCCGTGTTGCTCGTCGAGGGCCTCCTGCGCATTGCAGGCGATATCGAACGGTGAACAGGCAGTCGCCACACTCGTGGGATGCTCCGCAGGAGGTTGGAGCCGAGCGTCGAGGAGCGCGACGACCACGAAGGCAAGAACCCCGACGGGGATCATCCAAGCAAGCGCTTTGAGTTCGTTCTTCATTTTCTGTTCCTTCCTACGTCACAGCTCCGTGGGGGGGCTGATTCAACTGGCGGAGCTGGAGCGTGGCGGCGGCGTGCTGCGCCTGAGTTGCGACGGTCTGCCAAACTCCTGCGTTCCAGTGCATCCCGATGCCGGCGATTCCCCATGCTGGGCCGTCCCAGATGAGCGCTCGGCCTGCGGGGATTGCAGTGATGTCTCCGGGAGTCAGCACCTTCTGGCGCTGGGTTTGATAGCTCGGGTTCACTGTTTCGAGCGGCATAAGGTACGGGCCAACGTAGGAGGTCGAGACGGAGTAGCTGGTCATGTGGCGGTCGTATTCTCCGGCTGCGTCGCTCAGGGCACTCACGGTGTCCTGGTCGAACACGCCTCGGAAGATGACCTTCGTCGGGAAGAGCGTCAAGAACGACTTCGCCGCGTCTCCCCACCGCGCGATCGCCGGACCAAGTGCCTGGATGCCGACGGCGAGGTGGAGGCCCTGGCCGCCAGCCTCTGAGATGATGTCCGGCAGGGGGATGGGAGCGGTCGTGTTCGCCTCGTCGAGCGCGAACGTGACGTGCGGATGCGATCGCTCGAGGCCAGCTTGCTCCCTCTTCGTCCGGTCGTAGGTCTCGAAGCGGATCTGCTCGAGGAGCGCGGCCAGCAACGGTGCGTAGAGGTCTTGCTTGTCCGGGCGGGCGGTGATGTAGAGCGTGTCTGCGGAGCGGACGAACTCGCGTGGGTCGAAGTTAGGGTTCTCCCCGATGCGGCGTGCTGCCAGCGAGTCGTAGACGCCCAGCATGCGCGCCATCGTTGAGACGATCGACCCGCGCTCCTTATCTGGGGTCGCAATGAGCCCTTTGAGCTTCTGCCAGGCGATATCAGCTCCCTCGTCGCCGTCATCAGCGGCGTCCGCAAGGATGCCGAGAACCTGGGCCGATGTGTCGTCATCGAGAGCTGAGGCCGCCCACCGCGCCACGGTAGCGATGGATTTGCCGTCGAGATGAGCCGCATAGAGAAGGGTCTGCACCCAGTCGATTGCTCTACCGATGAAGTGATCTTCACGCCCTTTGGTTCGTTGTGCGTCGCCCATCGATTTCCCGACTTGTAGAGCGTCATCCCAGGTACGAACAGACGCGAGCGGAGACCAGCGAACGCGTTCGACGCCCTCCGGGGTTACCTCATCGCCGCCTGGGTCGAAATGCCAGACGCGGCCGCGCTGAGCACGAACTCGCCACGTCGCATTCATCACGTCGGACTTGATCGAGGATGAGACACATGCGCCGGGGGCGATCATGACCGTGGGGATGAGCACCGCACTCGTCTTGCCCGAGCCGGGAGGTCCAAGCACCAGGACGCCGCCTCGCGGTGTCGCCGTGAGAATCGAATCGGTGCCGTCGAGAGACCAGCCGAGAACCGCTCCAGGGCGATGGCCTGTCTTCGACTCGACTATTTCAGTGATTGCTGCAACCGTGTCCGGGCGCTCCATTAGCCAGTGCGCTTCGGTCTTGTAGGACTCGACATCGGTTCCGCTGCTGCTGGTCGCTTTCGGCCGAGCCGGTCGGATACGGCCGAGCCCGTAGCCCGCCAGGTATGCGATGAGCTGGGGAACGGCGATGAGCACAGTCATGACGATCAGAGCCGTCCGACCGTACATGATGCCGACCCCTCGGCGTCCCTGTGAGAGACCGATAAGGAGCGCCACGAGGCAGGTAGCTGCAACGGTGACCAGGAGCACGGTGCCGTAGGTCGCGAGCTGTGATGCGATCGCCTCGCCCCTGGCGGGGCAGTCCGGGACAACACCAGTTGACGGGTCGATCGAAGGGCATTCGATATCCACGGGCGGAGATGCCGCGACGATCAATCCCACGAGCCAGAGAGGGATAGTGAGTGCCCACAGAATCGGGAGCATCCACATCCATCCGCCCCCTTTTCGGACTCTTAGCGGCGGTGCGACACCGCCGGTTGCCTGCGGACCCCATGTGCTCATCGTTCGATCCCTCCCTCGCGCTCTCGGTCGCGTTCCTCACGCTGCTTAGTCATGAACTCCTCGGTCTGTTCCCGCCGAGACTTAGGCTCCGCGTTCCCGGTGACGTGTTGCGTCTGGTTTTCGCGCTGCTCCTGGCTGGCGTCCTTTCCCTCGCGCTGCCCAGCGAACAACTCCTCGGTTTGCTCCCGCCGAGACTTAGGCTCCGCTGTCGAGCTGTGGCGATCTCGTGCTCGTTCGTCTGCGGCACGCTCCTCGGGCGACCGTTCGCTCATCGCTTCGCCCTGCATGCGCTGGGCGTGCCGTTCGCCCTCGGTGCGCTGCTGAACCTCGCGCGTCTTCCGCTCATCGGCTACCCGTTGTTCCTCTGGCGTCTGCGGGCGTTGCAGCTGCTCCATCACGAGCATTTCCTGCTCGGTACGTCGTTGCTCGCGCTCGATCCGGCGATCTGCTGCGCTCGTAGGTTGGCCTCGGTCGGCGGCCAGCGCTGCCTCGCGCCTGCGTTGCTGCTCGTTGACTTCGCGCTGGGGCATGCGCTTCCTCCCTGAGCTCTTCGTCTTGGGCACCTGTGTGAGCCCGTAGCGCTTCTCCAGCTCCGCGCGCGCGCTCTGAGCCTTGTAGAAGTCCTTGCTGTGACTCCACAGCTTCCCGCGTTCATCGACGCGACTTGCGACAATGTGCACGTGATCGTCTCCGTGGCGGACCATCACCCAGGGATGATCCGCGTACCCCATCCGCTCAGCGAAAAGCTGGCCGGCCTCGGCCCATTCCGCGTCGCTCAGGTGGCGATCCCCCGGAGCATTACGAAGAGACACGTGCCATACCGGGTCCTTGGTCTTGCGCTCTCGGGTGTCGATCGCTGAACGCATGTCCATAGCCCAGCTCTTACCCTGGGTATCTCCCTCGCGGCCAAGGTTCCCGCCGATCACTCGACCACCCTCATGTTCACGATCGTCGTCGAGGCGGTATCTGTGCTCGTTGGCTTTCCCTCGACCGTGCAAGTACGCCGCGATATCGCCAGGCCGAGAACCCTTGGTGATCTTGGCAATCATCTGCCGGCCTCGTGGAGAGCGTCGCGGACGTCACTTACCGCAGCTCTCGTGTCTGCGATCGCTGCGGCGATCGCAGACAACTCAGGAGGCGCTTCCACACCAAGCGCCGCGATGTTGAGCGCCCGAGCGATCTGGTTGAGATTCGAGCCGGCACGAGTGAGGTTCAGCCGAAGGTCGTCGATGTTCTCGATGTAATCGAGGCCCGGTCGCTCGTCGAGGCGACGAGCGACGAGCTCGCGGACCCATCGTCCGAGCTGTTGACGGCCGTCTTCTTTCGCGGCCGTCTTCCATCGCTCCCACTCTTCGTCGGTGAGACGCACGGCGACCGTACGTGTGCGCTCGAACAAGTCGTCAGCGGTGGTGGCGACGTAGTTGGTAGGAAGCGTCGTCTTGCGCGGCGACGGCTGCTGAGAACGGTGCTCCGCGCCGTTCTCTGACGAGTCATTCATGACGAGTCCTCCTCTGAGCGCCGAGCGAGGAGGGACCAACCGGAGGTTGGTCGAGCCCCGCAGGGCAAGGGCTTTAGCGGAACGCGGAGGTCGCGAAGCGCCGTAGCGTTACGCTAAAGCATACCTTGCATCGCTCCGCGGTGCACCACAGCGTGGTGACACCGGCACCGCGGAGCAGGGCGGCCGGCCGCCGGAGGGTGGGTGCGCCCACGCCAATGCGAGCGTCAGCGAGCGAGGCGGGGCGCACCCACCCGGAGGTGGCTGGCCGGTCGACCGTTAGGTCGACGCCGTGGCCCGGCCGAGGGCCACGATGACAGCCGTGCGCTATACGAAAAACTGAGCCACAAGCCCTGTGGGATCTGCGCTCCCTTCCCCCGATACCGTGATGGTCACACACGAGAGAGCCCCGTCAAGGGCGCTTCGCGTCACTTCGTGATGCGGCGATGCCGCACCCTTGACGGGGCTCTCTCGTGTGCAGAGCGGCTATCTATCGGGGGAAGGGGAGGAACGGTCAAGACCGCCTACGGCGTTGCGACGGACGCCTGCTCAGGAGTGTTCAATACCGTGGTTCCGACGGTTGAACACTTCCTCGTAGACGTCTTCCTCAATTGCCCCTCGGCGCACCGCTGCCGAGACTTCGGACCAGGTGCCGGGCGGGTCGACGATCAGCGAGTCGTACCCGTCCGTCTGCCCGCCCTTCACGTAGGGGAACCTCGTCAGCTCGTCGACGAGGTGCGCGCGGTCGATGAAGCCGGCGGCGTAGCGCTGGCAAATCTCGGCCGGCGTCGCGCCCGAGAATCCATCCAGCGACATGTCGACCACCTCCTAGAGAACATTCCATCAGGGGGTGACAGATAGCGCTATCGGCTGAGCGCTCGGCGCACGCTGGAGGCTCCGACTCCGAGCACGCGGGCGATGCTTTCCCAGCTCTGCTGCTCGGCGCGCATGCGCTCGGCCGTTGCGATCCGTTCGGGCGTCATCACGCTCGGGCGGCCGCCGACGCGGCCCTGGCTGCGGGCGTAGTCGAGGCCGCGGGTCGTGTTCTCGCGGATCGTGTCGACGCGGAGCTGCGCGAACACAGCGACGATGCCGTAGAGGGCGCGGCCCATCGGTGTCGTGGTGTCGATCATCGGCTCTGTGAGACTGACGATGTTCACCTGTCGGGCGTCGAGGTCCTGCAACGTCTCGATCAGGATGCGCTCACTGCCGGCGAGGCGGTCAAGCCGGCGCACTTTGAGGGTGTCCCCCGGCCGGAGGTAGTCGAGGCAAGCAAGCCACTGGGGGCGGTCTGCGACGCGGCTGGACTCGCCGTGGTCGACGAACACACGTTCGCAGCCGGCCGCGCGCAGCTCGGCCTCCTGCGCGTCCGGGTTCTGCTCACGCTTGGAGACTCGGGCGTAGCCGACTTCGTGTGCCATGCCGAAAACGGTACTGCCGATGTTCCGGCGCGATTCGGTTTCGGCAGGGGGTTTCGGCGGATCGATCCTCGGCGTGTCGCGCACCTGGTCGTCGACGCGGACGCGGCCGCCGAAAACGATCGTTTACGGCTGAGCCCGCAATCGAGTTGACGTACCATACGTATGGTAGGTATATTCGAACTGTGCCAACCAAAATCGAACTTCTCGATCACGCAGTTGAAGTCCTTCGCCGCGGCGATGCCCTCACCCTCGATGCAGTCGCTCGCGAGGCGGGGTTGACGAAGCCCGGGGTGGTCCACCATTTCGGCACGAAAGAAGTTCTCACTGTCGCAGTCGTGAACCGCATCATCGACCGCTGGGAAGCGGATCTGCATACTCGGGCCTCGACGGATGCCGAGCCGATCGACAAGCTGCGCGCGTACGTCGACTACGCACTCAACGGCGACTTCGACTCCAGCGATCTCGCCCTGCTCGCGGACGTGAACCTGCGCGAGCGGTTGTCTGCTCTGTGGGCGGAACGCCTCACCCCGTGGCTCGGCAGCAACATCGACACTGACCCGGCGAGCCGCGCATCACTTCGCGCCGCCCGCCTGCTGGCCGACGGCGCATGGTTCAACGCCGCGCTCGGCATCCCCACCGTCCGCGACGACGAACGATCCGTCCTACGCGCGATCGCCCTGCAACTCGTGAATGAAGGAGACCCCCAGTGACCAACAAAGCCAAAGGCTGGCTGTTCCTCATCGGCGCGATCGCCGCCGAGGTCACCGGCTCACTATCCCTCAAAGGTGCGCTCGACGCACCCGCCCTCTATGCACTCGTCGCAGCCGGCTACATCGGCGCGTTCGTGTTCCTCAGCCTCGTGCTTCGCACCGGCATGGCCCTCGGCGTCGCCTACGGCATTTGGGGAGCATCCGGGGTCGCGCTCACGGCGCTTCTCTCCCTCATCATCTTCGGCGAACCGCTCACTCTCTTGATGGGCATCGGCATCGTCGTCGTCATCGCCGGAGTGCTGTGCGTCGAACTCGGCGCACAGGCCGGTCACAAGAAGAAGGCAGAGGTCGCGTGATGGTCTGGCTGTTCCTCATCGGCGCAATCGTCTTCGAGGTCGTCGGCACGCTCTCCCTGCGTATGGCCGTCGACAAGAAGCGCTGGTATGTCGGCGTGGCTGTGGGCTACGTCCTCGCATTCACCATGCTCAGCCTCGCCCTCGCCGGCGGCATGGCACTCGGCGTCGCCTACGGCATCTGGGCCGCATCCGGCGTCGCACTCACCGCCATCCTCAGCAAGTTCCTCTTCAAAGAGCCCTTCACCTGGCTGATGGGCCTCGGCATCGTCCTCATCGTCGGCGGCGTTCTCTGCATTGAACTCGGAGCCGTCCACTAACCCGGCGAGGCGGACATCCCCACGTCTAGCGCGATGGACAGCGAAACCGTCTGCCGAAAGCAACTTGCGGGGAACCTTCGCGGCAAGGTCACCAGACGTCGGTCGGGTCGGAGATGCGCTGGCATGCTCCCTGCCATATCCAGCACCGCAACGTCTCACCGTCGATCGTCACTTGCACGCCCACGGCGTCGGCTGTCCAGCGCTTCACCTGGACGACGCACCGCACGTTGGTGTCCCCGAACTGGAGCCACGCATGCCCCCATATCGTCAGCTGCTCGGGAACGATCGTGAGGGGCTGCGCATGCAATCGCAGCTGGACGCGATCGAGGGTGCGCAGCGGCCCACGCTTGCGCGCCTCGCGCAGCTCGCGCTCTTCGCCCCTCTGCGCCGCCAGGTGCGGGTAGCGCTTGTTCGTTCCCACTGAGACATCGTCCCGGGAACATCGGACGCTGAGGGGGCCTACTCAGCGTTGTCCTTCGGCTTGCCGGGTCGGGGCCAGGGCCAGGCGTCGACGACGGCCCACAGCTCGGCCGACGATCGCGAAACGATCATGTCGGGCCGACTCTCAGCCACCACGGCGTCAAGGAACCAGGAGGCATCGCGCAGCGCGTCGGTGTAGCCGGAGTGGCCGCGGGCGACAGCTCCCATGATTGCCGCGATCTTCATTGTCACGCTGGCCTCCGAACCAACCTCAGTAACGTTCCAACTTAGATACGGAATTACTGAAATACTTACTTACTCATGCGCGCCTGTACGGCGTCGGCAATCGCAAGCCGTAGGGCGGGGTCTGCTTCGAGCTGGGCAACCAGCGCTCTGATGACCTCTGCGTGTGGGACCTTGGCGCGGCCGAACGTTTCCGCCAGCTCCCCGCAGTACGCGACGAGCTGGCGGTAGCTCTGCGGTGCTAGATCAGTCGTCACTCTCACCGGCTTTGCGCGTGGAGCGCTCTTGACCTGGTTCACCGTCGGTGAGGTCGTATCGCCCGTCATGTCCCGGCCGCCACGGCGCTCGCTCAACTTCGCAGCTCGGGCCGCAATGTCCGTTGCTTTGCTCACGCTCGAACCTCCAAGCCCTCGATCTCTTCGGCGGCTTCGGCGTACTTTCCAAGGTCCGTGACCGGCGCGGCGAATGCCTGCGCGATCGGCTCTCGCCTAGGGATGGTCGTTGTCAGAACGTGGTGGCCGCCCTCCTCGATCAGTTCACGGAACATGCCTGTCGAGTTCGCGTTCGCGATGGTGCGGTTCAGCAGCACGGCAATACGCGCGGGTTGATCGCGCAGCGGCTCGACTTCTTCGATCGCCGCCCACACGTCGGGTAAGCGCTCGAATTCCAACATGGTCGGGGCCATCGTGACGATGATGGTGTCCGCTGCGCGCAATGCCGAGTAGACGATTCCAGCTTGCTCGTCGAGGGGAGGGGTGTCGATCAGCACGACGTCCGTGGACGGCGAGATGATCCCCGCGAGCCTCGTGTGAAGGTTCTTCACTGGGAGCGCCAGTGTGGGGATGTCCCAGTTGCCGGCTTCACTCCATCTGAGTGCGGACCCCTGGGGGTCTGCATCGACGACGAGCACACTCTTCCCTTGCGCAGCGTAGGCGTGAGCAAGATAAGCCGTGCTCGTGGTCTTGGCTGATCCACCTTTGAGGTTCGTGATGGTGATGACTCTCATACAAGGAGGATACCGCGTAGATACGTGTTTACTGAACTACTGACCTACTGCGTGTTGGAGGCGCGCCCCGGCGTCATTCAAGCTCCGTCTCGTTGGCTGAGCCTGAACGGGTCGGGCAGGCTGAACATACGATCAAGAAGCGGCTCCAGATGCGCGATCGCCGCCCGATGCTGCTCATCTGTGAACTCTTCGATCACTGGCGGTTCGTCATCGTTCCAGCCGATCGCCTCTGCCGCGATAGTCAGATCCCATCGATTCCACCTCAGCCTGCCTTGCTCGCGTAGTTGCTCCTGGAACTGTCCCTCGATACCGAGCGGGTGGAAGTGGTCCGCGTAGTCGGGCGACAGCATCCCGCGCACCTGATCGATTGCGAGCGTGTAACCCGCGATGAAGGCAGTCACGCGGTCGAACCGGATCGGCAGCCCCAGGAACATGCCAGGCCGCTTGATGAACGCCCCCGCCATGACCAGGAGCGATGGCGCACTCGCCTGATGTTCAGTCATCGCCCGTCCCTGCCTCCCGTTAGAGAGCGTCGATGAGTTCGCGCATCAGCTGTGAGGGCGTGGTATGGCGCTCCTGCGCCGCCTCATCCAGCTTCGCCCTACGCACGGCGTCAAGTCGAAGCGTGAAGGGCCGCGCGTGCGCACCCACGCTGATAGGACGCCCAGGAACCGAGGGACCCAGGTGCTTGCCTTCGTATCCTGCCTCGGACTCTGCTTCGGCGGCCCACCGCTCGATGTCTTCGTCGTTGAACGGGACCCCGTTCACGTCGCTGTACTTGCCCATCTGTCTACCTCCTCAGTCCAACCTCGATGAGAACCTTCTTCGTCGCTGGCATGGCGTGGAATACCAGCCAACCATCAGGCTCGTCCTCCACCGCGATGTACTCCAGCAACCGCCCACTAGGGTCTGTTCCCACACCGACCCACTGCACCGGGTGAGTGTCACGCGCTCGGGAGCGCAACGTGCCCTCGAAGGCTTCCACCACATCCGCAGCAGTGACCTCAGGGTGTCGATCGGTGACCCTCGGATGCACCCGTACCCGCACGCTCACTCCCGTTCGTTTTCATTTCGTACTGCGTAAGTGTAGTACGAAAAGGGCTAAGTTGCAGCACTTCTAAGCGATCGCGTCGACCAGCTCGGGCACCTCGACGTCGCTGCGCTCGGTCGACTGTGTAGGGGCGTAGGGCTCGACGGCGATCGGGCGGGCTCCGAGGATGTCGATGATGATGCGCTCGGCGTCGCTGGGCGGCTCGACGGCGACGATAGCGGGTGCGGGGGAGCGGCGGGGCGCGATCGCGCGGCCGCCGCGCTCCTGCTCGACTTCGGTGCGAGCTGCGCGGTAGTCGGCTCGGCCGTCGGCTCGACGTGGGTGCGCACCGTAGGCGCTCGTGCCGAACTCGGGTAGCAGCGTGAGCTGGCCTCGGCCGGGTCGGCGGCCGGCACCGGGTCGACGTGGTGCTTGCATCCACGTCTGTTCGGCTTGCCACCACGCCCACAGCTCGCGCTCGACGGCGTAGGCGGCGGCTCGACGCTGTAGCCGGCCGCCGACGCCGAGGCGTGCGGCGGCGGCTCGACGGCGATCCTGGCTCGGCCGAGCCCAACGGTTGCCGCGCTGCACGAGCAGGCCGGCCGAGCCGAGCCGGTCGAGGGTGCGCAGCGTGCGGGCGGGGTCTGATCCGGTGGCGCGGGCTAGTTCGTCGACGTCCTGAGCATCCTCGGTGGTTCTCGCGTAGAGGTTCCCTGCGTGCAGTCCGATGCCGGGGGAGAGGGTGAACACGTCGTGCGCAGCAGCCGAGGTTCGCGCGGCGAGGGACGCGGAAAGCGTGGTGCGTTCGGCGGACCCGGCCCCTTCGGGGCGCGGGTCCGCTTGTGACCGACCTGTACTCGGTTCCCTGTGGAGAACGCCTTGCGGGTCGATCGTCCAGCGTGCTCCGT
>NZ_JBVIFN010000022.1:0-13147 GCF_055571305.1 Cellulosimicrobium sp. NPDC030954
TGGCATTGACTAACAAGCACACTGTTGAGTTCTCAAACAACCGACACACACCAACTCAGCACCACCCGACCGGGCAGAACCTCGCTTGGGGCAACTTCTCTAATCTACCAGATCCTCTGCGCCCTCTCCAACTCGGTGATTCGAGCGGAGGGAGCCGGGGAACCAGCAGCCCCGATCATGTCACGGCGCGCGAGGCTCCGAGTCATTCTCGAGGGGGACCGCCCGGGGGACCAGCCACCGTCTCGTGCGATCGAGACTCGGTGTCCGTTCCTCCCTGCCGGGCGAACGTCGAGAACACTACACGCGCTCCGCCCGGGTGCCAAATCCGTGTGCTCGCACGCTGAGCCGGCTCGCCAGCCCTGCTCGACAGCCCTGCTCGGCAGCCCCGCCCGACTGCCCGCCCGACGCGTCCGTCCGGGCGGCACGAGAGGTAGGGCCTGTCCCGTCCCGCCACGACGAGACGCCGAAGGGGCCGGCCGCTCGACGCGGTCCGGCCCCTTCGTGATCGTGGCGACGAGGCTGCTCAGCCGGCCGCGCCGTCCGCGACGGCGACCCCGAGCGTCTTCTTCCCCCGGCGCAGGAGGGCGAACTGCCCGTGCAGCAGGTCGTCCGGCGCGAGGACGGCGTCCTCGCTCGTCACCTTGAGGTTGTTGACGTACGCCCCGCCCTCGGCCACCGCTCGACGAGCCGCGGCCTTCGACGCGACGAGGCCGGACGCCGCGAACAGGTCGACGACCGCGTCTCCCACCGTCGCCGTCGTGCGTGGGAGCTCGGCGACCGCGGCGCCCAGCGTCCCCGCGTCCAGTCCGTCCAGCTCGCCCCGGCCGAAGAGCGCCTGGCTCGCGGCGATCACGGACGCCGTCGCCTCCGCCCCGTGCACGAGGGTCGTGACGTCCGAGGCGAGCGCGCGCTGCGCCTCGCGCGCGCCCGGCCGCTCCCGTACCGCGGCCTCGAGCTCGGCGATCTCCTCGCGCGTGCGGAACGTGAAGATCTTCAGCCAGCCCACCACGTCCTCGTCCGCGGCGTTGAGCCAGTACTGGTAGAAGGCGTACGGGCTCATCATGTCGGGCGCGAGCCAGACCGCCCCGCCCTCCGTCTTGCCGAACTTGGTCCCGTCGGCCTTGGTGATGAGCGGCGTCGTGAGGACGTGCACGGCCGCGCCCTCGGTCTTGCGGATGAGCTCGACGCCCGACAGCAGGTTGCCCCACTGGTCGTTGCCCCCCGTCTGGAGGGACACGCCGTGCCGGCGGTACAGCTCGAGGAAGTCGATCCCCTGGAGGATCTGGTAGCTGAACTCGGTGAAGCTGATCCCCTCCTCCGAGCGCAGGCGGCGCGCGACGGTGTCCTTCGCGAGCATCGTGCCGAGGCGGTAGTGCTTGCCGACGTCGCGCAGGAAGTCGATCGCCGACAGCTCGGAGATCCAGTCGAGGTTGTTCACGAGCCGGGCGGGGTTGTCCCCCTCGAAGTCGAGGAAGCGTGACACCTGCGACTTCAGCCGCTCGGTCCACTCCGCGACGGTCTCCTTGGTGTTGAGCACCCGCTCCCCCGACTGGCGCGGGTCGCCGATCATGCCCGTCGCCCCGCCCACGAGCGCCACGGCGCGGTGGCCCGCGAGCTGGAGGTGACGCAGCACGACGAGCTGCACGAGGTGGCCGTGGTGGAGGCTCGGCGCCGTCGGGTCGAAGCCGCAGTAGTACGTGATCGGGCCCTCGGCCAGCGCGGCGCGCAGCGCGGCCTCGTCGGTGGACTGCGCCACCAGGCCCCGCCATTGCAGCTCGTCGAGAACGTCGCTCACTTCTGCTCCTTCGTCGAGTACCCGTGGACCGGGCACGTCCGATGCTGCCGTGCGGCAGCGGGTCCTAGTCTGCCGTGCCGCGCGACGTCCGACGTCCACCGCCCACCGGGCGGGCGCTCACCGCGCGCGGGCGCTCACCCGGCGGTAGGCCGAGACCGTGGGGTCCCCCGCGAGCCAGGAGCGCCACGGGTAGAGGTCGCCGTCTCCCCCGTCGCCGGAGACCCCGACCCTCGGACCGGTCGCGATCGCGGGACGCAGCGGCCCCGCGGACGCGCGGTGCAGCACGAGCTCCCCGTCGGGGTCCGTCAGCTCGGCGCCGTACTGGCGCAGGTCCAGGTCGAGCGCGACCGCGAGGCGCGCGGGCCCCCGCGCGATCTGGCGGTCCGAGTCGCACCTCCCGGCGACGAGCCGTCGCGACCGGGCGAGGTCGACGCCGTCGGTCACCTCGCCCGCGCGCAGCAGGACGGCGGACGCGCGGCCCACCGGCCCGCACACGACGTTCACGCAGTGGTGCAGCCCGAGGTGCCGGTACACGTACAGCCGGCCGGGCTCGCCGAACATGGCGCGGTTGCGCTCGGTCCGCCCGCGGAAGGCGTGGGAGCCCGGGTCGCGCTCGCCGTCGTACGCCTCGACCTCCGTGATCCGCAGGGTGACGTCGCCCGCGTCGCTGCGTCGGGTGAGGAACGACCCGAGCAGGTCGCGCGCGACCTCGTGGACGTCGCGCGCGTACCACCCCCGCGCCGGGACGTCCCACGGTCCGACGACGCGCGGCTCCCCGCCCCCCGTCGTCTGCGTCACGGCGTCCGTCACCTTCGCACCACCTTCCGTCGTGGGCAATCTACGCCCCGCCGTGCTCGCGCGGCCGCCGGCCCACGTGCACGGCCAGGACGGCGACCAGGGCGGTGCTCACCCACAGGGCGGGAACCCAGCAGCCGGCCGCGGCGCTCCGCAGGCGGTCCGGGACCGCGTCGCCGGACCAGGCGACGACGAGGGCGAGCACCCACCACGGCCCCGCGGTCGCGGCCACGACCGCGCCCAGGAGCGCGACCGGTGCCGGGTGCGCACGCCGGAGCTCGACCCAGCGCCACTGCCGGACGACGCGACGGCGGGCCGCTGCGGCGTCCCGGGCACGTCGCTGCGCCGCGGTGGGCACGCCCCGTGGGCCGCGCCGGGCTCTCGGCGCCGGTGGAGCGGCCACGGGCAGGCGTCCGCCCTCACGGGCGAGCCCGGCCTCGACGTCGGCACGTCGACGGCGCGTCCGCCGCGCGCCGACGAGCGTCGCGATCGCGGGCGGCAGCAGGACGGCCAGGGTGATCCACCACACGTGGTCGGTCGGGACGTCCCACACCCACCACGTCCCCGACCTGGTGCTGCTACGGCTCGGGAGGAGGAACCAGGTCGAGAGCGTCGCCGTGCGGGCGGTCGCGGCGAGGACGACGGCGGTCGCCGTGCCCACGACGGCGAACGTCGTCACCCCGGCCACGAGGCCGTCGGTCACCCGGACCGCGCGGGACCAGGCGGACCGGGCGGCCTCGACCTGCGCGACGGACACGCCGTCGCGGCCGGCGATCATCGGTCCGCCGCGCGCACGACATTCCCCCACCCGTCGAGCACGACGTCCGCGCGCTCGCGCGAGGCGTTGCGCGCGTAGTGCGCGCGCTCGTCGGCCATCCAGGCGAGCCAGTGGGTGCGCTGGTCCTCGCCGTCCCGCTCGAGCCCGCGGCGCAGCCGCTCGTCGTCCGGGGCCTCGACCCACAGGCGCAGCGCGGCCACGCCGTCCGCCTCGCGGCGACCCGCCCCGCACCCCTCGACGACCAGGTACGGCGCCGGGGCGACGTCGTGCCACTCGGCGAAGCGGTCGAGCGTCCAGTCGAAGCGGCGGTACCGACCCGGACGACCCGCGGCGAGGGGCGCGAGGACCCACTCCTCCAGACGGCTCCACGCGGGCTCGAGCCCCCGCCAGCCCTCGTACAGGTCGTCCATGTGGAGGACCTGCGCGGGCAGAGCCTCGCCCAGCTGGGCGGCGAGCGTCGTCTTGCCCGAGCCCGCCGGCCCGTCGACCACCACGAGCCGGGTGCCCGACGGCGTCGCCCCGCCTCGAGCCGGCCCGTCGCCCGGGCGGGGCGACGGGCCGGTCGACGAGCCGAGGCGCGGGACGGCGTCGCGCACGCGGCGCACGAGGTCCGCGAGCACGTCCTGGTCGACGCTCACGCACGCACCCTCGGCCTGGGCGCCGTCAGTCCTGGGCCCAGAAGCGGTACTCGGCCGAGCGCTCCTTCGCGGCCTCGAGCTGCTCGGCGACCCGGACGGGGGCGGTGCCGCCGACCGCGTCGCGCGACGCGAGCGAGCCCTCGACGCTCAGCACGTCGCGCACGCCGGGCGTGAGGTGCTCGGAGATCGACGCGAGGTCGTCGTCCGAGAGGTCCCACAGCTCGATGCCGCGCTCCTCGCACACGCGCACGCACGCCCCGGCGACCTCGTGCGCGACGCGGAACGGCACGCCCTCGCGCACGAGCCACTCGGCGACGTCCGTCGCGAGCGAGAACCCCTGCGGCGCGAGCGAGGCCATGCGCTCGGTGTCGAACACGAGCGTCGCGACCATGCCGGAGAACGCGGGCAGGAGCACCTCGAGCGTGTCGACCTGGTCGAACACGGGCTCCTTGTCCTCCTGCAGGTCGCGGTTGTACGCGAGCGGCAGGCCCTTGAGCGTGGCGAGCAGGCCCGACAGGTCGCCGATGAGGCGGCCCGCCTTGCCGCGCGCGAGCTCGGCGACGTCGGGGTTCTTCTTCTGCGGCATGATGCTCGACCCCGTGGAGTAGGAGTCGTGCAGGCGCACGAAGCCGAACTCCTTGGTCGCCCAGAGGATGACCTCCTCCGCGAGGCGCGAGAGGTCGACGCCCAGCATCGCCGCGACGAACGCGAACTCCGCGACGACGTCGCGCGACGCGGTGCCGTCGATCGAGTTCTCGACCGGGCCGTCGAACCCGAGCTCGGCGGCGACGGCCGCCGGGTCGAGGCCCAGGGACGAGCCCGCGAGCGCCCCCGACCCGTACGGCGAGCGCGCGGCGCGCACGTCCCAGTCGATGAACCGGTCGACGTCGCGCAGCAGCGGCCACGCGTGGGCGAGCAGGTGGTGCGCGAGGAGCACCGGCTGGGCGTGCTGGAGGTGCGTACGGCCGGGCATGGCCGCGCCCGGGTGCGCGGCGGCCTGCTCGATCAGCGCGTCGACGACGTCGAGCACGAGTCGCGCGATCGTGCGCGCCTCGTCGCGCAGGTACATGCGCGTCAGCGTCGCGATCTGGTCGTTGCGCGACCGGCCGGCGCGCAGCTTGCCGCCGAGCTCGGGACCGGCCCGCTCGATGAGGCCGCGCTCGAGAGCGGTGTGCACGTCCTCGTCGTCGTCGGCCGCGACGAACGTGCCCGACGCGACGTCCTCGCGCAGCCGCTCGAGCGCCGCGAGCATGCCGTCGAGCTCGTCGTCGTCGAGCAGGCCCGCGGCGTGCAGGACCTTCGCGTGGGCCTTCGAGCCCGCGACGTCCTGGCCCGCGAGGCGCCAGTCGAAGTGCGTCGACTTGCTCAGCGCGGCGAGCGCGTCGGCGGGACCGCCGGCGAAGCGGCCGCCCCAGAGGCTCACGCGCCCGCTCGCGCCGTCCGCCTCCGCTGCCGCCGCGCCCTCGGCGGACGTGGTCGACTCCGGTCCCTGCTGGTCGTGCGTGCTCACAGTGCTCCTGCCCCGAGGTCCACACCGTTGCCGAACTTCTCGTCGCGCGCGGCGGCGAGCTTCGCGGTGAGACCGTAGATCTCGATGAATCCCTTGGCCTGCGACTGGTCGAACGAGTCGCCCTCGTCGTAGGTCGCCAGGTTGAAGTCGTACAGGCTCGCCTCCGAGCGGCGGCCGGTGACGGTCGCGCGCCCGCCGTGCAGCACGAGGCGCACGTCGCCGGAGACGTAACGCTGCGTGTCGTCGACGAACACGTCGAGCGAGCGCTTGAGCGGGCTGAACCACATGCCGTCGTAGACGAGCTCGGTCCAGCGCTGCTCCACGCCGCGCTTGAATCGGGCCTGCTCGCGCTCCAGGGTGACGTTCTCGAGCTCCTGGTGCGCGGCGATGAGCGCGATGGCGCCCGGGGCCTCGTAGACCTCGCGGGACTTGATCCCGACGAGGCGGTCCTCGACGATGTCGATGCGCCCGACGCCCTGCGCGCCCGCGCGGCGGTTCATCTCCTGGATCGCCTGCAGCGGCGTCACGGCGACGCCGTCGAGCGCGATCGGGATGCCCTGCTCGAACGTGATGACGACCTCGTCCGCGACGGGCGGGAACGTCGGGTCGTCGGTGTAGTTGTAGACGTCCTTGGTCGGGGCGTTCCAGATGTCCTCGAGGAAGCCGGTCTCGACCGCGCGGCCCCACACGTTCTGGTCGATCGAGAACGGGTTGTGCTTGGTCGTCGCGATGGGCAGGGAGTGCTTCTCCGCGTACTCGATGGCCTTCTCGCGCGTCAGCGCGAGGTCGCGCACGGGCGCGATCGTCTTGAGCTCGGGCGCGAGCGACGTCGTCGCGACCTCGAAGCGCACCTGGTCGTTGCCCTTGCCGGTGCAGCCGTGCGCGACGGTCGTCGCGCCGAACTGGCGCGCGGCGCGCACGAGGTGCTTGACGATGACGGGGCGCGAGATCGCCGAGACGAGCGGGTAGCGGTCGAGGTAGAGGCCGTTCGCGCGCAGCGCGGGCATGCAGTACTCGGCCGCGAACTCGTCGCGCGCGTCGGCGACGTACGCCTCGACGGCGCCGCAGTCCAGGGCGCGCTGCCGGATGACCTCGAGGTCCTCCCCGCCCTGGCCGACGTCGACCGCGACGGCGACGACCTCGGCGCCCGTGGCCTCGGCGATCCAGCCGATGGCCACCGACGTGTCCAGGCCGCCCGAGTAGGCGAGCACGACGCGTTCAGTCATGACGGTCTCTTTCTGTGACGTGCGGGTGGGGTCTGTGGTCCAGTGTCGCAGGACGGCCCGGTCGCGCCGGTCGAGCGGAGGGCGGTCCGACGCCGGTCAGTCGGGCGTGCCCGGGAGGGTCCCGCCCAGGGGTCCGGACAGCTCGAGGAAGCGCCGCGCGAGGTCGGCGCCGCCGTCGGGGTCGCGCGCGATGACGAGGATCGTGTCGTCGCCCGCGATGCAGCCGAGCACGTGCGGCAGGACGGAGTGGTCGATCGCCGACGCGAGGTAGTTCGCGGCCCCCGGGGGCGTGCGCAGCACGACGAGGTTCGCGGACGCCTCCGCGGAGACGAGCATCTCCGAGCACAGGCGCGCGAGCCGGGCCGCGAGGTACTCGGGCGACTCCGCGGTCTGCACGCTGCGGTCGCCGCCCTCCCCCGGCACGGCGTACACGAGCGCGCCCGACGCGCCGCGCACCTTCTCGGCGCGCAGCTCGATGAGGTCGCGCGAGAGCGTCGCCTGCGTCACCGACAGCCCCTCGCGCTCGAGCTCGCGCGCGAGCTCGGCCTGCGAGTGGATCTCGGTGCGGCGCACGATCTCGGCGATGCGCGCGTGGCGCGCCGTCTTCGTCGTCGCGGTGCGGGCCTCGGTCACGACCGCTCCAGGAGGAACGTGAGCAGCGCCTTCTGCGCGTGCAGCCGGTTCTCCGCCTCGTCCCACACCGCCGAGCGCGGCCCGTCGATGACCTCCACGGTGATCTCCTTGCCGCGGTACGCGGGCAGGCAGTGCAGGACGATCGCGTCGTCCTTCGCGTGCGCGAGGAGCTCGTCGTTCACCTGGTAGGGCACGAACGGGAGCGCGCGCTGCTCGGCCTGGGCCTCGTCCCCCATCGACACCCACGTGTCGGTCGCGACGACGTCCGCCCCCGCGACGGCCTCGACCGGGTCGGACGTGACCAGCACCGACCCGCCGGTCTCGGCGGCGATCCGCTCCGCGTCGGCGACGAAGACGGGGTGCGGCGGGTACCCGTCGGGAGTCCCGATCCGCACGTGCAGGCCCGCGGTCGCGCCGCCGAGCAGGTAGGAGTGCGCCATGTTGTTCGCGCCGTCGCCGACGTACGCGAGCGTCTGGCCCGCGAGCGCCCCCGTCCCGCCGCGGAGCTGGGCGACCGTGAGGAGGTCCGCGAGGATCTGGCACGGGTGGAAGTCGTCGGTCAGGGCGTTGACGACCGGCACCCGGCTGATCGCCGCCATCTCCTCGAGGCGGTCCTGCCCGAACGTGCGCCACACGATCGCCGACGCCTGCCGGTCGAGCACGCGCGTGACGTCCGCGACGGACTCGCGCACGCCGACCTGGGCGAGCCGGCCGTCCACGACGACCGGGAAGCCCCCGAGCTCGGCGACGCCCGTCGCGAACGAGAGCTGCGTGCGCAGCGTCGGCTTGTCGAACAGCACCGCCACGCCCTGCGGGCCGGCGAGCGGCTGACGGAACGTGCGGTCGTCGCGGAACGCGAGACCGATCTCGAGGACCTGCCGCTGCTCGGCGGGCGTCAGGTCGTCGTCGCGCAGGAAGTGCCGGGGGGCCATCAGGAGCTCCTCGTCGTGGGGCCGGTAGGTGTGGGGGTCGCGCCGGACCCGGCGGGGTTGGCCGACGCGGCGGTCGGGTCGGCCGGGACGGCGACGGTCGCGAAGAACCCGACGGCGTCGCGCGCCTGCTCGGGCGTGAGGACCAGGGGCGGCGCGAGCCGGATCGCGTCGGGCGCGACGGCGTTCACGACGAACCCCGCGTCGAGCGCCGCGCGCGCGACGTCGGCCGCGACGGGCCGGGTGAGCTGGACGGCGAGCAGCAGGCCGCGCCCCCGTACCCCGGCGACGAGCGGGTTGCCCGCCGAGGAGATCTCGTCGCGCAGGAGCCTGCCGACCGTCCGGACGTTCTGCAGGAGGTCGTCCCGCTCGATGACGCCCAGCGTCGCGAGCGCCGCCGCGGCGGCGACCGGGTTGCCGCCGAACGTCGTGCCGTGCTGACCGCGGCCGAGCAGCGTCGCCGCCCGCTCGCCGTACGCCACGACGGCACCCACGGGGAACCCGCCGCCGAGGCCCTTGGCGAGCGTGACGACGTCGGGCACGATCCCGCCGCCCACCTCCTGCTGCTGGTACGCGAACCACGAGCCCGTGCGCCCGACGCCGGTCTGCACCTCGTCGAGCACGAGCAGCGCGCCGTGGCGCGCCGTGAGCTCGCGCGCCGCGACGAGGTAGCCGGGCGAGAGCGACCGCACGCCCGCCTCGCCCTGCACCGGCTCGACGACGAGCGCCGCGACCTCGCCGCGCTCGGCCACCGCGGCAGGAGAGAACGCCTCCTCCAGCGCGGGGACGTCGTCGAACACGACGAACTCCACACCGCCCGGGAGCGGCTCGAAGGGCTCGCGGTACGCGGCCTTCGACGTCAGCGCGAGCGCGCCCATCGACCGGCCGTGGAAGCCGCCCTGGAGCGCGAGGACGCGCGTGCGACGTCCGGTGTCGTTGTTCCGGCGCGTCATCTTGAACGCCGCCTCGTTGGCCTCGGTGCCCGAGTTCGTGAAGAACACGCGCGACCCCTCGGGCGCCTCCGCGAGCGTCAGGAGGCGCTCGGCGAGCGCGATCTGCGTCGGGGTCCCGAAGAAGTTCGAGACGTGACCGAGCGTGCCGAGCTGGGCGGAGACCGCGGCCGTGAGCGTCGGGTGGGCGTGGCCGAGCGCGTTGACCGCGATCCCCGCGAGCAGGTCGAGGTACCGCTTCCCGTCGGCGTCCCAGACGTACGCGCCCTCGCCGCGCACGAGGACGCGCTGCGGCGGGCCGAACGTGTCCATGACGGCGTGCGCGTACCGGTCGGTCCACTGGGCGACGGAGCCGTCGCCCGGAGCCGTCACGGCGCTCGTCGTCGCGGGCGCGGGCGCGCCCGTCGGGTGGTCGAGCTGGTTCACGCGGCGCCTCCCGCGGTCGTGGTGGCCTCGGACCGGGCGGCGCCGAGCGGGTCCGGGACGACCATGGTCCCGTTGCCCTGGGTGGTGAAGACCTCGAGCAGCGTCGAGTGCGGTACGCGGCCGTCGATGACCGTCGCCGCGGGGACGCCGCCCTCGACGGCGCGCAGGCACGCCTCCATCTTGGGGACCATGCCCGCGGACAGGGACGGCAGGAGCGTCGCGAGCTCGGAGCGCGTGATCTGCGCGACGAGCGAGTCCTTGTCCGGCCAGGACGTGTACAGACCCTCGACGTCGGTCAGGACGACGAGCTTCTTCGCGCCGAGCGCGACCGCGAGCGCCGCGGCCGCGGTGTCCGCGTTGACGTTGAGCACCTGGGTCGGGTCCTCGAGGTCGGGCGCGATCGTCGAGACGACGGGGATGCGCCCGGCGTCGAGCAGGTCCTGGACCGCGGCGGGGTGCACCTCGACGACGTCGCCGACGAGGCCGACGTCGACGGGCTCGCCGTCGACCGTCGCGTGCCGGCGCTGCGCCTGGAGCAGGCCGCCGTCCTCGCCCGAGAGCCCGACGGCGTACGGGCCGTGCGCGTTGATGAGGCCGACGAGCTCGCGCGAGACCTGGCCCGTGAGCACCATGCGCACGACGTCCATCGCCTCCGGCGTCGTGACGCGCAGGCCGCCGCGGAACTCGGACTCGATGCCGAGCCGGTCGAGCATCGCGGAGATCTGCGGGCCCCCGCCGTGCACGACGACGGGGCGGAGGCCGACGCGGCGCAGGAACACCATGTCCTGCGCGAACGCGGCCTTGAGCGTGTCGTCGACCATGGCGTTGCCGCCGTACTTGACGACGACGAGCGCGCCGGCGAACTCCTCCAGCCACGGCAGGGCCTCGACGAGCACCTCGGCCTTCTGCTCGGGGCGCAGGTCGGTGCGCGTGTCGAACGCGGCGTCATCCGGGTGGGGCGTGGGAGTGGTCGGGTCGCTCATGAGGAGTACGCGCTGTTCTCGTGGACGTAGTCGTGCGTGAGGTCGTTGGTCCAGACCGTCGCGGTCGCGGAGCCGGCGTGCAGGTCGATCTCGACGCGCACCTCGCGCTCGGCCGCGAGGTCGACGAGCTCGCGCGGCTCGCCCACTCCCCCGGCCCGGCAGACCTGGACGTCGTTCACCGACACGTCGAGCAGGAGCGCGTCGAACGGCGCGACGTCCTCGGGGACCGTCCCGACGGCCGACACGATGCGCCCCCAGTTCGGGTCGTTGCCGAAGATCGCGGCCTTGAAGAGGTTCGAGCGCGTCACCGCGCGCGCGACCGCGACCGCGGCGTCCTCGCTCGACGCGTTCACCACGGTGACGGCGACGTCGTGGCTCGCACCCTCGGCGTCGGCCACGAGCTGGCGCGCGAGCGAGGCGCTGGCCTCGGTCACGGCGTCCGTGAGCTCGTCGAGCGTCACCTCGACCCCGGACGCGCCGGAGGCCAGGAGGATCACCGTGTCGTTCGTCGACATGCAGCCGTCGGAGTCGACGCGGTCGAACGTGGTACGGGTCGCGGCGCGCAGCGCGGCGTCGGCCGTCGCGGCGTCGACGACGGCGTCCGTCGTGAGCACGCACAGCATGGTCGCGAGGCCCGGCGCGAGCATGCCCGCGCCCTTCGCCATGCCGCCCACGGACCACGTCGCGGCGCCGTCCGTCGCGGTCGCGTCCGAGACCTCGCGGACCACGGAGACCGTCTTGGGCACGGTGTCCGTCGTCATGATCGCCAGCGCGGCGTCCCCGCCGCCGTCGACCGTGGCGACCGGGTCCGCGAGCGCCGCGGCGGCGGCGTCGACCCCGGCGAGCAGCTTCTCCAGGGGCAGCCGCACGCCGATGAGGCCCGTCGAGCAGACGAGCACGTCGCCCGCGGAGGTCGCGAGCACGTCCGCGACGTGCTCCGCGGTCCGGTGCGTGTCGGCGAAGCCCTCCGGCCCCGTGCACGCGTTCGCGCCGCCCGAGTTGAGCACGACGGCCGTCGCGCGCCCGTCGCTCACGGCCTGCCGCGTCCACGCGACCGGCGCGGCGAACACGCGGTTCGTCGTGAGCACGGCAGCCGCGACGTCGAGCGGCCCGTCGTTGACGACGAGCGCGACGTCGCGGGCGCCCGTGGACTTGAGCCCGGCGGCGACGCCGGCGGCCCGGAAGCCCTGCGGGGTGGTGACGGTCACGGTGCGACCCCCTCGGTCGTGAGGCCCGCCGTCTGCGGCAGGCCGAGCGCGATGTTCATGGACTGCACCGCGGCGCCCGCGGTGCCCTTGACGAGGTTGTCGATCGCCGTGACGGTGACGACGCGACCCGCGGCGTGGTCGACCGCGACCTGGACGAGCGCCGTGTTGGCGCCCAGCGTCATGGCCGTCGTCGGCCACTGCCCCACGGGCAGCACCCGGACGAACGGCTCGCCGACGTACGCGTCCTCCCAGGCGCGGCGCACGCGCGCGTCGAGCTCCGCGGGGTCGAGGCGCGCGGCGTCGTCGGACAGGCGTGCCGTCACCGTGGCGAGGATGCCGCGCGACATCGGGACCAGGGTGGGCGTGAACGAGATGCTCACGGCCGGGGCCCCCGCGGCCCGCAGGTTCTGCGCGATCTCCGGGATGTGCCGGTGCGACCCGCCGACGGCGTACGGCTGGGCCGAGCCGAGCGCCTCGGAGGCGAGCAGGTGCGGCTTGAGCGACTTGCCCGCGCCCGAGTACCCGTTGACGAGCACCGCGACGAGGTCGCGTCCCTCGACGAGACCCGCCGCGACACCGGGCTGGATGCCGAGCGTGACCGCCGTGACGTTGCAGCCCGGCACCGCGATGCGGCGCGCTCCCGCGAGCCGCTCGCGCTGCTTCGTCTCGCTCGCGCCCGCGCCGGCGTCGCTCGTGCGCAGCAGCTCCGGCAGCCCGTACGGCCACGTCCCCGCGTGCTCGGAGCCGTAGAACGCCACCCAGTCCGCCGCGGACTCCAGCCGGTGGTCCGCGCCCAGGTCCAGCACGAGCACGTCGTCCCGGAGCTGCGCCGCGATCTCGCCCGACGCGCCGTGCGGCAGCGCGAGCACGACGACGTCGTGCCCCGCCAGGTGCTCGACCGTCGTCGGCAGGAGCACACGGTCGGCGAGGGATCGCAGGTGCGGCTGGTGCTCACCGAGGAGCGACCCCGCGTTGCTGTGCGCCGTGACGGCGCCGATCTCCACCTCCGGGTGCCCGGCGAGCAGGCGGAGCGTCTCTCCGCCTGCGTACCCGGACGCACCCGCGACCGCGACTCTGATCGTCATATGCATCACTATACATACTTATGCAACGCGCGGGTCGAAGGTCCCGCCCACGGTACGCGTCGGGTCCGCGGTGGGGTCGGGTCTCGTGCCCGCGTGGTCGGGTCCGCGGTGGGGTCGGGTCTCGTGCCCGCGTGGTCGGGTCCGCGGTGGGGTCGGGTCTCGTGCCCGCGTGGTCGGGTCCGCGGTGGGGT
>NZ_JBVIFN010000023.1:0-8048 GCF_055571305.1 Cellulosimicrobium sp. NPDC030954
ACCACGCGACAAGAGGAGCACCCGTCCCGGACGACGGTCCGAGGCGGGTGCTCCAACCTGCCACTTGACAGAACGGCCTACATATCAGGCGTCGCGGTCGCGCAGCGCCGGGACGTGCAGCCCGACGACGGCGCGCGCGTCCGCGGGCAGCTCGCCCCAGTCCTCCACGGTGTCGAGGTCGACCGCGGTGCCCGGCCGCTGCACGACGACGGCCCGCAGCCCGAGCCGCTCGGCCTCGGCAACATGGGCGGCACGGCTCCCCACCCCGAACCGAAACCGAAACCCCGTCACCGGCCGAGCACGAGGTTGCTGTCGTTCTGAGCCGCTCTCCGACAGCAACCCCGTGCTCGACGGCGCGGAAGCCGGGGGATCGAGGACGAGGAGGTTCGTGCCCGCGCCCCGGCGGTCCGTCGCGACGACGACGGGCGCGTCCTCGGCGAGCAGCGCCGCCACGTCCGCGGGCGTGAGCGCGGGGAGGTCGGCGTGCGCGACGAGGAGCCGCACCGGGCCCTCGCTCGACGCGCCCTCGGCCGCGATCTCCCGGCCGACGTCGACCGCCGCGTCCAGCCCAGGCCGGTCCGCGGGCTGCAGCACGATGCGGAGCCGGTCCGCGTCGTCGGTCAGCAGGGGGAGCCCGTCCGACCCGGCGGCGTCCGCCGCGCCGGCGGACTCGTCCACCACGACGTCGCGCAGCGCGCGCCACGTGAACCGCGGGTCCGACGTCACCACGACCACCCGCTCCACGCCGTCGCTCGTGAGCAGCGTCCCCACGACGTGCCGGGCGAGCACGGCGATCAGCCGGCTGCGCGACGCCGGGTCGAGGACGTGCGCGAGCCGCGACTTCCCCGACGACCCGTCACGCAGCGGCACGACGGCGACCACGCGCCCCGGGCGGGCGGGCCCACCCGGGCGAGCGGCGCCGTCGGGCACCACGAGGTCACCCACGAGCAGCGCCCGCCGACGCGAGGAGCGTGCGCGCGAGGCGCTCGCGGCCCGCGGCACCGCCCATGACCGTGTCCGTGACGACGACGTCCATCCCGAGACCCCGCACGGCGTCGGCGAGGTGGGCGTCGTGCTCGTCGATCACCATGACGTCGACGAGCCCGACGTAGAGGCGCGCGACGCCGAGCGCCGAGACCTCGTGCCCGAGCGTCGTGAGGATCTGCGCGGCGGGCCCCTTGATCGCACGACCCCCGACGATCGGGCTCACCGCGACGCGGCGCGCGGACGTCCCGGCGAGCGCGTCCCGGACGCCCGCGACGCCCAGCACCGGCTCGACCGACAGGAACGGGTTCGACGGCGCGACCACGACCACGTCGGCGCCGGTCACCGCGTCGAGCACGCCGGGCGCCGGGCGCGCCGCCTCGATGCCGTCGTAGACGAGGCCCAGCACGTCGTCCGCGTGCCGGCGCCCCACGAAGTACTCCTGGAACCCGAGGCGGCCCGCGGGCGTGTCGACGAGCGTCGCGACGCGGTCGTCGCTGACGGGCAGCACGCGCGCCCGGACGCCGAGCGCCGTCGTGAGCCGCGCGGTCACCTCGGTCAGGGACGCGCCCGCGCGCAGCCCGGCCGTCCGGACCACGTGCGTCGCGAGGTCGCGGTCCCCGAGCGTGAACCACGTGTCCTCGCCGAGCCGGCCCATCGCGTCCAGCGCCGCGTACGTCTCGCCGACCACGCCCCAGCCGCGCTCCTCGTCCGCGAGCCCGGCGAGCGTGTACGTCACGGTGTCGAGGTCGGGCGAGATCCACAGCCCGTGCAGCTCGACGTCGTCCGCCACGTTGACGACGACCGTGAGGTCGGCCCCGGCGAGGTCCAGGCCGTGCGCGAGGCGTGCCCCGCCGACCCCGCCCGCGAGCACGGTCACGCGGTCGGTGCGGTGTTCTGCTGTCACGACGACGAGCCTACGTCGGGGCGGTTCGTGGTCCGCCGCCGTGCCACGATGGGGCCCATGGCCGTCTTCGCCTTCTCCGTCGCCCCGCTCGGTGCCGGCGAGTCCGTCGCGGACTCCGTCGCCGAGGCCGTCCGCATCGTCCGCGAGTCGGGGCTGCCCAACCGCACCACCGCGATGTTCACCGAGATCGAGGGTGACTGGGACGCCGTCATGCCGGTGATCCAGCGCGCCACCGAGGCCGTCGGTGCGGCCGGGCACCGCGTCTCGCTCGTCATCAAGGCCGACATCCGCCCGGGCCGCACCGGGGAGCTCACGGGGAAGGTCGAGCGGGTCGAGGAGCGCCTCGCCGCCGAGTCGGAGGAGACCGGGCACGCCTGACCTGCGGGGTCGCGCGCGGGTGGTTCGACCGGTTCGAGGGACTTGACCGGCGACGTAGGCTATGGCGCAAACGCCCCCGCCCAGGTCGCGTCCCGCTGCAGCAGGAGAACCCCCGATGCCCCTCTTCGAGGTGGACGCCGAGCGTCCCGTACTGGTCCAGCCGCCCCAGCCGGCGGGTGCCTTCGGGACGGACGCGCAGCGGGTCGTGGACGGCAACATCGAGGGGCTGCTGGGCGAGCAGATCTTCCCCGTCGCGCAGGGCACGTCCGACGACGAGCCCCACCTCCTCGCGCTCGACGCCGCCGGTCTCCCGGTCGTCATCGAGGTCACCGCGGAGCTCACGGAGGAGGCCCTCACCGCGGCGCTCAACCACGCCGGCCGGGCCGGGCGCCTCACGCGCGCCGAGCTCGCCGCCCGTTACACCGGCGGCGCCTCGCGGTTCCAGCAGGACGTCGCGGCGTTCTACGACAACGTCCCCCTCACGCGCTCCCAGGCGACCGCGCGCGCGACCGGCGCACGGCTCATCGTCATCTGCTCGAGCGCCGCACCGGGCATCCAGGACGCGCTCGACTTCCTCCGCCAGCCCGGCTCGCCGGTCGCGGTCCTGCGCCTCGGCGTCGTGCAGGGCGCCGACGGCCGCCGCTTCGTCGACGTGTCCCCGCTCGCGATGACGCGCGACAACCCCGCACCACCCGCGGCACCCGAGCCCCGCCGGGGCCGCGCCGTCGCCCCCGGATCCGACTTCGCGGACGGCGTCGCCGTGGGCCGAGCCCTGACCGGCAAGTTTCCCGTGGTGACGCGGCAGGCCGCGCAGTCCCGGGCCGAGCGCCGTCGTGCCGCCGAGCTCGAGCCGCGCGCCCTCCCCGGGATCGCACCCACCGCGGCCGACGAGACCGGCCCGCTGGCCCCGGTCGCCGCGCCCTCGGCGCCGTCGCACGCCGAGCCCCCGGTCCTGGACTTCGTGCCCCTCGACGACCCGCTCACCGCGCGGACCGTGCCCGAGCCCGCGTCCACCGGCTGGGCCGACCGCCGACCCGTCGAGGCCGGCGACGAGACGCCGACCCCCCGCACGTCGATCCTCACCCGCGAGTCCATCCGCACCCGCGAGTCGATCCGGACCCGCGAGTCGTACCTCACCCACGAGTACGGCGAGCAGCGCAGCCCGTCGCGCGAGCAGCCGTACGACCCGCTGTCGTACCACCCGCCGGTCGACCTCGACCCGGCACCCACGCGCGCGTCCGCGAGCCGGGACGTGGTCCCGGCGCCGCCGCCGCCCCCCGTGGACGTGCCGCTCGGCCCCGACGACGACCCCGACCTCGTCGCGCTCGCCCGCGCGTTCGGCACGCCCCGCGAGCTCGTGTGGTCCCGGCCGCGCCGCGGCCAGCGCTTCGAGGCGGTCCTCCAGCCCGACGGCTTCATCGAGCTCTCCGACGGCGCGCGCTACCGCCACCCCGACCTCGCCGCCGTCGCGGTGTCGGGCACCCACACCGCCGACGGGTGGAGCGTCTGGCGCCTCGGCGCCGAGGACGGCCCCACCCTCACCGACGCCTTCCGCGAGCACCACGCCTGAGTCGCGTCGTCGCTCGGGCCACGGCCACGTGATCGGTTTCCTGCACACGGCTGACGTGCATGTCACGACCTTCGGCGCGCTCGTGGACGAGGTCGCGCCGGGGCAGGGGCACGTGCACCGGGTGGACGCGCCGCTCCTGGACGACGCGCGAGCGGGTGCGCCGACGGGCGAGCGGGTCCGGGCGCACGTCGACGCGCTCGTCGCGGCGGGGGCGTCGGTGGTGGTGTGCACGTGCTCGACGCTCGGGCCGGTCGCGGAGAAGGTCGGCCGGGCCGGGGCGCCCGTGCTGCGGGTGGACCGCCCGCTCGCGGAGGCGGCGGTGCGCGACGGCGGCCGGGTCGCCGTGGTGGTGGCGCTCGCCTCGACGCTCGGCCCGACGACGGAGCTCCTGGCCGACGCGGCCGGACGCGCGGGGACGGTGGTCGAGCTGGACACCGTGGTCTGCACGGACGCGTGGGCGGACTTCGAGGCCGGGGACCTCGGCGCGTACCGGCGGGGCGTCGCGGACGCGGCGCGGGACGCCGTCGGGCGGCGGGGAGCGGACGTCGTCGTGCTCGCGCAGGCCAGCATGGCGCCCGCGGCGGCGTTGCTCGCAGACCTTCCGGTCCCCGTCCTGACGAGCCCGGGCAGCGCGGTGGCCCGGGCCGTGGAGCTGGCCCGGGCCTGACGCGAGGATGGACGGGCTCAGTCGCTCGAGCGCACCATGGCGCGGATCCCGACCGCGAGCCCGACGGCGGCCGTCACGGCGGCGGCGACCCAGCCCCACGCGACGGCCGAGGCGGTGAGGTCGCCGGCGAACAGCGCGCGCTCGGCGTCGACGACGTACCGGAGCGGGTTGACGTCGGACGCGACCTGCATCCAGCGGGGCCCGGTCTCGAGCGGCAGGAGCATGCCGGACAGGATCATGAGCGGGAAGATCAGCGTCTGCTGCACGACCCAGAACATCCAGTCCTGCTTGCGCACCGCGAGCGCGAGCGCGTAGCTGAGGGACCCGATCCCGACGCCGAAGACGGCGAGGAGCGCGAGCCCGACGACGGCGCCGGCGGGGTGGAGCGCGAACCCGAACGGGAGCATGACGAGCACGACGACGACCGACTGCGCGACGATCGGGACCATCTCCTTGAGCGCGCGGCCCACGAGCAGCGAGGCCCGCGAGAGCGGGGCGACGAGCATGCGCTCGTGCGCGCCCGTCTGGAGCTCGACGAGCAGGTTCGCCCCGGTCGTGGTGGTCCCGAAGAGCGTGGTCATGACGAGGATGGACGGGACGAACCACTGCCAGACGTTGCCGCCCAGGACCTCCTGCCCGGTCGTCGTGCCGCCGAGCGACCCGACGAGCAGGGGGCCGAACAGGGCGAGGAAGACGATCGGCTGGACGAGCCCGAACAGCACGGAGAACGGGTCGTGCAGCACGGGCCGCAGCTCGCGGACGAGCACGATCCCGGTGTCGCGCGCGAAGGCGGCGGGCCCGCGGCGTGCGCGCGGGCGGGCGGGCGCCGGGTGCGGGGCGACGGTGGTGGGGGCGAGGTCGACGGTGCTCATGCTGCGGTCCTCTCGGTGGGGCGGGTGTCCTCGGCGGGGGCGTCGGTGGCGGAGGCGGCGCCCGCCTCGCGCAGGCTGCGCCCGGTGAGCGCGAGGAAGACGTCGTCGAGCGTGGGGCGGTGCACCTGCGCGGTCTCCACGTCGATGCCGTCCGCGTCGGCGGCGCGGAGCAGTCGGGGGAGGTACGCGTCGCCGCGCTCGGCCCGCACCTCGAGCGTGGGCCGGTCGCCGTGCCCGACGGCGGGGGCGGCGTCGGGCGTGCGGGTCGCCTCGCGGAAGCCCTCGACGCGGCAGGCGAGCGCGACGAGCCGCGATGCGTCGTCGTGCGCGTGACCGGGCTCGTGACCGTGCGGGGGCGCGAGCGTGACGACGACGCGGTCCCCGGCGAGGTCCGCCTTGAGGTTCTCGGCGGTGTCGTCGGCGATGACCTGGCCGTGGTCGACGACGACGACGCGCTCGGCCATGGTGTCGGCCTCGTCGAGGTAGTGCGTCGTGAGGACGATGGTCATGGGCTCGCCCGTCGCCGCGAGCGCGTCCTCGCGCATGCGCAGCACGTGCTCCCACAGGTTCGCGCGGTTGTGGGGGTCGAGGCCGGTCGACGGCTCGTCGAGGAACAGCAGCGACGGCGCGTGCACGAGGCCCATGGCGACGTCGAGCCGGCGACGCTGCCCGCCGGAGAGGTCGGAGACCTTGCGCGTGCGGTACGACGCGAGCTCGAGGGAGTCGAGCAGCTCGTCGGCGCGGCGTCGTGCGGTCCGCCGGTCGAGGCCGTGGATGCGGCCCTGGCTGGTGAGCTCGTCGACGGCGCGCTGCGCGTGGCCGGCGCCGTTGCCCTGCCCGACGTAGCCGATGCGGTGCCGGACGGCGTCGGGCTCCGCGACGACGTCGTGCCCCGCGACCGTGGCGGTCCCCGACGTGGGGCGGACGAGCGTGGTGAGCATGCGGAGCGTGGTCGTCTTGCCGGCTCCGTTGGGGCCGAGGACGGCGACGAGCTCGCCCGGCGCGACGTCGAGGTCGATGCCACGCACGGCGTGCACCGTGGCGCTCGCGTCGCGCCCGACGGCGAAGTCCTTGGTCAGTGCTCTGGTGCGGATCACGGTGGCTCCTCCTGGGTGTGCTGATGCGTCGAGACCGACGTTCCCAGGGGTAGAGGACAGGTTCGGTCCTCTACTCCGTGCGACCCTGAGGACATGCTCGAGACCTCAGGACGACTGCTCCGCCTGCTCTCGCTGCTCCAGGCGCGCCGGGACTGGCCGGGGCCCGCGCTCGCCGAGCGGCTCGAGGTCAGCCCGCGCACCGTGCGGCGCGACGTCGACCGGTTGCGCGAGCTCGGCTACCCGGTGCGCGCGATCAAGGGGCCCGACGGCGGGTACCGGCTCGACGCCGGGGCGGACGTGCCGCCCCTCCTGTTCGACGACGAGCAGGCGGTCGCCGTCGCGATCGCGCTGCGCACGGGGGCGCTCCCGGGCGTGGAGGACGCCGCGGCCCGCGCGCTCGCGACGATCCGTCAGGTCATGCCCGCGCGGCTGCGCACGCGCATCGACGCCCTGGAGGTGACGGCGGTGCCGGGACGGCGGGAGCGGTCGCTCCCCGCCGTGCGACCCGACGTGCTCCTGACCGTGGGGGCCGCCGCCAGCGGACAGCGTGTGCTCCGGTTCGACTACGACGGCGGGACGGGCGAGGTGCTCCGGGCGCCGGGGAGCGGGGAAGGGGAGGGCTTCCGCGCGCCGCGTCGCGTCGAGCCGCACCACGTCGTCACGTGGGGCGGCCGCTGGTACCTCGTGGCGTGGGACCTCGACCGGGACGACTGGCGCACGTTCCGCATCGACCGGATGGCACCTCGCGAGGGCGTCGGGGCGCGGTTCGAGCGGCGCAAGCTCCCCGCCCCCGACGTGGCGACGTTCGTCGCCGAGAGGTTCACGCAGCCGGAGATGCCCGCGCGGGGGACGGTCGAGCTCGAGCTCGACGCCGCCGTCGTCGCGGCGTGGGCCGGGACGGGCGCCCTCGTCGAGGCGGTGGGGGAGGGGCGCTGCCGGCTGACCGCCGGCTCGTGGTCGTGGGGTGGGCTCGCCGCCTGGTTCGGCATCTTCGACGCCCCCTTCACCGTGGTCGGGCCGGCCGAGCTGCGCACGGCGATGACCCGCCTCGCGGTGCGGGCGACGACGGCGGCCGGGACCGCGGGGACGGGCGCTGCCTCCGCAGGGGAACGCCCCGCGCGAGGGGCGGCGCGCACCGGTCGTGCCGCCCCGGAGGAGAGTGGTCCGGGTCACGACGGCGCGAGTTGACCTCCTGGCCCGCGACCCCGTAATGTTCTCGAGGTCGCCCGGCAGGGAGGAACAGACACCACGGCACAGCTCCTCGGAGCAGATGCGAAGTGGCTGGTCCCCCGGGTGAAACTCCCACCAGATTTCTCGGAGCACAGTGCTGCGCCGTGAGTAAGGTGAGGGTGTCTGGATCAGGTACATTTCTGAACGGAAATCCGGTTTTCACCGGTCCGGGACGAACGGCCGGGTCTGGTAGGATTCAGAACGAAGGAAGCGCCCCGCGCAAGGGCCTCGGGAACGAGGTCGGAGGCGGTGTGTGTCGGTTGTTTGAGAACTCAACAGTGTGCTTGTTAGTCAATGCCAATTTTTGTCCCTGTGGCATGGCTGGCTGTTCTTGCCCGTCCGG
>NZ_JBVIFN010000024.1:0-1479 GCF_055571305.1 Cellulosimicrobium sp. NPDC030954
GCCGAAAACGATCGTTTCCGGCGAGTTCGCGTCGCCCGTCATCGTGCGCCCGCCGTTAACGTTCGCCGGTATCTGCTTTCGGCAGACGTTTCCGGCGTTCAGGTAGCGGGTCTCGCTCGTCGTCCGCCGATGCGAGTTGGCGAGGATGGTTTCGTTCCGCGCGGAGTTGTTGCTCGATCTTGGCGTGTGCTTTTCGTTCGTTGCGGTCGGCTCTGATGATGGACCGCAGGACGAACCAGAATGCTGCGACGACGGCGATCGTGGGGATGACGGACCAAAAGGCGTTGGTCCAGTAGTCATTGAGATTCATCCGCGCCTCCCGGGGGTTCACGCAGCACGAGCGCCAGTCCGACGATCGCGAGGATGAACGCTGTTTCGTAGCTTCCGAGCGTGTATGCCCAGAGTGACCGTTGGTCTGGAACGGTTGTGTCGATGAGGAGATGAGTTGCGATCAGTGCGACGGCGGCCAGGAGAAGGAAGGCCCCGATACGTACGAGGCGATCGTGACGCCGCTGTGGGGACATGTGGCTGGTGCGCGTGGGAACGTGTGCTCGTGGACGGTGCCGAGCTGGGTGCAGGTGGCGGGTCATCTGAATATGGCTCCGATGAGGTAGAAGCTCGCAAGGGCGAGAAGCAGGGCGAGGACTGTGGCGCACGCGATGAAGACGGATATGCGTCGGAAGGGATTGCGGCGGGGGACCATGGGTGGCCGTTCTGGTGGTGGCGTTCTCTACCGGGCGGGGGCGAGGATGGTTGTGTCGTCGGCTGTGATCTGGACGATGCCGCGGTCGTCGACAACGATGAAGCGTTCGTCATCGATCGCGGTGAAGGCCTGAGCGGCCCCTTGAAGCGCGTCGAGGCGTTGCCATGTTCCTTCGGTGTTCTGTGACCAGAGGGCACCGTCGGTTCCGACTCCTGCGAGCGAGCCATTGGGTTTGGCGTCGAGTGTGTAGAGCAGCGGGGCGTCGGCGACGGGGGTGAAGGTGGCGCCGTTGTCGGTGCTGAGGAGCAGTCCTTCTTCCGCGGCGGCGTAGAGACCGTCGCCGGTGGCGGCGAGGTCTGCCGCGGCAAGTGTTGCGCCGCGGGTCCATTCGAGACCGTCGTCAGTGCTGATGAGCAGATCGACGCCATCGGAGGCGATCCCGTAGAGAGTGCCGTCTGGTCCGGCGGTGAGGACATGGAAGTCCGTACTGCCAGTGAGGGCGATCGGTGACCACGATTCGCCGAAGTCGTCACTACGAATGACACCTAGGTTCGGGGAGCCGAGCTCTGCGGGTGTCTGTGTGCCCGGGTGACCGGATGCGAAGAGGGCGTCGTCGAGGACGGTAAAGCCCATCGCATCGAAATCGTGGCCTCCGATGGGACCGGCGATCGCACCTTCAGGAGTGAGGGTGAAGAGTCCTCCGTGGGTGGCTATGAAGAGGTCCTCACCGCGGGGGTCAGCGGCAACACCGTGAATGTGTTGGATAACGGGGGGGG
>NZ_JBVIFN010000024.1:1575-7105 GCF_055571305.1 Cellulosimicrobium sp. NPDC030954
AACGGGGGGGACCGCGTTGGTGCCGGAGGCCTGCGGCACGGCGCAGCCGGTGAGGGCGACGGCTGCGAGAGCGATCGCGAAAGCGGGTAGGGGCGAGTGGCGGTTCATGAGACTCCGACGTGAAGAAATGCATGCAGGTGCGCGAGCGGTACGCGAATGAGAGTCGCGACATGGCACCAGCGCGGTGGCGTGGGTTACTGCGAGAAGGCCAGTTCGGGGGTGCGGGCGAGCGCCGCACCCCCGAAGGTAGATCAGAGTGTGTCGAGGAGGTCTTTCATCGTGGCGATCTCCGTGGTCTGTGCCTCGATGATCGTCTCGGCCAGGGCGACCGCGTCACTGTTCTGGCCGTTGTCGACTTCGTCTTGGGCCATTTCGACGGCACCCTGGTGGTGCTCGATCATCTGCTCGAGGAACAGACGGCTGGCGTCCGCCCCGGTGGCATCTTCGAGGGCCTGCATGTCGTCGTCGGACATCATGCCGCCGCCGTGGTCCATGCCTTCCATGTTGGAGGTATCAGCGCCCCACTCTTCGAGCCACTGCTCCATCTTCTGGATTTCGGGGCCCTGCGCTGCCTTGATCTCTTCCGCGAGGGCGGCGACGCGCTCGTTGACGCCGTCCTTGCTGAGGAGCATGTCAGACATCTCGATGGCCTGAGCGTGGTGCTCCTTCATCATGCTGGCGAACATGATGTCGGCGTCATTGGCGTCCGCCGACGCCGGGGCGGAGCTGCTGCTCTCGTGATTCATGCCGGGCATATCGCCTCCGCCGGAGGTGTTTCCAGCGCAGCCGGCAAGGGCGAGCACAGCAGTGAGAGTGAGTGCGGCGGTCGCCGCAAAACGGGTCTTCATGATGGTTCTCTCCAAGAGTCGATGATGGTGCCCAGCGAGACAGGCTGGGCGAGGGGGCGTTGCCCATAGAACGGGCATGCCAGCCATCAGGTGCGACTGATGCAGAGAACGGTGAGAGACGGCGGCCGCAGCGGGTACAGCGCGCCGCGAAGCGCAAAACGTGAAAGGAGCGGACCAGGGGTTTCGGTGAGTGAGCGCCACCAGGCGGGCGGCCGGGTGACCAGCACTACGGCGATGAGGAGCGCGAGAACGCAGGCCATCCACGACATGCCGTGATCGTCAGAGCACGTCGCACAGCCCGTCTCATCCATCGCTGCAGCTTCGCCTGAGGCGTGTGCGGGGTGAGCGTCGGCATGCGCGGGTGCGACCGCGATGGTTTCGCTGTGCCCGGAGGGCATGGTGTGCGTGTTCATCGAGTGCATCGCCAGAAGCCCGAAGATCACGGAAAAGGCGACGGCGACGACGGTCAGGAGGGTGCGGGTGAGGGTGCGCTGGTCATGCACGCGCCGTGCGATCGTCGTCAACACTGTCCCACCTCCCTTTCTTCCAGGGTACGTCGCCGCCGCCCATGCGCCTACTTGTCGACGACGGCGTCCGGGCTGAGGTTCAGCCGTCGCAGCAACTGCGCATTCAGCGCGACAACGATCGTGGATAGTGACATCAACACTGCACCGACCGACATCGGCAACACGAACCCGACGGGGGCGAGCGCACCGGCAGCCAACGGCACCGAGAGAAGGTTGTACCCGGCGGCCCACCAGAGGTTCTGTTTCATCTTCCGGTAACTGGCCCGCGACAGCTCAATCACGGAGATCACCGACCGGGGGTCGTCGCTGGCGAGGATGACACCTGCGGAGGCGATCGCAACGTCCGTTCCTGCACCGATCGCAATCCCTACGTCTGCCTGGGCGAGGGCGGGGGCGTCGTTCACGCCGTCACCGACCATCCCGACCTTGCGGCCTTCGTTTTGCAGTTCTTTCACCTTGGAGGCTTTGTCCTCCGGACGGACCCCGGCGAAGTACCGGTCGATACCCAGCTCGCCGGCGACGGACGCGGCGACCGCGTCAGCGTCACCGGTGATCATGACCACCTGCACGCCGCGCTCGTGAAGCGCAACGACCGCGTGACGCGACTCGGAGCGGATTTCATCCGCGAGGCGCAGCGCGCCCGTCACCTGACCGTCGACGAGCACGTGGAGGATGATCGCACCCTCACCGCGCCACTCGTCGGCAACCGGCAGCTCAACGGCGTGTTCTTGCTCGAGCATGTACGGGCCGCCGACCTGCACGACGTGTCCGTCGACACGGGCACGCACCCCCACGGCGGGGGAGGATTCAAAATCGGTCGATCGCGGAACGGTGAGGTTCTTCTCTTTCGCTGCGTTGACGATCGCACGGGCGAGGGGGTGCTCGGAGTCCGCTTCCGCGGCCGCCGCCCACGCGAGCAGCTGATCGGCGTCGGCCCCTGTGACGGGATCGATCGCGGTCACGGCGGGGGTGCCCTTGGTGAGCGTGCCGGTCTTGTCGAACAGGATCGTGTCGACGGTGCGCATGCTCTCCAGGGCGAGACGATCCTTGATCAGCACACCTCCACGGGCGGCGCGTTCGGTCGCTATCGACACGACCAGTGGGATCGCGAGACCCAGCGCGTGCGGGCAGGCGATGACCAGCACGGTGATGGTGCGGATCACGGCTGCCTCGGGCTGGCCGACGAGAGTCCACACAATCGCGGTGATCGCGGCAGCGCCGAGCGCGAACCAGAACAGCCACCCCGCTGCCTTATCCGCGAGTCGTTGCGCCCGCGACGATGAACTCTGCGCCTCCGTGACCAGTTTCTGGATGCCCGCGAGTGCGGTGTCTTCACCAATGGCGGTGATCTCTACCCGCACCCCGGAATCGGTGGCTACGGTTCCAGCGATTACCGGGTCACCATCGCTGCGGCGCACCGGCCGAGACTCTCCGGTGATCATCGACTCGTCCATGCTGGCCGAACCCTGCACGATCCGCCCATCCGCGGGGACCCGCCCGCCCGGACGCACCACCACCACGTCTCCGACCTGCAGATCAGCCGGTGCGACGGTGACAGTGGTGTCTCCGTCGACCTTCTCCGCCTCGTCGGGCAGCAATGCGGCGAGGGAATCCAACGCCGACGTCGTCTGGGCGAGGGAACGCATCTCGATCCAGTGGCCGAGCAGCATGATCACGATCAGCAGCGCCAGCTCCCACCAGAAATCCAGCTCGTGGTGCAGCAGCCCGATGCTCGCCCCCCAGGAGGCGAGGAACGCCACGGTGATCGCGAGGGCGATCAGCAGCATCATCCCCGGTTTGCGGGCACGAAGTTCACCGACCGCACCGGTCAGGAACGGGGCACCGCCCCACACGTACATCACCGTTCCGAGAGCCGGTGACACCCACGCGACCCACGCCGCGTCCGGCAGCGGGTACCCCAGGATCATCGAGAACATCGTCGAGAATCCGACCACCGGCACGGCGAGGAGCAGCATGATCCAGAACAGGCGCCGGAACTGCCCCACATGATCCCCGTGGCCGCCATGCCCGCCGTGACCGGCGTGATCTTCGTGGCCGCCGTGCCCGGTGTCTTCGTGCGGTGCAGCGTGATCGTGGCTCATCGCCCCATGGTCGTGCTCCGTCGTTGCCGCCGCCGTGTGGTTGCGGTGCGCGGTGTGATCGGTGTGTTCGTCGTGCTGGCTCATCGGAGACTCCTTGCTCAGGTGCGCCCGGGTAAGCCGGACGCCGACAGATGCAACTCAGGGCTGGCTGGTCGCGAGAGCGTAGCCGGCCTCCTCCACCGCAGCCTTCACAGCGGCGGGGTCAACCGGGGCGGTGCTGCGGATGGTCACCCGGGAGGTGCCACCCGCGTTGAGATCCACGGTGACGGACTCGACACCGTCGACAGCGCCCAGCTCCTCACTGACGCTCGATGCGCAATGCGAGCATGTCATCCCGTCGACGAGCACCTCCGATGTGACCGCAGAATCGTCGTGGACGGCTGTCTCTGTGTTCGATGGGGCAGCGCAGCATGCGCAACCAGCGTTCGCATCCGTCAGTCCCAGCTCGATGCGATCAGTCATGGTGTTCTCCTTTACTAAACAGACGTGTGGTCATGAACGAACCAGGCGGGCGATGGCTTCGTTGGCCTCACGAACCTTCTCCGCTGCGAAGTCGCCACCCTCAGCACTTGCCTGAGCGACGCAGTGACTCAGATGATCGCTCAGCAACGACAACGCCACCGTCTCCAGGGCCTTCGTCGCCGCAGAGACCTGCGTAAGGATGTCGATGCAGTACTTGTCCTCATCAACCATCCGGGAGATCCCCCGCACCTGGCCTTCGACGCGATTCAACCGCTTGCGCAGGTCGTCCTTGCTTCCGTCGTACCCGTTCATGCCTCGAGCATACCCCCTGGGGGTATGTAACTCAATGTTTTCGCTTCTATTCCCGCTAGGCGAACGTGGTCGCCGACTCTGTTCAGCTCACAGGCTGATCTGCGCAGCGCGGCGGCTTATCAATACCGGGTTACCATACCCCAGCGGGGTATTCAAGGGCCTCAGTGCGCGGGCGATGCGAGCGTACTTTCGTGGCTCACGAAAGGAGTTCTCTCATGACCGTCACCGAAGAAATGCTCAGCACGTATCCGAAAGATCTGGGCGGAATTGATCAGAAGAAGCTCGTCGACTGCATCGACGCGTGTCTCGCGTGCGCGCAAGCCTGCACCGCATGTGCCGACGCTTGCCTCAGCGAGGACATGGTTGCTGACCTAATCAAGTGCATTCGCGCGAACCAGGACTGTGCAGACCTTTGCATAACCACCGCCCGGATCCTCTCCCGTCGCACCGGGCACGACGCCAGCGTCACCCGTGCCGCGCTCGAAGCTTGCCGAGCGGCGTGCCTGAGCTGTGCTAACGAATGTGAACAGCACACCATGCACGAACACTGCACGATCTGCGCTGAGGCATGCCGACGCTGCGAACAGGCGTGCGTTGCACTGCTGGAGTCGCTATGACAAGCCAGCACGCCGACAACGGTTCACGCCCGCCGGCCGGCCACTCCCAGGGGAAGAATCAGGGCGGGATGTCGAGCTACCTTAAGCTCGCCGTCTCGCTATCGCTCAGCTTCGTTGTGATGTACTTCCTCACGTTTGCGATGATCAACGTCCTGGACGATCTCTTCCTCAACATCAGCAACCTCTACATGGCACTGATGATGGTCTTCCCCATGGGCATCATCATGGTCATCGTCATGTGGAAGATGTTCCCGAACAAGGCCGCGAACATCAGCTTGCTCGTAGGTTTCGCCGCGCTTTTCCTTGTCGCCTTCTTCATGGGACGCTCGGAAGCGTTCGTCGGTAACGACCAGTTCCTCCGTTCCATGATCCCGCATCACTCTCGAGCGATTCTGGTGTGTGAGCAATCAGACATCAGCGACCCGGAGATCCAAGATCTCTGTGAGCAGATCATCTCGTCACAGCAGGAAGAGATCGACCAGATGAATGAGATTCTCGACCGTCTCGACGATTAGTGGGGCGTCGGCACCACCCTTGCGACGAGTGGACCGGCTACCGCGCTCATGACGAGCGGACCGGATCACCGCCGTCGACAGGGTCCGGGTCGACCAGGCAACCTTACGCCTCAGCCTTACGCGAGAGCTGCCGAAAACGATCGTTTC
>NZ_JBVIFN010000025.1:0-5550 GCF_055571305.1 Cellulosimicrobium sp. NPDC030954
TAAGATAGAGAAGTTGCCCTGCGGGCCTGGTTGTGATGGCTGGGTCGTGGGAGCATCCGATCCTTGAGAACTCAACAGCGTGCACTTGTCAAATGCCAAATTATCCTCGTTCAGCTTCGGCTGGGTGAGAATTCCTTTGGATCAAAGACCAACTCCTTTTGGGGGGTTGGCATTCGGATGAAGTCAGCAATGATGTCATCTCTTTGGTCAGTTTCAAACTCGCTGCGGCCTGGTTTTTCCCCGGGTTGTATGCAATTTCTTTTTACGGAGAGTTTGATCCTGGCTCAGGATGAACGCTGGCGGCGTGCTTAACACATGCAAGTCGAACGGTGAACACGGAGCTTGCTCTGTGGGATCAGTGGCGAACGGGTGAGTAACACGTGAGCAACCTGCCCCTGACTCTGGGATAAGCGCTGGAAACGGCGTCTAATACTGGATATGTGACGTGACCGCATGGTCTGCGTTTGGAAAGATTTTTCGGTTGGGGATGGGCTCGCGGCCTATCAGCTTGTTGGTGAGGTAATGGCTCACCAAGGCGTCGACGGGTAGCCGGCCTGAGAGGGTGACCGGCCACACTGGGACTGAGACACGGCCCAGACTCCTACGGGAGGCAGCAGTGGGGAATATTGCACAATGGGCGGAAGCCTGATGCAGCAACGCCGCGTGAGGGATGACGGCCTTCGGGTTGTAAACCTCTTTTAGCAGGGAAGAAGCGAAAGTGACGGTACCTGCAGAAAAAGCGCCGGCTAACTACGTGCCAGCAGCCGCGGTAATACGTAGGGCGCAAGCGTTATCCGGAATTATTGGGCGTAAAGAGCTCGTAGGCGGTTTGTCGCGTCTGCTGTGAAATCCCGAGGCTCAACCTCGGGCCTGCAGTGGGTACGGGCAGACTAGAGTGCGGTAGGGGAGATTGGAATTCCTGGTGTAGCGGTGGAATGCGCAGATATCAGGAGGAACACCGATGGCGAAGGCAGATCTCTGGGCCGTAACTGACGCTGAGGAGCGAAAGGGTGGGGAGCAAACAGGCTTAGATACCCTGGTAGTCCACCCCGTAAACGTTGGGAACTAGTTGTGGGGTCCATTCCACGGATTCCGTGACGCAGCTAACGCATTAAGTTCCCCGCCTGGGGAGTACGGCCGCAAGGCTAAAACTCAAAGGAATTGACGGGGACCCGCACAAGCGGCGGAGCATGCGGATTAATTCGATGCAACGCGAAGAACCTTACCAAGGCTTGACATATACGAGAACGGGCCAGAAATGGTCAACTCTTTGGACACTCGTAAACAGGTGGTGCATGGTTGTCGTCAGCTCGTGTCGTGAGATGTTGGGTTAAGTCCCGCAACGAGCGCAACCCTCGTTCTATGTTGCCAGCACGTAATGGTGGGAACTCATGGGATACTGCCGGGGTCAACTCGGAGGAAGGTGGGGATGACGTCAAATCATCATGCCCCTTATGTCTTGGGCTTCACGCATGCTACAATGGCCGGTACAAAGGGCTGCAATACCGTGAGGTGGAGCGAATCCCAAAAAGCCGGTCCCAGTTCGGATTGAGGTCTGCAACTCGACCTCATGAAGTCGGAGTCGCTAGTAATCGCAGATCAGCAACGCTGCGGTGAATACGTTCCCGGGTCTTGTACACACCGCCCGTCAAGTCATGAAAGTCGGTAACACCTGAAGCCGGTGGCCTAACCCTTGTGGAGGGAGCCGTCGAAGGTGGGATCGGTAATTAGGACTAAGTCGTAACAAGGTAGCCGTACCGGAAGGTGCGGCTGGATCACCTCCTTTCTAAGGAGCATCTGACACTTTCGGGTGTCCAGAACCCAGATCGAAGGCGTACGTTCTTCGCTGGGAGCTCATGGGTGGAACATTTGACATGGTGCGAAGGATGTTGTTCTTCTTCAGTACGCCGCTTCGGTGGTTGGAACGGGGAGGGTGACGGATGTCGCACCTGCACGCTGTTGGGTCCTGAGGGACCGGATGCGCTTTGACCTTCGGGTTGGAAGCATTTGGTTACTCTGGGCCTTTCGTTGTTTCCCCGATGGGGAAGCGGTGAAGGGTACCGCCCGTACTTTGAGAACTACACAGTGGACGCGAGCATCTTGCAACTGATCTTCGGATTGGTTGCGCAAGATGATCTTAAAGATCATTAGTCAATTTCTGATCCCGCCTTCGGGTGGGGTCGAGTTTTTGATTCGAACTCATGTGATTTCAAGTCTTTAAGAGCAAACGGTGGATGCCTTGGCATCTGGAGCCGAAGAAGGACGTAGCAATCTGCGATAAGCCTCGGGGAACTGATAAGCAAGTTTTGATCCGAGGGTGTCCGAATGGGGAAACCCCGCTGGGCGGCGTGCCGACCTAGTGACTCCCGCCTGAATATATAGGGCGGGTAGAGGGAACGTGGGGAAGTGAAACATCTCAGTACCCACAGGAAGAGAAAGCAACCGCGATTCCGTTAGTAGTGGCGAGCGAAACCGGATCAGGCTAAACCGAGTGTGTGTGATATCCGGCAGGAGTTGCATATTCGGGGTTGTGGGACTCACCAGTCAGTTCTGCCGAACTGGCGACGTTACAGAAGCGTATAGACGAACGGTCTTGAAAGGCCGGTCATAGAGGGTGCCAACCCCGTAGTCGAAATGCGTGTTCTGGCGTGGAGAGTATCCCAAGTAGCACGGGGCCCGTGAAATCCCGTGTGAATCTGTCAGGACCACCTGATAAGCCTAAATACTCCCAGATGACCGATAGCGGACAAGTACCGTGAGGGAAAGGTGAAAAGTACCCCGGGAGGGGAGTGAAATAGTACCTGAAACCGTTTGCTTACAAACCGTTGGAGCACCCCTGGTAGGTGTGACAGCGTGCCTTTTGAAGAATGAGCCTGCGAGTTAGCGATATGTGGCGAGGTTAACCCGTGTGGGGTAGCCGTAGCGAAAGCGAGTCTGAATAGGGCGATTCAGTCGCATGTCCTAGACCCGAAGCGAAGTGATCTATCCATGGCCAGGTTGAAGCGACGGTAAGACGTCGTGGAGGACCGAACCCACTTAGGTTGAAAACTGAGGGGATGAGCTGTGGATAGGGGTGAAAGGCCAATCAAACTTCGTGATAGCTGGTTCTCTCCGAAATGCATTTAGGTGCAGCGTTGCGTGTTTCTTGCCGGAGGTAGAGCTACTGGATGGCCGATGGGCCCTACAAGGTTACTGACGTCAGCCAAACTCCGAATGCCGGTAAGTGAGAGCGCAGCAGTGAGACTGTGGGGGATAAGCTTCATAGTCGAGAGGGAAACAACCCAGACCACCAACTAAGGTCCCAAAGCGCGTGCTAAGTGGGAAAGGATGTGGAGTTGCTCTGACAACCAGGAGGTTGGCTTAGAAGCAGCCACCCTTGAAAGAGTGCGTAATAGCTCACTGGTCAAGTGATTCCGCGCCGACAATGTAACGGGGCTCAAGCACGCCACCGAAGTTGTGGCATTGACATTATTGGTAGGCCTTCGTGGTCCAGCCGTGTTGATGGGTAGGAGAGCGTCGTGTGGCCAGCGAAGCGGCGGTGGAAACCAGCCGTGGAGGCTACACGAGTGAGAATGCAGGCATGAGTAGCGAATGACGTGTGAGAAACACGTCCTCCGAAAGACCAAGGGTTCCAGGGTCAAGCTAATCTTCCCTGGGTAAGTCGGGACCTAAGGCGAGGCCGACAGGCGTAGTCGATGGACAACGGGTTGATATTCCCGTACCGGCGAAGAACCGCCCAAGCTAATCCAGTGGTGCTAAACGTCCGAGCCTTCACATCGTCACCTTCGGGTGACACCGTGGAGGGGAGCACGTGACCCCATGCTGGTGCGGTTAGCGTATTAACAGGTGTGACGCAGGAAGGTAGTCCAAGCCAGGCGATGGTTGTCCTGGTGCAAGTGCGTAGGCCGAGTCATAGGCAAATCCGTGACTCATGAGGCTGAGACACGATGCGGATAAAAAGTGGATGATCCTATGCTGCCGAGAAAAGCATCGACGCGAGGTTCTAGCCGCCCGTACCCCAAACCGACTCAGGTGGTCAGGTAGAGAATACCAAGGAGATCGAGAGAATCGTGGTTAAGGAACTCGGCAAAATGCCCCCGTAACTTCGGGAGAAGGGGGGCCTTCGACGTATTAGGACTTGCTCCGAAAGCGTTTGGAGGCCGCAGAGACTAGTGGGTAGCGACTGTTTACTAAAAACACAGGTCCGTGCCAAGTCGCAAGACGATGTATACGGACTGACGCCTGCCCGGTGCTGGAAGGTTAAGAGGACCGGTTAGCCGCAAGGCGAAGCTGAGAATTTAAGCCCCAGTAAACGGCGGTGGTAACTATAACCATCCTAAGGTAGCGAAATTCCTTGTCGGGTAAGTTCCGACCTGCACGAATGGCGTAACGACTTCCCAACTGTCTCAACCGCGAACTCGGCGAAATTGCATTACGAGTAAAGATGCTCGTTACGCGCAGCAGGACGGAAAGACCCCGTGACCTTTACTACAGCTTGGTATTGGTGTTCGGTGTGGCTTGTGTAGGATAGGTGGGAGACTTTGAAGCGGTGACGCCAGTTACCGTGGAGTCATTGTTGAAATACCACTCTGGTCACTCTGGATATCTAACTTCGAACCGTAATCCGGTTCAGGGACAGTGCCTGGTGGGTAGTTTAACTGGGGCGGTTGCCTCCCAAAAAGTAACGGAGGCGCCCAAAGGTTCCCTCAACCTGGTTGGCAATCAGGTGGCGAGTGTAAGTGCACAAGGGAGCTTGACTGTGAGACTGACAGGTCGAGCAGGGACGAAAGTCGGGACTAGTGATCCGGCAGTGGCTTGTGGAAGCGCTGTCGCTCAACGGATAAAAGGTACCTCGGGGATAACAGGCTGATCTTGCCCAAGAGTCCATATCGACGGCATGGTTTGGCACCTCGATGTCGGCTCGTCGCATCCTGGGGCTGGAGTAGGTCCCAAGGGTTGGGCTGTTCGCCCATTAAAGCGGTACGCGAGCTGGGTTTAGAACGTCGTGAGACAGTTCGGTCCCTATCCGCTGCGCGCGTAGGAAGTTTGAGAGGATCTGACCCTAGTACGAGAGGACCGGGTTGGACGAACCTCTGGTGTGTCAGTTGTTCCGCCAGGAGCACCGCTGATTAGCTACGTTCGGGATGGATAACCGCTGAAAGCATCTAAGCGGGAAGCCGGCCTCAAGATGAGACTTCCATACCTTCGGGTGAGAGGCTCCCAGCCAGACTACTGGGTTGATAGGCCAGATGTGGAAGCACGGTAACGTGTGCAGCTGACTGGTACTAATAAGCCGATGACTTGATAACACACCGTTCGTTGGTGCTTGCGTCCACTGAGTGGTTCTCGATGTACGGTCGAGAACCACCTTCGATCACACACACGTGTGAACCTAGGTTTGATTGAAACATCAATAGTGTTTCGGCGGCCATAGCGTGAGGGAAACGCCCGGTCACATTCCGAACCCGGAAGCTAAGCCTCACAGCGCCGATGGTACTGCAGGGGGGACCCTGTGGGAGAGTAGGACACCGCCGGACTCCTTTTAGTCAA
>NZ_JBVIFN010000026.1:0-3428 GCF_055571305.1 Cellulosimicrobium sp. NPDC030954
ACCCTGGAAATGGCGCCACTTGAAATCCGTCATCGTTCCGTCCGTCCAATCTCCGCCAAGCATGCTCAAGCTTCACGATTTTTGCAACAGAGCCTCACATCACCCTGGAAATGGCGCCACTTGAAATCCGTCATCGTTCCGTCCGTCCAATCTCCGCCAAGCATGCTCAAGCTTCACGATTTTTGCAACAGAGCCATATCGACAACCTCTCGCGCAACCAAGACATCGCGGTCGGACTGCAAGTGATCTTGAAGCCACGGGCCCGTCCCACCCCGACATGGACCTCGATGCCCGAACGGACGTTAGATTTCGAGTTCTAGGCGTTCTGCGATGAAGGTTGGATCCCAGCCGGGATTGAAAGTGTCGACGTGGGTGAATCCGAGCCGCTCGTATAGGCCACGCAGGTTCGGGTGGCAGTCGAGCCGCAGCTTGGCGCACCCCTGCGTTCGCGCGGCATGGCGGCAAGCCTCGATCAGCGCGGAGCTGACACCCCGGCCCGCATGTGTCCGTCGCACCGCGAGCTTGTGCAGATATGCGGCCTCCCCCTTGAGGGCGTCGGGCCAGAACTCGGGATCCTCGGCCGACAAGGTGCAACAGCCGACGATGCCGTCGCTGCAACTCGCGACTAGGAGCTCGGATCTCAGGACGAAGGTCTCCGCGAATGTCCGGTCGATCCGCGCGACGTCCCAGGCGGGCGTTCCCTTGGCGGACATCCACGCCGCAGCGTCGTGCATCAGCCGCACAACCTCGTCGATATCACCCGAGCAGGCGACCCGAACGTTCGGAGGCTCCTCGCTGTCCATTCGCTCCCCTGGCGCGGTATGAACCGCCGCCTCATAGTGCAGTTTGATCCTGACGAGCCCAGCATGTCTGCGCCCACCTTCGCGGAACCTGACCAGGGTCCGCTAGCGGGCGGCCGGAAGGTGAATGCTAGGCATGATCTAACCCTCGGTCTCTGGCGTCGCGACTGCGAAATTTCGCGAGGGTTTCCGAGAAGGTGATTGCGCTTCGCAGATCTCCAGGCGCGTGGGTGCGGACGTAGTCAGCGCCATTGCCGATCGCGTGAAGTTCCGCCGCAAGGCTCGCTGGACCCAGATCCTTTACAGGAAGGCCAACGGTGGCGCCCAAGAAGGATTTCCGCGACACCGAGACCAATAGCGGAAGCCCCAACGCCGACTTCAGCTTTTGAAGGTTCGACAGCACGTGCAGCGATGTTTCCGGTGCGGGGCTCAAGAAAAATCCCATCCCCGGATCGAGGATGAGCCGGTCGGCAGCGACCCCGCTCCGTCGCAAGGCGGAAACCCGCGCCTCGAAGAACCGCACAATCTCGTCGAGCGCGTCTTCGGGTCGAAGGTGACCGGTGCGGGTGGCGATGCCATCCCGCTGCGCTGAGTGCATAACCACCAGCCTGCAGTCCGCCTCAGCAATATCGGGATAGAGCGCAGGGTCAGGAAATCCTTGGATATCGTTCAGGTAGCCCACGCCGCGCTTGAGCGCATAGCGCTGGGTTTCCGGTTGGAAGCTGTCGATTGAAACACGGTGCATCTGATCGGACAGGGCGTCTAAGAGCGGCGCAATACGTCTGATCTCATCGGCCGGCGATACAGGCCTCGCGTCCGGATGGCTGGCGGCCGGTCCGACATCCACGACGTCTGATCCGACTCGCAGCATTTCGATCGCCGCGGTGACAGCGCCGGCGGGGTCTAGCCGCCGGCTCTCATCGAAGAAGGAGTCCTCGGTGAGATTCAGAATGCCGAACACCGTCACCATGGCGTCGGCCTCCGCAGCGACTTCCACGATGGGGATCGGGCGAGCAAAAAGGCAGCAATTATGAGCCCCATACCTACAAAGCCCCACGCATCAAGCTTTTGCCCATGAAGCAACCAGGCAATGGCTGTAATTATGACGACGCCGAGTCCCGACCAGACTGCATAAGCAACACCGACAGGGATGGATTTCAGAACCAGAGAAAGAAAATAAAATGCGATGCCATAACCGATTATGACAACGGCGGAAGGGGCAAGCTTAGTAAAGCCCTCGCTAGATTTTAATGCGGATGTTGCGATTACTTCGCCAACTATTGCGATAACAAGAAAAAGCCAGCCTTTCATGATATATCTCCCAATTTGTGTAGGGCTTATTATGCACGCTTAAAAATAATAAAAGCAGACTTGACCTGATAGTTTGGCTGTGAGCAATTATGTGCTTAGTGCATCTAACGCCGGAGTTAAGCCGCCGCGCGTAGCGCGGTCGGCTTGAACGAATTGTTAGACATCATTTACCAACTGACTTGATGATCTCGCCTTTCACAAAGCGAATAAATTCTTCCAAGTGATCTGCGCGTGAGGCCAAGTGATCTTCTTTTTGTCCCAGATAAGCTTGCTTAGCTTCAAGTAAGACGGGCTGATACTGGGCAGGTAGGCGTTTTATTGCCCAGTCGGCAGCGACATCCTTCGGCGCGATTTTGCCGGTTATTGCGCTGTACCAAATGCGGGACAACGTAAGCACTACATTTCGCTCATCGCCGGCCCAGTCGGGCTGCGAGTTCCATAGCTTCAAGGTTTCCCTCAGCGCCTCGAATAGATCCTGTTCAGGAACCGGGTCAAAGAATTCCTCCGCTGCCGGACCTACCAAGGCAACGCTATGTTCTCTTGCTTTTGTAAGCAGGATAGCTAGATCAATGTCGATCATGGCTGGCTCGAAGATACCCGCAAGAATGTCATTGCGCTGCCATTCTCCAAATTGCAGCTCGCGCTTAGCCGGATAACGCCACGGGATGATGTCGTCATGCACGACAAGGGTGACTTCTATAGCGCGGAGCGTCTCGCTCTCGCCAGGGAAAGCCGAAGCCTCCATAAGATCATTGAGCAATGCTCGCCGCGTCGTTTCATCAAGCTTTACGGCCACAGTAACCAACAATTCAATAACGCTGTATGGCTTCAGGCCGCCATCCACTGCGGAGCCGTACAAATGCACGGCCAGCAACGTTGATTCCAGATGGCGCTCAATGACGCTTAGCACCTCTGATAGTTGGTTCGAAATTTCGATGGTCACCGCTTCCCTCATGATGTCTAACTTTGTTTTAGGGCGACTGCCCTGCTGCGTAACATCGTTGCTGCTCCATAACATCAAACATCGACCCACGGCGTAACGCGCTTGCTGCTTGGATGCCCGAGGCATAGACTGTACAAAAAAACAGTCATAACAAGCCATGAAAACCGCCACTGCGCCGTTACCACCGCTGCGTTCGGTCAAGGTTCTGGACCAGTTGCGTGAGCGCATACGCTACTTGCATTATAGCTTACGAACCGAACAGGCTTATGTCCACTGGGTGGCTCTGTTGCAAAGATTGGCGGCAGTCAGAGGTAGGCTGTCGCTCTGCGCCGATCAGGCGGCTGCTGCGAAATGGTGGTTGAGCATGCCCATGG
>NZ_JBVIFN010000027.1:0-2012 GCF_055571305.1 Cellulosimicrobium sp. NPDC030954
CCGTAGTCGCTGGGTCTAGACCCGAAGCGAAGTGATCTAGCCATGGGCAGGTTGAAGCGCGGGTAAGACCGCGTGGAGGACCGAACCCACCAGGGTTGAAAACCTGGGGGATGACCTGTGGTTAGGGGTGAAAGGCCAATCAAACTTCGTGATAGCTGGTTCTCCCCGAAATGCATTTAGGTGCAGCGTCACGTGTTTCTTGCCGGAGGTAGAGCTACTGGATGGCCGATGGGCCCTACAAGGTTACTGACGTCAGCCAAACTCCGAATGCCGGTAAGTGGAAGCGTGGCAGTGAGACTGCGGGGGATAAGCTCCGTAGTCGAGAGGGAAACAGCCCAGACCACCGGCTAAGGCCCCTAAGCGTGTGCTAAGTGGGAAAGGATGTGGAGTTGCACAGACAACCAGGAGGTTGGCTTAGAAGCAGCCACCCTTGAAAGAGTGCGTAATAGCTCACTGGTCAAGTGATTCCGCGCCGACAATGTAGCGGGGCTCAAGTACACCGCCGAAGCCGTGGCATCTGCGCTCAACTCAGGCCTTCGTGGTCCAGAGGCGCAGGTGGGTAGGGGAGCGTCGTGTGGGCAGTGAAGCCGCGGGGGAACCCAGTGGTGGAGCCCACACGAGTGAGAATGCAGGCATGAGTAGCGAAAGACGGGTGAGAAACCCGTCCGCCGAATGACCAAGGGTTCCAGGGCCAGGTTAATCCGCCCTGGGTAAGTCGGGACCTAAGGCGAGGCCGACAGGCGTAGTCGATGGACAAGGAGTTGATATTCTCCTACCGGCGAAGAACCGCCCATACCGAGCCCGGTGATGCTGACCGCCCAAACCTGCCCGCCGACCCTTCGGGGTCATGTGGCAGGGGCGCGCGGGACCCAATCCGGTAGTAGGTAAGCGTATTAACAGGGGTGACGCAGGAAGGTAGCCCGGCGTGGCGATGGTAGACCACGTCCAAGGCTGTAGGCCGTCTGGTAGGCAAATCCGCCAGGCATGAAGGCTGAGAGCTGACGGTGAGCGCACAAGCGCGAACTGGGTGATCCTATGCTGCCAAGAAAAGCCTCGGCGCGAGGTTCTAGCCGCCCGTACCCCAAACCGACTCAGGTGGTCAGGTAGAGAATACTAAGGCGATCGAGAGAATCGTGGTTAAGGAACTCGGCAAAATGCCCCCGTAACTTCGGGAGAAGGGGGGCCTGAAGCGTGAACACCCTCGCGGTGGGAGCGTGGACGGCCGCAGAGACCAGGGAGAAGCGACTGTTTACTAAAAACACAGGTCCGTGCGAAGTCGCAAGACGATGTATACGGACTGACGCCTGCCCGGTGCTGGAAGGTTAAGAGGACGGGTCAACCCTTCGGGGTGAAGCTCAGAATTTAAGCCCCAGTAAACGGCGGTGGTAACTATAACCATCCTAAGGTAGCGAAATTCCTTGTCGGGTAAGTTCCGACCTGCACGAATGGCGTAACGACTTCTCCGCTGTCTCAACCGCGAACTCGGCGAAATTGCACTACGAGTAAAGATGCTCGTTACGCGCAGCAGGACGGAAAGACCCCGGGACCTTTACTATAGCTTGGTATTGGTGTTCGGTGCGGCTTGTGTAGGATAGGTGGGAGACTGTGAAGCCCGTACGCCAGTGCGGGTGGAGTCAACGTTGAAATACCACTCTGGCCGCTTCGGATGTCTAACCTCGGTCCGTGATCCGGACCAGGGACAGTGCCTGGTGGGTAGTTTAACTGGGGCGGTTGCCTCCTAAAATGTAACGGAGGCGCTCAAAGGTTCCCTCAGCCTGGTTGGCAATCAGGTGTCGAGTGCAAGTGCACAAGGGAGCTTGACTGTGAGACTGACAGGTCGAGCAGGGACGAAAGTCGGAACTAGTGATCCGGCGGTGGCTTGTGGAAGCGCCGTCGCTCAACGGATAAAAGGTACCCCGGGGATAACAGGCTGATCTTGCCCAAGAGTCCATATCGACGGCATGGTTTGGCACCTCGATGTCGGCTCGTCGCATCCTGGGGCTGGAGTAGGT
>NZ_JBVIFN010000028.1:0-1473 GCF_055571305.1 Cellulosimicrobium sp. NPDC030954
GGTGTGTGTCGGTTGTTTGAGAACTCAACAGTGTGCTTGTTAGTCAATGCCAATTTTTGTCCCTGTGGCATGGCTGGCTGTTCTTGCCCGTCCGGGTGGGGTGGTTGGTTGTGTCTGGGATTCCTTTGGTTGATTTCGGAAGATGATGTCATCTTTCGTGTTGATGCCAGTTTTGTGAACCCGGTTGGGTTCGCTTCGTATGGATTGTTCATCACTGGGCTGTGCTTGGTGGTGGGCGTTGTTCATTTACGGAGAGTTTGATCCTGGCTCAGGACGAACGCTGGCGGCGTGCTTAACACATGCAAGTCGAACGATGAAGCCCAGCTTGCTGGGTGGATTAGTGGCGAACGGGTGAGTAACACGTGAGTAACCTGCCCTTGACTTCGGGATAACTCCGGGAAACCGGGGCTAATACTGGATATGAGCCGTCCTCGCATGGGGGTGGTTGGAAAGTTTTTCGGTCAGGGATGGGCTCGCGGCCTATCAGCTTGTTGGTGGGGTGATGGCCTACCAAGGCGACGACGGGTAGCCGGCCTGAGAGGGCGACCGGCCACACTGGGACTGAGACACGGCCCAGACTCCTACGGGAGGCAGCAGTGGGGAATATTGCACAATGGGCGCAAGCCTGATGCAGCGACGCCGCGTGAGGGATGAAGGCCTTCGGGTTGTAAACCTCTTTCAGCAGGGAAGAAGCGCAAGTGACGGTACCTGCAGAAGAAGCGCCGGCTAACTACGTGCCAGCAGCCGCGGTAATACGTAGGGCGCAAGCGTTGTCCGGAATTATTGGGCGTAAAGAGCTCGTAGGCGGTTTGTCGCGTCTGGTGTGAAAACTCGAGGCTCAACCTCGAGCTTGCATCGGGTACGGGCAGACTAGAGTGCGGTAGGGGAGACTGGAATTCCTGGTGTAGCGGTGGAATGCGCAGATATCAGGAGGAACACCGATGGCGAAGGCAGGTCTCTGGGCCGCAACTGACGCTGAGGAGCGAAAGCATGGGGAGCGAACAGGATTAGATACCCTGGTAGTCCATGCCGTAAACGTTGGGCACTAGGTGTGGGGCTCATTCCACGAGTTCCGTGCCGCAGCAAACGCATTAAGTGCCCCGCCTGGGGAGTACGGCCGCAAGGCTAAAACTCAAAGGAATTGACGGGGGCCCGCACAAGCGGCGGAGCATGCGGATTAATTCGATGCAACGCGAAGAACCTTACCAAGGCTTGACATGCACGAGAAGCCACCAGAGATGGTGGTCTCTTTGGACACTCGTGCACAGGTGGTGCATGGTTGTCGTCAGCTCGTGTCGTGAGATGTTGGGTTAAGTCCCGCAACGAGCGCAACCCTCGTCCCATGTTGCCAGCGGGTTATGCCGGGGACTCATGGGAGACTGCCGGGGTCAACTCGGAGGAAGGTGGGGATGACGTCAAATCATCATGCCCCTTATGTCTTGGGCTTCACGCATGCTACAATGGCCGGTACAA
>NZ_JBVIFN010000029.1:0-1153 GCF_055571305.1 Cellulosimicrobium sp. NPDC030954
GTGGTGGCCACGGTGTGCTTCTTGCCGTGGGCGTCGTACCGGATCCAGCGGTGGTGCAGGCGCCGGTTGCCGGCGTCGGCGCGTTCACGGGCGGCGGGTGAGGCTTGGTTCCAGCGTTCCTGCAGGACCTTGCCGACGGTGTAGCGGGGCTTGTGCAGCCAGGCGGACTCGATGAGCAGGCGGCGGGCGTGGGTGTTGCCGGCCTTGGTGATCGCGCCCTGGCGGCGGGTGGTGCCCGAGGAGTGTTCGCTCGGGGTCAGGCCGAGGAAGGCGCCGATGCTTGAGCCGGTGAAGCGGGTCCAGTCGCCGATCTCGACAGCCAGGGCGAACCCGGTCAGGGTCGCGATCCCGCGCAGGCAGCACAGCCGTGTGACCACGGGGGTGAACGAGGAGTCCGCGGCCAGGAGCCCGATCTGCGTATCGAGCCGGTCGCGGCGCGCCTCGAGGTGGGTCACCAGCTCGCGGGACTCGGTGAACGCGGCCCGGGTGCCTGGGTGGGTGAAGTGGATCTGGTTCATCCACTGTTCGTGCGCGCCGGTCCAGGCTCGCCCGCCGTCGTAGACGTACCCGTGGCGCAGCAGCAGCTTGCCCAGCCGATGCCGGGCGCTCATCAGGTCCGAACGGTTGTCGAACCGCAACCGGACCAGGTCGCGGGCCGATTCCTGCTCGATCGTGGGCACGACCACGCCGGTGAGGTCATCGACCCGCAGCAAGCGGGCGAGCAGGCGCGCGTCGCGGGCGTCGGTCTTGACCCGGTCTCCGGGCGCCCGGTTGATCTTCGACGGCGCGGCCACCAGGCACCGGAACCCAGCACCGGTCAGCACCCGGGCCAGGCCGAAACCCGTCGGACCGGCCTCGTAGGCCACCGCCACCGGGCCGGGCAGCCGCGTGACCCAGTCCAGGACACCCCGGTAGTCCTCGCCCGGCGCCAAGGTCTGCTCCACCAGCTCGCCGGTGGTCGTGTCGATCGCGCTCGCCCGGATGGATCGTGCGTGCACGTCCAGGCCAACGCTCGTACGCTCGGTAAACACGGGGCCTCCTCTGAATGTGGATAGGCCGGGCAGGGCAATCTGCTCGGTAACCCACGACCTTCATAGCGAGGCCCCGCCCGCGCGACCCGGGCCGACCCGGGAGCTACTCATACCGTCTGACC